>NZ_NETS01000010.1:1257082-1885623 GCF_002150035.1 Leptospira venezuelensis | reverse complement strand
TCATGGAACAATCTCAGCTAATAAAAAAATTTAATTTCTCATTCGCAGTTATATTCGTTGTAAAAGAACTTTGTTTCTTCCCTAAACTTGCGGTTCGAAGGGCGAATGCCGTTCTATCCGAAAATTTCGGTTACCGACCGAAAAACGGCCAGAAGACCAAAATACGGAATCGACCCGGCCAGTCAAACTGTTTTTAAAGAAATTTTACAAATCTATTTTCTTTAATTTTGCAAATCACCAATTCTAATGCGACATAAGTAGGACATGAATTTAAGGAGATTTCGATACCTCGAAAGGCTTCGGGACATAGATTTAGTTTATTATGATATTTTAATATATCTTATGAGAGAAGATTGAGCGACAGTGTCGCAGAAGGCCGGTAATCATAATTCCGCATAAAAGTCAGATACTGATTGCGAAAGCGACAGAATGTGATAAAGCAGATGGCAGACGAATTCTCCCACGAGCCACTCCCCCCACCCAAAGCTCAGGGTGGGGGCGATCTTCCGAACCTTGTAGGAACTCCAACAAAATTTACATACAAAACATCGCTGCGGCAATATACAGTGTGTTGCTTTTAGTTAAGCTTTCGATGGAAGATTTATACTGAGTTTGTTTGATTGGAAATTTGGCTTCATTTCATTCAACCACCCTCCGGGTTTTTTGCTCCCTATGGGTCGCTGCGGTGCTTTGTCCGTTTTTATGCAACCTGTCCATTACAAATTTGACTTCGCTACGCTTCAGTCACCGACTCGCCTTCGAATAAACTTGGCATGCTCTCGATTACGCCTCCCGGCTATCTCGAGCTTGCTCGCTCTCTACGGATCGCTCGCAAGGTCGTTGCCAATCGAACGACCCATAGGGAGTGAGATTCCCGAAGGGTAGCTGAGCAAAGCGAAGCTAAATTTTTAATCAACAAATTGCACCGTTCGGACACACCAGCTTCCTATGGGTCGCTGCGGCAGGATGCAGCGTGTTGGTTTTAGCTATCACTTCGATTTAGACTTAATGGTTTTGATTATAACGTTTCTCTCGTTTGGCCTTATGGCCACCGACTCGCTTTCGCGGTCGTTGCCTCGCTTCCTATGGGTCGCTGCGGCAGGGATACGAAGGGCTTTAGTCCGGCTTTGCCGGATGAGCGCGAATGCGCGAACCCGAAGTAGCCCGGTCCTCACGAAGTGAGGAGCCGCCCAATTCATTTATAGTAGTTACAACAAGTCATGTAGGAGCTCCTACAATGAGTGATTTAAATGGTTATGAAAATGTCTTGTGAGCGAAAGTAAAGGGGCTATTTTGACCAAAACTCTAAATGAAACTTCGCCGCTCTCTTAATCTTTACGATTCTATTTCTCTTATGTTCAGCTCTATGGTGGGACCGGGGGTTTTTATCACTACGGGTTATATACTGACCCAGACTGCAAATCCAAATTGGGCGCTTCTTTGTTGGATCTTAGGTGGGTTCTTGGCGATTGCTGGTGCAATGAGTTATGCGAAATCGGCAAGTATCTTTCCCTATGCAGGGGGAGATTACGTTTATCTAAAGGAGGCTTACTCTCCTATCATTGCGTTTTCCAGTGGCTGGCTTTCTTTATCTGTAAATTTTTCTGCATCCATTTCTCTTTCCGCGATTGCATTCTCTAAATCATTTTTAACTTTGTTCAACCCAAGTTGGGACATTTACTTTTTAGAGTCCAAGTTTTTAGGGATCACATTTTCATTGGGTGTAGCTCAGATCATAGGGATTTCTACTATCTTATTTTTTACAGTTGTGAACTTTTTTGGGATAGGATTAGCGTCTCGTATCCAGAATTTCTTCACTACATTCAAAATTTTGGGCCTGGTTGCCTTTGTGACCTTGGGTTTCACTATAGGGAACTATAATATTCAGAATTTTGAATCCTTTTCACTTCTCCCTTCTGACCTTAATGAATGGAACCTTTTACTTGCAGGCGCGATCCCAGTCACTTTTTCGTATTTAGGCTGGAATATGATTACCTATGTTGCAGAAGAAGTAAAAGATCCGGAAAAGAATATATACAAAGCAGTGATCGTTTCCTGTATTTTAGTTACCCTTCTTTATGTTCTGATCAATTTTCTATATTTAAGCTCCGCTCCTATTCAGTTTTTGGCGGGAGATGAGAAGATTGGTGTAACCGCTTCCGGATTTTTATTTGGAAATGGTGTAAACATTCTAATCACTGCATTTATTTGCTGGGTATTCCTGGGAGGAATTTCCGCTTATATTATAGGTGGCTCTAGGATCTATTTTGCGATGGCAAGAGATGGATTCTTTTTTCCGAGCATGGCAAAATTACATTCTAAATATCATAGCCCTTATAAATCTTTGATCTTTCAGTTCTTGTATGCTTGTCTCTTCTGTTTCGTAAAGGAAATTGAATCGCTCTTGTATCTGATTACCTGCTCTACTCTATTACTTGCAACCATCACAGCATATACTCCTGTTATTTTCGAAAAAAGACATCTAAAGAATGAATTCAAGATTCCTGGTTATCCATATTCTACTTATTTATACATACTTTCTAATATTCTAATTATTGCGACGTTGCTCTATAATAAAAGCGCAGAGGCTCTTTGGGGTTTTGGCTTTACTCTATCTTCTATTCCGTTGTATTATTATTTTAAACTTTCCAAAAAATCACAGCCGATCCAGATCGATACAACTCCTGAACCTGAACTGGAAGCTAACGGTTTAAGTTTACTTCCTGAAAACGAACCTATTCCAGTAGGCAGCGGAGATCCCGCTTAAGTTTTTCCATTTTGGAACTTTCACCTAAAAATAAACTTAAGCTTCATCGGTATATAGGGATAATTGCCTTAAGCTTTCTTTTTTCTCGTCCGCTTCTAATTCTATTCCAATTTCCGGATATTCAAAATTTTGAATATGTCGCGGCATATGTCGGAAGAGTCGGAGCAATCTTCGGAGTTCTTGCATTCATCAGCGGAGGAGGTTTGGGCAAATATCTAGATGATAAGAAATCAAGAGTCGCAGAAATCCATACTATTATAATGCTCGCAGGTTTGACTATGCAAGTTCCCGTCCTTGCAGAAGTGAAAATTCTTCTGATCCCAAATCTGATTTCTTATTTAGGTTGCGGGCTCTTGATCTGGGGTTGGATCCTGGGCAGAAGAGTTTTTATAAACAGAAAAAGAATCCTTCCATTTTGAACAACCCTTAAGGAGCGAGAAATCCTTTCGCGACAGTTTCAAGAATTCGATAGTATATTCTTTCGGAAAGAATATGCGAACTGAGAAATATCCGTTTCCTTCCAACGATTCTTGTCGTAGTTTATATTGATTGCCATTCTATTTTCATAAGTGGTTACAGTAGTAAAAATAGTTTGGGTCAAAGCTGGATGGACAGTAAAAGAGAGTTCTTTAACTTTTATTTCATCAGATGCCAAAACAGGAATGATTCCCACATTACTCAATAAGCTGGACTGAGGATTTCGGTTCATTAACAATTGGAAAAGTTTTAGCCCATCTTCTTTTTCCAAAAATTGTTCCGAAGGCGGAAGAAGTTCGTAAAATGCCCTCCCCTCCCTTCTGCCGATACGACCCCTTACATCATTCATGATCGTTTTTGCTTTCATATCAAAAGGATCTCTGATATTTACAGGAGTGGTGAATAGAGAAATATAAAGTCCTAATGCCGAATCAGGCACAGGATGGCTTAAATGAGGCCTTAAGTCCGCAGGTGTGGAAAGATATAATACTCCTTCTTGACTTCTTTCAAAAAAATCCGCTAGGGCAGTTACTTGTGAAGCACCTAAGATCCCATGAAAGGAGATCTTTTTTTGTTTAGAAGTTTTTAAGAGAGAATTTACATCTTCTTCTTCCAGATAAAAACTAATGATCTCAGGATCTTGTTCTTCTTTTTTGCGAGAGAACTGCGGAATAGTTAGAGGTTTTTCAGGTTTAGGTCCTCCTTTGTACAACTCTTCCGCAGGATATAATTCCATTAGAGAAGAATATTCTGAATCTTCTTCGATCTCATCCGCTTCCCCTGTACTTGCTCTGAATACATCTAAAAGAAATCTGCAACCTGATCTTCCATCTCCAATACTATGATGGAAGATAACTCCGATAGCAAATTTAGAATCTCCGGATGTATAAAATATAGTTCTGATTAAAGGAGCATCTCCTAATTCGAAAAGTCGAATGGTCTCCTTGGCTAATTTGGATTTCCAATCAGGAGAATAGAGATCTTTTTGGATCGGGATTTTTTTGTCAGACGTTGCAAAGTATAAATGAGAATCTTGTCCGGCTTGTTTTAAGATCTGAACCTTAGCTAACGCATGTTTGTTTTGGATAAGGTCCAGAGCTTTACGTAAACTTTCTTCTGAAAAAGAACCCTCTCCTTCTGCCATTACGCAGAAGTTCATAGAGGAAGCACGGTCATATAACCAGAAATTTGCCTCCGCTTGGTCTAAGGATCGAATGAATTGACCTTGGGGTCTTTCAGATTCTTTTAAATTTTGCATGCCATTTCCGACTTTAAAGTACTAGGCCGGAATCGCAATACCATCCATTTCTTCTTTTTGGTAACGATTCGCCCTTGTCATACTTTCAAAGTCGTTAAAACGAATTCCATATTTTTTTAAGAATGGTTTTACTTTAGGTGCGACTGCTTGTCGTAGATAGAACGGCTGTGTTACCACAAAATGATGTATACCATGAGTGGCTCCAAAATTAAAGCAGAACAAATGTAAAGGTAATATCCACCAAGAATCCAACACTTGGGTCTGTTGGTATAAACTCTTCACATCTCCGTAATAATGCATATTAGAAGATACAATCTGTATAGCGGATTGTCTAAGCCAACAAGGGATCAAATATACTACCGCAGCAGTATTTAAGAAATTATGAATATAGGCTGCAGTTTCAGATTCTTTTATAGTGCTTCCTAATGACCAATTAATCAAAGAGATCATTCCCCAAATCAAAAATGAATACCAAAGAAGAAGGTAAACTAAACGGTAAGGCCCTTTTATAGGCTTTGCCTTTATTTTTGCAAGATAACGTATTGCATCTTTTCTGATCTTAGGTCCTTGCAGAACAACTGCCATGATCGGATCTATCATCACAAGTATGCGTCTGATTCCCCAAGGCATTCCATTGCTAATAAATCTTTCTTCGATATCTTCAATGTTTCCTGAAAGTTTATGATGAAGAAGATGGATCTCTTTTCTAAACCAAGGATTAACGGTATTCGCCCGGAATAACCAGACCATCCAGAATAGAAAGTTTTGCATCTTAGGATTTTCTTTAAAATAAATGCTATGGATCAGGTCATGCTCCATCTCATGAAGAAAGGAAGCTAAGATTCCATTTCCGATAATACAGGCCCAGAATGGAATGATATCCATTACATACAAACTTCCGAGTAGGATCATTCCTAAAGCGGAACCTATAGTAATCCCGAATCCGATCGCATTCTGATATTGTAAAAAAGAGAAACGTTTTCTGAGTTTAGAATCCGAACGGCGAATCCATTTGATAATACGTTTTGTTTTTTCTTTTTCGGTAAATCTATCCGAAATGTTTTTTCGCTCAAGGGCCAAGGAACTCATATCCACTCCGTTGTAACTGATAGGTGGAATTATATCCAGGTTCTCAAATCCGTCGTTCCATTCTATAAACCGATACCGCCAAATCGGTTTCAATTGATAGGATGGGACCGTTATTTACGAATTTTTCTCCCTATATTCGGATGGGGGAACTCCAACTTCTTTCTGAAATGCCCTATGAAAGGAGGTTTTGCTCCTAAATCCCACCTCGTATGCAATATCCAGGATAGAAGAATCCTTATTTTTGGAGAGAAGTTCGCAGGCCTCTCTAATCCGATACTCGTTCACAAATGCCGAAAAATTTTTGCCCATTTCTTGGTTGATCAATTCTGAAAGTTGGTGAGAAGAAAGTCCTAGTTCATCTGCAAGACTTGCCAAACTCAAATCCTCATCCTTGTATAACTTTTCGATTTCCATTCCTTTTAGCAAATTTTCTCTGAGTGTTGCTATATCCATTCCTTGTAATAAGGAGCGGGAATATTTCTGGAAGGTGACTCTTGCGACTTCTTGCAGGTTTTGGAAATAAGCAGGGTATCTTCTACCGATCAAGTAAGAAATACAAAGACTTAAACCCATCATAGATGCGCTTATCAATAGAAAGAGAGGATTTTTATCCATTAGAAAGAATGCACCTACGGAATGGTTTGCGATTGTCGCAAGAATAATATAAAGTAGAACTCTTGCAGTCCATTCTTCTTTCAAAACATTCGGTTTAAATAATATTCTACTTCCTCTCAATAACCCTAAGATATAGGCAGCGAGTATGAGTAATGGGATAAGAAAGACTAGATCTAATGAGGTCCTTGTTTCAGAAAATGTATCGAGACCTTCTCTAATCGTATCTGAATCAGGTATAAAACTTATAAAATACAGAATCCAAATGATCCCAGGAAGGAGGGAATGTTTAAGACTTAAACCTAATGTAGATTTTTCGAATTCCGAATTTTGAATAATTTTATGAATGCCGTATAGGATGGGACCTATGGTACCCAAAACAGGAACATGGAGAAGAACAATTCTCGGAAATGAAGAAGAAAGTCCAAACACATAAAATAAGCATGTGCCTTGTAATAAACCCAAACATACAAACAATAAAGAAAGCAAACGATTGAGGGCTGTTTTCCTTTCTAAAATGTTTTGTCCTATACACAATAAGGCTCCTAGATAAGTTCCGAAGACCGCAAATGAAACTAAAATCCAGAAAACCGGAGATTGAGAGATCTGTTCCGGAAAAAGAATCGGAAGATTAGGCATCCAAGGCTTTATCCACTATCCTTACAGCTTGTCAACCTTCTGTAGGAGCTCCTACAAGCTAAAATCTAAGGAGATTCCGAACAGAGCTTCGTTAAAATTTAAAAACATCACACTTGTAATAGGCCAACATGACATCTGGGTCTTGCGAGAAAGGTCCAAAAAATAGTAATCTTTTCTCATAAAGTGAGAAAGACCCGAATGGATCGCAAGATTATAATTTCTATTCTATTCTGTTACGCAGGATTATTCAATTGCGGAGAAGATCCGAAGGACGATATAAAATTCCTGATCGGAACCGTTTCTAAAGAAGAAGATATTTCTCATATCCCGACCGAACCGGAAAATCCGGATCCAAATCTACCTCTAATCGTTCAGAGTACAGAACCGGCGAATAACGCTTCTTTAGTAAATATTACTTCTTCCATTACTGTAAAATTTAGTGAAGCGGTAGATCCAAATTCAATTATATTAAATACAAATAACTCTGACTGCACTGGATCATCCTTTCAGATCTCAAATGATGGTTTTAATACTTGCTTACAATTAAAGCCGATTTCTGGCTCATTAGACGGAAACAAAACATTTCAATTCAAATCTTCAGATCCACTAAGCGGAGGAGGAACATACAGATTTAGAGTGACTAATGAAATTAAGAACCTATCACTCACAAAATCTTTGCTAAGTTTAGGAGATTATTCATTCAAAACATCTATTCCTGGTAACAAAAGTTTTATTGTAGAATTTCCAGAAAAAATTTCCAGGTTATCCTTTCTTTCATACATAAACTATTCGGATATCGAGATTAAAGTTCGCCCGGTTGAGGAAAATAGGACCATACGACAGATTGTATTAGTAAGCCAATTTAAGGATGAAAACGGTATTACAGTCCAAGCTAAATACAAAGGCCACGGGGATTTGGATAAGATGTATTACTCTGATGATGCGGGGGAAAAAAGTATCACCATGTATCTAAAGGATTTTTCTCCTAAGTTAGATATTCACACTAATTGGACCCCAAAGAAAAAATTAAGGATTGGTGCAAACGTTGTATATAGCGACGGAAGCTTCGGCACTAGCCTAAATTTTGCAGAAATACTCATGGAAGACGAAGCACCAAGCTCATTCGATGCATTCGGATATTCTATTTTACTTTTTATTAATGTAGCTTCCTTTGTTCCATCTGGAACAGATTTACCTAAAAACCAATGGAATTCTTGGATGGAAGCCACCTATCCAGATAATAAAATTTTAAGATCTAATACATCCAATATTAGCAATACAGGATCCGGATTACTGAGCTTCAGTACCCTACGACCAAAATCAGGAGCAAGAGAAACTTTAAAATTTCATTTGGATACTAATGGAGATAAAATTCCTGACTATACTTGGTCTTTTAAAGATTTCGAGATCAATTCGAATGGTTCCGCCATCTACGGAGATGCGATTGGAAAAAGGGAGAATGATACGAATTTACCATCCTCAATAATCGAACTCTGAATTTGTAAGGATTATTATTCAAATTATTTTAGTTGGGAAACGAAATTAGCTCTTTCTAAAAATCAAAAAGTTTGACATCAAATTTAGAAAAACAAAAGACATAGGATCGAATGAGTAGACTATATGGTCCACCTGCCACGGAGGATTTTATGAAATCGTATACTTATATCCAAATTGAAAAGAAAGGTCCTGTGTTTTGTATCGCACTTAACCGCCCGGATGCAAGAAACGCGATGAATACACAAATGATCATGGAGTTAAGTGATGCGCTTACAGTTTACGAAGATGATCCAAATTCCAGATGTGCGGTTCTGTATGCGAATGGTCTTCATTTTACTTTCGGTTTAGAATTGGAAGATGTTGCTAAATCAATCATAGAACAAGGCAGAAATTTTTTCCAAAAGGGAAATATCAATCCTTGGGATACTGGCGGAACCGGTAGAGTTCGCAAAAAACCTTTAATCACTGCAGTTCATGGATTTTGCCTAACCTTAGGGATCGAATTAATGTTAGCCTCCGACATCGCTCTCGCAGCCGAAAAAACAATATTCGCTCAGATGGAAGTGCAAAGAGGAATTTTACCTTTTGGTGGAGCAACGATCCGATTTGTAAGAGCTTCCGGTTGGGGAAATGCAATGAAATATATCCTGACAGGTGATACTTTCGACGTTTCTGAGGCGTATCGGATCGGGATCGTGCAAGAAGTTTTACCTAAAAAAGAATTATTAGCAAGAGCGATACAACTTGCTGAAAAAATTTCCGCACAGGCTCCAAAGGCAATCGATGCAGTCCTCGCAAACGCAAGAAAAGCAATCGAAGTTGGAGATCTGGAAGCAATTGATGATCTAGTACCATTGGTTACCGATTGTTTAAAATCAGAAGACGGCCAAGAAGGAATCCGCTCCTTATTGGAAAAAAGAACTGCGGTCTTTAAGGGGAAATAGTATTTTAAATTTTCTGAATATATCATTTCGGATTAAACCCATATATAACTTTTGTTCCTAACAAACAATATTCGGTCGCAGAGAATTCTACTTGCCTTCGTATATGTTTCTTCAAGTTTAGCAGGATCCGAGGAATCATAAATGGATTTTAGCCTAAGCTCCGATGAACAAGAGTTCACAGAATCATTTCGCAATTTTTGCAAAAAGGAAATTCATCCATTTGCAGAAGAGGCAGATAAAACGAAAGAACTTCCAAGATCCCATTACCTAAAATTAGGAGAAGCAGGTTACCTAGGCCTATTACACGAAGAGGAATTCGGCGGACAGGGTGCAGGTATTTTTTTAAGCACGTTGGCAATGGAGATCATTTCCGAATCTTGCGGTTCAACCTTTTTCAGCGCTGGGGCGTCTGCAGGTTTATTCGGACTTCCTATTAAACATTTCGGGACTGATGAGCAAAAGAAAAAATATTTACCTGATATTATCGCAGGCAAAAAAATCGGCTCCTTAGGTGTTACTGAACCTGATGGTGGTTCAGATGTGTCAGGACTTTCTTCTCTCGCTAAAAAGTCAGGAAAGGATCGTTATCTTCTCTCTGGACAAAAAACATATATTACGAATGCTCCAAATGCAAATTATTGTTTGGTTCTTGCAAGGACCCAAGATGAATCCGGGAAAGAAAAAGGACTCACTCATTTTATTGTAGATCTGAATTCCAAAGGTGTCTCCAGATCTGCTGCGATGGATAAGATGGGATTAAAAGCGTCCCCTACTGGAGCTTTATTCTTTGAAGATGTAGAAGTTCCGGAAGAAAACATCTTGGGCAAACTAGGAAAAGGATTTAGACAAACCATGCAAACCTTCAATGCAGAAAGACTTTCTTTAGCTGCGTATTCTTTAGGAGTTATGAAGGCTTGTTTAGATGAATCTAAATCTTTTTCTGCTTCCCGCAAAAGTTTCGGCAAGTCTATCTATCAGCATCAGGGAGTTGCATTCATGCTCGCAGAAATTTATTCCAAATACGAAGCAGCAAAATGGCTTACTTATAATACCGCCTGGGAAATGGAAAAATTAGAATCGGAAGGAAAACCAACTATGAGTCTTTCCGGAAAATGTGCCGCATGCAAATTATTTGCCACTACTGCAGCGAGAGAAGTCACAAACCTCGCAGTCCAGATACATGGAGGTGCAGGTTATATGGACGAATATAAAGTGTCCCGTCTATACAGAGACACTCGATTGGGAGAAATAGGCGGAGGAACAAGTGAGATCCAAAAACTGATCATCTCCGGAAGTATCATGAAGGAATCTTAATGTACTTCCGAAAGCTCAGGACCTAATTTTTCTTCTAAGTATTTATTGATCTCGGGATCGTTATCTTCGATTAATTGCCAGAAAGAAAATCCTCGGATCTTATACTTATCTAATATTTTCATTTTCTTCTCGAAAGCGCTTCTATTCATGTAGAATGCTACACGATCGCAACCACCCATTCTATACCAAAGAGAAGGATCTGAATACACATGTCCTTGGTGTCTATATAAATAAGGTCTAAGATAAGTCCAATCTGCGGCCTTCGGTTGTGTTTTAAAAATTTCTAATACATCCGTAGGTTCTTCTTTTCTGGGTGCCATTTTTTCTCGGATCCATTTTGCCCTGGAATAATACACTGATTTTGTTTCAGCCTGACAATGTAATGCCCAGTCATATCCGTAGGTCGGAATTGCCATATACAGCTTTTCATTTGGAATACGAGCAACGGCATATTCTAATATTTTATCTATCCACCAATCCGGTGCCTGGGGGCCAGGTCCAGGAAAACCTTGTTTGCGAGGATGTAGTTCGTAGGCCATAATCTTGACCTTGTCTGCTACTTTTCCCAAAAACTCATAGTCATGCGTTAGTTGTCCTCTATAGGCCTCATAAAAGTCCACTTGGATCGGAGCTTTCAGACCTTTACAAGGGTATACAGAAGGTTTTTCTGCGACAGTCTTAGGATGAATTGCTACGGATAGAATTTTTCCTTTTTTATGCAGTTCATCGCGAAGAAGTATTAGAAATTCTTGAAATACTTCTTTCTTTTCACAGGTCATCCCTTCGTAATCTATATCGATTCCGTCATATCCATACGTATCTATTTCTTTCAGAATATTTTGGATATGAAGATCTCTAACTTTGGTGTTTCCATTCAGTCCAATCACATCCGAAACTTTTTCGAAATCATTTTCCCAGCGAAAGATAGTGGGAATGATCAATGTCCGAGGTGACATGAGTCTTAGCCAACGGATCCTTTCATCTATTTCGTCTTTCTTCCAAACGGAAAGTATACGACCGGTATTATTGCGACCACCTTCCAAATTATATAAAAATGGATGGATCTCATCATAAAGATGAATATACTTCATCATCGCATAAAAGTCTTGGGACCAGGTCGAAGCATAAAGTCTTTCGACAGGAGGGGTTGTTTGGGTAGTTTTGTCATTCTTCCTGTCGTTTCCGGAAAAAAAACAACCAGGAAAGAGTGTAAAAATTAAGGATAGAAGGAACGGGTATATAATTTTATTGGAAAACATTTCAAAAGGATTCTAGACGACAAGATCCGGAATCCTACGAAATGAGATAGAAGAATTCTTTCCGAAAAGAACGGATTTAATCCTCTTTATCCTATTAAATTAGGATTTTTTCTGTCCCCATCTTTTATCCAGATGTTCCTTACATTCCGGGGAAAGTTTATCCGAGTTTTCCTTCAAACAATCTCTGATTCGTCCCTGACCTTTCGGGATATCGTTACAGTATTTTTGCCTATCTTCAAAACAAGGGCTTCCTGGTCCTCCCATTCTAGCCTTGCCAGAACCCCCTCCTTGCGCGTAAACCGAAACACCCACTAACATCATACAAAACGGAAGAATTGACCAATGCATAAATCTACCTACCACTATATTGAAAAGAACTTGAAAAACCTTTTTGTCAATGATTCGAATCTTTTCAAAAACATTAATAATCGTTGATATTTCTCAGATACCTTATCCCTAAAATGTGAAGACGAAACGAATTTTAAAGAGAAGATCCTATACAAACTTACGATCTCCAAGGAAATAATATGAAAACCGTAAAGGGAAAGAGAATATTGATCACCGGTGCTGCAATGGGAATGGGAAAAATTTACGCCGAACTTTCCGTGCAAGAAAAGGCATCGGCAATAGTTCTCTGGGACCTAAATTCGGAAGCTCTGAGTCTTACCGCAAAGGAATTAAAATCGGATACTACAAAAATTCTTACAGAAGTTATAGACGTCTCCGATCTCGAAAAGATCCGAAAGGCATCTTCCAGGATCGAATCCGAACTGGGCGGCATTGATATAATCATAAACAACGCAGGTATCGTAAGAGGAAAGTATTTCTGGGAACATGATCCTAAATCCGATATTGAAAAAACAATGTCGGTTAACGTTTTAGGTCCAATGTATTTGACTAGATTTTTACTGCCAAAAATGTTAGCCGACAAATCAAGAGATTTCAGGATCGTAAACATTTCTTCAGCGGCAGGTCTGATCTCGAATCCAAAAATGAGTGTATATTGTGCCTCCAAGTGGGCAGAGACTGGATGGAGCGACTCCTTAAGATTGGAATTACTCCAATCGGGTTTTGGCCATGTAAAGGTAATGACTGTAAATCCTGCCTATATTTCAACGGGAATGTTTGAGGGAGTAAAAGGGATGTTGTTCACTCCGATACTTTCTCCAAAATATGTAACGACAAAAGTCTGGAATGCGATGAAAAAAGGAAAACCGAGGTTACTTTTGCCTTGGACAATTTATCTTTCTAATGCTCTCAAAGGAATACTTCCGATTTCGGTCTTCGACTGGATTGCAGATAAAATTTTCGGAGTTTATAATACGATGGAAAACTTTAAAGGAAGAAGTTAAACCTATCTTAGGTTTAGTAAAAGATGGAATACAGAAATGATTTCAGTCCATTACAGCTCAATTTAGGAATCCAGTATTCTGAAATTGCACCTTGCACTGAACTTATCTCTTGTATTGCATATTATTGGGAATTCAGTTCCAAATTATCTGTTCCAAGCCAATACCAAGTAGTTCCAGATGCCTGCGTGGATCTCATCTTAAATGTTAACTCGCAAGACAATATCTTAATTTCACTCTCCCCTATTTCCTTGGAAAGTTTCCCGATCCAACCTGGAGATCGTTGGTTTGGAATACGATTTCTACCGTCCGGAATTCGCAGGTTCTTTAAGATGGATTTAGGGGAAATCAAGGCTCAAACTTATTCTTTTTCGGAAATATTTCCACAGGAAGCAAAAGAGTTAGAAGATAAATTAAGAATTTCTAATTCTTTCCTGAATCGAATTAAAACTTGCGATCTTTATTTTTCAGAACTTTTTAAGAAGAAGTCTATGGAAACTGACCCAAGGGTCCAAAATTCATTGCACCAGTTATATTCTGACTTCCAAAAGTCTACGGAAAAATTGAGCTTTCAAATTTCTTCCAGACATCTCAGAAGATTATTTTCAGAGAACATAGGACTTTCTCCTAAGGAATTTGCAAAAGTACTGAGATTCCAAACTGCTCTCAAGAATTGGAAAGAAAATGGCCAGTTAGAAACAGGAGAAGGTTTTTATGACCAATCCCATTTTATCAAGGACTGGAAGAAGTTCACTGGTTTGACTCCTTCTTCTTTACGCAAATTCCGCTAATATTTTGTCCGATTTTTACAATCCGATTCTTCTACTTCGGGTTAGATTTAATGCATAGGAGAAACTTATGAAATTAAACCCAGGAATAGTCACAAACAAACTGAAAGAGACTAAGGAATTTTATATAGGGGAATTAGGCTTCCAAATCGTATTCGAGAATGATTGGTATATTCTTCTTTCTACCCCGAATGGAAAACATGAAATTTCATTTTTACTTCCGGATCTTCCAAGTCAGAACCCTGCGTTTCAAAAGGAATATTCAGGATTTGGGATGTATCTCACAATTGAAACCGAAGACGTGGATACTCTGTATTCTGAGCTGAAAAAGAAAAACGTGTTGATCCTTTTGGATCTAAAGGAAGAAGAATGGGGAGATAGACATTTCGCAATCTCTGATCCGAATGGGATCGGAATTGATTTTGTGAGATATACAGCGCCGGTAAATGTCTAGATAGACATTCCGTTTTTCTTGAGTATATCCAATGCAGTTTGTCTTAAGATTGGATGTACAACAAAATCTTCCGGATCCGGAGCCTTTCTTTCAGGTTCTGGATTTTTGAACTTATCGGGTCCGATCCATTGAGAGAGGGCCCATAACATTCTTTGGAAAATTTCGTCTATCCTTCTCTGATAACCCGCTTTTTTATAATAACCGTAAGCAAGGATCGGAAGTTTTTTCTCGAACATGAAATGGTCTCCTAAACGAATGAGCCCGTCCTTGTATTCCGTTTTCAGAAAACATTCCCTGGCCTTTCGAATATCACCTTCATTGAACGCCTGATTTCCCTGACGGATCAGCTCCATTCTTTCTTTAGGATCCATACTTTTAATATCGTCAGGTTTTTAGATTTCGCAAGGCTTTTTAGCACCTTCTTCCCTCCCGAAATCGGAAACAAAACAAAAAATCTTGTATAGAAGCCGAGTTCCCCATCATTTGTCTTTGTATGAGTACTTTAAAAGCGGGGACCAAAGCCCCAAGTTTTACGACCCTGAACCAAGACGGGGAAAAGGTCTCTCTTAAGGATTTGGCCGGGAAAAAAGGTTTGGTATTATATTTTTATCCTAAGGACCAAACCCCAGGTTGCACCACTGAGGCCTGTGATTTTAGAGATAATTTTGCGAGACTGAAAAAGGAAGGCTATAACGTAGTAGGCGTATCCAAAGACTCAGTTAAGTCCCACCAGAAATTTATAGAAAAACAAGAACTCAATTTTACTCTTCTCTCCGACGAGGATGGAAGCATCTGCGAGGCTTACGGAGTCTGGCAGTTGAAAAAGTTTATGGGAAGAGAATTTATGGGGATTCTCAGAACCACCTTCCTAATTGGAACAGATCTGAAAATTTTGAAAGTTTATCCGAAAGTAAGCGTGAAAGGTCACGTTGATGAGATACTAGGCGATATCAAGGCGTTGGGCAAAAAATGAAGATAGAAAAATCAAAAATCAATTTTAGCATCGGAAAGAACACTTCCAAAAATATTTATAAAGTAATCCCGGTTACAAAAGATAATATTCCCAAAGAATTAGAGACCAAATTTTCCGAACAGATTCGTTCGGGTATATTTACAGGAGAATCCGGACAAAGTTTTACAGATGAATCTGAAAGAATTATCTACCTGGGCTTGGGAAATTCAAACAAAGTCAGTATCCGTTCCGTAGCGCAGATCTTCTTAAATATTGGGGAAAAACTACGCAAATGGGATTCGGTAGGATTGGAGATCAAGCTTACTAGATTTTTGACAAAAACTCTTTCTCCTTCTTCTTTAGTTTATCAGATCGCAAATTCAATCGACCTAGGCGCATTTCCAATCAATGTCCTCACCAAGGATTTTAAAGAGAAAAAACTAAAATTCGGAAATGTAAGTTTTGTATTAGAAGATCCTAATGCAGAAAAATCCGCGAAAGCAGGTTTAGATAAATCTAGAGCCGTCAGTAAATACGTGAACGGTGCCAGATATATCGCTCACCTTCCTGCAAATCATTTCACTCCAGAAGAATTTGTTTCTCGCTCCAAAGAGATCGCAAAGGAAGCAGGGCTAAAAATCACAGTAATGGATGAGCCCCAACTTAAAAAAGAAAAGATGGGTGGAATACTCGCGGTTTCCCAAGGTTCGGATAAAAAACCTAAAATGATCGTTTTGGAATATAATCCTCCGAAAGCAAAATCCAAAAAGAAATTGGCTCTCATTGGAAAAGGTCTTACGTTCGATTCAGGCGGCATAAGTATTAAACCTGCTCAAGATATGCACGAAATGAAATACGATATGTGCGGAGCCGCTGCAGTGATCCATGCAATCGGTGCAATTGCAGAATTAGGCATCTCTGTTCCTGTGATAGCTGCGATAGGAGTTGCAGAGAATATGCCGGATGCGGCCGCTCTAAAACCGGGAGACGTTTACACAGCTCATAATGGTCTCACTGTAGAGGTGCAAAACACCGACGCAGAAGGTCGTCTTGTTCTAGGGGATGTTCTTTCCTATGTTGGAAAAAAATACAAACCGGACTATATGATAGACCTTGCCACTTTAACAGGTGCAATCATCATTTCCTTGGGACATGAAGCCGCTGGAGTTATGAGTAATTCCGACAAACTAAGAGGTCTTCTGGACGAAGCTTCCGCTTCTTCAGATGAAAGAACTTGGAATTTGCCTTTATGGGAAGAATACGGTGAAGATCTAAAAAGTGATATAGCTGATTTACGTAATATTGCAGGACGCCCTGGTGGAAGCCTTTCTGCCGCAAAATACCTGGAACGTTTTGTAGATTCGGGTATTGATTGGGCACATATTGATATCGCAGGAACGGCTTGGAGAAAGAAAGCTTCCGGAACCCAAATAGGTAACGGACCAAGTGGATATGGTGTAAGACTGCTTGTAGACTTGGCCGAAAAATTAGAAAAAAACCGGGGAGTTTAATCCCCGGCAATCTTCGATTCGCACCATAGGAAGACTGACCGGTTTTTACCGTTCTGGGGTTATCAGTCTTCCTCTTCCATATTTATATTTCCGAATACCGCAAATGAAGGCACGGTATATTGTTTTAAGTAAGTAAAATCAGATTGTTTTGTATAAAGGTTCGAATCGTCTATGGAACCTGGCGGCAAAGAAGTATCATACAATGCTTGTGCAGCATGCATTTCAGTTCTGCTAGGTTCAAATACACTTCCAGTTAACATAGGGAACATCAGATCTTTAGGATCTTGAGAATGTTGTAATCCAAGACAATGCCCTACTTCGTGTGCAACGGTTGCTATTATATATTCTTTTACATCGATGGTGCTTCCTTCCATCCTCATCGCATCTGCAGTTGCTTTTATCCTGTCCTTAAAAATAAAAATTACACTATTTTCAATTTTTGAAGTTGCGTTGATAGAACAAGCCGCTAGATAAAATGGATTGGAAGAGAATAATTGGCAATCTTTTGCATTCTTTTGAGAAATTCCTTCCACATGACATTTACCGGATTCAGTAAACGCGATTGTGTTTCTCATTCTATCCACTCTGGTTTTAGCAGGATAGACATCAATGCCTAGGCCCCATTTCTGAGCGGCCGCTTTTGTAAGTTGTAGTCCGCCTTTCATTTCTTCTCCATATGATATCCAGAGAAGTTGTTTTTCCTCCCAAGTGAGATCGCTAGAAGGTTCTCCCATTTGAGTACATTGTGAAAATACAATAATGT
The DNA here is from genome assembly GCF_002150035.1 of Leptospira venezuelensis. Lineage (NCBI taxonomy): Bacteria > Pseudomonadati > Spirochaetota > Leptospiria > Leptospirales > Leptospiraceae > Leptospira > Leptospira venezuelensis. The sequence continues at coordinate 1,867,950 of NZ_NETS01000010.1, read as the reverse complement.
ATAGTACGGACAGAGCTAAAGATACCCTCATTATTTTTCCCCAGAAAATATTCGATTTCAGGTTTTTTGTTTTTAAAAATCGAACGTAGCGAAAACGGATTTAGCTTTTTGTAATGTATCTTTAAATTTTCTCTATCGCGGGATCGATCATCGCGAGGGAGGTTCTTCTTTTTTTTTATTCAGATTTGTCTGTGCAACAAATCTCCCGGTTTTAAATATTATGACGAAGCAGTTACGAAAATTTGCACCAAATATTTTATTTTTCGAAAATTATATTAAATAAATCGAATGTTATATTTATTTCAGTCTGAGAATCGTTTTGAGAAGCGAACGCAAATAAAAATACTCATTTAAGATTAGTAAATTTATTTCCAAACTCCTCCTAAATGTTCTGATCTATATTTTGGAATTTCTTTATATCGAAAGATTTATTTTTCGCATTGAAATTTATTTCCAACCCATTCATCTTGAGAAGGTCTCGCAAGTAACTCAAATATAGATATGTGGAAGAGTAAAAACTAGAGTGAAAGAATGAGTGCGATCATTTCGGAAATAACTCCAAAATAAAAATTGTTTCCGATGCTTCTCTATTAATCCCTTTTCGATTTCTTTAGGGCTAGATTCGCCCCAAAAATCCGAGTTTTTTTCCCAAACCCCAAAAATCGGATGTTTTTTTACTTGGCCCATAGTGCACCGCAAAAAGACTGGTCATATATGGTGCAATGCACCATAAGGGAGGCAAGGAGAATGCTCCAGCCTAAAATCCGAAAAAGATACATATTTATCGCCTCGTTACCATTACTCTACCAATCCCTAGTAGCCCCAATCGCAGGCTCCCTGATTGGAAAGAGCGCAACTGGTAGGAACTCCCTGCCTGAATCCGCCCAAATTAAAGAATACATCCGTTCTGAGAGACCAAGCCTTACTGAATCTGAGCTGGAGCTTCTATCCTTAACCGTAGAAAAGGAATCAGAGAGGATCAATAATAGCGCCTGCGGAGTTTATTGCCAAAAAGGTGAGAAAGCAGGGTTACTTCTCGGAATCATCAAAACGGAGTCTGAATTCTACAGAAAAGCAAGATCCAAGAAAAATGCTCTCGGACTCATGCAGATCATGCCTGGGACAGGATCTTGGATCGCATCTTGGGAAGGAAAACATCTTAAGAAGCAAGACCTACTAGAACCGGAAACAAATATCCATCTTGGTGTCTCTTATCTAAACCATTTGTTGGAAACCCATGAAGGAAATATCCGCATTGCCCTTCTTGCTTATAACGCAGGACCAGGAGCAGTTAAAAAATGGGGAGGAGTTCCTGCCTACGCTGAGAGCGTATTCTCAGGCCAGGAAGAATATTTAGGAAGCAGGGAATCATTCTAACGTTTTTGCATCCATAGAACGCAGGACCTAAGCATCTCACTCATACGCTTCCGATCCGTATGAGTGGGGTGCCCGTGGCCTGGAAGAAGCCACTCGAAATCATAATTTTCCAAGTCATGCATGGACTTGGTTTGTTCTTCCCAAGAATACCAACAAGCACCTCTAAAAGCGATCAGCCTTTCTTTCTTAGGATCGTAAGCTAAATGGTCCCCAGAAAATAGGAATTTATGTTTATATAATAGAGTAGAATGTCCTCTTGTATGACCAGGCCCAGGTATGATCAATAGATCCTCGCTGAGTGAAAATGGCTCTTTTCCCTCGATCACTATCTCTGCGTTTGGAACTGCAGATAAATCTCCTTCGTGGATAATTCTCTGAGTTCCAAAGTCATTATGAAATTTTTCGTGATCAGCCACATCATCTCTATGAGTTAGAAAATGATATTTGATCCCGCCCAGGTTTTTTATTTTTTTGGAAAGAGATGGAATATATCGGGGAGAATCTACAAGTACGTTACCTTCTTTCCTAACAATTAAATAGGAGAAGGCGCCGAATGAATCCTTAGAATGAAAACCACAATGATAAACTTCATCTTGGATCTGTTTTGGAAAAGATAATTTTGCTTCGGTTAGATCGATACGATCTTCAGTTCCTATAGAAGCTGTTGGACAAGCAACTAATGCTTGTAAGGCTTGGAATTTTTCGGATTCCGATTCAGGTTGCTTTTTAACAAAGGAACCGGTTTGGTCTTCTCCAAAAATATCAGATGCTAAGATCCTGCAGGTTTCGCAATCGATACAACTGGAATCTACATAGATCTGTCCGGGAGAATTTTGGGCCTTTCTTTTTGTCAAAGTTGCCATACGAATTAGACTGTTTTTATTTCACCCAATCACTTCTGTTAAAATACTTATCCTCTAAACTTTTTAATTCTCCGGTTCGTTTGAGCTCCGACAGAAAAAATTCAAAATTACGGGAGAAGTAGATATCACCCTTTGGAAGTAAAGCACTCACATGATTTTCCTGAACTGGTTCTATGAGTGCTCTAAAATTGGATAAAATACTTCTCTGTTTAAGAAGTAAACCTTTGATATAAAGAGAATCTCCTACAAAACAATTTGCCTGACCTTCTTTCACGGAATTCCAAGCGCTTTCCATAGAACCATAAGTGAATATTCTGGAATTCGGAAAAATACTTAAAAGATATTCATGGCTGGCGGAAAATGCTCTGACCGAAAAGCTAAGCCCGCTTACGCTTTCCAGATCCTTTACACTTCTGAAATATACCGTCGAGATGATATTTCCTTCTGGAGGAGGAGGAAGTGCATTCTTATTTACCAATGCACCCGTAGAAGAAACTAAATAAGGAGAGCTAAAACTTCCTTTTTTAGATCTTTCTAATGTAGAGCTTAAACCAGAAAATGCAATATCCGCTTCTCCACTTTTGATCGCTTCTGCATAATCCTCGAATTCAGGACGATTCGTGAATGTGTATTTAACACCTAAAAATTCTGCATATTTTTTTCCAAGCTCTGCATCAAATCCCGGAAAACCGTCCTTTGGATCTGAAATATAAAATGGATCGAAGTTGCGATTTCCTGTGACTCTTAATTCTCCCCTTTTCTGGATCTCATCCAGGCGAGAATCTGAAATACCTTCTGCGAATGTGGAAGAAAAGATCAGGAAAGAAAATAGAAGTCCGAATATTCTAAACACCATTCTTTTATATTTTCTTAGCCCTTATGGATCAAGGGAAAAACAAGGACCTATCATACTCGAGTCGATCTGATAAATATAAATTTTTAGCAAGAATCAGGGAACGTTTTTCCTCGTCCGGGTTTACTTATGTATACAAAGAGAATCTGGGAATCTTATTTTGAATCCATTCATCCGGTCCAATTTTCGAAATCCACAAACCTATCTAGCGTTTTTCATATTTTGCTTTTTATCCTGCGAGAATCGAGACGCAGATAAAATAAGTTTAACCGTTTTTGGGGACGGTGTTGCATTCAATATTGATGGAGAATTAGACATGGATAAAACCGCGAGTTGTGGGACTGCGACTCCTTACAGTTCGTCCAGCACAAGTACCACTACTACGACTACAACAAGTACGAGCACGACGAACCTTTATACGGTGATCACAAGATTATACTTTAAAACCGGAGAATATCTCTACCTCAAGTTTTTATACGATGCCACTCAAAACCAAGGCTCGATCGATTCTACTCAAGGTTTTTCTTATTCGGGTGGGATAGGGACCACTGCAGTTGTTTCTAATTACGGTAAAATTTATTGGGGAGGAAGTGGTGTACCTGTTGATACAAGTGTTTCCAGTTCTCAGGCGCTTTCATATCTCACACTGGATTTGGATTTGGTGGGCACTGCAGTCTCAAGCGGAAGTGTAGCTCTTTCTCTCACCCAATGTTATACTGTTGATAATATCAATTGTACATCCGCGACTTCTACCAGTATGTGTTATACCCAGGATGGAGCGACCTGCTATAATACGCAGAATGTTTCGGGTCCTTCTGTAAGTATAAAAGGAGAAGTGAATTGTACAAGTAGTACGGTTTCTTCAGGAAGTTCTTCTAATACTAGTACCACACAATAAAAATAATTCGTCAGAAATAGTAGGTGATCACTTGGATTTTAAAAAATTTAAATTACTCGTTCTTATTTATTTGATCTTAGGATCAGGGAACACTTTATTTGCAGAGCCCCCTCCTCCACCGCCGCCATTCGGCCCGGAACCATTCGACTTCTTTATTCCAGGAGGAGGTCCAGGACCAAAAGAAAGAGAAGATAAAAATTTTGAACGATTCTCCAAGGAACTTTCCTTAACTCCTGAGCAGATCGAAAAAGCAAAAATTGCAAAGGATAAAAGACTGATCATCAGCCGAAGCATGGGAGAAAAGCTGCCTGCTCTTCATGAGTCCTTACGCAAACTATTAGAATCACCAAAAGTAGATCTGGTCGCAGTAAAATCAAAACTTAAAGAGATCAGCGATATACAACTAGAATTAAGATTTCTGCATATACAAGGAAGATTGGAATTCGAATCCATCCTGAATCCGGAACAAAAACAAAAACTGAACCAACTACATAAAGAAAGATTAAATAGACTGAAAGAGAGAAGGGACTTTCCTCCTCATCATCATGGTCCACCTCCTCCACCAGGAGACAGAGACTGTAAGAACCTGTCCATGAATGGCCAGGTTCTTGAAGCCCGAGACCAAATACTTATCAGAGACTTAAGTTTTGGACCGGACTATAAATAAGAATGACGGAACCAGAATTAATCCGGATCATAGAATCCAGCAAGGAGACTGTCCTCAAGTCAATCCGTAGGCATATTATGCCAGGGATGGCTTCTTTAATTGAGGACCTGGTACAAGACACATATTTAAGATATTATCTTAAATTCAAAAACAAACCTTCATTAGAGCCTCAGGACGCAAATCGTTGGTTGTATGTCGCGGCCAGGAATGAATGCAGAAGAGCGATCCGAAAATGGAATCGAGAAGGTATAGCATATTCAAAACTACAGGCAGAGGTAAAAATTTTTGAAAAAAAAGAACCTCAAGATTTAGCCGCGATCGAGCCAGACCCGGATAAACGCAAATGGATGGAATCTCAAATTAATCTCTTGCCTTCTCCATATAAAGAAACTATGATACTTAGGTTGGGCGGTGAAAAAATGGAATCGATCGCCAAAAAATTGGATATCTCCGAAGGAACAGTCAAATCAAGGATCTCAAGAGCAAAAGAATGGTTGTCTAGATTTGCAAATTCGAATCGGAAAGGGAAAGAAGAGAAATGAAAGAAAAACATATCGATTCCGAAATAGAACAAAAACTCGGATCTTTACTCAATGATACTGATCTTGCGAAAAAGATCGCAGGCAAGGTAATCGCAAAGGCGGAAACCCAAAAGGCAATTAACAAAATGTTTGCCTGGCAGGCAGCAATTGCAGCTGTTTTACTTTTAGGATTAGCAGGACTTGCTACTTTTTATATTCGTAGTTTTAAGGAATCAGAAGATAATTACTCCAATTTACAAAACTCTGCTCAATACTTAGCTTCTCCCATTGAAACAGAATATCTCTGGGAAAATACGGATCTCATTATAGAGACTTCTTTTTCAGAAAGGTAGAAGGTTCGAATAATCGAAACTTCTATACTTGAAAAGAGACGAAGAAGGTCCGCAAGAGTTAAAAATCCAGCGTTACAATCAATCAGTTTGTAACTGAGGGATATTTTTATAATATTCTAATGATTCTGGATTGATCAATGCATCTTGATTTGTGACAACTTCTCCTTGGACAGTCTTCTTAACTGCTATCTCTACTTTTTTCATATTTCGAGTATAAGGGATATCCGCGACTTGGATGATCTTAGATGGAACATGACGAGGAGAAACCTTCTCTTTGATTTCTTTTTTTATCTTTGATTCAAATATGGGATCTAAGGATACACCTGGCGACATCTTTAAGAAAAGGATCACTCTTACATCATCCTTCCATTCTTGGCCGATCACGACAGAATCTGCAATTTCAGAAATAGTTTCAAGTAAGCTATATAAATCAGCAGTGCCGATACGAACTCCACCTGGATTCAAGGTTGCATCAGATCTTCCATACACTACCATTCCACCGTTCGGAAGAATTTCCGCAAAGTCACCATGCCTCCAGATATTAGGATACGTATCAAAATAAGCGCCCAGATATTTTATCCCATCCGGATCATTCCAAAATTCTAAGGGCATTGAAGGAAATGGTTTTGTACAGACCAGTTCTCCTTTTTGTCCTTGGACAGGTTTTCCAGAGTCATCAAAAATTTTGACTGCCATTCCAAGCCCTAAAGATTGTAATTCGCCGGAATGCACAGGTAAATTAGGATTTCCTAATGCAAAACATCCATTCAGGTCAGTTCCTCCGGAAATAGAAGAAAGCCTTAGGTCCTTCTTCCAAGATTCATAAACATAATCGAATCCGTATCCTGGTAATGGAGATCCGGTGGAAAGAACTGCCTTCACGGAAGAAAGATCGACGTTAGGCCTGTATTTTTCCTTCTCTAAGCTAAGAATATATTTAGCTCCTACTCCGAATACTTTCACCTTTCTATCTGAAACAAAACGGAACAACACTCCAGGATCAGGATAAAATGGATTTCCATCGAATAGATGTACAGTTGCTCCAATTGAAAGAGAACTTACTAGCCAATTCCACATCATCCATCCGCAAGTGGTATAATAGAAGATCCCATCTCCTTCTCTCAGATCTGTATGTAGCGCAAGTTCTTTCCAGTGATTTAAGAAAACTCCGGAGCCTTGGACCATACATTTAGGAAGTCCAGTTGTTCCGGAAGAATACATGATATAAACAGGATGATTGAAAGATGTTTGGTAAAATTCAGGTTCCTGTCCCAAAAAAGATTTATAAGATTCTTCTAATGAAATAGCGTTTTTCGGAAATCCGTCCGTTACACTTTTCTGATCTTTAGATCCCAAGCTAGGATATTCTGAAACTAAAATCTTTTTCAGATCAGGAAGTTGAGAAGAGATCTCTTGCACAATCGCAGCAAGCGGAAGTGACTTACCTTTAAATTCGTATCGATCTGTGGTGATCAGTATTTTAGGTTTGATCTGGCCGAATCGATCTAAAACTCCTTTGACCCCAAAATCAGGAGAGCAAGATGTCCAGACAGCTCCTATACTCGTAGCGGCTAACATCGCTAAGACTGTATCCGGGACATTTGGCATGAGACCCGCAATCCTATCTCCAGGCACAACACCTTCCGATCTAAAATAGGCAGAGAGTGCTCCGACCTTTTTATACAGTTCAGAATAGGTCTGACTCTTCTCCGCTCCACTTTCTCCTCTGTAAAATAGAGCAATTGTATCGTCTTTTTTCCTAAGTAAGTTTTGGGCGAAGTTCAGTTTTGCTCCCGGAAAGAATTGAGCCTCTCTAAAAGTATTCCCGGGTCGAATGACTTCATAGTAAGTTTTGGAATGGATAACTGGAGCAAATTCCCAAATCAGTCCCCAAAATTTTTCAGGGAATTCCGCAGACCAGGAATGTAACTCTGAATAGTTCAGGAATTTTTTACCGATCTTTTGTTCGGCAAAATTTTGGAATTCTGTAAGTCTTGAGTTTTGAATGAGTTCGGGACTGGGAGTCCAAAGGGTTTGATTCATGTCCGGCCTGTTATCCTCGTTTTTTTCAATCGAAGGTCAACAGTAAATTAGTTGTGAAGTGAAAGCCTTTCCGTAAGATTTGTGAGTCGATAAGAAGTCCGGAGTTTTCCAGTTGTCAGACCTGAATCATCTCAACCTGCCTACAATCCTATTTTTATGCGTAAGTTTGGTCTACGCATTCCACGGTTTTCTACACCAGCTAGTAGTTGGGGGTGCAATCTCAGTATTCCAGCACCCTGATGAAAGGCAGTCCAGAATGATCCTAATGCTTTGGATCGCAACAGGCGGGTTCATGAGTTTTCTGGGACTATTGCCTACAGTCCTTCTTCTTTTATACGGAGCAGACTCGGAACCAGTGAAGGCAGTCCTGTGGACCAACACTTTGGCACTTTGTTTTTTGGCGGTCCACTTCGTTCTTTGCGGAGTAATGAAACTTCCAAGGCCATTACGTGTCGGTTTTTATTTCACGATCTCTTATGCGGTGGCGAATCTAGTTTTTCTTTTTACGTACGGTAAAGTATAAAAAGTTTCGCACAGAGCTCACCGAGCGCACAGAGAGAAAAAAACGATTTGGGCAAGAGGTAGAAATCCAACATTACCCGCCTCAGTGATCTCTGTGGCCTCCGTGCGAAAAATTTAAGAATAAACGCGGGAATCTTACTTCGGCTCATAGTAAGCCAAGTTTTCCGGACCTTCGTGAATCACGATACGATCTACTTTACCTTTTGCCTCAGACACACTGTTCTTTAAGCCATGGTAAAACCAGCGGGCCATATTTTCAGAAGTCGGATTTGTCTTCTTAAAATCAACATGGTCGTTGATCAGAATATGGTCTAACTCAGCTACTAACTCTTTAAGCTTACGTTTAGAGGTCAAAAAGTCGAAACTGATCCCGTCTTCTCCAATATTCTTTTGACCGGAAAGATAAACTTCTACCTTAAAGGAATGGCCGTGGATAGGCTCATCCGAACCATCAGGGAAGTATTTATAGAGATAATGAGAAGATTCGAACCTTTCCTCGATACGAATATAGAATTTGCCGGTTTCTTGAAAAAACATGGAATTGACTTTGGCCTAGGGAGTCTATATACTGGAACTTAAACCAGTACTTAGGAGATTTTCCCCATGTCGGAAGCGGTCAAGCCAAGATTTTTTAAAGAAATGACAGTAGGCGAAGCGATCGGTCTTCATCCTGAAGCAGGATTGGTATTCTCAAGCTATCATTTGGGCGGATGCTCTCATTGTTCCATCAACGAACTTGAAACTATCGAGCAAGTTTGTATGGGCTATGGAGTAGAAGTAGATGTTCTACTTGATAGTTTGAACAATCTACTCGAGGACGGAGAGTAATCTCTCCGCCTTCGGGTCCTGCTACTTAGACACGAAAATATTCTCTGATTTTTTCAGACTCAATTCCCTTCGGACAATCCAACCAATCTAAAAGTTTAGTAAGCGACTTATCTCCTTTTCGACTAAGGGAAAGTTTATTTAAAGCACCTCTGATCCCCCAATACTTCCTATAATCGGGCATTTTTGGTATTGGAAAATCTAAACTGATAAATGAAAGTCCCACTTTAGTATTTCCCAGGTCTGTTCCTTTTCTCATTTTTTCCAAATCTTGCGCAACTGAATCCAGGGTTTTCCTAAACTTAGAAAGTGAAGCCGGATTTTCACGCTCTATCGCTGTTTGATATTCTCCGATCCATTCTCTGATCTTTTTATATTTTTCCCTTGTCTCCATTTCAGAAGGAATGATCTCCGAAAATTTAGAAGCAGATTCGATCACTTCAGCGACTATAGGTGGAAGAACTAACTGGAAATTATTCATCTTTCCCACAGGAGTTAAACTTGTGAACATCTTCATCCTTTCGTTATCGATCCATTCTTTTATTTCCGAATTTATATCAGTATGAGGTTCGAAGAAAGGGACTTGTTCTAATAAGGAAGCACGAATTGGATGAGCTACGTAATGCGCTCCTAGGAAAGAACTGCGTCCCAGATTCCCTGCAGCTCCCCAGACTACTTGACTGAAATACTCATGAGGAGATTGTTTATTCTTTCTATATCCTTCTAAATTTTCTTCCTGATGTTTTTTCATCAGATCGGTAACACATAATAATTCAAGAGCTTTGTTTCTGGAATCGGCAACTTCGGGATTATAGGTGGGAATATCCACCGAAATGAGCAAACTTCCATCCAAGGAATCCAGACTTTCAAAGGAATTCCAACCTGCGGAAAACTTATGGTCATAGAATATTTTTTCCCTTAGAACAAGTTCATTAATCAAATGAAACAGGCTTTCTATCTGGACACAAGCAGTGCAGATCTCTGTCCAATCATATGAATTTGTTTCTTTATTGATTTTTAATATTTTCGAATTCGAAAAATCAGGCCCCTTGGAATATAGATCGAACAGGCTCTCAAATGTCCAATTGTCCCAGAAAGAAGTATTGCATTGCATCGTGAAGGTCTCGGATTTTCTCCGATATCATTAAAATTGCAAATCAAATTACGTTGTTATTATGTTAGGTGGGATTTATTTAAGCATGCGGATCGCTTCTTCTAAAGTCTCCGCAAATATCACTTTGCCGTTTTTGTTACTTTCGTAAATTAAATCTTTAAAACTTTTGGAGGAAATATTCGAATAATCACCAATGATTATAAATCGTTTTTGATAATTTGTGATCTTCTGAAAGATCTCTCCTGCAAATCCTGTTTTCAGGTCGAAAAATCTCTCGGAAAGATGAGAAGAATAAATCACAATCGTATCACTCTTTGCAGAGTATAGTAGATCGAAGAAGGAATCATTATCCTGAATGATATAGTCGTTATCTGTTAGAAATGAGATCGAGCCTTTTTCTGTATCTATTTCCTCTATTTTCATACGATCCGGAAGTCACTCACCTTTTTGTGGAATATAATAATATCGAATTCCCGCCTTACGGAAATAATAGCGGATCTCCGAGGATTGTTTATCAGTAGGTTGTAATCTTCTTTTAAAAGTATCTTCAGGGATACGGAATGTATCTCCTAATGCATCACATCTGAAAAATCTATTCCCTTCCGGGTAACGGATCATGAGTAAGGAGCCAGGTTCTGTCTCCCAGGCCCTACCTTCTCCTTCCCAAGAAAAATAAATAGATCTACTCGGGAAGATTGGATATTTTCTTCCTTCGTAGAGGACCTTATCCTTGTTTCTATGTACGTTTTTGAATATTTTTTTAGGTCCGGATTTTACGATAAAATGAACAGTGCCACATCTGAAAGTGAGAAGTAGAGGAATCCCGCTCAAGGAACCTGGTTCCAATCCTGGGCTGGAAATATTTGCAGTAACTCTATTCGTGTTTTCTGCGATCCGTCCTAATGTAGAACGCATGGACTCGTCCAAAAATTCTACAGTATCGTCTTTGCGGATCTTCTCTAGTTGTCTATAGATACGATCGAATTCTTGTTTTTCATAAGCCTTGTTTCGGACAAAACCATCTAACTGTCTTTTTAGATTGGAAAGTCTAGCTTTGAAGTAAGGAGTATCATTACGAGAGGCAACATCGAACATTTCTTCCCAGACTGTTTCTAATTCTCTGACTTCCGAATCTTGGTCGTAGGTATTCTTCTCTACTTCTTCCAAGATATAACGGAACTTTCTTTTCAGATCGAATAGAAATCTGGAATCTTTTACTCTTTCCATGCCGGCTTAAATAGAATATCGGCATGACTTTTTGCAAAGTCAGCCATTTTACGTATCCGAATTTTAGTTTGCGTGTTTTCTCATCTTAATCGAGAGAATGATCCCGACCGCTGCCATGGACATAAGTAAGTGAGATCCACCATAACTCATGAAGGAAAGTGGGATTCCCGTAACTGGCAGCAATCCGAGCACGATCCCGATATTGATCGCCATATGATAGAATAACATCGCAACGATCCCAGATGCTAGAAGTGATCCGAATCTGTCCTTGCTTTCGTAACTGATCTGCAGCCCTCTAAGTGGAATAGAGAATAAGAAGAAAAGCAAGAACACGGATCCAATGAATCCAGTCTGCTCTGCCCAAGATGCGAAGATGAAGTCTGTACTAGATTCAGGAACATGAGGGATTTTTCCTTCTGTCATCTCCGCGTTTAAAAAACCTTTTCCGACTAATTTTCCGGATCCCACTGCGGGTTTAGAAGCTCTGAGCTGGTATCCGGCATCTTGTTTGAACTCATCTGGATTTAAAAATGCTGTCAATCGGATGACCTGGTTTTCACGAAAAGGAACAGTCTTCATCACGACTACTGCAGAGATCAAACTTATCCCCAAGATCCCAAGAGGAATATAATAAGAACGTAATGTTTTGCTTCCTCTCGCAACTCTAAGCAATATCATTATGATACTGAATATGATGAGTGTAGCGCCTACCCCTATCAATAACCCTTGATTAGAGAGTATCTTAAATATAAAACTTCCTTCTAAATCGATTACTTGATCGAATACTTCTCTCAGTGCTGTAATTGTTTTGGGAGTTAGATTTGCCCCTGCCACTTCTTTTCCATCTAATACCTGCCAGGTTTTTCCACCCAATCGGTTCACTACTGATAGAAGGTCCGTTTTTCCGGTTCTTTGTAAGAATGCAAGAATATCATTTAGTAATGTAAGTTTAGAATATTCTACATACATAGGAAGAACAAGCGAGATTCCTCCGAATGTAATGAAGGAACCAATGTGAAAATAATCAGCTCCTCCCAAGAACAACATTGTGAATAAGATTGGTAAGAAGGAGACTGCTGTCCCGAAGTCAGGTTGTAAAAGTATCAAAGCCATTGGCAATAGTACGATCCCGAATGGAATCACTAGTACCACTAACTTCTTCATTTCTTTTTCTTTTAAGACTAAATACTGACCAAGCAAGATCACTGTTGCGAGTTTTGCAAACTCCGATGCCTGCAATAAGAACGGTCCAATCTTGATCCAAGATCTTGCCCCCCGACTGGAAGGAAGATACCCAATCCATTTAACGAGCGTTAGTGCTAATAATAGAATAGCAAAGCCATAGATGAATAATGCGTAAGCTCCGATCAATTGGTAATTGATCCGAGACACGAACCACATAATCACTAAGCCGCCTAAATAGAATAAGAGCTGTTTAAACCATTTATGGCCCATAAGGCCGATACTAGGATCGTCAAAATTGTATTCTTGAGAGTATAAAGTGAGAACACTACAAATCATCATGATGAGGACAGAGCCGACTAAAAAGTAGTCAATCCTATCTATGGAACGATCCGACATCATTGTAAATTCTCCGGCGCCGCAGGGGCTGTTTCAGGTATCTCAGCAGTTCTTTTGAAACTTCCAGGAGGGAAAGCGGCTCTAAACATTTCTCTTGCTACAGGTGCTGCTCCTGCAGCTCCGCCCACTCCATATTCTACGAATACAGCGACTAATACTTGTTCGCTGACTGGAGCATTTGCAGGTGCATATCCTATAAACCAAGCGTGGTTGGATCCTGAAGATCCTCTTCTTCTTGTTTGGGCAGTTCCTGTTTTTCCTGCAATATCAGGAAGACCAGGCTTATTCAATACGAACGCGGCTGTTCCATTCTTAACAACCAATCTAAGTCCAGTTTTAATTGCCTCGACCGTGGAAGATTGGATCGGAATATCACTCAGCCTCTGAGGATCTGTTCTGTTTATAATTGAGTTATCTAGTGGATCCCTAATTTCGTTTACTATGTACGGCTGATAGATTTGCCCTTTATTCAAAAGTCCCGCATAGAATAATGTCATAGAAAGCGGTGTAACGGACATGAATCCTTGTCCGATAGAAAGGTTGATCGTATCTCCATCAAACCATCTGGTTCCATAAACTCTTTTTTTCCATGCAGGAGAAGGAACCTGACCTGCAATCTCTCCGGGAAGATCCACTTTGGATTTTTGATCCAGCAAGAATAAGCGAGAATAAGTCAAGATAGGATCAGAACCGAGCTTATATCCTAGGTTATAAAAATATACTGAACATGATTTTTGAAGCGCATGAGCTAGGTCATTCGTACCATGCCCTCCCTTCTCCCAACAATAGAATACTTGGTCGGGAACACCAGCGAATGTAGATTTTAAAGTATAACTACCATTACATTGGTAACTAGTTTCAGGAGTATAATCCACCTTGTGCCCACTTTCCAAGGCAGCTAGCGCTACTAACGTTTTATACGTAGAAGCCGGCGGGAATTTAGATTGGATCGCAAGATTTAAAAATCCGCCGTTTGCATCCACTCTCTTATAATGTGCGGTTCTTTCGGATCTACTTTTTCCGGAGAGAACATTCGGATCATAGCTTGGATTAGAAGCCATCGCCAAAATTTCTCCAGTGGAAGGACGCATTGCAATTGCAGTTCCTCTGGCACCTTTTAAAGCCTTATATGCAGCAAGTTGAATATCTTTGTCTATAGTAAGAACTAGGTTGTTTCCAGGAGTAGAATGTTCTACAACCCGTTCTTCTTCAATATTCCCTTCGGAACTTCTTTTCTGGATACGGAATCCGTCTGTTCCTCGAAGACGAGAATCATATTGGAGCTCCAACCCATCCTTCCCAAGCCACTGGTAAGATTTAATTTCGCGGGTAAGAAGGTCCGTTTTACTAGGTTTACCTATATACCCGGTCACATGCGCGAGCGCAGGACCCATCTTATAGATCCGTCTAGGAGAAGGAACTAAGATTACATACTTTGATATATTATCAAAAACTGATATACGTTCTTGTTGAGCCTTGGAGATAGCTTCTAAGAGTACGAACGGTTTTTTAGTTTTAATCTTTTTGGAAAATTTAGGCTCAAGCAAGTCCTCTTCATAATAGGACATTGGAATAGAAAGAGTTCTTGCGAATTCCTGTAAGAAATTCTTAACCTTAGTAGGGTCGTATTTGAGAAGAGAAGTATTTAATACTGCGTCCAAACTGGAGTAATTGGAAACAAGCGCCATTGATGTCTCAGGAGTGAGAAAGTTTCTATCAAACATTTCCCCCCTGGCAGCAGGGATGGTCTCACTTTTTCGAACAAACTTCTCTGCCTTTAATGAGTTATCCGTTCCTTGTATGATCTGAAGATTAAATAGTTGGATTACGAATGCTATTAATGCAAACGCAACTAGCCCGGAAAACATGTAGAGCCTAAGCCTGAAACTACGTTCGAGCCTAAACTCCGTGGCTGAAGAAGATCCTCCTCCCCCCAACATTTTAGCCTTCCGCCTGCTCCAATCTGTATAATTTTCCCAAGATCCAAAAGAATATAGGAGCGATTGCTGCGTTAAAGATAGAGGTACTGATGATGGAATAGTTTAAATTTTCATGAAAGAATAATCGGAATAACCCATCAGATGCGATCCTGGAAATCAAAGTAACAACCAGAGAATACAACATTATAGAAATCTGATTTTCATGATACGCAGGTCTTGCGAACTTTCCTACAATATATCCCATGACACAAAATGCAAGAGAGTGAAGTCCTATTTTGTAGGTAACTACATTCCCTACAATCTCTCCACCCAAACCTGAATCCGAAAGCAATCCGCCGAAAAATCCGATCCAGATCCCAGCCATTGTTCCCCTACGGAGAGCAAAGAACAAAACGAAGATCACCATAAAGTCAGGTTTAAATCCGGAAATCTCGAATAGATTTGTTCCATTCAAGAAATGTGAGATCAAAATCCCGGCGCCAATGACTATATATTCTAAAATCATCAGTTTGTTTCCTCGTCGGAGAATCCGGATCCATTACCTTCCGGCTTTGGAGGTTTAGGAGTTTCTACAGGTTTGTTTCCAACAGGAGTTGGAACCTTAGGCTCTCTTTCTTCTTTAGGATAATTTAATTCACCAAAATAAGGATTTTCAATATTGATATTTTGTCCTTCCGGCCAAGTCTCCGCCCATTTTTCAGGAAGTTTCATTAGAATAGTAACAGACTCTAACATATCGAAACGAACAAAAGGTTTCAAGAATGCAGTTTTAAAACTTCCGTTGCGCGGACCTTCTTCCGTAATTATACCCACAGGAATTCCTGGTGGGAACATTCCGGAAGAACCTGAACTATATACTGGTTTTCCAATCTTACTTAAAGACTCAGTGTATTGGATCATCTCGCTTGGACCCATTGGATAATCTCCAAAAATCCTTGGATCGATAATGATACCACTATCTATATAATTCATTAATGCTTCCATTCCTCTTCCGGAGTTTCCAGAAAGAGTAGCCCAAAGATTACTTTCCGGAATGGAAACACCCATATTATAATTGGAATTGATGATAGGTTGAACTACCGCGGATCCACCTGTGACCGCGATCACCTTTCCAACTAGAGCTTCTATAATTTCACCTTTTTGATTCACCGCCCTCGCAGTGACAGGCATATAAGGTTTGATCCCTGCTTCGGAACCTTTGTCTATAATTATAGTACGATAGATTGAATTCAAACGAACGGAAAGAACTTCCGCTTTAACTGTAGAATATTTTTGTTTAGTATTAAAACGTAATTCTCTTCTGAGACTTTCGTTTTCTCTGCTGACTCTTTCCAGATCTTGGGGAAGAAGTTTATAATCATCTATTGCAGCAACGCAGGCATCTCTTTCCTGACGAACCGCTTCAAAAGATTCTAATTTAGTATAAGCCCCTTTAAAAAAGGAACCCACTCCGTCGATCGAACCGGAGACAGAATCTCCTACTCTCTGAAAACTTGCTATCCCTCTAACTAAAACATTACTCTTAAAAGTCAGGGACAGAAGAGAGAATACAATACAGAATAAAAGGGAAACAGTTTCCTTACTTTTATTAACTTGAAGCCAAAGCATAAAAAATTCCGTATCGGACGCTGAGCATCAACCGGAGACCGAGATCCGAATTAACGGATCCCTGGTTTCAGATACTTAACTTCGTCCAAGAATTTTCCGGTTCCAAGTACCACACAAGTCAGAGGGTTTTCCGCTCTGAACACAGGCACACCGGTTTCTTTAGAAAGATAAGTTTCTAATCCGCGAAGAAGACATCCTCCTCCAGTGAGAACGATCCCTCTTTCTACGATATCCGAAGCAAGTTCAGGAGGAGTTCTTTCCAGAACTCTTTTGATTCCGTCTAAAATTTCGTCGGTTGGTTCTTTAAGAGCCTTACGGATCTCGTTGGATTCTAATTCAAGAGTACGAGGTAATCCGGAAATTGCATCTCTACCTTTTACTTCCATGGTCTCGGTTTTTTTCTCAGGGTAAGCGTTACCGATAGTAAGTTTGATATCTTCTGCGGTTCTTTCCCCAACAACCAGGTTGTATTGGTTTCTTAAATATTTGATGATTGCATCGTCGAATTCGTCACCACCGGTTCTGATGGACTCAGCGATCACCATACCACCAAGAGAGATCACAGCGATCTCAGTAGTTCCACCACCGATATCCACGATCATGTTACCTGCAGGTTCGTTGATCGGAATATTTGCACCGATCGCAGCAGCCAATGCCTCATCGATCAGGAAGATCTCACGTGCACCTGCTTGTTCTGCGGATTCACGAACCGCACGTCTTTCCACCTCAGTGATACCGGAAGGAACTCCAATCACGATCCTTGGTTTTACGAAAGTAGTTCTATTATGAACTTTTGCAATGAAGTAGCGGATCATTTTTTCGACTGTTTCGAAGTCCGCGATCACCCCGTCTTTCATAGGGCGAATAGCTACGATCTCGCCGGGAGTACGTCCCAACATTCTCTTAGCTTCCTGGCCTACTGCGAGCACTTTGCCCGTAGCTGCGTGGACCGCTACTACGGAAGGCTCGGAAAGAACGATACCTTGCCCTTTTACATGGACGAGAGTGTTTGCGGTTCCGAGGTCGATTCCCATATCGTTGGAAAATAATCCGTATAGCTTATCGAATATCATTTCTATCCTTTGCTGCCAGAAGGCTGGTTGATCTTATTTATTATCTGCAACATCCGCGAAAATCTCTAGGATTTTACGGGCGCGATCCAATTCAATATTTCCTGCCCGATCCTTACCGGCAATTCCAAAACAAAAAAAACGAAAAACAAATTGGAACCCATCGCTACCTCCATAATATTGGGGAACTTATGGTCCGGGAAAACACCCTAGCTGCCATCGATCTAGGCACAAACTCCTTTCACATGATTATCGTCCGGGTCCGTGAAAACGGGACCTTTGAAGCTATCGCCAGAGAGAAGGAGAACGTTCGTCTCGGAAGCGGTTTGGAAGAAGGAGGAGAGATCGATCCTCCCGCATTTAGGCGTGCAATCGAGTGTTTGAAGCGTTTTAAGATGCTTGCGGATAACTCAAAGGCAGAGATCAGAGCAGTCGCCACATCTGCAATGAGAGAAGCTTCCAATCGTGCAGAATTCCAGGCAGCCGCCTTAAAAGAAGCAGGCATTAAAATCGATGTGATCAGCGGATACGAAGAAGCCCGACTCATCTATTTCGGCGTCCTACAAGGACTTCCAGTATTCGATAAAAAAGTACTACTTGTGGATATAGGCGGAGGAAGCACCGAAGTTTTAGTGGGTTATAGAGGAGACATTCTATTCTCCAAAAGTTTCAAATTGGGAGCAATCCGACTCACCGAAAAATTCCTAAAATCAGAGACCTTGGATTCTTCTCAGATACGAAAATGTAAACTCTATGTGGAAGAGATCATTCTTCCTTTTAGAAAAATCATCCGAGATCTGAAACCGGAAATGATCATCGGTTCATCCGGAACAGTCCAGGCCACTGCAGGCATTATCCGCGCATTCGAGGGGGATCTAGAAGAAAGGCCACTCAACCATTATACATTCCAATCCGCTGAATTCAAAAAAGCTAGGAATATGATCCTAGAGGCGGACACTTCCAAAAAGAGAAGCAAGATACCCGGCTTCGATTCCAAACGTTCCGATATCATCGTAGGTGGAATGCTCATCTTAGATGAATTATTCCAATTATTGGATCTTCCGAATATGACCGTATCTGAGTTCGCCCTTAGAGAAGGAATTATCTATGATACTATCCGAAAATGGGAACATTTCCAGGACTTGGAACATTCCAGACATCTGGACGATATCCGCCAAAAATCTATCCTAAATCTTCTAGTTTCTTACACAAGGGACCAAGAATACGCCCGGCATGTGGCCAAACTGTCTCTGGACATATTCGATCAACTTCAGTCCATACATCGTTTAGGAAAAGAAGAAAGAGAATATTTAGAAGCTTCTTCTTTGCTCCATGAAGTGGGACTATTTATTTCACATTCTGCCTATCATAAACATAGTTATTATCTGATCCGAAACTCGGAAGCAATGCTTGGTTTTACTTGGGGAGAAATAGAGATAATCGCACTCACAGCTAGATACCATCGTAAAAGCGCTCCTAAATCTAAACATAGGGAATTTCAAAGGGTCGGCCCAAGAGAACAGGAAACAGTCGAAAAACTTTCCGCAATTTTAAGGATCGCAAGTGCATGCAATCGGAACAGACAAGGACTGATCGAAACAGTTAAATGCCAGGTTCGAAAAAATCAGGCAATCTTTACCTTAACTACAAATCAGAATTATGATAAAAGCCTGGAACTTTGGGCCTGCGAAGAACAAGCAGATGCATTCGAGTCCGCTTATGGAATGGTACCTTTATTTCAGTGAATAGGTTTAGATCTTTCGGCTATTAACTCAAATAACGAATAACCTAAAAATCAAAATATCAATTCTATGTTCATTGACTAATCAGAAAACATTTGAGCATTTTATAAAAATGGAAGACCCAATTACTCCAAACGTGAAAGATGAAATATTTAAAAATTTATTAAAACCATTTAGTGAACGATTTCAACATCCTGTTCTTTCTTGGTTTATAATTATTTCCGTATATGTTCATACTGGAGATATTCTAAAACTCTTCCTTTATCTAAATGATCAATATATCCCTAAAGGCAATGAAACAATAATTGAAGAAATTGGAAAAAACTTCAGTATTTCTTCTATAATAGGAATCTTCTTAATATCGATCCTCATAGGAAGCATTTGGCCAATTTTTGATGCAGTTTTCGGCAAATGGATAGCATTCGTTCAACGAAAAAGAGAAAATTGGATTAAAAAAGAGATTGGGAAAATTTATGAAAATAACATTAAATCTCTAACCGATTCATTAGAGGGAATTGTTGGCATAGTAGAAGGCGATAATCAAAGAAAATTTTTAACTGAATTTGATTCAAACGAATCTCAAAGGATTCTAATCCTCAGACGATTAAGCACGATATCTGTCGGAGATTACGTGAAGTACAATTTCGAAGATGGTTTAATATATCCGTATCAATCCGATAGAGATGGTCATCTCGGATTGGTAGTAAGAACATTACCAAATAATCTTTGCATTGTCTTAACAAAAGGGAGAATAAAAAACTCTGATCTAAATGCGAAATTTCCGAAAAATGGTAAATATAGGAAAGTTAATGAGGATTGGCAAATTGTTTCAGAAAGGGATCCTTATCATATAAGAAAAGAAGGAGATTATATTGCGGTCGACAATACTCATATAAATTTCAATTTCGCAATAAAAGATCGTTTTAACATTCCATAGAACTCTCCAAATAACATATCCACTTGAGCTCATTTAATCTACGCCTTCTTTACTCAAAAAGTTACATTGCCATATTGATAACTTTTCTAAACTGTTTTACAGTCTTTCCATACAAACAAGAAACCATCGATTCTCGTTTATTAGATAAAAAAGAAGAAGGGATACTTTCCAAGAAAGGGAAAATTGACTACGAATTCCAAAACTTCGAATTGGTATTAAAAATAGAAGGTGCTTCCTTCCAAGAAACGTTAGAAAAAAAGAAAACCTTAGAAACTAAGATCGTACATTACGATTATAAGAAGACAGACGGATACAGACAACTGGACAATGATGACAAACCCTGGAACAGATACATACTCGGAATGTTTGCTGATATAGGAGCTCTTTTCGAATGGACTACAATCCCATTTCGAACCATTTCCAGAAAAAAAGAAGAAGTAACACTTTCGGAGAATATTATAAAATCCGAAAAGATTCGAGACTTTGATCCGAAGGAACTACAACTCATCTTACGAGCTGAAAATACGGAATTCGTAAATCAAATCCTACAATCAAATACCATCCGGATCAAACTTTCAGAGATACAAAAATATTTCCCTAAGACAAATTCAATCGAGGCTTTACTCTATCACAAAGAAGAAAGGATAGAATATAAAACCATCTCTATAGGAGAAGAGATCCGTAAGCTGAAATTAAAATAATATTGCCTCAAGATCCTAATTATGGCTCTTTTCCTTTATTACAAACATCATCCATATTTTTCAATCCACCTAAACAAAACGCATAATAATGCTCTTCGTCAGCTGGAGTCATGCCAGTAGGTTTATTTGCACAGAGAACATAAACTGTAAGCTTTGAGCCTAAACAGTAATCCGGCGGACTCACAGGTTTGAACATGTTAAAAGGAACAACATCACATCCGCTCAGAATACTCAAAAATAAGAATATAAGCAGAGACCGTTTTATATATTGCATAATCCCAAACTTCCAATTAATAACCCCGACAAATTAAGCACTAAAAATTTAAAGTCAAGATATTATCTCATCTCAATATTCTTCTGTCCTCACTGGACTCTGAAATTTGAGCCGTTTTCTCTATTAAAAATTCTGAAAGTTTTTTAGCTCTCGGATGTTCTGGAGAAATAGCGGTTGCTTCTGCTAAAAGCTGGAAGGATCTTTCCAATCTACTTTTAGATGCATACATTTCTGCAAGATGCAGAAGATTATCCGAATCTACAGGATTTCTCATCCGATATCTTTCTCCTAAGTCGATAGACAATACAATCTTACCGGACTTGCGAAGAAGTTTACTTACAGTAAAAAGAAATTCCGTATCCGTAGGACGTCTCTGCACATACTTCAGGCCAAGCTCTCCCGCCTTTGCATATTTTTTACCGGAAGAATATTCTAATGCAAGCCTTCTACATTCCTGAAGAGAAACTGTCTTTTGGTTTCCATTCTTCTTTTCAGGATCCGACTCTTTGAGTAAAATTTCAGAAGATGTTAAACTTTTCTTAGGCGCTTCTATCCGAAGAAGAGAAAGATCGTCTGTTATCTCTCCTTCTTGCAAGATCAATTCATAAGTAAGGTCCAGATCTCCTTTTGCTCTTCCTACAATTTCTAAAAACCTGGAATCATCTGGATCAATCTCAGATTTAATCAAAAGATCATCTCTTCCATCCGATCCGGAGAATAAAACGTCTCCAGATCTTAATTGAAATACCTCAATATGAACATTACGCCCAATACCGGAATGCCCTATTTTAAAATATTTCTCCTTAGGCTCCAAGAACATAGTAGTCTCATCTCGATACAAAACAGGAGAAGGATGCTCGCAATTTATATAATATAGAACCCCTCTGGACTCATCCAATAATCCTAAAAAACCGGACGCCATTAACGAACCGTCGAACGCTTCGAAAACTTTTTGTAATTCTATAAACCAGTTCTTTAACCACCTCTCAGGCCAAACATTTCGGTATAAAGCCGGAGTTCTTTCAATCATGGATCTGGAAATAGAACCCAAGATGATAGCCCCCACTGCACCTTGTAAGGATTTACCCATAGCGTCCGCGTTCACAAATGCGATATATGGTTTACCTCTTAGACGAATAGAATGTGCCAGAGAAATGTCTCCACCAATCTGCCTTTCTTTCTGTTTATAATTAAATTTTTTCTTCTGAACAGTCAAAGACCGAAAAGAATATTCAGAATCCTGCAACTGAATGGAATGAAGAGGTTCTGTAAGAAGAGAAGTTAGAAAATAATCTCCGTCCTGACTGAGTTTCAGTTTATGGATCTCATCCAGACTTTTTCCAAGCTCATCTGCAGTTTCCTTTAACTGTTTGGTCCTTTCTTCTACCTTGGATTCCAAACCTTCATTCAAGGATTGAATCTCTTCATAAAGACCTCTTAATCTTTCTACAACTTTACCAATTCTTTGTTCTTGTTTACCGAACTCATCCAAGGAAGAAGGAGAGATTTTAAGACCAAAATTACCTTCTCCTACTTCTTCTAAAAATCCTGTTACGGAAGATAGTCTGGATCGTATCGCCTCAGTAACTATCCAAGCAGTAAATATCAAAGGAACGGAAAATAAGAGTGCCATGATTGCTAAGTGCAGAAGAGGATTTTCCAGACGAATACGTCCATCCACAGTTGCATATAACATGTAACCTAAAAGACTGAATGGCATAGAGATCATTGCCATAACTACTACGAGCAATCGTTTGGAATAAGGAAAAAATAATCTGGTCTTAGCCTCAACTTCTCTGAACTTATTCCTACTCAAAGCGGGCCGAACAGAGTATTCAGTAATAAACAAATAACTAATAAACGAAATAGGAATGATCCCCAAATACAGCGCAGGAATAGTTGCGATCAGATTAGGTCTGTACCCCACGATCAAATAAACGATTAGATGAGCAAGAAGCACTCCGAAAAACCAACGGCCTACAATAACGAATGACTCATAGATAGGCTGAGTAATATAAATGGATTTTGCAGAAGAAAGAAGGTTTGGATCGATAGAACTTCTATCTTCTAAATAAGATGCTTTTTTTAATCTTATATACCTAAGATAGAAGGCACCTAAAAGCATTGCTGTAGCGGCTATCGTAGCAGCCACTCCCATGGATAGATATTCTTCTAAAGAATACAAAGAACCCGTAACCGCAGAAAAATATACAGCAAAGGGTACAGGAACAGTATGGGTAAATAGCTCAAGCCTCCAGGTTAGGACCGGCAAAAGACGTGCATGGCTCATTTTCGTTTCTCTTTTTCACTTAAATTAAAACCAACACTGTAGCGATCGCTACACGGATCAATATTTTATTTCTTATATAAGATAAAATTAAGTGAGATATTCCTATTAGGAAAAGCACCCAACAGAGCTAGATAAACTTTACTTTTGATCCAAAGCCGAACGAATGCAGGAAAGTATCTCAGTGCCCAAATAAGGCTTTTGGATAAAATAACTCACACCAAAATCTTTTAAGGAAAGTTTTAATTCGGGATCCATAAACCCACTTGCAAGAAGGATTTTGACAGAACTATGAATGGCTCTGATCCTCTTGATTACTTCTCCTCCTCCAAACTTAGGTAGGCCTGAATCAGTAAGCACCAATTGGATTTCAGAATGTCGAAGCAGGAATTTTTCTACACCATCTTCTCCATCTATAGCCAAATGCACTTTATATCCTTTAGAACTTAACAGATCTGCCAACATGTTTCGGAGAAGCTCTTCATCTTCGATTACAAGTATACCTTCATTGCCCCCCAAAGATTCCGATTCAGAATGATTAGGTTGTATTGTAACTTTCGGCTTTTCGTTAGGCACAGGTAAGTAAACAAAGAAAGTAGTGCCTTTGCCCAATTCAGAATCTACTTCGATCCAACCTTTGTGATTATCGATTACACTATATGCCAATGCAAGCCCAAGACCCGTCCCTTTTCCAATATCCTTAGTAGTAAAGAACGGTTCAAAAATTCTTTGTCTGGTTTTTTCACTCATCCCACTGCCTGAGTCAGAGATCCGAAGTATTACATATTTTTCTGCGAAGCTCTTGGAATATCCCATCTTTATATTTTCAGAAGCAGTTAGAGTTGTCTCTATTGTCAAAACCCCACCATCTTGCATGGCATCTCGAGCATTCACACATAGATTTAATAAAACTTGATGGATTTGGTTTGCATCCACCTGGACCATAGGAAGATTTTCTTGGAAATATGTGAAAAGCCTGATATTTTTAGGGAAAGTTTGAGAAATTAATTTACTGATCTCTAATATGATATCGTTTAATTGAGTAAGCTCCAGATTAAACTCTGCCTTTCTGGCAAAAGTAAGAAGTTGCCTAACCAAGGAGGCTCCTCTCTGAGTAGCTATATGTAATGCGGAAATATGTTGTGAAAACTTTTCAGGATTATTTCGATTACTTTCTATTACTGAGGTATGCCCCATGATGATAGAAAGTATATTATTAAAATCGTGAGCAATCCCACTCGCTAACGTTCCCAAACTTTCCAGTTTTTGGGCTTGAATCAGCTGTTGCTCCAGTTCTACTCTCTTTTTCTCAGCATCTTTTAATTGAGTTTCTTTCAGTTTAAATTCTGTGATATCTTCGGCAATCCCAGCAACTCTGATTGTATCCCCTTTTTCATTTTTAACAGGAAATGCTTTATCCCGGATCCATCTGATCTCCCCGTCAGGACGAACGATCCTGTATTCTTCTCTATATTCTCCTGCCACCTGCCTTGTTCTAGCACTATCCATCACTCTATCCCTATCATCCGGATGGATAGATTCAATCCAAGAGATTGGATTTTCCAAAAGACTTTGCCTAGTTCTTCCCCAAATTTGTTCGTACCCCTGACTGATATAAACGATCTCATTTTTAGAAAGACTGGTCATCCAAAACACTTCATGGATCGCATCTGTAAGTTCTCTGAATAGCTTTTCGCCTTCTCTATTTAACCTTTCAGCCCTAATTCTTTCTTCTATTTCATAACCTAACTCTTCACTTCTTTTTAGAAGTTCGAAATTTTTCTCCTCTAACTTCTCTACTAATCTATGATTGTACTGTCGAAGTGGTCCGGAATCCATCACCAATTTTTTGATGTTACGCTCAGCTCTAGGTTGACCGATCAACTTAGCGACAGTTTCCTCCAGAATTTTAATGCCCGCTGGCTTTTTCAAAAATGCGTCCGCACCAAGATCGAAAGAAAGTTTTTCATCTGAGTCAGAAGTATAAGTAGCAGTATATATTATAATAGGAATATGTTTGAATTTCTCATTCTGTCTTACCTGGGAACAGAATTGGTATCCATCCATTTGAGGCATTAGGATATCAGAAATAATCAGATCTACTTCAGTATTCTCTAAAATCTCTAAGGCCTCGATGCCGTTAGAAGCTGTATAGATTTGCCTAGATCCATTTTCCAGCTGAGCTGAAATTAATTTCCGGTTTTGGTAACTGTCGTCTACGACTAGAATCAGCATAAAATTTGAGTCAGATAAAAGACTCTATATTGATAGGGGACGAAAAAATTCTTTTGGATCATGGGTTTAATCCCTTGATAAAACCGTTAATTTGATCGGTAAATTTTCTAGTATCGATTGGTTTTGTAATATAGCCATCGCAACCTACGCTGTAAGCTTTTTGAGCATCTCCCTTCATTGCAAAAGCGGTGACGGCTATGATTGGTATATTTTTCGTATCCTCTCTTTCCTTTAACTGTCTAGTAAGCGTAAGTCCATCTATTCCAGGTAATTCTATGTCCATGAGGATCAGATCCAAAGGAAAATTATCAATGATCTGAAGTGCCTCTTCTGCATTCCCTGCTTTTAAAACTTCATACTCATCTAATTCCAATAATTCGCAAATCAATTTGAGATTTACGATATTATCATCTACTACCAAAACCTTAGGAGGCATATTATTTTCCGTTCAAAATATTCCTAGGAAGTATTATAGTGAAAATTGATCCTTTGCCCAACACACTTTCTACTTTTATAGTTCCGTTCATTAATTCCACTATCCTTTTTGTTAGAGCAAGACCTAACCCCGTTCCCTGGAATTGCCGATTTGCGCCGCTATCTATTTGTTGAAATTCCTCAAAAATCCGCGTAATGTCCTTTTCATCTATTCCGATCCCCTCGTCTTCGAATTTCATTCGGATAAAATCTTTGCCTTCTGCCTCCATATTCACTTTAATATTGCCAGTTTCATTGCTGAATTTTACGGCATTGGATAAAAGATTGTATAGTATCTGTTTAATTTTTTGGGGATCCCATGTCACTGAGTCCACAGAGTCCTCTACTTTTACTAAAAAGTTGATCTTCTTCTTTCTTAATAAAGGGCGAATAATGGATGAAACTTCTTTGATTGCGTTGGATAAGGAGAATGTTTCCAGAAATAATTCCATCTTTCCTGATTCTACTTTTGCGAGATCCAGGACATCATTGATCAATTTCAAAAGATGATTCGCGCTATTTAAAATATCTGTTAAGTATTCTTTTTGTTTTCCATTTAATGGTCCTGGCCTTTCGTCGGAAAGTAATTCGGAGAAACCTATAATTCCATTCAAAGGAGTTCTTAGCTCATGTGACATGTTCGCCAGGAATTCGCTTTTTAATCTGGCAGTTTCCTTCATTCTTTCATTCTGTTCTTCTAATGCAGCTCTTCTGAATTCCTCTTGTTGTTTTCTTTCAGTGATATCACGAATAGAACTAGAAACCAGCATACCTTCTTCCGTTTCTAAAGGACTTAAACTTATCTCTACAGGGAATTCTAATCCGTTTTTCTTAAGTCCATATAGTTCTAGCCCGCTTCCCATTCCTCGAACTTTTGGATCCTTGAAAAAACCGATCCTATTGCCGGTATGATTGGACCTGAATCTTTCCGGTACCAGAACTTCCACCGGCTTATACAGCAATTCTTCCCTAGGGTATCCGAATAATTTTTCTGCTTGGGAATTGATTAGGACTATATTTCCGTCCCGATTTACGATCACGACTGCGTCAGGAGCGGACTCAAGAAGTCCTCTGAACTTAGCTTCCGCTTTAATCCTTTCTCTAATGTCACGGATGGCGCTCAATACCAATGTTGTTTCTTCTGTTCGGTAAGGACTTAAACTAATCTCTACCGGGAATTCGGTTCCATTGGATTTCCTACCAAAAAGTTCCGAACCAACGCCCATTGATCTTGTTCTTGGCATTGTGAAATAATGATTACGATGTGAAATATGGTTTTTCCTGAATCTATCAGGAAGAAGAATCTCTATAGGCTGCCCCAATAGCTCCTTTAATGTATAATCAAACATTCTAAGAGCCTGTTCATTTACGAATACTATACTTCCTGAATCGTTTACCATAACGATAGAATCAGGTAAAGATTCTAGAAGGCCTTTAAATCTGGCCTCGATCAGCTTTGCATCCTTCAAAGCCTTTTCGAATGTGATGTCTTTTTCCGCAGGCGTCGTCATAATATATAATAAATTCGTATATTAGAGACAGGTAGAATACTTGGAAAAAAGTCCCAAGGCAAGCCTATTTCAAAAGATGAATATTGGAAAAAAATTATTATCTATTCGTACAAGAAAACGAAGGAATTCCCAAAGTATTTGGATTCTCCAAAAGGAGGGTTAAACAGGAGGATTTAATTTATCTACCCAGAGAGGGCGACTTCCCACGATTTCCTTTCCTACTTTAAAAAGTAGAATATAACGTCCTTCTTTTGGAAAAACGGCATGGGGGATAGGGATACCAATTTCAACTGGTTCGGAGCCGTTATTTACGCGGATATTTCCTCCGACTCCTATTACTTTTTCACCAGAATCTGCATGTTCTAATTCTAGAGAAAACTCATGATCTCCTGGGGAAAGATTTGTGACACATACATATATTCCCCAAGGAGGAAAGACTACGGGAAATTGTCCGGTAAAGAACTTTGTAAAAGTCCCTATTATACCCTTTTTCCCATTGTCTTCCGAGATAACCCGGTCCGCAAAGACTAATGCTAATAGGACGGGTTCTCCCACGTTATTCGACACTCAAGTTTCAGACAGTGTAAGCGTCTGAAACCAGTTGTTCCTGCTCTTTTGTATGAACTTTCATATGTCCTGCAGCAGGGCTTGCAGATTCTTTTCTTCCGGCATATTTGAGTTTTGTTCCATTAGGAAGAAGATCTTCGAATCTATCTCTTACAAATGTCCAAGCTCCTTGATTTTTAGGCTCTTCTTGGCACCAAACAAAAGTTTTAGCGTTTTTGTAAGTTTTAAGGACTTCTTGGATCTCTTTCGCAGGGAAAGGATAAACCTGTTCTACTCGGATAAGCGCAGTATTTTGCACTTTATTCTCTTCTCTATATTTTAGAAGATCATAATATACTTTTCCAAAGCTGAACACTACCTTCTCTACTTTATCCGCTTTGATCTCAGGTTGATCCGGAAGAACTTCTCTAAACGCTCCTTTTAATAGATCGTCTATCGGAGAAAGTGCTCCAGGGAAACGTAACAAGGATTTAGGAGTGAAGATAATCAGAGGTTTGCGGAAATTACGCAGTATCTGCCTACGAAGCAAATGGAAATACTGAGCAGCATTTGTACAATTTGCCACCTGCATATTATTGTCCGCACATAGTTGTAGGAATCTTTCTATCCTACCAGAACTATGCTCAGGTCCTTGTCCTTCGTATCCATGAGGAAGAAGAATCACAAGGCCGGACATCCTTTGCCATTTCACTTCCGAGCTGGAAAGGAATTGGTCAAAGATCACTTGGGTATTGTTTGCAAAGTCACCGAACTGAGCTTCCCAAAGTACGAGTGCACTTGGATCAGAAAGAGAATAACCGTATTCAAAACCTAACACTGAAAACTCAGATAAGGAAGAGTTAACAACCTCTGCCCTGGCTTGTTTTTCGGAAATATGATTTAGACCTACGTATTTAGCTCCCGAGTTGATATCCACAAGAACTGCATGTCTATGAGAGAATGTTCCACGCTGGCTGTCCTGACCGGAAAGACGAACTCTAAATCCATTTTCCAAAATCGAACCGAAAGAAAGAGCTTCCGCCATTCCGTAATCTAAAGAAGCTTTGCCTTCTGCCATTTCCTTACGGCTTTGCAGTAGTTTTACTAATTTAGGGTTCGGAGTAAAACCTTCAGGAACTGTAGTAATCGCTTTTACGATACGATCAATTTGTTCCGCAAGTAGAGAAGTAGCAGTACCACTATCCAAAGGTTCTTTGGAATATTTCGCCCAAACACCTTGCATGGTATCCACTTTCATCTTGATATCTTGTTCTTTTGCTCTTTGGAAAGAATCCTCTAAACCTTGAGCAGAACCGTTCTTAATGAAGTCTAACTCTTCACCAGTGATGTCCCCGTCATTTATCAACTTTTTCTCATATAGCTGAGCGGTTGGAAGATGACTTTTGATGATGGAATACATCTTAGGCTGAGTGAATGCAGGTTCGTCTGTTTCGTTATGACCCAATCTGCGGTAACAAATCAGATCTATAATAAAGTCTTTTTTGAATTTTTGGCGGTATTCCATTCCGAGTTTGGTTACTCGGTAGACTGCTTCTGGATCATCCCCATTTACGTGAACGATTGGGATTTGATAACCTTTTGCAAGATCAGTTGCGTACAAAGTGGATCTGGATTCATTCGGTAAAGTGGTGAATCCTATCTGGTTATTGATCACAATATGGAAAGTTCCACCAGTAGTATAACCGTCCAGGTTCATTAGGTTGATTGTTTCTGCGACAACACCCTGTCCTGCAAATGCAGCGTCACCATGGATTGTGATCGGCATAAATTTAGAACGATCCTCATCCCCATATTGCTCTTGGCGAGCGCGAACAGAACCTGTAACCACAGGGTTCACTGCTTCCAAGTGACTTGGGTTGAATGCGAGAGAAAGTTTTACTTCCTTTCCACTCGAGGTCATTTTGCTATTAGAATATCCTAAGTGATACTTAACGTCCGCGTAATTTTGAGCGCTTGCGTCAGCCTTCTCTTCGAATTCAGCGAATACTAATGAAGCAGGTTTTTCGATCACGTTCACGAGAACGTTCAAACGTCCCCTGTGAGCCATACCGATCACTAGTCCGTCCATTTTGAAACGTCCTGCTTCTTCTATGATGGTATCTAACATAGGGATCATACTTTCTCCCCCTTCGAGAGAGAAACGTTTTTTACCTACGTATTTTTTAGCTAAGAATGTTTCCAAATGATCCGCTTGGAATAATTTTTCGAACAATCTCAGACGAATACTTTTAGGAAGAGGTGCATGATATTCAGCAGACTCGATCTGATGCTGGAGCCATTCTCTTTCTTCGTCGTTTACAAGATAATATTGCTCGTAACCTACAGTGCTGCAATATGCTTTTTCAAACCAAGCCACAACATCTTTCAGTTTTGCACGACCCAGAGAAGGATTCTGTGTGTCGACTACAGTGTCTAAATCCGCAGGAGTTAAATTTCCTAATTTAGATTCGATAAATTTACGATTCGGTTGAGAAATTCCAAGAGGATCTAATTTTGCTGCTAAGTGTCCCTGTCTACGATAAGCGTTTAACAGGTTGATAATCCCCATCTCTCTGATGGATCCTGCCTGAGCATCTGTGAAGGAAGTGGAAACAGCTGATTTCCCGTTGCCATTTCCATTTCCGTTGGATCCATTAGAATATACACCGTTAGTCTCTACTTCTTGAAAGAACAGAGACCATTCTTTGTCCAGAGAGTTCGGATCCTTCTTAAACTTTTCGTAAAGTTCTTCGAGTAATGCTCCGTTCTCTCCGTATAATGCCATCAATTGTTCGATTTTCATGATCGGATCTCCCTAAGCGTGAATCGCCCACTTGTCTACGGCCATTGCGGCCTCTTTTACGACTTCGGACAATGTAGGATGCGCGTGGAAGGAACGTGCTATATCTTCCGAAGAAGCACCGAACTCTACTGCAACCGCAAGTTCTGCGATCATATCCGAAGCTCTAGGCCCGAATACAAACGCTCCCAATACCTTATCCGTTTTTTTATCTGCTAAAATTTTGACTTGGCCTTCCGCTTCGTTCATAGCCTTAGCTCTTGCATTCGGCTTGAATAATGACTTACCAACTTTGTATTCTACACCCGCAGCTTTAAGTTCTTCTTCACCTTTTCCAACCCAAGCCATTTCAGGCCAGGTATAGATAATGCTTGGAACCGCCGCGTAATTCACATGTCCGGATTGACCTGCTAGTAATTCAGCAAGTGCAACACCTTCTTCTTCTGCCTTATGAGCAAGCATAGGACCGTCTATCACATCACCGATCGCGTAGATACCAGCTGCACTAGTTTGGAAATGAGAATCTACTTTGATTCTTTTTCTTTCTGTTAACTGGACCCCAGCTGCTTCTAATCCGATCCCATCAATGAATGGTTTACGTCCAACCGCAACAAGCACAACGTCTGCATCTAATTCTGATTCTTTTCCGTCAGGTGCAGCAATCTTTACCTTAGCACCTGATTTAGAAGCAGTCGCTCCTAATACCTTATGTTCGAATAAGAAATTAAAACCTTGGGACTCTAAACTTCTCTGCAATAAGCTGCCAAAAGATCTGTCAACTGTAGGCAGAAGCCCTGGTAGGAGTTCCACCACAGTTACTTCTGCTCCGAGTCTTCCCCATACGGAACCTAACTCCAAGCCGATAACTCCTGCACCGATCACGACCAGTTTTTTAGGAACTGTTCTTAGATCGATTGCATGGTCGGAAGTGATAATCGTTTTTCCGTCAACGGGCAGGCTTGGAATATCGATTGGAACAGAACCTGTCGCCAGAACGATATGTTTTGCAGTTAGAACTTCCTTTTTGCCGTCAGCCAAAGCAACTTCTACCTGACCACCACCAAGCAATTTACCAAAACCCTCATAACGAGTGATCTTGTTCTTTTTCATTAAGTAGTCTACACCGTCTGTGACTTCCTTAACGATCGTGTTCTTTCGCTCCATGAGTTTGTTTAGGTCCAGAGTGACTTTGCCAACCCCGATCCCATGGACATCAGTCTTATGCAAAACTTTATGATATTCTTCAGAAGAATCTAAAAGTGCCTTGGAAGGAATACAACCTACGTTCAAGCAGGTTCCTCCCAGGGTTTTTCTTTTTTCGATGATCCCGGTTTTGAGCCCGAGTTGAGCCGATCGGATCGCGCCCACATAACCTCCGGGTCCAGATCCGATTACTAATACGTCGTATTGTTCCGCCATGATTCCTTCTATTCCTTAGACTTCTAAAAGAAGGCGGGTCGGATCTTCGATCGCTTCTTTTACTTTTACGAGGAAGGTTACCGCTTCTTTTCCATCTACAACCCTATGGTCATAAGAAAGAGCAACATACATCATAGGTCGTATCACAATCTGATCGTTTACTACTACTGCACGTTTCACAATATTATGGAGTCCTAAAATTCCACTTTGAGGTGGGTTTAGGATAGGAGTGGACATCATGGATCCGTAGATCCCTCCATTGGAGATGGTGAATGTTCCACCTTCCATATCGGAAAGATCAATTTTTCCATCTTTCACCTTATTTGCGAGGCGAGCGATTTCAGATTCTACTTGAGCGAAACTTAAAAGATCAGCGTCACGAACAATCGGAACTACTAGACCTTTTGGACCTCCAACAGCCACACCGATATCAAAATAGTTTTTATAAACTAGATCCGTACCGCGAATTTCAGCGTTGATTGCAGGAACAAATTTTAAGGCTCCGATCACTGCCTTAGTGAAGAAGCTCATAAATCCTAAATTGATATTGTGAGCGTCTTTGAACTTGTCCTTATACTTAGCTCGGAGATCCATCACGGCTCCCATATCCACTTCGTTAAAAGTAGTGAGAAGCGCTGCGTTATGTTGAGCCGCAACCAAACGATTTGCGATCGTCTGGCGAAGTTTAGTCATAGGTACTACATTTTCTCTTGGAAGATTACTACGAGAAGCAGCCGGAACCGCTTTAGGAATTTCAGGAGAAGGAGCAGACTTAGCCGCTGCCGGCGCCGCAGAAACTGCGGCCGCAGGTGCTGACTGTTTATTTGCAATTGCGTTTAACACGTCTTCTTTTGTGATCTGTCCGTTCTTGCCGGAGCCAGAGATAGAAGCAGGATTTAATCCATTATCATCTATCAATTTGCGAACTGCAGGAGGAAGTGTATCGTTCTGCGCTGCGTTAGTCGTGTTAGTTGGTGCTGTATTTGTTGAGGAAGGAGTGCTTGGAGTAGGAGTGCTTTTTGCAGAGGCAGAAGGGTCAATGATTCCGATCACTTCTTTGATCTTGACCGTCTCCCCCGGTTTCTTGTTAATTTTTTGGAGAACTCCCGCCGAGGGGGCTGGTACCTCCATGGTCACCTTGTCGGTTTCCAATTCCACCAGGACCTCGTCCTGTTCTACTCGTTCGCCTTCTTTTTTTACCCAGTTTGCTATTGTTGCTTCCGTAATGGATTCACCCATTTCGGGAACCTTGATCTCTATCGACATCTTGATCCTACGGAGGTCGGTGTATACGTCCCATTCCGGGACCGCCTCCATTTCACTTTCGGAAAGCGGAAATATTCTGTAAAGTCGTTCTTGTCAAAACGGTGTTTTGGACTAATTTTCGCGCAAGCGACTGGAAATTTTTAGTCTGCTTGCGGTTTAAACTTACGGTCTGTTTTTCCGATCTCTTCGTCGCTGATCTGGTATTCCAATTGGAGGAATTCTCTGAAATCTATTGACTTATGATGGTCCCGATCTCCGTCGCATTGGCGGTTTGCCTGGACAGCTTTTGTCACGCCTGCTACAGTAATTGGCTTTAAGGTCAAGTTCTGGGTAACAGGACATACTCCTGGTTTAGGAGACAATCCATTATACGCACAGGTTCCTCCACCTTGCACTTCTTCAGGCTGTGGATCCAGACCATGCTCATTCTCGAAAGTCGGATAATTTTCACCGTTATAGAAACGACGATACATTTTTCCCCAAATAGGAACTGCAAGAACCCCGGCCGCCTGGCCTCTTCCGAGTGAAATAGAACTCTTATCAAATCCAAGCCAAATAACAGTCGTCAATTTAGGATCGAATCCGCAGTACCAAGCATTTGTAAAAGAAGAAGTGGATCCTGTTTTTCCTGCAGCGACCCCTCTGTAATTTCCTTGGTCAGGAGAATGGAGTCCGTTTGCGGCAGTCCCTCCCATGGCAACCATGGTCAACATTTTACGAAGAATATATGCGGTTCCTTCGCTGATGATCTGAATGGAACCATCTTCTGCTTCTTTGTCTAATTCTTCCCTGACTTTTAGCTCTTCATTATAAATTACGTTTCCTGACTGATCGATCACATATCGAACAGAAAGTGGGATCACATTTCTTCCCTTATTCGCAATGATAGAATATCCGACCGCCATTTCATACGGAGAAAGTTCAGCAATCCCGAGTGCAAGCGCAGGGCTTGGCATAAATCTACTCTTATCAGCCTTTGTTAAGCGAGAAGCAAAATCTATAACCGCATCCGCACCAGTTCTCAAGAATACCTGCACAGAAACAATGTTCAAGGACATGGAAAGCGCTCTGGAAAGAGGAACCATACCTTGGAAGTCCCCGTCAAAATCCTGAGGGGACCAACCTTCTCCTTCTTCCGTCAAAGTGGTCAAAGGCGCATCCATGATCCCAGTTCCGGAACCTACGATACGTTCCGCGATTGCGGCACCATACACAAATGGTTTGAAAGAAGATCCAGTCTGCCTTCTCGCCTGGACCGCTCTGTTGAATTGGTTTTTAGGAGTGAATTCATAACCTCCGACCATTGTTTCTATATAACCGTTAGTATGATCTATTGTGATAGCAGCGCCTTCTACGTGAAGGTTTTTGCCGAAGACAGCAGTTCTTTTCTGGAATTCTGTAAATGCAGCGGACTCATTATCCGCAGGAAGAAGTAAACTGAGCACATCTGCGGAATCGATCAGTTCTTTTTCGAGTGCAACTCTGAAATTTGCCTTATCGTCTAAACGGCTTACGAAAGGAGGAGCCACTGGGAATAAGGAACCGATAAAATTATAAAGACCAACAAGTCCTCGATCTGCACCGCCCGCATAATTTACAGTAACACCAGAAACCAGGTCGTCATGCTTTTTGAGAGCCTTACGAAGTTCATCCTGAGCGATCTCTTGCTTACGAATATCCAGAGTGGTATAAATTTTGAGACCACCACTATAGATCCTATCTTCTCCCAATTCCTTTAATAATCTCTGTCTTACGAATTCAGTAAAATGGGGAGCTCTGTTCAGCTTGGTTCCCCATGTAGATTGAGAAGGAGATTGAGTAATTACGATCGGCCAGTATTTTTCCCAGAATTCATCATGAATGGTCTGGACCTTATCTGATGGAACAAATCCCTGGGAAGCCATAAGTTTTAGAACTTCCAAGTGAGCTCTTTTAGAAGCCGCAGGATTTTTATAAGGAGAATAATCTACAGGAGCCTTAGGAAGTCTTGCAAGAAGTGCAGCTTCTGCCACATCTAAGTCCGAAACATCCTTATGGAAATAAACATCCGCTGCGGACGCAAGACCGGTAGTTCCATGACCTAAATATATTAAGTTAAAATAAATTTCTAATATTTCTTCTTTAGAATATTCTTGTTCTATCTGAAGAGTAAACAGTGCTTCCACGAATTTACGAATAAAGGATTTTTTCCTGTTATTCAAAACCGTTTTAGCTAGCTGTTGAGTAAGAGTGGATCCACCCTGCTTGATCCTACCAGAGATCACATTGACAGCCGCCGCGCGAAGGATTGCGGAGAAATCTATCCCGAAGTGATTGAAAAAGTTATTATCCTCTACCGAAAGGAATGCTTGGACTACATGAGGAGGAATATCTTGGTATTTTAGAAGTTGCTGTTTATGACGATATAACTCTGCATACACCACACCATTGATATCATACAGACGAGTCGGGGTAGTTGGCTGGTAAGAAGCCAAGATTGCAAGTTCTCCCCCCTCGTCTACTTCTGCGATGATGTATCCGAAAAACAGACCGCCCAGTAAGGCTAAGACCAAAAGTGTTTTTGTAGCTCTGTGAATTCCTTCGCTAAATAGATTCATACGAGTTTGAATTTCATTCCTTCTCTAGCCAGTACAATGGATAGGTCCTTAGCTCCAAGATTTTCAGCATGGGTTCTGGCGTCATCCAAGATGATGGCTAAAATTTCGTCAGAATAGGCGGGTTCATGGTGGGTCAAAGCCAGTTTTTTGACCTCCCAGGAAGATGCACAATTGACCGCCATTGTGTAAGCAGTATGGCCCCAGTCGAATTTTTGGAAGGATTCGTCCAGAGTGTATTGAGCGTCCAAAACCAAAAGATCCGCACCTTTAAAGAAAGGTTTTTGCTCCTGGATCAATGGAAAATCCTCTCCGTTGTATTCAGCATCGGTGGCAAAAATAAAACTTTTTCCATTTTCGGTAAATTTGTAAGCGATGGAGCCTCCCGGATGTTTGAGAGCCAGCCATTCAATTTTAACACCACCGATTTCCAGGACTTCTCCCTTTTGGAGCCTGCGGAAATTTCTTTCAGAACCGAAATGATCAAAATGGATTGGGAAAAATCTAGGTTCTTGTTGGTATTTTAATCTTTCCGGAAGATCTTCCAGGGGAGAATAGAAGGTGAACTTATTTCCAGGAATATACATAGGTTTGAAAAACGGGATCCCATGTATATGATCCCAGTGGGTATGAGTGAAAAATACGGAGGCTTCTCCCTTTCCTTGCCCGAATTTTTCTCGGACTAAGTCCTCTCCTAGGACTCTTGCGCCTGTTCCCAAATCTACAACCAGTTCCACACCAGAAGAACCGATGATCCGAACGCAGGTAGTATTTCCACCGACCACATAATTTAGAGGTTCAGGTAACTGATCAAACCATTCTTCGGGAGAAGAGAAAGCTTTTCCCTCTGACTTGGCGACAAGTCTCAAAATGGAAATTACTTTCTCCCTGTATTCCGCGTTTGATAAGGGGGCAGGAATGGAGCCCCGGACTCCGTACAAGAAGATTTCCATCTTAGGAACATTTACTATACTTCGCCCAAACTGTCAAAGGAAACAAAATCCGGATTTAGGTTGTCGTTCGAAAGGAAAAAAGAAAACTAGGGAGGCAATGGCGTCTTTCTCTAGCGGATTCGGTGTCTCAACCTCTCCCCTCGTTCGTAAACTTTTAATCTTAAATATAGCGATTTTTGGGATAGAATTTATCCTAAGCTTGGTGGCCCCTACTATTCTTTTGGCAATCCTTGGACTATTCGGGCTAACTCCTGGCCTAGTCCTAGAAAAGTTTTTCGGCTGGCAATTACTGACTTATAGCTTCTTCCATTCCCCTAATATGCTGATCGGATTCTTATTCGAAATGTTTGCATTTTGGATGTTTGGGTCTGCGTTAGAGTCCCATTGGGGAACCAGGAACTTTTTACGTTATTTTATGTTCTGTATCTTCGGAGGCGGGGTTGCTACGGTTTTAGCGTCTCTGTTCGGATTCCAGCAAGGGACAGTACTCGGAATTTCCGCAGTCCTATACGGGCTAATTACGGCTTACGCATTGATCTGGCCGAATAGAGAGCTGTTGTTTTGGGGAATACTTCCGATCAAAGCAAAGTATCTAGCAATTATCATCCTAGCAGTTTTAGTATTTTTCGGATTACAGGCAGGAACTCCTATCGCGAATGGACTAGGCGGCTTTGCTGCAGGCGGGCTGTACTTCTTATATTATACTAAACTAAAATATAGATTCGGTATTAAATTCCCAAGCTTCTCTTTTTCCAGATGGAGACAAAAAAGAAAAATGGTCCGCTGGCAAGAAGAGATGAAAACAAGAGAAGAGGCAAAAGAAGAAGTGGATCGTCTCTTAGAAAAAATTTCGAAAGAAGGAATGAATTCTCTTAACAAAAAAGAGAAAAAATTCCTGAAAGAAGCTTCCAGTAAGTATTATAGAGCAGAAGATTAATTTTGATCGGCCTACTCAAATGAAAACATCTGCTGATACCCCATCTTAAAGCCCTGATCGTAGGTATTATCCTTTCTCATTCCATACAAACCGCTAAAGAAAACTCTCCCTCCATCTCCTATCTTATACTGAACTCCTGGATGAAGATTAAATGAATCAGAACGGGGAGTTGCAATCGTATCCTCTACCGCCATACGATAGGTAGTTTCCAGGAGAAGTATCCAATTCGAATTTGTTTCATAAGATAAAGTCGCACCCGCTTCCATATATCGATAATATTTTTCTTGGATAGGATCCCTTAATCTGAAATCAGTTTCTCTTTCATATAAACCGAATGCTTGAAACTTTGTTCTACCAAAGTCTAAAACAAAACCTAAATGAGGTCGAACCAAAAGTAAATCTGGATTTCTTTCTCCAATCCAAGGTTCAGATGCAGAAGGTCCGTAAACGTTTACACCCCCTCCTATCGAAAATATTCCGAAAGTATAAAATGTTTTTAGCCCCGCTTTCCACCTATCCCATCCACTCCAAGGAGTAGCCTGAGTAGCATATTGGTCTACGTATCCGTAACCCGCAGAAACAGAAAAATGATCCCCTAATTTCAATTCTCCATCTAATGTAATATTGCGGCTTCTATCATAGTCCGTTGAGTTCCTATATTCTTTTGCACCTGCACTAATTACAAAAATATTATATAGTCCGACCGATTGCCCCCATGCGGGATAAGGGATCACGGCCTTATCAGAAGCTAAAATTTCAGCAACAGGACTAAAGAATACCAGAAGAAACATGAACCTATATTTCATAAGAACTCCAACCAGAACTCAGGCAAGGTCACTCTTAAATACTCCCTTACTCTTTGAGAAAGAATTCCGTATCCCTCCTCAGTCAAGTGACCGCCGTCTAATAACATCTCACTATGGATCAGATCTTCTGGATCGATTCTAGGCAAGAAGGTGACCTTCTCCTTCATTTCTAAATTGATCATAGACGCAACCT
Source organism: Leptospira venezuelensis (assembly GCF_002150035.1). Classification (NCBI taxonomy): domain Bacteria; kingdom Pseudomonadati; phylum Spirochaetota; class Leptospiria; order Leptospirales; family Leptospiraceae; genus Leptospira; species Leptospira venezuelensis. The sequence goes on along the minus strand of NZ_NETS01000010.1, from coordinate 1,828,813 downwards.
TTACTGGCCAAGGAAGTTCTACAGACCACACATTCAAGACGATGATATAGTCACAATGGTTGTTTAATATCTCCAAGGTCTTAAGCTGACGTTCAACAGTGGCGTCGACTTCGTCCCAAGTGGGTTCAAAATTATTCAGAAAATCATTTACGCCGCCATTTAACATACAGGATCTATATCTTCTTGTTTCGGTTCTTGCAGCCTCTTGGATCTCACTAGTCCTTCTACCCGGATACGCCTTCTTATACGTTTCAAATTCAGGGAACTGCTCCTCTACAGGCCAAAAGGCGGAGATACTGTCCCCAAAAAGGGCAAAGCTTGGTTTGTACAATCCAGTTTCTTTAGATTGGATATCCTGATGCTGAACGCATACTCCAAGAAAAAGAGACATACCCAAAACAAAAACGGAAAACCGATTAAAAACTCCCTTGGCCTTCGAAGGTAAAGAAAGAAGGTTCAGCTTCTCCAAGAAATAAATTATATTCATTTTTCATAATGCTCTATAACTTAAGACAAAGCGAAAGAGAAGAATGTTCCCATTTTATCAAAATTCGTTTAACAGTGACCGAAGTTCAACTATACTTAAAGTGCACTTTAATATTATATTTTCATAATTCAATTGGAACACGGTTCATTTTTATTTACACAAGGTGTTCTGAAATATTCCCGGAGTAAGAAATTAAAGAAGAAGATCAAGACTGTTGTTCAAATGGATCAATTAAAGACCACAGTCCGTAGTAAAACCCATGGACGAAAACTATAGTCTGATAGACCTTGGTCTCGAAGTGCGAACTTTTATTCTAGACCAAAAATCCATTAGGACACCTTATTATAATCTAGCTTTGGAAGAAGCGCTAGCAGTCCAACTAGTATCCGGAGGATATTCTGGTGGGGTTCGATTTTGGGAAGGACCCAGGTCCATTATAATGGGTCTCTCTGAAAAACCGGAATTAAGCGCAGGAAAGGAAAACATAGAAAATTTCCTGACAGAATTCCAAAATAGAGAAAGGCCTAAAAAACCCTCCCAAAAAGATCCTGTGTATCTAGCCAGACGAGCGAGCGGCGGCGGGACAGTTGTTCATGAGCCGGGATGGAATTTAAACTTCAGTCTTTTTGTATCCTTGGAAACAAAACCTGAATTGTATCCTGTCTCTAACTCTTATAATATATTTTTAGGCCTGATATCTTCTGCTTTGAACAAACAAGGACTCAAAACAAAATGTAAGGGAAAATCCGACCTGGCAATGGAACTTTCTCCGGATGTATGGAAAAAAATTTCAGGGAATGCTCAGTTCAGAAAGAAGAATTGTATCGTACAACATGGGACCTTGATCCTGGATTCCAGGTTAATTCCATTAGTGTCGGACCTCCTACCCCATCCACCGGAAGAACCCGAATACAGAAAAGGCAGAGCTCATGATGAGTTTGTAACCTCTCTACCTGCCTCATTTTCCCCAGGAAAATTCAAACAAGACCTTTCCCTTTTATTTGCGGATTATCTGGGGGTTGAAATCCTAGGTAACGAGACCGATCCTTCCTTCTTTCGAAACGTTCGCAAGCTGGCAGATCGACTGTTCCAGGAAAAATATTCAAATCTAGGCTATATTCTGGGAGAATGATTCTCTCACACCACCGAGGAAAAAATGAAATACCTTCCCCAACAAGACCCCGAAATTTTCAAAGCCTTACAAGCAGAAGACCAAAGACAGGAACAAAACCTGGAAATGATCGCTTCTGAAAACTTTGTATCCAGACCAGTTCTGGAAGCTTATACTTCTACGCTTACCAATAAATACGCAGAAGGATACCCTGGAAAAAGATATTATAATGGATGTGTAAACGCTGACGCAGTTGAGACCTTGGCGATAGAAAGAGCCAAAAAGATCTTTAAAGCAGAATATGCAAACGTTCAGCCTCACTCTGGAGCACAGGCAAATATGGCAGTCTTCTTGGCTACCATGGAACCTGGAGATTCTTTCCTAGGAATGAATCTGGCTCACGGAGGACATTTAACTCATGGTTCTCCAGTTAATATCAGCGGAAAATACTATAAACCGATCCCTTACGGTGTGGATCCTAAAACGGAAACGATTGATTATGATGCTCTTGCATCTCTTGCAAAAGAACATAAGCCAAAATTAATCGTAGCAGGTGCTTCCGCATATTCCAGAACAATCGATTTTGATAAGTTTGCTGAAATTGCAAAGTCTGTAGGCGCAAAACTTATGGCGGATATCGCACATATTTCCGGGTTAGTCGCTACAGGATATCACCCTTCTCCAATCGATAGCTTTGATTATGTTACTACCACAACCCATAAAACCCTTAGAGGGCCAAGAGGTGGATTAATTCTTTCTAAATTAGAAAATGAGAAAGTATTAAACTCCAGAGTATTCCCAGGGATCCAGGGTGGACCTTTAATGCATGTAATCGCTGCAAAAGCGGTAGCATTCGGAGAAGCTTTGACTCCTGATTATAAAAAGTATATTGAAACAGTACTTGCAAACGCAAAAGTTTTGGCAGAAGTTTTTGTAAAAAGAGGATTCAGAGTAGTGAGCGGTGGAACAGACAACCATTTAGTTCTACTCGATGTTTCTGTAAAAGGTCTAACCGGTGCAAAAGCGGCTGATGGATTGGACGAAGTGGGAGTTACCGTGAACAAAAACGCGATCCCATTTGACAAAAATCCTCCCGCAGTTGCTTCCGGAATTCGTTTAGGAACTCCTGCGCTAACTACCAGAGGACTCAAGCCTGCTGATATTGAAAAAGTAGGAAATTTGATCTGCGATTTCTTGGACAACCCGGATGACGAAAAAACAAAGGAAAAAGTCAAGGCTGGCGTAAAAGAGATCACCCAACAATTCCCGATGACCAATTTCAGATTGGATTAAAATTATCAGACTTCTCCGGGATTTTTCCGGAGAAGTCATCCAAGCTTTCTCGAATTCTTTCCGTTCCTCCGCTCCAAACCAAGTAAACATCTTGACTACTTTATAATTCTATTTACTATTTTTGCATGCTCATATTAGGTCAGGATTCCGGAAACCCTATCCTGATTTGGCCAGAATTCTCTTGGACTCCAGTTATCAGTGGAGCAATCTTTTTAGTCCTTCTATTCGCGGTAATCTATCTATTACAACGCTATTTACGCAGACAGAACCAACTCGCGTTAGAACATAGAGCTAAGATTGTATCTAAACTACAACTTCATCACTTTAATTCCAAAGACACGAATCTTTTCCACACATTCTTAGATCGGGTTGATAACTCAGATCTAAAACGATTGGCAGATGATCCGTCTTGGTATCGAAAATATTTTCTTCCTGAATTTTTGCAATTCCTCGCAGAACAAAGCAATCTCCCCGCTTGGAAAGATATCTTGATCGTGCATACTTTGGATCATTTGATAGAAGATCATAAGGCCACTGCCAAAAACTTTATCACTGCTATTATAGAAACAGACTCCCAAGAAAGATTTCCAGCCTTATTAGGGATCCAAGAATTAGATGAGAATTCTTTAAATAGAGCAATTCGCGCCAGAATCTATACTAAAAAAGTAGGAGCTACATTCTCCCTTACAAGATACGAAAGAATGCAGATCTTAGTTCCAGACGAGAGCAAACAATGGCTTAAATCAGAAGCGATATTGATCTCTCAAGAAGGTACAAATCTTACATTACAGATCAAAACCTCTCCAGAACTAGACGAAAAGAAAAGCGAAGAATGGGCTGAATCTCCTAAAACAAGTCCTGCCGGCCCTGCTCATTCTGGAGCAATGCCAGAAGAATACACAAACAGTCTTGCTCAAATTTTAGAATATTCAGGACTAAACCCAAACGTTTGCGAAGAAATCACTAGACTTGTAACCGCATACAAAGAACATCCGGGTTTAACACGCCAAAGACATAGGCAAGAAGATTATAAAATATTAATACGACTATACAAAGTTTGTTTCATAAAATTCCGCTCGCAAGCAGCACATATCCCCAAGCCTGTTCTTCTATTTATATACTTTTTTTTCTTGGACGAGGGCTTGGTCTCCGCAAAACGGTTGCAAGACCTGGAACAATCGATCGCCACACTAAAATCCTCGGCACATGATCGCCATTATCAGGAAGTAAAACTTTCTATTCATCTTCTCCCGGACTGGTTAAACCTAATACTCACAGGTAAAAAGAATCCTTCCCAAAATCATTTCGGACAAACCTACGATCAGATCCAAAAATCGAATCTACGCTGGAACCAAGAAGCAGAATCAAAGAATATTATGAATAAAGAATATCTTTTGCATATTCTGGACTGGGAATTGGAAAATATTCTTTATATGGGTTTATTAGGAGTGTCTTTAAATCCGAACTTTGCTTACCCGATTCTGTCTGAAGATCAATTTTATGGAGCAACTGAATCTAATCTGACTTTCCCGGATAAAATTTTATCAAATGCGGAAAGAGTTTCAAAAATAGATACTAGCATTTTTCACAGAGAAGTAAGTGTAACTTCCCATACAGATCCAAACAAAACAGATCAATATAGAAAGGAATTTTATGCTGATTGTATTCTTCTACCCTATAGCGGAAATAGAGGAGTTCTCTGGCAAGAAACAAGTGTAGGCAACCAAGATTATAGTAGATTATTATTTCCAGTAGTCATGACAGAGAACGCAACCCTAGTAGTTACGAAAACCTTAGGAGAATTTCGCTGGGAAACGGAAAGAACCTTAAAAGGTAGAAAATGGAAAGATCCTATCCCTGCGTCTCTGACCTCAGAATATTATTCCTATTTAGAAAATTTCGAAAGAAATCCCAACCTAACTCCGGAAGCTAAAAAAAGAATAGAGCAACAATGGGTAAAGGTCGGAAAAAATATAAAGGATATGTTTAGCATAGACTATGCCTATTGGATCCTTCTGGAAGCAGAAGGAAAACCGAGACTCAATCGGGCCATCAGGGAAATCCTAAATCGATTTGTTCCTATCAAGATTAAGATGTGATTTGATTCCGGATCACATTATCTCGTTTTAACCGAACGAAACGTTAAAATTAAAATCCAAAAATAAGTTTTCAATTTAAGGTCCTTCCCTTTTATATTGTAACGCCGATCCGATATTCGGTTTTAGAAACAAAAAAATAAGAGATTCGAATTGAAATACCTATTCTCCAAAAATGAGTCCGAATTACCCGCTTTAAACGGCCTAAGGGCCTTATCTATCTTCCTAGTAATTATTTATCATATGTGGGACCATGCAGAAAAGGTCCATTTATTAAACTATGAATATTCTTTAACAAAGATCGTTTTCCACAATTTCCGGACAGGTGTAGATTTATTTTTTATCCTCAGCGGGTTTCTTATCTATAGTGGATTATTGGAGGAAAAAAAGAGAACAAACACATTGAATCTAAAGATGTTTTATCTAAAGAGAACTCTTAGGATCATGCCTGCTTATTATATCTGCCTAATTATTACTTATTTTCAGTCCAGGAATCTATTAAATTTTTATCAATCACATCCAGATCTTGCTCCAAATGGTATTGCGGGAATACAAAAATTAGCCACGACGATTTCCACTTCCTGGGCAGATTTTTTTTATATTTCAAATTATTTTAATCATAGACTCTTCCTTTACGGCTGGTCTTTATCCATCGAGGAACAATTCTATTTAGTGATACCTGGTCTATGTCTTTTATTCTTCTTTAAAATCTCTGATAAAATTAGAAGGATCTCACTACTTGGATTATTTTTTGTACCGTTAATCATAAGAATTTTCTATATGTTTTTGGGATTCAAAGAAGGAATCGTGCTCTATCATACCGAAACCAGATTCGATACCATAATTTGTGGAATGCTGATCGCTGAGTTATTTTTTTGGAAACCTGATTTTTTTAAATTATGGAACTCTAAAATTCCTTATTTGTTAGGATTCGGAGCAATCTTATTCTTAAGTTTTGGTTATTTAACGGAACGAGCCGGCTGGGGTTTAGTATTCAATTTTACCGGATTTCATCTAGGATACTCTTCCTTATTCATACTTTCATTATGGGAAGGCGGAATTATCAATCGGTTCTTTAGTCTTTCCATTTTCAGACCTTTTTCAAGGATCAGTTACACAATGTATTTATGGCATACACCTTGTACTGCAATTGCGCTTGGAATTATTTTTGGAACAAAAATTCCAGAAAGTTTAGCCTGGAGATCATTTTGGCTGACTGGGGCTTTTGCGGTCATAGTCTCTTTCTTAGTTTGTATCCCTATATTTTACGTAACTGAAAGACCTTTCTTGCTTCTAAGAGATTATCTAATCAAAAGAATGAAGAAAAAGAAAAACGAAGCAGCGGTTCTGAACTAAAGTTTATCTTTCGTTCCTTCTCCAGTCTTCCCTGGTCAAAAGGTAAACTTTGCAGTCATCCAATCCAAACCTGCGGTTTTCTAAAAATTTGAATCCAAATCTTTCGTAAAACTTGTGGGCCCTAAGATTTTTAGCAAGCGGGTCCACAAGAATTGAATGAATTGAATTCTTAGAAAAACATTTTTCTAAGGTTTTTAGATCTCCATAGTTTGCGATTCGAAGGACAATCTCAGATCCTTTCATAGAAAAATCTTATTAGAGAATTCCTTTAATTTCCAGGAATATTAAGACCATGGAAGAAGTTACTCCTACTAAAAGGCAACGGTAGCTCCATCTCAAATATCTATATTTTGTAAAGTAGAGGGATCTTCCTAACTCATACAGATCTCGAGTCAGAGCTTCATACAAAGAAGAATCTTCCGAAGCGATTTCTTCCATCTTATTCATAAATTCTTTTTCACTCATAGGAGCAAAATGCCCGAAAAACAAAGGATTCGACTTACCATTCTTTTTCTGTTTGAATGTGGGCATTACAGCAAGTATAGCTAAGCTCGCCGCAACTACGATAAATACCATCAAGGTTAATAAACCTGTTCTATAGGTAGGTCTTTGAACATATCCTAAGGAAAGTGAAAGTATTACAAAAGATGCAGCGATCAGAATGTTGGCCTTCTGATCTGCCATCTGACTGAGTTGAGAATGATGTTGGTGAACGGTCCTAAAAAGATAATCCACTGCAGAGCGCGCACGGACCGTTTTGAAATGATCTGATTCCATAGCTCCAAGGATTTAGGAAAAATTTTTTCGACAAGACATAAATCAAACCCGAGAAGCCTTAGCTGTTTGTTCTACTTAAACTATGCGCAACAAGATGCTCTCATATAACATATATTTATTCTGTTATATGGAATGGAGCTTTCCCTTCCTTTTCCCAAAAGCAAAATCAGAAAATCGAGCCTTTCTTTCTATATACGGAAGCAAAGACTCCAATTTCAACGTAAAAGGTAAAATCACATGTCGGATCATAAAATGCAAAGAGGAAGTTTAAATTCTCCGAACGATGTAGTTCGGTTCGGTTTAATAAAAAAAGAAGAAGTAGTTCTAGACGGTGTGATCGTGCATCGAGTAACATTTGATGTAGGTGCAAAATGGTCAAAAGATCTAAAACCAGTTGCTGGAACAGAAAGTTGCCTGCTCCCCCATGTTGCCTATGTTCAATCCGGTAAATTACATGTGGTAATGGATGATGGAAGCGAAGACGAGTTTGGCCCGAATGATATAATGTTATTGCCTCCCGGACATGATGCCTGGTCTGTAGGAGATCAACCTTGCGTGTTCATAGAATTTTCCGCGGGTGGCGATATTTACGAACATAACCACAAACATTGATACAAAAGCGGAATTTTGTCTTTTCCAAAATTCCGCTTCCGATTATCAATTCGACATTTATATTATAAATTTTTAATGTAATAGATATCAATGGAATCCATAACGGAACAACTGTTGATATAAAAATCTCCAGATTCCGTGGAATTCCGACATAATCCGAATTTTAGCCCAAAGACCAAGCTTCTCTTTTTGTAATTCCTATACCTCAAATCACTTTACATTTTTTAACATATCATTTATATAGTATATATGTATTTAGGTCCCCTGGAGGGTTTCCAAGACCAGTTGTTTCGCCCTGTTCTAGGTTGGAGCAGGGACAATGTCGGACTCTTAACAGGAAGACAGGGAATCTATAAATTGGCGCTTCTTTGGCAATATGCTTTTGCAGTTTCAGGATTCCAAGTTTTCAATTTGGACTGCGCCATTCGTTTTGACGTATTCACGATTACAGAAGAGACCAGAAAAAGAAGAGTTTCTCCCGAGGCACTTTTAGAAAAGATCTTAGTCCAGAGAGCATTCACTCCTTATCAAATCTTGGACTCTGTCCAGGAAATTTATACTTCTACAAAAGAGAATACCATTTATTTCGTTTTAGCTCCATGCAAACAATTCTTCGATGGAGATGTTCAAGACGACGAGGGGCTTTTTCTTTTAGAAAAATTAGTATTACTATTGGAACGTATACGCTCCAGGCAGATTCCAATCGTTCTCGTAGAATCTACAAAATACACCCATCCCAGTTTTCAAAAAATTTTTCCCAAGTTGGTTGAACTCTCTGAAGACCTTTGGGAACTAAATGTGGTAGAAGGTCATTCTTACCTAAAGATCAGAAAAGCAAAATCTATATCTGAAATTGAAACAGATCCGAATCCCAAGCAGGAGTTTATTTATGGGTAGGACGGTTATTCCATATTCTAGGCAAATGCAATACATTGAATCTAGCTTAGGGCAATACCGAAGAGGACTTCGCAAACCGGATCAGGAAATTTTTGATGAATTGATCCGAACTGCAAAATTACAAGTGCAAGCTGGAGTAATGGCGTCTTCTCCTTATCCAATCGATATCATGCTTCTTACAATGATGATAGATCTGAAAAAAGAAATTCACAAATTGAAAAAGGAAATGGAAACTCTTCGGAAATCGGAATGAACCTCCAAACTGCTAAAGGATATTTGTTCGACGTTTACCATGCGGAGGACATCGTATATCTTTGGCTAAAAAACAAAGAAGGTGAATCTAAACTCTTTTTAGATAAATTTAATCCAATCATATATGCAAGAGGAGAAGCGGATTTACTTAAAAAATTAGTAAAACGCCTTTTCGAGTTAGATGCGATTGTAGATATTCCTGTTTACGAAAACAGAAACCTATTCTACGAAAACAAAACAGTTCCAGTCCTAAAAATTATCATCACCAGACCTTCTATCTTACCTAAAATCAGTCGCAAATTATTTGCTCTGTATGGCAAATTCGAGATCTATCACTCAGATCTAGATCTTCCCACAAGCTATATGTTCCAAAAAGGTCTATTTCCCTTATGCAAAATGGAGATTGATTACACAGAAGATCCCGGGGCAAAAAGGGTCGTGAATATTAGGACTCAAGATTCTCCCTTAGAAATGGATTATGAGGTTCCTAAATTTAAGATCATGCATTTGGACCTCAAAAAAAGCCATAGGATCGGCATAGAAAATAATCCATTGATAGTTCGCACAGACACCGATTACCACGAATTATCCGGAACAAATCCAAAAAGACTATTAGAAAAATTAGATATACTATTAAGGGAAGAAGATCCAGACATTCTTCTAACCAGATATGGGGACCAAGTCATTCTCCCTTATTTGTTCTACCAATCACAAAGGCAGGGATTTCTTCCGGCTTTGGATAGGGATAGGACAACTCCTATCCGAAGAAATATCAGCACCAAGGGAACCAGTTATTTTACTTATGGAAATATAGTATTTCGTGCACCTTCCTATCCATTATTTGGGAGATGGCATATAGATTCTAAAAACAGCTTCGTATATAAAGAAGCGGATCTAATGGGAGTCGTGGAACTCGCAAGGCTTTCCAGGCTTCCTATGCAAAAGATGGCAAGAGCATCTACAGGGAAGGCACTCACTTATATTGAAACAGATGTAGCATTAAGAAGAGGCTATTTAGTTCCTTGGCAGAAAAGTGCGGTAGAAGCTCCAAAAACCGCACTTCAATTATTGGAAGCAGATAAAGGAGGATTAGTTTTTCAACCAGACATTAGCTATGGAAAGACGGCGGAGAATGTTGCACAATTGGATTTTGCTCAGATGTATCCAAGCATCATGGCAATGCATAATATTTCTCCAGAGTGTGTGAATTGTCTATGTTGCGTTAACGACAAGACAGTTCCCAAGGCTCCAGACATAGGATATCGTATATGTAATAAACGTAAAGGAGTTGTATCGGAAGCCTTGGAGCATGTGTTAGAAAGAAGAGCCTATTACAAAAAACAATCAAAGATCACTTCAGGGCGTCTGTTAGAAGATTATGAAGCAAAACAAGCCAGTTTAAAATGGATGTTAGTTACTTCTTTCGGATATTTAGGTTATAGAAATGCGAAATTCGGAAGATTGGAAAGCCATGAAAGTGTAAATGCATTCGGAAGGGAAAAACTTCTAATTGCAAAAGAAACTGCGGAAGAGTTCGGCTATGAATTCGTTCACGCAATTACCGACAGTATATTTATCAAACACTATAATTCTTCTTCTTTAAGTGCAGCCGAGCTGGATTCTTTATGTTTAGAAATACAAAAACGGACAGGGATCCGCATGGAAGTGGATGGGATCTATACTTGGTTACTTTTTCCGCCATCTAGCCAAGATTCTGATATGCCGGTTGCCAACAGATATATGGGAAGATTTCAATCTGGAAAATTGAAATGCAGAGGAATAGGAGCCAGAAGGAAAGATTTACCTCACTTTATAACAAGAGCCCAAAGTGAAATGTTAGAGTGGATGAAAACCAAGGTAACGATCCAAGAACTAAAAAATTCTGAACCAGAAATTTTATCCATATACCATAAATACGATTCTATTATCCGGCAAGATCTAATCTCTCCAGAAGATCTGCTCCTCGTTAAGTCCAGCTCAAGAGAATTAGAAGAATACGAAGTAATGGGAGCCACCGCTCTTTCCATGATGAAATTGAAGGAATTTGGGATGGATGTGCAAGCGGGAGAAAAAATAAAATACTTAGTATTGAACCAAAAATCAAAAACTAAGGATAGAAGGTACATGCCGGAAGAAGAATTACAACTCTATCCGAACAAGATCAAAAAAACAGGTTTTGATAAAGAATATTATAGAAAAATGTTAGTTGGTGCATTCAGGGAAGTTTGGGCAGAATTTGCATCATTTGCCGATTTTGATTCTCTCACAGATCCTCAGGGTAGGTTCAATTTCTAAACTAAAGAGCGCCCTTTTGCATCAATTCTAAATTCTTAATATATCTATCTCTTTCCCCAGGATGATCCGACTTACTCTTAAACTCCAATCCCAAAGTTAAATGTCCATCTTCATCTTTTCCCCACCAACGAATCGCAGCAGAAACAGTTAAAGGTGCCTGCATCTTGAATAGAACATCTAATATAAAGCCTTCTTGCTTAGGCAAGGTATCTATCAAATTCGGATCATGTATTTTTACCTTAAGTCCCTTGGGAGAAGCATCCAAGACGCTGAATTTTTCAGTGGTCTTGATCGTATTGGATTCTTTGATCCTGCCTACAACCTCATCGGAGAGTCTTCCTAATTCCGCCAAATAATCCGAACTGAGTTTTTTATCCTTACTTTGTATCCAAATATAACCTATTGGGATTGGTTGATCTGAATGGTTTTTGTAAATGATGGGACGTATGAGTTCCGAAACTATTTTTTGATCCTTAAATTTCCGGATTATGGCACCGATGTCATCGTCAATATCTTTAGAATAATCCAAACGATCCGGTCCAGATTCAGAATATGAATTTGTATTTTGTGTATCTTCTAATAACAAAGACTTGCGAGATCGTTTAACAATCTCGAATTTTCTATCCAACCCAGGTTTAAATGCCTCGATCACTATATTATCAGTGCTTATCTTCTTCAGGCGGTTTTTATAATCTTCTAAATTCACTTTTATTAAAGTAGGAATATTGAACATATTCGCTTCGATAACAGTTTTTGGTGTGATCAGATTTGTAATGACAGCTTTACCTTTTGAGACCTGAACCCTTGCACTTTCTCGATTTAATTTTGCAATAGCTAGTCTCTCTACCTTTAAAAGGTAAAGGTCCTTCTCCGCTTTTTGAAGGAGTTGACAGTCAATTTCGATATACTTAGCAAGTATCTTGAATAAAGAGACCTTCTTCTCTCCAGTGTCTTCCCAACCCTCAGGCATACGGATCAGGATCTTTTCATCTTCTTCTAGATACTTTTTAATGACTGCCTTTTGATCAAAAGGATAGATCTTAAGAGAAACTTCTTGGTCTAGTAGATATTTAAGAATTACGTGCTTTTTCTGATCCTTGGAAACGATATAATCTAAAGCCCTGGAATTTTTTTCAAAATATTGCATAATCAGACTATACTTCTTTTAATAAGCGAATTGATTCTTCCCGAATTAACCGACTCACAATTTATTCTTGGAATGTCTTTTGTTTTCGATTTTTTCAGGTAAAATCGCGTTCTTTTGGAAAAAATTTCTTACCAAATATTATCCATTAGGGGACACAGACCCTGACTAACGTATCACTTGATCTAGGGAGAGTTTGAAAAAGGTAGAAAAATCCGCAAAAAATCGAGCTTTACTCAGTTTTTCATAAACTGATATTTTTATTTGATATAGGACTAATCTTAATTTAAAGAATATATTTTTTGAAATTAATCGATTGACTATCTTCAAATTTGGAAATAAATTATTAATTTATTTTTGAGTTTGGAGTATAAATGAAAAAACTAATCATCATTCAGCTTCTCATCTTGCTCTTTTCGGCTCATTCCAAACTAGGCCTTTCTGCAGACGGATGTTATATCTGCAGTTCAGGATCTAGTTCAAATTGTAGGGACTATTGTAGTTATTCAGGTTCTGATACTTCTGAAAGCCGCAAAAAATGTGAAAAGTCAGGCTGTAAGATCGGAGGAACGGCGAGTTGTCCCTCTGCCGTAAATTATAAAGTTTGTTCTGCTTCTATTTTCGATTCTGCCATCGATAAGAAAAGTCTCCTCGCATCCCTTCTCGCTAAATAGCTTCTATTCCCGGGGAAAATTCCCCGGGTGTCTTTTCCTACTTTAATGTATTTATAAAATCACTAAGATCGGCGCTGATCTTAGGGGAACTTGCTTCAAACACCATAGGCGGGTTTGTTCCTAATGTTGGGCTGAACATTCCAAGGCAGCTTAAACTTCCAATCCCACATTCTTTAGGATTCGGAGAGATCCATAATGCTCTCCAAACTGAATAATTATTATCGTAATCCAGTTCTTTAAGCAAGTTTAGATTTTTATCATAAATTAAAATTTTTGTATTCGCTGCGTACGCTTCATAAGAAGGCAAGATCCCTAATGTTGCTACGCTGAATAAACTGGAGAAAATAGTTATGAAGTTCAAACCAACATTTCTCGTTTTTTCGAAAACAGGGTAATGAAGGCCTACAATATAATAATCATAAGGAAGATTTTTAAAAGAGTATATATAATTTTCCCCAGTTTTTGAGATCTCTAAAAACTTCTCCAGTTCTTTGATGCCAGTTGGGCCTGTTACCTCTAAGAAAGATTTTGCAAATTTCGAAACCTTCTCTGATGCTAAATCCTTTCTAATTCCATTTGGTTTATTTTCTCCAGGAATAGGAAAACTACCTCCGATAGGCTCTTTGATCGTACGTGAATACGGATCTGAAAGTGCTTCAAAATCAACTGTTCCATCCGGATTTTTTAATTTTGTGGATTTAAATGTATTAAACCCTAAATAAGCGATTTTGAATTTTTTAGTGAGTTGTTTTGTGGGAGCTCCCATTTCTCCACTTTGAGTAAGAGAATATCTGGAGGCGCAGGCGTTGGACAAAAATAAAAAGAATAAAAGATATACCAGTAAACGCATTTGAAAACCCTAAAGGAGTTTTCCGTAAGATTCCAGTAAAAAATGAAATTCGTTTGAGGAATTAAATTCTCAAACTTCTTCTTTAGAAGGGAGCAATACCAAAGTCAAACTAAGTAGAGCGATCACTAAAGTGACTGGAGTAAATACTGCAGTTTCGGTTGAATTCAAAGAAAATATATTTCCGAGAGTATTTAGGGAGAAGATCGCGACCATACCCCAAATAGCACCTCGAACAACCCGATTGGAAATGGGAAGTTTGATATATTTAGAATCAAGTGCAATCACCATTAGAAAGAGCAAATTTACGAGAATAGAAATCGATTCAAAAACGATCATTTGTTCCCAGGTTTCTAACCTTCCTCCCCATACGATGGAAAAAGGAGCGGCACCAGATATGATGATTGTATGAAAAATGATAGAACAGGAAAAAAATAGAAGAAGTAAACCTGCAGCGAACTTTCTAATCAGTAACTTTTTATTCATAATATCACCCCACTTCACCTTGCAAAAAAAATCCCCCAACGAATCAAATCCGGAGGGGGTTTTGTGAATTTTGAAACGGATAAAAGAACGTTCTTCTTTTACTTTTTCAGCTCAGGTGCCAAATCGGCAAGAGGAACCTTATCTTTTGGAAGGTTCTTATAGATATCATATTCGAAACCGTCCGCAGATCTACCTTTCGAATCAGGTCCTGCATTAGGATCATTTTTATGATTATATCTGTCTCTATCTTCTCTGTTCAAGAAAGGTTTATAATCGGAACGATATCCCCATTTGAAAACGGAATCGTCAGGATTCTGAGCGACTACTAAACAAGACGGATCGACCCAACCTTCGTTTTTTTCAGTCTTGATACGAACCAATTTTTTCGCGATATAGTCATGGTTTCTGTAATCATAAACCTTTACTACAGTCCCAACAGGAAGAAATTCCACAGGAACCGGATTCGATTGATCGTCAGAAAGAATTCCAACTTTAGGATCTAATTTACCTTTTTCTAATGTAGGGCAGTTAATATTCCCTACAACTTGTGCGGTGTTGGAGCAAGCTCCCAATGCGAGAGCTGCAATTCCGAGGATCGTAATATTTAATGCTAATTTTTTCATGATCCTTTCCTTATTGGTGATGGTGCAAAGCTTCTTCCAATCTCGGGTCTCCCACAGGGATCAAAGGAGCTTTTTCCAATCTTTTCAGAACTACCAAACCGAATACTCCGATCACTCCCACTACGGATCCCAGAGATACCAGGTATCCTCCAAAGGAGAAGTCCACGAAATTAGCAGGATAAACCAGCCAGAAAATTTCAGTAGCTTGAGTAAAGATGACCCAAAGAGCGACTTTCACTAAGAAATCGATGTCTCTTTTGTTCGGACGGTTTAACAAAAGCATAAAAGGAACTGCGAACTTGATTGCAGGTAATGCTAAAGTCAGATATTCCCATCCACCTGTCAGCCTTTGCTCGTAGAAGAAAGTTTCTTCCGGAATGGAAGCATACCAGATCAACATGAACTGAGAGAAACCAACGTAAGCCCAGAATACAGTGAAACCGAGCAGGAATTTTCCTAAGTCATGGATATGGTTTTCGTTCACCAGGTTTCCTAAAAATCCCTTCTTCTTCAGGTAATATGCCATTATGATGAAAGAAGAAAGTCCTGCCTGATAAGCTCCTGCGAAGCAGTAAACCCCAAACATGGTAGAGAACCAGTGTGGAGTAAGAGACATTACCAACATGATAGAAACTAAGGAGAAAGAAAGAGCGAAGAATATGATATATCCTCCGGCTAACTTCGCATTGAATTGAGTATGTTTAACGTCTTTGTCGCTGTCTTGGGTAACGGATTTCTTCCAAAAAAGATATCCGAATGTAGTCCAAGCCGCTCCTAAAACAACCACCATTGCGGTAAAGAATCCGATGTTTAAGAGTGGTTTTTTGTGTTTAAGAAGTTTATCGGCTGCTACAGCTTCTGCATGGGTCCACTCATATAGATCATGAGCTCCCAAGATCAGAACAAGAAGAAGTACTGCCGCAACAGGGACGAATAGTCCGTATGTTTCGGAAATTCTGCGAAGAGTTACCGGCCAATGGGCACCTGTGATATGTGCCAAAGAGGTGAAGAAGATCCCTGCAAGTGTAATTCCTAAAATGAAGAATACACCTACTAAGTATGCAGACCAAGCTGGATTGGAATGTCCACCTTCATGACGAAGTTCAGGATGTCCAAGACCGAAAGCTGCGAGACCTAAGCTTACCAAACCTACTAGAATCATTCCGACCAGAGCGTTTCTGGTTTTGGAATCCAACTTAAAGTTGATTAAGTTTTGTTCTACTTTAACTTCCATTATTTACCAGCCGTTCTATTGTCGTATTCTTGTAATTTACGAACATATAATATGATTTTCCAACGATCCTCGGAAGGAACTTGAGAAGCATAACTTTTCATAGCTCCTTTTCCTTCGGTGATGATATGATAAATCTGTCCGTCGGAATAACCTTTAGCGGTTGCAGATGTTAATGCAGCCATCGGGCTTCCGTCAGACTGAGCCATATTCAAACGAGGAGCAGGACCTACTACAGTTCCATTTCCTTGTCCTCTAACACCGTGACAAGGGCTACAATACGTTTGGTATTTGATCTCCCCTTTTTGAAGAGTAGCCAAATCTCCTTTGATAGGATTTGCAAGTCCCTTGTTTGGAAGAGCATCCAAGGTTTGAGTCCAACCAGCATACTCGTATGGGAAATAACCCTGAGGAACTGCTCCTACAGGAGGAAGACGTAAGGAAGTATTATTCGGAAAATTAGAGTCCGCTTCCTGAGCTTCTCTTGCTGGAGAATCAGCCATATCCGGCATGTACTCCATAGGAGGAGTCTTAGACTCGCAGTTCCATAGGACCAAACCTGCGAGAGAAAGAGCAAAAATTCTTTGCAGTGAAATCATCAAAATTCTCCTATTTCACCGTCTCGACATGTTTAGAGCCGAGGCCTTTGATAAAGTCGGTCACTGAACCTTCTGAATAATTTGCAGAGTTGGAAGGTATCCAAAGTGCAAATTTGTCGGTAGTGATATCCGGATGTAAAACCTTACGACCGGTTCTTGGAAGTTTAGCCAGGAAGAACAAAGCTGCAGCTGTAGAAAGTCCAGCCATGAACACTGTAAACTCGAATGTGATTGGAATATAAGCAAACCAAGCGTTGAAACTTTTTCCGGAAATATTGATCGGCCAGTCGTATTTATGAGTTAAATACTGCATTCCAAAGCCGACTGTGCATCCAAAAATTCCCATGAAAAAAGTCACCCAAGGAAGTCCGGAACGAGGAAGGCCCATTGCGTCATCCAATCCGTGAACAGGATACGGAGTAAAACAATCGAAGTTGGTATAACCCTTCTCCTTTGTTTTTTGAGCCGCGTCTATGATCTGCGCAGGAGTATCGAATAATCCGAAAACTCCATGCTCAGTTTCTTCGAAAGTATGAAACTGTTCTTTCTTAGGAGTATACATTAATGATGACCTCCATCTTTATGAGGCATTACCGTTTTCACTTCCGCGATTGCAATTACTGGAAGTAATCTACAGAAGAGAAGGAACATAGTGAAGAAGATACCGAAGGTTCCGAGTAACATCATGAAGTCGTAAACTGTTGGAATGTATTTATCCCAGCTGGAAGGTAAGAAGTCCGCGTGTAATGTCATCACGATCACGAAACGTTCGAACCACATACCGATGTTTACGATGATGGAAACGATGAACATTACAGGGATGCTGTTTCTAAGTTTTTTAGACCAGAATACCTGAGGAGCGAACACGTTACAGCTGAACATGATGAAGTATGCCCATCCGTAAGGACCGAATGCTCTGTTTACGAAAGTAAATCCTTCGTATTCGTTTCCTGAATACCAAGCCATGAAGAACTCAGTGGAGTAAGCAAGACCCACGATCAAACCAGTAACCATGATCACTTTGTTCATGTTTTCCAAGTGTTTCATGGTAATATAATCTTTCAGTTGGAAGACTTCCCTTGCAATTACCATCAGAGTAACCACCATCGCAAATCCGGAGAAAATCGCACCGGCAACGAAGTAAGGAGGGAAGATCGTAGTATGCCATCCAGGAACGATGGAAACCGCGAAGTCGAAGGATACGATTGTGTGCACCGAAAGAACCAGAGGTGTAGACAATGCAGCGAGGATCATCGCAACAGTCTCTAAGTGAGACCATGCTTTATTGGATCCAACCCATCCGAAGGAAAGAATATCATAAACTTTTCTACGTAAAGGAGTAGTCGCTCTATCTCTTACAGCCGCAATATCAGGGATCAAACCGATATACCAGAAAACAAGAGAGATACTCAAGTAAGTGGAAACCGCGAAAGTATCCCAGATCAGCGGAGATCTGAAGTTCACCCAAAGAGGTCCTCTTTCATTCGGATAAGGGAATAACCAAAATCCCATCCAAGGACGTCCGATGTGGATGATCAAAGTGGATGCAGCAGTTAATACCGCGAAGATGGTCATCGCTTCCGCAGCACGGTTAATACCGGTTCTCCACTCTTGGCGGAACAAATAAAGAACCGCGGAGATCAGAGTTCCTGCGTGACCGATACCGATCCAGAATACGAAGTTTACGATAAAGAATCCCCAACCTACAGGATTGTTGATCCCGAGGATGTAAAGACCTTCGTATACCAAGTATCCGATGATACCTAAATCGATTACGGTAATAGTAAGAGCCAGAATGAACGCCTTCCACCACAGAGAAGTGGGGAAAGCTTCGACCGGCTTGAGGATATCCTCGGTAACGTCACGGACGGACTTGCCGCCAGTGACTAAGGGTTGGATATCCAGGGCTTCTTTGATTGCGTTAGGTATAGACATAGCGCTTTAATTACTCCGGATTAAGCTCTTACCCTGGTCAGATAAGCGACCGCGGGACCGACATTTAAATACTCGAGAACTCTGAAAGATCTAGGATCCGCACTAAGTTTGGATACCGTAGAAGTTTTATCGTTCGTGTTTCCGAAACTGATGGCATCAGCCGCACAACTTTGTTGGCAAGCAGTCTTCAGTTCTCCGTCTTTCAAAGTACGACCTTCGTTTTTAGCCTGGATCTTTTTCTCCGCGATACGAGAAGAACAGAAGTTACATTTTTCCATAACCCCTCTTCCACGAACCGTAACATCCGGATTAAGTCCAAGATATCTAGGAGTTCTGGATCCTTTTTCGGCTCCGGTATCGTTATACCAGTGTTGAGCCCAGTTATAACGACGAACTTTGTAAGGACAGTTGTTAGAGCAGTAACGAGTTCCAACGCAACGGTTATAAACCATGTCGTTGATCCCTTCAGAACTATGAACAGTTGCCATAACAGGACAAACAGTCTCACAAGGAGCGTTATCACATTGCTGGCAAAGCATAGGCTGGTGAGCGATCTGTAGATCTTCCGGTTTTTCAGGATCACCGATATAGTAACGGTCGATTCGAAGCCAATGCATCTCGCGACCCACTCTAACTTCGTCTCTTCCTACGACCGGAATATTGTTCTCTACTTGGCAAGCGATGACGCAAGAACCGCAACCGGTACAAGCAGTCAAATCGATAGCCATACCCCATTTGTAACCAGGGTATTCATGAACCGGGTTTGCTCCGGTTGCGTAGACCATCTTACCGTCTTTTTTAATTTTAGGAATTTCGGATTCTTTCACTCCGGAAGCTGGATTCTTTTTCCATTCTTCCAAAGAAGTAGATTGAACCAAAGGACGATCTTCGTATCCGAAACCTGGTGATAAAACGTGGTGATGCTGGGTGCAAGCAAGCTTGTAGGTTTTACCTGTTTTCTCGAGAGAAGTAACAGAAATTCCGGAGAATACTCCGTCTTCTGCCAGAACATATGCGTTCTTGCCTACTTCGTTACCTACTTTACCAGCTGCAGTTCTACCGTAACCAACCGCGATCCCGATCGTATCTTTATGCATTCCAGGTTGAACCTGAGCAGGAAGTTCGATAGAACCTTTGGTAGTTTTAACGGAAACTACATCGTTGGATTGGATCCCTTTTTCTTTTGCAAGTCCTGGTGAAAGGATTACATAGTTGTCCCAAGTAACCTTGGTAACAGGATCCGGAAGTTCTTGTAATAGAGAGTTATTTGCTGCTCTACCATCCCCGATGGAGCTTGTCTCATAGAGAGCCAAACGAATTCCAGCAGGATAAGAAGCAGGCTTTTTCAAAGCAGCTTTATTAAAGCCACGAGTAGCACTTGCAGTCTTTCTGCGGTCTTTAGCTCTTACTGTAGTTCCAACTCTGAGAAGATCTTCCCATTTTAGTTTGGAGCCCAGTTTTTTGGTCCAGGAGTTCTTTACGTATTCGTAAAATGATTTTTCTCCGCTAAGAGATCCGCCAGCGAAAGCGATCAAGCTGTCCTCGAAAGAACGAGTGTTGAATAAAGGACGGATCGCAGGCTGTTGGATAGAGAATATTCCTTTAGTTCCTTCTGAATCTCCCCAAGACTCTAAGAAATGAGTAGTCGAAGCCAGATAGTTGGAAGCAAGTGCAGTCTCATCCGCTCTGTCTGTTAGACTTACAGTTAAAGCAGCTCTATGAAGAAGGTCCTTCCAAGAATCACCAGCTTGGTAAACCAAGTTAGTATCATAGAGGAATAGAACTCCTACTTTAGTTTGTTTTAATGCTTCAGTAAGTTTGTTTAAGTTACCTGAATAATCAGCTAAACCTTCTTTTTTAGGAGAAGCGTAATCAACAGTCTTACCGTCGTTGTCTAACGTAGAGTTTAAGAAGTTCACAAGGATCTGAAGATCAACAGCTTCTTTTGTAGAAGCAGCTAGACCACCCGCAACCACGAGAGATCTACCTTTGTTTGACCAAAGAGCTTTTGCAGTCTTGCGGATACCTTCTGCACTAACTCCAAGTTCGCTCGCGAGGCTTTCTACAGTAGAAGCTCCGGTAACATCCTTAGTGTTTGCTCCTAATTCTCCGAGACCTGCAGCAATTGCAAGAGCCAGTTTGGACTGGTCACCAGGACGAATCGGAAGTCTAAGATCTGCGTTAGATCCGGACATAGTAGGAACGGTTTCAGAAGCGATGAAGTAATTAAGATCTTTTGCTCCATCTCTTAGGTTTCTGCGTTTTGCAAAATCCTTTTGGTGCTCTTCAGGAGACAACCATCCACCCATAAAATCGCAATCGATGGACAGGATAGTGTTCGCCAATTCGAAATTATAGTTAGGAACAAGAGCCTTTCCATAGGAAGCAGCTTGAGCTTTGGAGATTGCATCTTCTGGAGAAGTGATAGAGATCTCTAAATGTTGTCCCCCACCTACTGCTTTTAAGAAGTCAGCGATGATCGCTTTGGTGGAAGGAGAATCAAGAGGTCTTGTTACGATTACAGTGTTACCTTTGTTCTTAGAAAGAGCTTCCTGAACCTTAGAGTCCAAAGCGGCCCATTGGATATTCTCCACTTTTCCGCCGGAAACTGCCGCTGGACCTTGCGCTCTATCTGGATCATAAAGATCAAAAATAGCAGCTTGTCCGGAAGCTCCAAGAGCACCTTGAGATACAGGGTGATCTTCGTTTCCTTCTAATTTTAGAGGACGGCCATCTTTTGATCTTACTAAGTAACCAGTTCCATTGAATGCAGTAGCGTAGTAATAAGATTGTCCGTGTTTTACGAAATCAAAATTACCTTCGTCGGTTTTAAGATCAACGTAAGGAACGATTTTTTCAACAGGCTTGCGTACACAATTTAAGGAAGTCATTGCGACTCCCGCACCCATCAATTTTAGGAAGGTCTTACGATCAAACTCCCCTGACTTAATCCTTGCGATGACTGGATCCGGAGAAGTGAAAAATTCAGAGCGCGCCAGATCCTTCGTTTCTTTTTCGTTATCTTTCAGTTCGAGGGAGAGCCAGTGAGCTTTCTTTTCTTTCTGGAAATTCTTTTTATCCATCTGTTATGCTATCTCCTGATTATCTGTGGCAGGTGGAACAGTCGGTAGGAGCGTTATTCTCCCGGTGGCAGTTGATGCAGTATCCCATATTCAGGGATGCAACCTGCTTGACCTTGACCATTTCAGCTACGTTACCGTGGCATTGCGAACAATCCACGCCTCTTGAGATATGGCGAGAGTGATTGAACTGAACATGATCCGGAAGGTCGTGGATTTTCACCCACTCGATCGGTTTCTTGTTCGTGTAACTTTCGCTCAAAAATTTTATATCTGGGCTGTTCTTTGCAACAAGCGAGTGACAGTTCATACAAGTAGAAGTATTCGGAACCGTTGCGTGCGCGCTTGTTTCTACACCAGTGTGACAATAACGACAATCTATCTTATTATCACCTGCGTGAATCTTGTGGTTAAAAGGTATAGGCTGATCCGGAGAGTAGCCTACATATTTGGAGGGAGAAAAAATCAGGTAAGCCACTGCTGCAATAGCAATAAGCGGAACCGAAAGTTTCAAAGCTTTCTTATTCATTCGTGAGAAGTCCCGTGGGTTCCAAAATAAGGTTTGGGAACAAGGATTTTGTCTTAGGTTAAAATTGCAAGTAAACGCGTAAAAACGCGATTGGTTTGGCGATTTCTTGCATTTTTATATGAGACTTAGTATCAATTAAATTGATGTTATTTATACTTAATACAGTCGATTTTAGAAGATAAAAGATCTCGAATAGCAAACCTAAGTTTATGATAGATATGATTAGAACGATCGTTCTTACGTATAAGAAAATTTCTGGATTTTACTTCTTGTTTTACTAAAATATGAATTCAGAAAACTAATCTGGAAAGAATGATGCACCGCCCACTGATCCTATTTCTGGGAATTCCCTTCGCTTTCCTAATAACAATCTCTACTATTGCGAAAGGTCAGATAAAAAAACTTAAAGTTACAAGCTTCAACTCCTACTTTTTATATGATGAGATTGGAGATTCTCATAAGTTCCCGAAAGATAGAAAACATAGAACAGAAGAAGATTTTGCTAAAATTAAAAAAATCATTCTATCCAATCATCCTGATATAATAGGGTTCCAAGAAATAGAAAATGAAACTGCACTTCAGCATATTATAATAAATGAATATGACTGTAAGGCAACGGTCACTCCTGGTTATTCCCAAGAATTGGGGCTTTGCTGGAAAAAGGAACTGGGCAAACCTACGATCAGCGAATTAACACAACTTTCGACTCGCCCAGGCCTCAGAAAAGGTCTACTCGCAGAATTCAACCTTGATGGCGGGAAAATTTCCGTGCTTGTTGTTCATCTAAAGGCAGGCCATTCTCCCAGAGATAAGAAGGAAAGGAAAGAACAGATCCTAATATTAAAAGATATCTTACCTTCTCTCGGCAAGTTTGTTCTATTAGGAGATTTCAATGAAGTTCTGGAAAGAAGAGTAGACCTCCTGAAAATTCTACAACGAAATCTAAAACTTAAAATAGCAAATTATAAACAGAAATCAGATTGTTGGCAGCACCATGACGGCTTCATAGATTATTTGATCACTAATATGGATTGGCAGCAAGGAAGTTTCGCCCAAACCAAATTTGAGTCCGATGATGGCAATTTTGACGGAAACCCAAGTGCAGAAAAAGGTCTTTCCGATCATTGTCCTGTAAGTGCGGAGTTGTTGTTAGAAAGATAGAGAGGATTAAACTATCCTTAAAACTCAGAATTAAAGTTCTCGTTTCAAAACTTCTATATCTGAATTTAGTTCTTGGATAGATGATCTCATTTTTCCATTATAAATTCCGCGCAATCTAAGTTGTGAATCTAAAAGATAAACATGATCTGAATGAAGAAAATCACTTTCAGTCAGTTTCTTTTTGGCGTCTTCTTTCGGGATCACAGTATCTGCATTAAAGGAATCTCTTGCTAAAGCATAAATTTCCTTTTGGTTTCCAGTGAGAAGTTTCCATTTTTCATAACGAATCTTACGTTTGGACCCATACTCTTTCAAGACTTGAGGAGAATCGAGATCAGGTGTAGCCGAGAAGGAGAAAATTTGGATATTGGGATCTGCCTCAAACTCCTTCTGCACCAAACTCAAATTATTTGTGATCGTCGGACAAATCCCTGCACATTTAGTAAAGAAGAAGGAAACCACAGTAATTTTTCCCTTACAAAGACCTTCAGAAACATTTTGATTTTCTTGATCCTTCATTATAAATTTGGAAATCTCTCTTGGCTTAGAAGAATTTTTATTTTCCCAAACAGGCTGTAGATCTTTTCCATAGTACAAAGGAAGTTTGTCCTTTTGAGGAACGGAAAAGTCAGTGATCTCTTCTGAATATTCTTCTTTTGGATCCTTCGCACAACCGAAAGAAAGGGAGACTATAATCAAACTGCAGAATAAAATTTTAGAATAAGATCGTATTTCCATCTTCATTTCCTCGGATCTGGCTGCATAATTTTCCACCAGTCATTCCGTATGCTCGTCCCTGATAGATCACAAAGTTCATATAGATCTGTCCGTTCTCTCTCCACATCTTCTTTCCGATCACTTTCCCATGATCGAATTTCGCATAAGAATATAATGATCCTGAGTTTCTCCATTCCCATTGGGGACCATGAAATTGCCCTTCTAAGTATTCATTATGAAAACGTTTTTTTCCGTCAGGAAACCAACCCAAATGGGTTCCGATCTTCTTCCCTCCAGAAAATTCTCTTTCTGCTAAAACCTGGCCATTAGAATGCACATCCTTTTCTATACCGTCTGGCAAACCATTCTTATAGGAGGTAATTCGAATAATTTCCAATTCTTCTGCTTTCGATTCCAGAAGTCCGAAGAACTTTTCTCCCTTATAAAGAACATATCTTCCATTTCGAGTGATAGAAGGATCAGTATTTGCGACCCGAATCGGATCGCAAGTGACTAGAAGAAAACAAATCGAGAGTAAAAAGAATTTCAATCTATCCTCTGATTAGTCTACGGAACCTGGAGTTCCTTTAAAATAACTTCCGATGATATATCCGTTCAAACCTGTATTGTTCTCCACATGATAACAATATGTACCGTCCGGAAACTCAGTTGGAGTACAAGAAGTTGTATGAGTGGTAGAATCCAATGTAGGATAAGAGCCTGATTGGTTTTTCTTTCCGTAAATTGGGAAACCGTCCAACATGATCCCTACCATACTACCATCATCATTTGTGATTTTATAAGGTTCTGTATGATAATGATATTTTCCAGTATTCTGAGGATGACCTTGAGAAGGGTCCATTGTGTAATATTCGGTAGCAAAAGAATCTCCAGGAGCTGCCTGGTTATTAAAGATCACAACGCCCAATGTTGTAACTCCTACAGAATCTGTTCCCGCGTTGGACTGAGTACAATCGGTAACAGTTGGAGTGGTTGGGATCGTCATCGTAATATTCTGAGACAGAATGGTATTTGGATTCGTATGAAAACCGCCAGCAGAATCTATCGCCTCGTTATAGCCAGAAGCCACTGAATAATAAGAGCTTTTATGTGGAGGTTTATCGTTGGTTGTGATCACATAATTGGAACCTTCTACTGTAACAGTTACGCAGTGAAAATTGGTTTTCATCCAGCATGGTGCCTCTGCAGCGATACTTGTAACACAAGTTGGCCCTCCAAAGCCAAGATCATCTGTTGAGTCATTCACTGCCCCCGGACAAGACGAGTTATCCGTAAGAGTTGTAGGTAATGTAGTAGTGGTTGTAGGTGTACACTGTGAAGGAGAGGAAGATAATAAAACCGCAGCGGAAGAAAGATCAGTTCCTCCAGAACTATCGCAGTTCCAAATAAAAGCGGCAACTGCGGTCAACAGAATAGATCGTAAACGAAGCATAATTACTCCAAACTTATTAGTTTAGAATAATCTACGAAATCTTACGGCCGAATTCGACCGCCCCAATCGGCTCGAACCACATTTTTTGGATTTTAAGTAGAGCTCACTGTGGAAATTTCTTCCAGATACTGTGTCGGTGTCTTTCCTGTGACTTTTTTAAAAGAAGTATTAAAAGTAGACTTGGAATTGAATCCATACTCAAGGGCTAATCTCAAAAAGTTAGGACGTTCTTCTGAAATATTTTCCAAAACAGAGATGATATCTTTGATCCGATACTCGTTAACAAAATTATAGAAATTTGTTTCCAAAGTTTCGCTTAATATTTGTGTTATATAGAATCTCGGAATTTCAGTATTTTCAGAAAGTAAATCAATGGAGAATTCAGAATCTTTATACGGTTTTTCCGATTCCATATAATTTCTGATCTTAGATAGAAATTCAGGGATCATATCTTCCCGCAGCCCTGACTTTTCGTATTTTTTCCTTTCTTCCTCTACTTCCTCTTCTTCATTTAATGTTTTTTCTTTAAATGCATGTAGTTCCCTGTGGGTGTAAACCACAGTCTGCCGTACGCCAAGCCAACAAAAGAAAACGGAAAATGCTAATACAGCTGCTCCTCGAACAAACCTAGGTTCGTAGGTTTCAGGAGGAAGATCTGTGAACAGTAAACCTTCTAATAAAAAATGAATGCCCGTGGATACTACAAACAGAAGTAGACTCCAATACATCCATCGTAAATCCTTAATACTATCTATATTAGAGAAATGATTTACTATTTTCTTCCGATGTCGGTTTAAAAGTACAAATGTCCAAACAGAATATACCAACATAGAAGTAACAAGCAATCCACCGTTCGGATGAAATCCTCTACTCGGTCTATGCCAATCATGAGGGTAAAACTCTTCTTCGGGAGGATTAGAGAAGAATAATCGAAATAAAAGGATACATTGCAAAATCACAAAAGGGACAAAATGAAGGAGATCTACTCTTCTGAAACTTTTGCCTTCGGTTGTTAGATTCCGAATATACAATAATAATAAAGGGCCATATGTATAAGGAAAGAGAATGGTAAAATCTAAAAACTCAGGCCCCCAATCAAATCTATGGACAAACAAATGTCCAAGATGAGGGGCCGCCAGAAATATTATAAATATTGAATAAATAGAATCAAAAGAATAGCGAGGCCTTTTAGTAAAGATCAGAAACGCAGAAAAAACGCAGATCGTAAATGAGATAATCGGAATCGCAGGAACCATGACTAAATTTGACCCGGGAAATCGCCCGGTTTGGTTCTCCATCTTCTATGCACCCAAAAATATTGTTCAGGATACAATTTCACTTCTTCTTCTAATGCTTTAGTCCAAACTTCAGTATAATGACGAATTGCGGCTTCTCTGTCGGAGAATGCAGATTTATCTACAAAGCCTAGGTCTTTGACTCGGACCATGACCTTTCCTTTTTCTCCGCATAAAACTGAATAGAGTAACATTTTAGCACCGGTTAAGTATGCCATCAAAGCAGGACCTTGATAGGTTGATGCTTTTCGATTAAAGAAGTCAACGAAGATCCCAACCTTACCTGCATTCTGATCAGAACCGAATCCTACCCAATAACCTTGTTTTAACATCTTAGTAACTTGGCTAGATTCTTCTGTAGAAACTAATTTGATGCCGTTTTTACTTCTTAATTTATGAATGAGCCTGTCCACATAAGGGTTTCGGACTTTTTTATAAATCCCTCCACCCTTCATTCTGATTCCCATAAACTGTACAAGAATTTCCCAAGTACCAAAATGCCCGGAGATCAGAACAACTCCTACTCCTTCTTGGATCGTTTTCTGTTCAATCGCTAATGACTCTGCATCATAAACCAGATACTTATCCATCCACTTGCGGCTTAGACGAGGAGCAAATAAAGTTCCAGCGAGAAGGTCACCTATATGAAGAAAACTTTTCCATACAAGTTCCTTCTTCTTCTCTTCCGAATAATCAGGAAATGCATAAGAAATATTATCGTAAGCAATCTTACGATGCTTTTTAGCGAGCGGATATAAAAGACATACCAAAAATCTTCCGTATATCAAGCAGGCTCTATAAGGTAGAATTCTAAACGGTAGGTAAAATAAGTATAAAAAGATATAGGGAATAATATAGCGAACCAAGGTAGATCCAATTCTTGTTTTTCGAACATAAGGATTCGGTCTAGCTTCTTTGACAAGCATTTTGGTCACACAGAGACTCAGAGAACGCAGGGAAAATTATCTAGATAACTAAATCAAACCGACCCTGCGCCTCCACAGCTCTGTGTGAAAAAAGTTTTGTTTTCCATAAACATCAGTTCATTTGGTATAAAATCTCAAATATAATCTGTGTCCCTAATTTTAGGTTTTCTACACTAATACTTTCATTCTTACCATGAAGCATGGTAAGTTCTTTTTCGTTTAGTAGAACAGGGATTAACCCATAACATTCCATACCGATCTGACGAAAGTATGCATTATCCGTTTTGCCTGGAGAAATAAAAGGAGTGGCCACACTTCCAGGAATTTTGCGAGTCGCAACCGAAGAAAGTTTTTGGAATAAGATTGAATCCAAAGTAGATTTATCTGAATTTACAGTAGATGCAGGCTCCACTTCTACTTCATATTTTGCCGCGATCTTTTGGATTTCTTTCAAATATTCTAAAGGATCAAATCCAGGAAGAAGTCTCACATCCAATTTAGCTTCTGCTAAGGAAGAAAGTACATTATGACCTTTACCTTCTTCCGTTTTTAGACCTGAAACTGCTTTAGTATTTCTAGTGATCGCACTCAGCTGTCTGCTTGTGCGAATAGGTCCATATAACAATCTCCTTAGGCCAGGAATATTCGAATTTTTTAATATGAATGAATTCGGGAAAGGACTAATGGTCCCAAGTTGATAGAAAAATCCTTCGGTCTCTTCGGAGATTCGGATCTCAGTATCGTATTCCAAAACTTCCGTTAAAAATTTTAAAAGCCTGAGACTTGGATAATTCTGACTGGGGGTGCTACCATGCCCTTGATCTCCCTTTGCCCTTACATTCAGCCAAAGATTCCCTTTTTCGGCATATTGGATATTGAAGATAGTACTCCCAGGAATGGCAACACCCTTGGTTCCAAAACTCCCTTCGTTCAACATGTATCCGTAACCTTTGAATAATTCAGGATGCGCTTTTAGTAAGAACCTCGCTCCTCTTTCACTTCCTGATTCTTCATCCGCCAAACCTAAGAACATTATTTTTCTCTTAAGTGGAATAGCAGATCTTTTCAGTTCCAAAAAGGAAACGATCTGCATTGCAATGAGCCCCTTACAATCCAAGGCACCTCTTCCATGAATTCTACCGTCTTTAATGGTTCCGGCAAACGGATCTTCCGCCCATTCTTTAGGATCTGCTTCTACCACATCCAGATGATTTCCTAAAATTAAACCTTTGTCGGAACTAGGAACACTTGGTTCTAACTCTGCAATTAGATTTATTCTATCCGGAAATCCAGGTTCTGAGATAAGTTTAGTCTTAATCCCTTCTTTCTCGAAAATGGATCTGAGATATTCTGCTACCTGTTTTTCGTTTCCTCTTACTGATTTGATCCGGATGAGGTCAGCGAGAATTTTGACTGTTTCTGCTTCTCTTTTCTCCCAAGACAGGATATGATTTTCTTCCTTTATAGGAATGTTCTTAATAGGGGAAGTGACACATTGAAACAGGAATAAGATCGCACAGAGGAACAAGGAACGGGGAAAATCCATTCGTCATTTCTAAAGGAAGAATGCTCAAAAGTCGAGAAATACTTATGGATTTTCGCACGGAGGTCACTGAGAACACTGAGATGTAGCTTAAGAGAACTTAGGAATCTATATTAAATTAAAGACTTATAATAACTCCGTGTCCCCCCGTGAGCTCTGTGTGAAAAAAAGAATTACAAAAAGAAGGGAAAAGTAGCCCCAGGAGGACCCTGGGACCAAAACCAAACCAGGCTCATAACAAAGCCTACTTAAGAATTCGGTGGGTTTGTAAAATTTCCCTTATTCTTTTTTCTAAAATCTAAAAAAAAAGAATTATTTAGAATTCGCTGCTGCGGTCTCTTTTCCTGGTTTAAATCGGATTTTGCCTAAATACACCTTGGTGGTCAAAGAATCTCTTTTAGATTTTAAGAAGAAACCAAACTCAGGAGTTGCCACCTTATAACTCTCATATTCCGCAAAAATATCCAGATCCACTCGATTTGCAGTAAACTCATCAAAATGAGGCAGATACTTTTCGGAGATAAGTATCATTCTTTCCCCATCTTTCTGAAGTGCTTCGAAAAGAACTTCCGGATCAAATAAGGTTCTTGTGATACGTTTAGAATAAAACGCGTAGGATCTTTTAGAGGCAGGAACCCCAAACATCAGAAACTTTTCTTTGCCTGGCTCTGCTTCTTGTATAATCTCCCCTACTTCCTTAGAAGGTTGGTAAGAAACAAGTAATGGATATGCATACAAACTTACCAAAGTAAAGAAGAAGGAGACGGATACAACCAGGGTCCCAAGCACCGCATTCATTTTGAAATACAATAAAACGATCGCTGCGATCCCAAGATAAATAGCTACCCAAACATAATAAGAAATTGGGACATCCAAAACTAAGATGGGAAATAAGATCCCGGCAAATACGAATCCTAAACTAGTCAGATAAACTAAAATTTTACCTGCAAAAGAAAGAGAACCCTCTGGACTTTCGATAAGTTTTAGTAAAAAACCGGAGCCTACAACCGCTCCCGCAGGAAGGCACCAATAAATGTACTGGGGCAATTGGTATTTAGAAAAACTGATCAAAAATAAGAATAAGAAAAGCCAGAACGCAGGCACAAAATCTTGATCCTTCCATTCATTTTTTCGAATATTAGCGAATAGACCTTTACCCTTCTCCCTTACGAACCCAACGAAATTTGATCCGATCCAAAGTAAAAAAGGTAATATAAAAATCCCAAACGCCCAAGAGAAATTGGAATAGAAGAATAGAGGATTGAATTTTTGGTCGTACATTTTTATGTAAAAACGACCGAATGATTGTACCCAAAGGAAGAAATAAGGTCCGTAAGTATTAAACTCTAAATATAAAGGTATAGACCATAATAAAGGAGGAAGAATTGCCAAAATTCCGCCAGGGAAAAGTTTCATCCCCAAAAGTCGTTTCCAGTCTCTTCTGAAAAGAATATCCCCTCCAATTCCAATTCCAGGGATCACAACTGCAATCGGGCCCTTTGTTATAAAGCCAAGTCCCATAGCAAGATACATCGCGTAATAGTAGGCGGAATTCTTTTTAGTCCCTAAATAATAAAAAGCGAATACTAAGATGATATAAGGAGTTACATATACATCTATCTTAGGATCCACCACCATTGCATATAATCCAGGAGATAATGCGTATAGAAACACAGAGATCCAGGCACGCTTAATATTTCCTGAGTATAGTTTGGTAATAGTGAACACTCCCCAAAGAGAGAGAAGTGTCATTAAGATCGCAGGCAAGCGGAATGCGTAATTATTCTGACCAAAAAGAGTAAAAGCAGAACTGATCTTCCAGAAAGTGAGGATCGGTTTGTCCAAGTATCTTCTACCATTATCTCTGATAAAAAACCAATTCCCACTGTCAGTCATTTCCCTTCCAATTTCTGCATATTGGGAAGAATCGATATCAATCACATCCAGAGGGAATGTAAGAAATAAAGGCAGAACAGCTACTGCCAAAAGGAACCATACAGAATATTTCACAAAAGAGGCGTTTTTCCCGTCCTGAACGAAATTCATATTTTTATAATACTCCAAACTTAATAGAAAAACGTTAAGCTCAATCCATGAGACCGGATTCCATGAGGCAACGTGTAAATCCGGTACATGTTTTTTCGGATTCGTAACAAGGCATTGCGTAACCTTGTTCTCTCAAACATCCGGATTCACATTCAATCTGCATGAAACTTTTTTTGGAAGCATCAATGGGTCCCTTGGATTCGAATTGTTTCTCCACACAAGAGGTGAAAAATCCGCAGATCTCTTGGCATTTTTGTTGGTAGGGATCTTTACAATCGGTGGTCCCGATCATAATAAAAGAAAATAAGAATAAGGTCGAAAGGAAGGACAGCCTCATTCCAACTAGGTTATTCGATACGTATCTAAGGTCAACTTTTTGCGGCGAGCATTCCGCAGGCCCCGTTGATGTCTTTTCCAGGGGACCTTCGATTCAAAATAGGAACTCCAGCAGGTTCTAAATGACGTAAAAACTCGTCTATCTCTTGGTCTGTGGGTCTTCTCCAACCAAAGAACTCAGTATTCAATGGGATTACGTTTATTTTACAGTCCAGTCTTCTTGCGATCTTCACCAATTTTTTGGCGTCTTCTGCACTCATATTCACGCCTGGGATCATTACATACTCAAATGTGATCCTACGTTTTAAAACTTTGGTATATTCTAAAGCAGCGTCCAAAAGTTCGGGAAGAGCAAACTTCTCCTCTATATCCATGATCTCTTTCCGTCCGTTTGGATCAGGATGATTGAGAGAGATTGCAAGATTATAAGGCTCTTTATTGTCTATAAATCTACGAATTCCATTTACTACTCCTGAAGTGGAGATTGTAATTCTTTTTGCACCCATTCCAAGTGCTTCTCCATCATGAAGAAGTTTCGCCGCACGCATTACATTAAAGTAATTATGCATTGGTTCACCCATTCCCATGAACACTATATTTGTGGCCCTATCACCTACGATCTTTTCTACCTGGAGGATCTGATCAATGATCTCCCCTGCTTTTAAATTTCCCATATAGGGAAGTTTAGCTGTAGCACAAAATTTACAATTTAAGGTGCAGCCTATTTGCGAAGAAATACAGATCGTTTTTCTTCCACCATCTCCGGAAGGAATCCATACTGATTCGAATTCTTTTCCACTTCCAGGGACAGATTCAAAAGTGAATTTTTGAGTGCCGTCCACAGATTTTAAATGTTTTGCGACGCTGATATTGGAGAAGCTAAACTTCTCCTTTAATTTTTCCCTTAAATCCTTTCCGATCGTGGAAAATTCTTCCCAGGACTCGTAACGATTTGCGTATAATCCATTATAAATTTGTTTAGCTCTAAAAGGTCTTTCACCCAACTCGGAAACAATCTGAGTGAGTTCCTCCAATGTATGACCCTTAACCGGAATTTTTCCAGTTACATTTTCCTTTATTTCTGAATCGGAAATGGTCTCGTTCACTTGCAAGAATCCTTATATTCTTTTTCTGCGTCCGCATAGCCCAGATCCCAGGCTTTTTTATAATCTCTGCAGGACTCCGCTTTTCTTTTTAAGGCAGCATAACCTAAACCACGGTTAAAATATGAGGTGGAATCGTCCGGCAGAATTTTCAAAACTTTGGAGTAAGAGTCTATACTTTCCTTATATTTTCCGGAAGCGTAATTTGCAAATCCCAAGGCAAAGATCGCTCTTGTATATTCTGGCTCTAATTGTACGGATTTTTTAGCATCCGCCAGACCTTCTTTCGTTTTTCCTAATATACTTAGCTGGATCGATCTTTCAGCAAATGCATACGACTTAATCAAACCAGAATTGATAGCCTTATTCATGTCTTCTAAGCCTTCTTCTTTTCTTTCCAGGCCAAAACGGCTTAATCCCCTATAAAATAATGCATCAAGATCCTTGCTGTCCAAAGAATAAGCTGAATCAAAATCAGTTTCTGATTCGGTGTATCGATTCAGATAATATTTGCTGAGGCCACGGTTATAGAATGCAGAAGAATCTTTAGGATTTACGGCGAGATAACGATCATACTGGGAAATTGCATTTTCGTATTCAGCTGCATTATAAGAATCTAAACCTTGTTGGAAAAGTTCCTTCAATTCTTGGTCCGTTAGAACTTCAGCAGGGGCATTGCGGCTTGCTGATTCTTTTTCTAACTGGTCCAGAAAAGAACTGAGAGCAGCAGTAATCCAAAATAACACTGCGCTTGGAGAAGTTTCCTTTTTTACTCCCTGTTCTTCGGGTTTTACCGGAGAACTCGCGTTTTCAGTTTCGTTAGAAGAAGCTGCCCCATCCGGAGAAAAGATCTGAAACCCCGCCAAGATCAAACCAACCACCAGGAAAATACCCAATACTCTCTGCATATGATTTGTATGACCGGATTTTAAAAGGAATGCCAGCTTTTTTCCAGTTAGGAAACGGAAGAATCCGAATGTTCGGAAATAACTTTCCCGTCTTCCAGGATCATTCTGATAAGCCTTGTCATCTCTACGGAATATTCCACGTTCAAATGTTTAGTCACACCTTCGCAGAAACCGTTGATAATCAGAAGTTTTGCATCGTCTTCTGAAAGTCCTCTGGATTGAAGGTAGAAGAGTTGGTCCTCATCGATACGAGAAACTGTCGCCTCATAGTTCAAGGTTCCATTCTGACCGGTCACATCATTATAAGGATAGGCATGAGATTGAGAGCGATCGTCCATCATGAGACCATCACATTTCACATGGCTATATGCGTTAGAAGATCCAGTGGTGAATTTTACCAAACCTCTGTAAGAGTTGATCCCACCATCCAAGGAAACACCTTTTGCTAAAATATTACTGCGAGTGTTTTTACCTACGTGGATAATCCTCGCGCCAGTATCTTGGATCTGACCTGAACCTGCAAAAGCCAAGGATAGAATATCACCTGTAGAATTATCACCTTGTAATATGATTCCTGGATACTTGATTGTGTTTGCACCGATATTCACATCTGTCCAGGTGATATGAGCTGCTTCATGACAAAGACCACGTTTCACTGTCCAGTTATACATATTCTTTTTCCAATTCTGGATAGTAGTGTAGAATATTTTGGAATTCTTATGAGCAATCAGCTCCACAACAGCAGTATGGAAATTTGTGCCTTTGTCTTGCACTGAAGAACATCCTTCCGAATATTCTAACTCTGCTCCATCTTCTGCTATCAAGAGAGTTCTTTCATATTGACCAGAAGAAGCAGCACTTACTTTGAAATAAGCCTGTAAAGGCATAGGAGTTTTCACTCCTTTAGGAACGTAAGCGAATGATCCACCTGAAAAAACTGCGGAGTTCAATGCAGAGAATTTATTATCTCCGATAGAAACAACAGTTCCGATATATTTGCGAACGATATCCGGATATTCACGAATAGCAGTATCTATATCGCAGAAAATAATTCCTAAATCGGTAAGTTCTTTTTTGACGTTAGCGTAAACAGTCTCTGAATCTTCCATGGCTTCGATACCAGCCAGGTATTTTCTTTCATGTTCGGGAATCCCAAGTCTTTCAAAACTTTTTAATACTTCAGGATCCACCTCGTCCCAGGATTTTTTCTTCTTATGATTTGCGCCTATATAATGCACATACTCGTCTATATCCACTTTGAAGTTAGGAAAAAATCCCCAACCAGGCATAGGTTTACTTTCATAAACTTTAAATGCTTCTAGGCGGAATTCAGTAAGCCAAGCAGGCTCATTTTTAATATGGGAGATGGACTCCACCACTTTGCGTGTAAGTCCTTTGGGAAAATTATCCGCACGATAATATCTATCTTCGTCGGAAATGATCTCAAGTGCTTGTGCCATAATATTCTTCTCCCATATCTTAGACTTTAGAAAGATTTTACGCAACCTTTTCCAGAGTCCTAAGTGCGAGTTTTGCCCGAATGAGGGCTATAATAGCAAGATTTTAAGGGAATGGGTGTGTGACCAGGAGAAATTAGAAAGGAGAATCCGGCCCTAAGACCGGATTTCCGAAAGTATGGATTAGTTTACCGCAGAGAAGTATTCTTTGGACTTTTCTGGATCCGCTTTCATAGTTTTCTTTCCTTCGTCCCAGTTTGCAGGGCAAACTTCGCCGTGTTTTTCCACGTATTGGAAAGCTTTTACCAGACGAATCGCTTCATCTATGTTTCTTCCTACAGGAAGATCATTGATAGTAGACTGACGAATCACTCCAGCTGGATCGATGATGAAAGTTCCTCTTAAAGCCACTCCGCCTTCTAAAAGAACTCCATAGTCTCTTGCGATTGACTTGGTTATGTCTGCAATTAGAGGATACTTGATATCTCCTAATCCGCCTTGTTTACGAGGAGTGTTCTTCCATGCAAGGTGAGTAAAAGCACTGTCTACGGAAACTCCCAGAACTTCCGCTCCGATTTTTTTGAAGTCGTCCAATTTTGCATCATATTCGATGATTTCAGTAGGACAAACGAAAGTGAAGTCGAGGGGCCAGAAGAATAGAACAACCCACTTTCCTTTATAGTCGGAAAGTTTGATTTCCTTGATTTGCTGGCCGATCACGGCTTCTGCTTTAAAGTCCGGTGCGAGTGAAGTAACTTGAGGCATTTTGCTCTCTCCTATTTAGAATCATTCTAAATTTAGACAGTCAGGATGGAAAGCAGTTTTTCTTTTTTAAGAAATTCCAGGATTTTTTTTCTAAATCACTTTTTCTGTCAGAATTTCAGACTACGGGCTCACTCGGAGGCGCGGAGAACAATATAGCACGCAGAGGCGCCGAGTCGCAGAGAGGAATCAGGACTCAAGAGTTCCTATCATATTTAAAACCCTCTGCGACTTAGCGGCTCTGCGTGAGAAAACCTCTGCGTCTCTTTACTACCCTTTAGCCATAAGATATTTTTCCATGAACTCAGTGATGTCCTTGATATTCCGATTTATCATCTTCCTGAGTTCAGGCGGAATGTTTTGCGATTTGATCACACGATAATAGTTCAAAGCGTTCTTCAACATTTTGCGTCGAGCAAATTCTTGGGCCTTGATCAGCATAGGTTTATACTTATAATATGAGTATTCCATAATACTGTAATTCTTGGAAAGTTTGAAAGAGTGCGGTATCTTCCCAAAATCATAAGTCAATGTTAAGAAAGGAGCATCGTCCACTTCCGGAGGTTTTAACTCCAGAATACCATGGATCATCTTAGGCTCGTCGTCCCCTCCACCGCTTGAACTTTCAGGCTTATCCTGGTCTAAAGGTTCAAGACCTCCATCTAGAACTTCTATTTCAGGAGCGTCTTCTGCATTTGGAACTGGAGAAGGAGAAGAACCCGCCGGAGCCGGAGCACCTGGTCCCGCGAGCGGAGGAATTTCAGGTGTATATTCTTCGTGTTTTGTTTCATCTACAGGATCAGGAAGATCTATTTTAGGTAATTCTAATGGACCTGGCGCAGGGGCCGCTTCTCCACTTGGAGTTGGCGCGGGTGCTCCTTGAGGAGATCCTTCAGGTTCACCTCTTAAAACTTTATCTTCCGGATCAGGTAAACGGATCGGAACTAGATCTATCTGAGGAAGAACAGGTGAAGCATAACCTGGGATCTGATCCGAAAGAGGATATTCAGGTTTTGGCCAGTCTTGAGGTAAAGGTTCTTCTAATGCTTGCTCTTCTCTTTCTTGGCGTTTTTCTTCCGCCTTCTTCTTGAGATAATCATCTCTCTCTTTGAAAAGATCTTCCTTCCTTCTGTCGTCTTCTCCCCTTCTGTCTTTACGAGAGCCTTCTCCTCCTCTTCGGTCTTCGCCGGCACGGCGATCTTCTCCTGTTCTCCTATCAACAAGAGGAAGGTCCTTAAATTTATCCCATTCGTCCGAAAAGAATGTATCTTCCGGAAGATCCATCTCATTCGGATCTAAATGTGCGGGATCTTTAGGTTTTGGAGAAGGTTCAGAAGGAGCAAAATCTTCCGGACCTACAGAACCCGGTCCCTCACCTGGAGATGCACCGCCTGGTGGAGAACCTCCTGGACCAGAAGGAAAGCCACCTGGAGGTGAAGGAACACCAGCATTATAAGAAATAGGCGCACCTGGCGGAGGAGGAGGCATTGGCCCCGAAGAAGGAGCATAAGAAATAATTTGATAAGATACTGGGCCAGGAGGAAGTTCCGCTGGAAGTTTAGGTGCTTCTGTTCCTGGAGGAGCTTGGATCTGGATCGGATTAGAAAATCCTTGGGACATACTGTTCCCAAGAGCTTGGCTGATATCCTTGATCGCCTTGACCAAGTCTCCCAATGGAATAGGAGGTCCTGTATAATTTGGATCGTCAGGAGTATATGTATCTTCCTCTGGAGGAGAATTAATATGATCCTCGATTGCTTGGATATTATTATCAATTTTTTCATTAATATCCGAATCAGGAATTCTAGCGTTAGTTCTCTTTAAGATCTCCAACGCAGCTAAGAAGTTTTCTTTATCTACTAATGCTTCTGAATGTAAAAGCGGCCTTCGATGATGCGCATAACGAGAGTTATTTCGAATGATGTCATCTGTTGCATGAGGAAGTTGTAATTTTTCCTTCTTCTTTAATCCGGGATAATTAGGTTTTTCTTCACCAGGAGAAGGAGGACTCCACTCTTCCTTAGGCTTCTCCGCTCCTGGTTGTCCGGAAGCTTTTTGCGGAGCAGACGAAGATGAAGAAGGGCTAGAATCTTGGTCTCCAACATTTACTAATTTTCCTCGATCCGCTGCCGAAGGAGTTCCAGCTCCTCCACCTCCGCCAGACCCAGGACCACCTCCTCCACTGGAACCTCCACCACCCGGAGAAGGCGCAGAACTTCCAGACGATCTATTCGGATCTCTGAATAAAGTATAAGCTCCTGCTCCCGCAGAAAGAAGTCCTAATAATAAAAGAAGTGCAGTCATCTAGAAGATTCTTACCTATTATTTTCGACAGAACATTACGTCGTTCTTAAACAGCAATCAGTAGCTTTTTCGGATTGACACCATGAATGTTAAGTAATAACTTGACATATATGAAATCAACGGTTCGGGAAAACCTGAGCTTCGGGTCTAGTCCTGACAATCCGGACGGTCTTCAGTTAAAGATCACCTTTGATGAGGACACTAAAACCGCTTACGGCGACTACACGGTTCCTGAAAAGTTCCAAGGGTCTCCGGACGTGATCCATCCCGGAATCATCGCCACTATTTTGGACGAAATCATGGCCAAAATCAACGAGGCGATGAATTTTAAAACAACAACTGGCGAGTTGACGATCCGTTTCTTACAACCTGCACAAGTAAATCAACCTCTGCATTTACGTGGCTGGTTCGTTAAAAAGAACAAAAAAGTGATCGAAAACAGAGCCGAAATTGAGAACGAGATCGGTAAAATCGTTGCCCGCGGTAAGGGCAAATACATCGAACTCGATTCCTGATCCAATAAGGAATTATAAAACCCGCCGATGTGGTGGAATTGGTAGACGCACTGGATTCAAAATCCAGCGAGGGCAACCTCGTGTCGGTTCGACTCCGACCGTCGGCAGGGTTATTTAACTACGGAAGCAATCGCTTCTTCAAACGCATCCTTCTCCACTTGGTCGATCGCCTCTAAAATCAAATCCATTTCTTCGCGAGTCATTCCAGAAAATAATTCTTCTCCTTTTGTGAGAATTCCGGCACCCAACATAATACCTTCTACTTCTTCAGGAGTATAAGTTTTAGGTTTGGATTTCATTGTTTTAACAACTACATCCATGAGTTGTTTAATTTTAGAAAGAAGTTCCTTATCAGAAAGTGTCGCAAATAGTTTTAAGATATCTTTCCTGAATTCATCGGCGTCTTTTTTGGAAACGGAAGCAAGCACCTGATCAAAGTGCGATTTGTTTTGTAGATCCTTCCCTTCTTTTAATAATTCTTTTGCCTTCGAAAACATAATCTCTTCGAATCGGTGAGCCGTTACGTAAGAGTGTAATGCTGCAAATCCAGCTTGGAATGCAGATTTTAAATGGCGACCCAACTTGAATACTGCCATACTCAATGAGCCTAAAAGTCCGAATACTTTTGGGGGAGAATGTACAAATCCGGCTAAAGATTCAAACGCTCCGTCTAATTTCCTTCTGCCCTCGTATTCAGGATATAATAGTTCTAGAAAGTAACGCACAAGAAGATCCACTTTCTCTTCTGAAATAGATGAAAACTTAGGATATTGAGAGAGATTGTTTTTGGAATATCTTCTCTTTAAGGCTTCTCTATAAGCACTTATCAATTTTGGAAATTCTGGTTCTTCTAATAGAGATGCCATACTCAGGGTGAGTTTGGGAAAACTTCGCGGAAAGGGAAATTGTTTTTTATGATTTCGAGCGTGGAATAAAGAGACATTGTAGGAGCTCCTACGTGTGAAGAAGTTTGCCCCGCCCGCTTAGGGTGGGGGCCGGTGCGGTGGTACCCCAAAGGCATTAGCATAAAAATTCATCCTTTGCAAGTTAATTATTTCTCGGTTATGATGTTGGAATTCCTACATTTTCCATTCCAGTCTGGATAGTTCATATTTTGCCGAATTCGCCTCTTCTATAGCTTTTTTTAAATTTGGCAGAACCCAAGGTTTTATATCTTCCCGAAATGTATCTTTGTAATTCCAATTGTCTTGGAACATTCTTTTATAATATTCTTTCGGATCTACTATTACGATAAACTCGACTCGTTTTAGCTTAGAAAATTCTTCCTTGGATAAGTTTATATTAAGAAAAGCTGATTCTCCAGGAGAAAGTCTGGTATCAAAAATCTCTTTTTGCAATTCCAGGTCCAACATCCAGCCAAGAGTTTTTTCTGAAATTTTTCTTTTTCGTCCAGAAACGTATTTTACCCAAACTTCCAAGTATACTTTTGGAACGGAATAGCTTGGGAAAGAATGCCCTACACCCGAGTTTTTCAGTTCTGCAATAATTTCGGCGCCTTCTTCTTTTAACAATACTTGCAAGTTTGTTTGGACTCCCCGCTTTACCATTTCAGGATCAGAGATACCTTTCCATTCATGTTTTCTGTCAGGCATATGGCAGTTCTGGCATTGCACATTAGATCTTGAAAATTCAGATCTTCTCCATTGCCCATACGTATCCATAAGGAACTTTCCGTTTAACTGTTTTGCAGTCTCAGGGGATTGGTGACAGGTCTTACAAAATTCGGATTCTTCGAATTCTTTTTGAGGAATAAAACCTTCATGTGGAATATTTGAATTTTGGAATATTCTATTCTTATTCCCATCTTTTGGATATGGCCCGTACACTTTTCCTTTTCGGAGATGACAACTTGCACATTGTATCCCATTTTCTTCAGAGCCTGGTTTCCAAGAAGAATCGGAGACTTCTCCCCAGCCTAAACGAGAGAGTAATAATGTTTTAGCTTCCGGATTTGGGCCATGGCAGTTCATACAATTTTCGGATCCATGTTTTCCAATCCGAGGCAATTGCCAAAGAAAGCCCGGGCCAACGGCCCGGGAGTGAAGAGTCGACTTCCAGGAAACGAACTGTTGTAAATGGCAGCTCCCGCAAGAGGCCGGGTTCGGATCTACTGTAATCGAGCCTTGGGATTCGAGGGGGAATGCCCAATGCCTCTGGTGAAACCCTTCTTCTTTACAAAATAATAAGAAGAAGGCTGCCGCAATGATTGCGACAAAGAAGAGTGAGGATATTACCCTCCGCAAGGATTTCCTCCTCCACCTCCTCCTGAACTACCGCCTCCTCCGCCACCGGAAGAAGCAGAACCTGAAAGATATTTCTTATCTTGCTTTATGACATCATTTGTACCTTTCGCAAAGCTGCGTTCAGGTGTGAAATAAGTTCCTAAATTAGAAATATTGGATGCGTCTATACCGGATTTTCCCACGTTATACGTAATCGATTCAGTAACTGTAGAACGGTCCGTTCTCCATGCAGATACTGCGCTTAGATTGGACCAATTTCCATTCGTATCGTAAGCGAGAGATCCCCATTCTACCCAAGAACCGTCATAAAATCTGGTGGGATATCCAAGGATCGCAAGAGTTGCAAATCCTGTGATAGAAGATCTTACATTAGTTCTGCAATAGGTAAGGATTGTCTGTCCTTCCGTATATCCGTTCGATGCGAGTAAATTTTGGAGATCCGATTTTGGCAGGAACTCTTTATTTGCATTGATGAAATTCGTGAACCAAATGTTTTTTGCACCCTTAATATGGCCTTCGAAAGAAGTGTAACAACTTGGAGTATCCGCGCATGTATAATTAGAAGGTCCAACAGTGGATCCACTTCCATCATATTCCGTAGGAGCTCTTGCATCTAAGATGAAACTTCCACCTGCAGGTGCAGG
Organism: Leptospira venezuelensis; assembly: GCF_002150035.1. Taxonomy (NCBI): domain Bacteria; kingdom Pseudomonadati; phylum Spirochaetota; class Leptospiria; order Leptospirales; family Leptospiraceae; genus Leptospira; species Leptospira venezuelensis. Next base: position 1,787,055 of record NZ_NETS01000010.1, on the reverse strand, counting down.
AGTGGAGCCTTCAAATGTAGGATTCGTAATACCTTGGACTGCATTAAAAATGTCCGCGAGTGTTGCCTGTAAGATCGTATGATCTCTGTATAAGTTTCCAACAGTGCCAGCTCCGCTAGTTGTAGGAACTGTATAAGAAGATCCACCAGTAAGTTGAGAAGAAGCGATCTTAGTAGAAACCGCTCCATTCAAAACTGCAAGATGAGTTTTTTCCACTCCCCAATAATACAATGTGTACCAGGAACGAAGAGTCATCATCAGATTCCCATCCGAAGGAATATCCTGAGCAAACACGATTAGATCCGTTGCAGGATTCACTCCAAAACGTTTTAAGAATGCATCTATATTCTTCCCTTCCGGAACGATTGTCTCAGTATCGAGTAGACCATTAAATCTAGTCTGACCAAAAAAAGTGTAATCGGTAGAAGTTGCCGTGATCCCATACACTCTCACCCCAGTCTCAGGTCTTATATACGAACCGGAAAGTGTTCCTCCGCTAATCTGAAAGATGATCAATCTTCCACTAATCGCAGCAGGATGATTTGCCGCCCAATTCGATCTCCAAGATTCTAAAGTGGATGCAGTGATCAGTCCATATGTATTATCACTATAATCTTCTTTGGACACTGACAAAAGTTGCGAAGTATTAAAAACTTCTACAGGTCGCAAAAGAGCAAGCTTCTCATAAGGAGTAATATACTCCGGAGCATCGCAGGATCCTAAAAAAGGAATTAGTAATAAACAAACTCCTAAATTTCTAATTTTTAAATGAAACATATTCTCCTCCGATCTATAAGTTAAATGGAAAATTGATCAAGAACCCAAAGGTCCTTAAGATTGCGGTGTTATAGCCGGAATAAGTATGAGAATAGAAGAAGTTATAATAATTTCCGTACTTATCCGTATAACCTAAACTTACTTCCAGGTTATGATAAACTTCCTTTCTTCCCCAGGCCGGTCTTTCGTGTTCGAGATAATAATTATACCAATCCTGCCCAAAAGGAGCGATGGAAGGTGTATCTATTTGGATTAGATTTAGAGGAGGAGTTCCTTTAGGATCTGCGAATGCATATCCTCCCTGACCAATCTGTCCTCTACTTCCTACAATAAAGATAAAAGAATCAAAAAAACGTTTATACAACGCTCCGTAATACAGAACATCATCCGGCACCGGCTTTTCTCTTCTTCGATAACTCCATTCTCCAAGAGCACCTAAGCCCCAGACATTGAAGTCTTTTCCAAGATAGATATTTACTTCTGCGCCGTTTGCTCCGTCACCTAGAGCTTGAGGGTTTCTATCATAATCACCCTTTTTAATCCCGCCAATCCTTACGCTAATTGTTGGAACCCAAATGGAATCATAATCATACTCATCCAGGACCTTATAACGCAAACCCGCTCTGGAATCTATGATCCCATATTTATCAGGCTGTTCTGGAGAAGTTAAAGTCCCGAAGTAACGATTAATCAACTGGGTCCTTCCTAATTTACCAAAACCTGTTTGTAAATCTACGGTAAGACGATCTGTAATCCCATACTCAAAAGCTAAAGCGCCTACATTGATCCGAACATCATCATCATAAGTGGTATGATATTTTCCTACGTATGCGGAATCGTAGACCGAATTCACCGCAGTGGTCCTGACCCATAATTGTCTTTGATAAGGAGCCCAAACCGTTTGGGGAAATAAGTCCCCTAAAAAGAACGGTTGAGCCAAAAATAGAAGGGGAAGAAAAACTCCCTTCTTAATTAAATATTTCATTATATAAAGATTCCCTGATTAATCCTTCTTCTCCTCCAACTTAACGTTGAAGCGGATACTTACGAAAAATTCCAAAGCGGAAATCTGTTCTTCGGACAATTTACCTGCTAAATCTTCTAGGTTAACCCTTCCTTTCTCCGAGTTGGGCAAGGAACCTTGTAGATATTCTAAACGGTTCTTCTGAGACTTTGATTGGTCTTCTTTTTTGGCGTCCAGGGCGACTTCTCCATTATAGATAGCCTTTCCTAGATTAAACTTTTCCCTTTCTTTTCCTCGAAGTGCCTGCCCGGCCACCCCGCCTCCTCCAAATCCACCGGAGGCTAAAATTATATCCAAAGATGAGAAGAATAATGCGCCGATCAGCGCAGAGATGTATAATATTTTCATAAAGCAGTAACTCCCTCTTTTTTATTTTATGTTACAGAATTGAAAGGGCGGAGATATCTCCGCCCCCGTTATATAGCGTAGTTTATTGGTTTTTGTAATTCCAATCCTCTACGAATGCTTGTTTGGTTGTGGTCGCCGATGAATTGATCTGGAAATAATCCACGGTGGATTTTTTCACACCTGTGTTATAGTGAGGTCCATCTCCGGATCCTCTAACACCGGACTCGATCGCTCCTTGAACGTCAGCAGCGAACTTAACTGGAACGGAAGGATAAGAAGAAGCTCCCGCAGTTACATCATCGTTGAAATTCGCAGCAGGGAAGTTTCCAGATAAGAATCCGAAAATACTCCATCCATCTTCTAAGAACACAGAAGGACGTCCTAAGATCAACTGTGTGGAAATTCCACTTGTTTGAGTTCTGGTGTTCGTTCTGCAGTATTGAAGAATGGTTTGACCTTCTTCGTAAGCAGACGCACCTGCGTTAGGTCCACCTGTAGTTCCGTAAGTGTCCCAGATATCCTTAACATCAGCCTTGGACTTGAACTTCACAGTATTGAAAGATCCCGCAGCGGAAGCTCCGTATGCGTAAGTGTTATCCAAAGAAGAACGATCTACTAGATTGTAGTGAGGAACGAATACTGCACCTTTCAAGTGACCTTCGAAAGCAACAGCTCCACCTCCTGACTTAGTAGTTCCAGTGGTGTTCTCTCCACCGTTATACTCTTGCCATCCTGCAGCAGAAGTATACACGCTGATATCGTTGTTATTATTTGCAGTTCTGTTGTCCGAGATAAGAACGGTAGATGAAAGTCCTTTCACACTATGGTGTCCGTTATTCTTAGCAACCTCTATCGTATCTTCAATACTCAACGTAAGAATTCTGTTATCCACATTCTTCAGTTGTTTTACGGAGAAGGTTCCGTTTAAAGGTGGAACGGACTCGTCTGTGTCATTACCCAATTCCGCTTCCGGGAATTGTCCTTTGATACTTCCGTTCAGGATTGCGAGATGTTCGTGAGCCACTCCCCAGTATCTTAATGTATAATGTTGGTGCCCAATCGCTCCGTAGTTGTCTCCGTTACCACTTGCGAATACGATCAAGTCCTTAGTAGGATCGACTCCATAAGTATGGAACCATTCATCTACGTTAGCTCCACTTAAGAGTCCGTTTCCTCCAGAAGTTGCTGTTCCTCCAGGGATCGAGATCAAGCCGTTATATCTAGTCTCTCTAAAAGTTTTCCAAGAATAAACTGCAGTATTGTTTCCTGCAACGGAGACAAAAACTTTCACTCCAGTTGTAGGAAGGATCAAACTTTTGTTAGCATCCGCCCCAACCTTGTTAGCTTGGAAGATCACTAAGTTTCCGGTAATACCTGCAGGCTTATTGTTTGCCCAATTGTTTACCCAGCTTCTTAAAGTTGCAGCAGTGATAAGACCAAATTGGTTATCGTTATAATCGTCCGCAGACTCGATCGATAGATCGGAAGCACTAGCTACTTTTACACTTGATGCTCCACCCCCAAGAGCAGCTAATGCTGCAGCGGAACTGTCAGAAGATCCCTCTCCACAATTCCCGAGTAATCCCAGCGCAATTGCCAGGAGGCTCGAATAAATGAGCGTATTTTTCATTTTGTTCTCCTAAATGCTGGTCCGGTCGGGGTTCCCTCATGTTTATTCCACTGCGGACTCTAAGCACAATGTCGAGAAAAGGCTTCGTTTTTACCAAGGTTATTTCAATATAACGAACATATTATCTAATTAATTGAATAATAAATTAGAATTACGGTGCAATTTATTAAACAAAACAGAATAAACCGTAAAAAATAGGAAACAAAATGACTATGGAAAATGGTTTTTGTAACCGGAAGGACTGTTATTCTCCGCTAAAACGGAATATTCAAAAAGTAAAAATTACCTTTTTATAAAGTGTAGGGCTCAATATATGATACGAGGCCCTAAGTGGATCAGGTTTCCACCCCATTTATAAAATGGATCAAAGAGCAGAAGATATACAAATGCCAGAACCAATCCAGAACTCAAGATCCACTTTTCCTGATTCGAGAAACCTTTTCGAGAACGGATCAGCCAAAGAGCAATCCAGGCTGGATAGAATAAATGGGCAAATACTCTTGTGCTATCTGCAGTAAAGAATGTAATGAAGAAGGCCCCAAAACACACGAGCAGGATCGAAACCTTCTTACGTATCACGTTCTCCAGAAACAGAAATAATAAACCATTCCAGAAAGAAACTAAAGTAAGGAGAAGATGGTTCGTATGCATAAAATACCAGCGAGCGAAACCTATGGACTGAGCAGTATCCAATCTTCTTTCGTTCCATTCGATTCCGTTCAGATAAAAAATCAAATAAGAAGAAATTCTCCCTGCAAATATCCCAAGCAAAAAGACTTTTAGTAGATCTAGATCGATCTCTTTCTTCTCCCAAAAATGTAAAAATAAAACTAAAAAAGAAATCGCTAAGAACTGATAAAAATGGGACCAAGATCCCAAAACAAAAAGGAAGAATAAAACATATAAGATAACTTTCCTTTCTTTGTATTGATCATGCAAATCTAAGAACAAAACAAGTAATATAGACCAAAAGAAAGTAAGATGATCCGGAAATCCGACCCAATTGTTTTGGATTAGATAAACAGGAGAAAGAAGTAAAAAGAAGCCAAGAAAGATCCCAGTAAAATACCCTCTATAATAAGAGGTATAACCGATCAAGACTGCAGAGATAAGATATAATAAAAGTTTACAATACCTTTTAAAATCTTCCGGAGAAAGATCATTTTTAAAAATTCGAAGATGGAGAGGAAATAAGAAAGAATCTGAATCGTATTCGCCGGAAAGATCCGACTTAGAAAGATAATAAAACCCTGAATTGATCACTTGAGATTCAGGAGAAGTTTTGTATAAAAAATAAGATGCTTCCTTTAAGAAAAAAATAGAAATAAGTCCGATGAGTATGGACAAAATTATTCTCTTTCGTTTGTGGAAATAATCTTGGATCTTCTCGAAGGCTTTCATCTAACCAAAGACTTTTTCGTTTAATGAAAAGTCCGGATTATACTCTAAAGACCCTCAAGAATTGCAATTAACAAAACGCAAATTACAATGTATTTCAATCATCAGAAAGAGAAGAGGACCAGATCAGGTAGGAGTCCTTCTCCCCTAAATTTGCAAGTTCTTGCAGATCTTTTCCTAAAAAGGTCATGCTGTCTCCTTCTTGCAGGTCAAACCATTTGCCACCTACTTTCAAACGAAGTGCGCCTGATTGTAGGAACAAATTCTGTCTTTGTTTGGATTGCACTTTCGTAATGAATGTTTTGGCAACTCCTGAGAGAAGTTTAATCTCAAACAGTCTAGTTTGAAATCGAGTTTCTTCATGAAGAAGAGGACGGATCACATACTGATTCTCTTCTACAGAATTTTCACTGGAGTCTTCTTTCCTGTAAATTTTAGGAAATTCCTCTTTAGAAAATTCCATGAGGCTGGATAAAGGCAAACGGATTGCTTTCGAAATTTTCCATAATAACGCTATAGATGGGGCGGCCTTTCCTGATTCCACAAGGCTTAACATTCCTCTGCTTACCTGAGATAATTCTGCAAGCTTTCCAAGAGAGAGACCTAACTCCTGTCTTCTCTTACGAACCAAGGTTCCAATAGATTGGATCAGGCCTCTTTCAATCGGATCGATCGTTGGCATACTCGGTTCCTCACTGGATCGGAATCTTGTTTATTCCAAACAGTTATAATAATAATTCATCCAACTTATTGGAAATACTATCCAAAATAACAATCAAAATTCTTTCAAAGGAGAAAAAAATCTTTTCTTAGCCCAAAAGAGATGGTTTTTCGAGGGAATTGATGCTTTTAGGCGAAAATCGAACCCTATACCAAACGAGAAAAATTGGAAAGAAGGCAAAGCTAACCAAAGCCAAGATCCAATCTGGATGGGCATAATAACCTTTTTCTAATACCAATTTCCAATCTCCTAGATTCGCGTAGTTCAAATAAGATATCTGTCCAAAGAACAAAAACACCCAAGATGGCCAAAAGACTTTGGAATCCTTCAGTAAAAAAGGGGACATCCAAAGTAGATACCATGCATTCACAACAGGAGAGAAGTAGAAGAATAAGAAGAACGAAATCCCGATCTTCTCCTCTTCTCCCAAGCAATAAGAATATCTCTCATTCAAAAAGAATAATATACTTATAATTGTTGGGATAATCCAGAAAACCCGAGCTAAATCTCCGAGTAAGCCATGGAGGATATTATAACCTAAAGGAAAAAATGTAAAACTTCCAATAAATCTAGTTAGGGCCGTAAAATCAGTTTCTTGGGAGAAAAGCAGGAAAGGAGAATACGCTAAAAGAAATCCTAGAACCGCAAAACTCAAATCTATTATCACCTTTTTGAAATCACGCTCATTATTCCAATCTGACTTCAATAAAAAAGGTAAAAGGAATACTCCGAAACCTTTTACAGCCATACTGAGTCCCCAAATAAAAAAGCCTAAACGATACCTAGACTTCTCCGCTAAATAAAAAGAATAAAACAAAAGAAAGAATCCTAGTATATCAGGATGAGAATTTAAGAAGACCTCTTTGATCAGGACCGGATTCCAAAAGTATATTGCAGAAGAACGAATCCCATACTTACTTTTGATCAAAAAGAATAGAAAAATATCCGGAACTAAAAGAAAAAGTTTGAGAGCCCATAGTTTCCAAGGAAATAGAAAATGTATTAGATAAAAGTAAATTTCGAGCACAGGACCGTAAATAGTAGGCCAGTCCGGATGATTGATCCTAGAGAGTAATTCAGTTCTAGTTGGATCCGATTCTCCAAAAAAAGATTCCGGAGTAATCCCATAAGGACTCCCCTTTTCAGAACTGACCCATCCATCCCAAAGATAACGCGCCCAATCATCTTCGAAAATAGGTGTAGAAAAGATCAAAAGAACCCTAAGAAGTAACCCTAAAACAAAACTTACCCTTCCGAAAGTTTCGAAAGTTTTAGAAAGAAATAGAGATACATAGACAATACTTAATCCGCAAAATCCAAGAATGTATATATTTCCGGTTAAACTTCTTTCCTGGTTCCTTACCTCCCAAAAAAGAAAAATGCATAGGTACACAGCTGCGGCCAGAATCCAAATCAGGTTTGCGCGATTTAGGATCTGGCTTCTTCTCTCTTTATTCCTCTCGAATTCCAAGGCCTATCTTTCCTTTAACTGTCAAATACCATTAAAAACATCGGGCTTCCGTCTGTAATATTAAAATTATTCTGCTATATAGGATTTATTGTATTGTTTATTGACGATAATTGATCTCAAACCAAGGTAGGTCCAAATGAAACTCATAATCTCCTTTGCACTAGTTTTTCTAATTTCATCTTCCCTTTTCGCCTCCGAAAAACTTTCAGGAGTCAGAGGATGGTTCATTAGCGCACCCGAAGCATTATTCTTACATGGACAAGGTGCGGTGTTCGTAGATGCAAGAGATGGGATTAGAATTTCCACATTCTCCAAGTCAGTATCATTGGGCTGGCAAGAGATCTCTCAAAAAGAATTTCCTAACCAAGGAAATTTAGTCCAAGCTTCAGATGCAAAGGAACTCCTACGTAAAAAGGGTTTGGATACGAACAAGATCATATTGGTATTCGGAGATCCTACGGGAGGATGGGGAGAAGAAGGCAGAATCGTCTGGTCCTTACGCACATTAGGTTTTTCTAAATCTTTTATCGTGGATGGAGGAGTTAACGCTTTACATAAGGCTTCTAATTCTCCCGTTCCAAACCGTCCAGAAATCCTTTCTAAAATAAATACTTCTCCTTCTGAAAATAAAAATTGGTCGGCAGATTCCAAATTAGTCCAAACAGAACTTTCTGATAGAAAATTCGCTTTTATAGATACCAGAGAAGAAAGAGAATTTTTAGGACAAACTCCTTACGGAGAATCCAGAGGAGGACATCTTCCTGGAGCAAAATGGATCTATTACAAGCAGTTTTTAGATAAAGAAGGATATCTATTGAGTGAGGCTAAAATCACAGCAAAATTATATGAATTAGGGATTTCCAAAGATAAGACTGTGATCTCTTATTGTACTGGAGGGGTTAGATCTGGTTGGATGACATCCGTTCTAGTTTCTTTAGGTTATAACGCAAAAAATTATGCAGGATCTATGTGGGAATGGTCTTCCAAAGGGGAGCAAAACCATCCCCTAGTAACTAGATGATATTTTTATAATGTTCTTAAACAAAAGAAGAAGTTTAATATTAGCGGTCATATCTTTATCTTTGACCGCCAGTTTGTTTTATTGTATATTTACTAAATCGAAAGATAAACCAATCCCTGTGGATGAGGTATTCTCCCAAGCTCCTTGGTCCAAACCTTTACCACATTTACCTCCTCTTACTGCAGTCGGAGAAGTTAGGGCAGAGAATTGCGGAAAATGCCATGTAGAAATTTATGCAGAATGGAAAACATCCACTCATGCAAACGCTCTTTCTGATCTTCAGTTCCAATCTGAACTTTCTAAGTCTTCCTCCCCTCGTTGGCTTTGTTTAAACTGCCATACCCCAATCGCAAACCAGAGAGAAACTCTAGTTAACTACTTAAATAATGGGGATTATAGAACTCCGATCGAAGAACCAAATCCAAACTTCGATCCTAAAATGAAAGCAGAAGGAGTTACATGTGCAGTATGCCATGTTCGTATAGACGAACAAGGAAACTCATATGTATTGGGGGCAAACGGAACTACAAAACCTCCTCATCCAGTGAAAATTGATCCAGAAAAACTGAGGAACAGATGCCTCGACTGTCATAATGCAAATTATGTTTTGGATGACCAATTGGTATGCGCTTTCAAAACGGGAATCGAATTGGAACAAAAGGGAAATTCCCATGGAAAGATTGCATGCGGCTCCTGCCATATGGGAGAATTACAGCGTAAACTGGTCAAACCAGAGCTAAACACTCCGATCAGGACTTCTCATAAACATTCTTTTATTGGCGGAGGAGTTCCGAAAAAATTCGAACTCTATGATAATCAGATTCCTGGAGGATATAGAACCGGCTTAAAAATCGAACCTCTTCAATTAAATAAAAAAGGGAATGATCTGAAATATTCAATTTCCCTTACAAATGAAAAGGCTGCTCATAATATTCCAACCGGAGATCCAGAAAGATTTATACTTTTAAAAATTTCATTATTGGATTCGAAAGGTAAATCTCTATCGACAAAAGAGATCAAGTTCGGACAAGAATGGGAGTGGTATCCTAAGGCAAGACTTGTTGCAGATACTCGTATTCTTCCGGGGGAAACCAAGGTCTGGAAGGATCTATTTACCGGAATCGAAGGCCAATCTAAAATCGTATTCGAAATTTATCATACTCGATTGAAAGAATCCAATGCGGAACATATGAGAAAGAATAGTGAAAATATTCACTCAGATCTTCGCAAAAAGATCTCTAAAATAGAAAATTTTTATCCTTTTTCCAGCATAGTTTATAAAGAAGAAATAGATTTAAACTCGGGAAAGAGTAGGATTTATTCTCCCGAGGAACTTTTCAGGATCTCTAAAAACAGAAGAGGAGAATAGATCTTTTGTCAGCTCCCTGGGCAAATTCCAAATTTCTGATCCCAGCCCTAAATGAAGAGGAAACCTTGCCAAAGGTTTTAGACTCTCTTTTCAGATTTGGGATCTTGCCCGAACAAATTTTAATTCTGGATAACGGATCCAAGGATTCCACTCCGGCGATCGCAATTGATGCAGGAGTGATTTTAGTCCAAGAACCAAAGAAAGGTTATGGAGCCGCATGTTTAGCGGGAATACATTATCTTCAGGAAAGAAAAATTTCTCCTGAGTTTATAGTGTTCATGGATGCAGATGGTTCGGATGATCTCAATAATCTTGAGGATCTATTTTCTGTATTCTCACGAGATCCAAATACAAATTTTGTGATAGGTTCCAGAAATTTAGGATATGCTGAACCAGGTTCGTTATCCTTTTTGCAGAAGTTCGGGAACTGGCTTTCCTGTTTTTTGATCCGCTCTTTTTATGGAGTAAAATTTACTGATCTAGGACCATTTCGTATTTTAAGATGGCGATCCTTGCTTGATTTGGATCTGCAAGATCTTACTTGGGGATGGAATCTAGAAATGCAAATCAAGGCAATCCGAAACGGATTTACGATCCAAGAAGTTCCTGTTCATTATCGAAATAGAAAAGGCGGAAAGTCTAAGATCAGTGGAAATTTGATCGGAAGTTTTAAGGCAGGTACAAAAATACTTTATATTTTCTTTAAGTTAACTTTTTTCGAGAATAGGCCGAAATAAGATTTTTACTCGAGGACATGCTGCCTAGGGTTTTATTGTTAACCGAATTTGGAAAGAATTTCTGGGATTTTTTCGGGATGAACAGGCTTAGAATAATAATATCCCTGGCCCACATCACAACCTGCTTCCTTCATTAATCTTTCTACTTCGGCGGTCTCTATTCCTTCTGCTACAACAGTCATTCCTAACTTATGCCCTAGATCAACAGATGCCTGGCAAATAAACAAAGATTCTCTGTCCCTTGGGGAATCCATAACAAAGGACTTATCTATTTTCATTTCTGTAAAAGGAAACCGATGTAATTGCTTCAATGAAGAATAGCCCGTACCAAAATCATCAATAGATAATCCAATCCCACGTATCCTAAGCCTGGTTAAAATATCCTGAGTAAAACGAATGTTCTCTAAAAAGCCAGTCTCGGTGATCTCCATTTGGAATTGGCTTTGCGGGATACCCTTGTTCTTAATTTTCGCAAGGATCCTTTCTGGAAAGTCCAGTTCTGTCAAAGTTACAGGAGATACATTAACCGCCACACGGAGCTTTCGTCCGTTCGTATGCCAGATTCTTGTCTCATCTAATGCTATATCTATAATTTTCTCAGTCATTAGATTCAAGATAGCGGTTTCTTTTTCCATCAAAGGTAGAAAAGAATCGGGAAATACCAATCCTAGTTTAGGATGGTTCCATCTCACTAAGGCCTCAAAACCTTCTACCCTTCCTGTCTTTAGATCGAATTTAGGTTGATAAAATAATACAAATTGATCAGCGCGAACTGCATCCAGAACTTCTTCCTTTTCGAATGTAGGGCCTGATTTTCCTTGCCCACCAGATTTGGTACGAGAAGAAATATCCGATTCTTTTTCAGCTATTGCAGATAACGTATTTCTAATATCAGAAACTCGAATCGGCTTTTCCATAACAGCAGCAATGTGCAGTCCGTATTCTCCAGCCAATGTTTCCGCGCTATGAAGTGTCCTTCTGTCCGCGCCTGAGATCAATATCACGTCAGGATGAACATCCTTCTCAGACAAGAATCGGATGACATCAACTCCATCCATACCCGGGATCATAAGATCCAGGATCACACAATCGAAACTTGGATCCACTTTATCTAGAAAATCGGGAGCAGTATGCGATAATGAAACCTCAAAACCGCAATCAACTGCGATCTCTCCTAAGATCTTTGCGATCTCTTCTTCATCGTCCAGGATCAGAAGTTTTTTAGAATTTCTTGAATCGGTCATGGAAGAATTTCTCCGATACTACGAACCGCTTCTTTCAATGAGGTCTTGGTATATGGTTTTCGGACCAACGGAACAGTATTAGGAAGTTCTAAACTTTCACCCCGCCCCGAGGAAGTAGCGATTATTTTTCCGGAACCAAATCTTTCCAGTTCTTTTTTTAGATCTATACCCTTAGAATCCACAAGTTGGAGGTCCAACAAAACGAATGAGATCTCTGGATCGCCTGAGAAAAATTTTGCCAATCGTTTCATATCCGAACTCACATGAGGTTCGTAACCCAATTCCCTTAAGTATACACAGGCCAACTCAGCAGTTTCTCGATTTTCTTCCATAACCAAAGTTTTCTTTTTGGTAGGGAGAGCTTGTTCATTTTTATCCTGATTATGCACCGGCAAGAAAATTAGAAAACTGGAGCCATATTCCGGTGCAGTGATAACTTTTAAAAAACCGTTCGATTGTTTTACAAAACCATAAACCATGGTCAATCCCAAACCGGTTCCTTTCCCTCCACCCTTTGTGGAAAAAAACGGATCAAATATACGAGCCTTCGTTATATCGTCCATCCCAGTCCCAGTATCAGTAACGGTGACTAAAAAATAATCCTTTGCTTCCAAACCGAAAATTTTAGGCCCCTTTGTATCTCCATTATGCACAAATCCGGTAGAAATAAATATTTTACCACCTTCAGGCATTGCATCTCTTGCATTCAATGCAAGATTCAGAACCGCATTTTCGAGTCCTGTCTTTTCAATGTCGCAAATCGATATCTCGTCGGAGATCTCATACTCAATTTCAATTTTTTCAGTCTTGATCCGATCCAAAATAGGGATAAAGTCCTTTAATACCCGATTTACGTCGCATGACTCAGGATTCAAGGCCTGCTTTCTAGAAAAAGCAAGAAGCCTTTTGTTGACCTCGACTCCTCTTTGAATTGCGTCTTGCGCAGAACGAACTCTTTTCATTAGATCATCAGAATCTTTCAACTTCATTTCAAGAAGATCTAGATTTGCTAATATTACATTTAATAAATTATTAAAGTCATGCGCCATTCCTCCTGCGAGTTGGCCTACTGCTTCCATTTTTTGGGAATGTCTAATTCTTTCTTCGGTATTTCGTCTTTCTGTAATGTCTCTCTCGATCCCCATCAAGTGAGTAACGATACCATGATCGTTTACGATTGGAAAGATATCCATTTCAATCCAATATTCTCTTCCGTCTTTATCGTAATTAATAACTTCTTCGAAACAAGGTTTGGCTTCTGTGACCGCCTTCCGGATCCGATCCAACGTCGCCCTATCTGTTTTAGGGCCTTGCAGAATTCTAGGAGTTTTTCCTAATACTTCTTCTCTTTTATAACCTGTCAGTCTCTCAAATGCGCTATTTACATATACTATCTTTGGTCCAGGTTCATCGATAGGAGAAGCTTCCGTGATCAAAAAAATATCTTTAGATCTCTCGATACCTATCTTAAGAAGATTTAGATTTTCTACTGTTGACTTAGTTTGTAATACAAGCCGAATAGAACGGTCCAAAAGATCAGAATTCACATTTTCTTTAAGCAAAAGATCTGCAAAATGGATCTTAGAATTTTTAAGGACTTCTCTGCTTTCCTGATTTTCTGCAATTACAATTAAGGAGGGAAGGATCTGGGACTTCTCCAAAAGTTCTAAACTATTTTGAGAACTATATTGAAATAGTATAACGTCAAAAAATTCTGTCTTGGTCCTATTCAAGGCATCCTGAAAGTCCAAGGCTCTTGTACAGCTAGGAGTAAAGGATTCGATGCCTCCTAATAGAGTTCGGATCCAGATATATTCTTCTTCCCTATCTTCTATAATTAAAATACTGGACCGCATCAGGCATTCGACGAAAAAACGAGATGTTTAACCCGTCTTTCTCTCCCTAAAAAAAAACCGATCTAATTATTTTTAGCTATCAGAAATCTGCACGGAGCATAAGCCTATTGAAATTTCTTATCAGGAAGATCCGGATTTTGGGCAAGAATAGAATACCGCATTTGTTCTTAGGATCTATACTATTCTTCTTTCTTTTAGGCTGCCAACCAGGAAAGGAAAGCCCCAAAGTCAGTAAGGGTGTCCTGGACCTCAGGCAATGGAATTTCCAGACAGACGGCAATATTAGTCTAGACGGAGAATGGGAATTTTATTGGAATGAACTTCTTCCTAATCCCAAACCTAAAGAACAACCTTCCTCAGTTACTTATATAAAGGTCCCGGCAAAATGGGACAAAGGACGTAACGTCACTCAAAAATACCCAAGCCATGGCTTCGCAAGCTATAGGGCAAAAGTATTATTGCCTGAAGCAAATACACAACTCAGTCTCAAGATATCCTCTATCAGCTCTTCTTACACTTTATTCGTAAATGGAAAAGAAATCTCCAAAGGTGGAAATGTAGGGAAAGAAGAATCTGAATATTCTCCAGGGTATAAACCGGGGGTTTTTAGTTTTATCTCCGACAAACCTGAATTGGAAATTGTGATACATGTTTCGAATTTTAAATATTCGAATGGCTCAGGGATCTGGAATCCAATCCAACTAGGCAACACATCTGATATCCAACAGGTTTCTCTAAGAGCTACTATGTTAGATTCAATCACATTCGGGACCTTGTTTGTGATGTCGCTATACCATTTTACGTTTTATTTAATGAGAAGAAGGGATCCTTCTGCATTATTCTTTGCTCTGCTCTGTCTGTGTATTGCACTTAGAGTTTCTTTTTATGGAGAAAGGATCTTTTATAATGTATTCTCAATTTTCAAAAATTATGAATTTTCAGTAAGAGGAGAAATTCTATTCCTATTCCTACTTTTGCCAGGTACAATTCTATACGTACAATCTATCTTCAAGGAACAATTCAAAAAGGATAAATTATTCAATATTATATTTTATTTAAGTCTTCTTTTAGTATTTTCTGCCGCATTCCTTCCAACAAAATTATTCACCATGTCCTTCTTCATCAATTCTTTAGAAATCCTGATGTTGGGAGTTTTGACCTATTTATTTTTCAGATTAGCTTACATGTCCATAAAGAAGGTAGAAGGAGCCAGAATTTGCTTTTTCAGTCTGGTAGTAAATCTGATCACCGTTGCAAATGATGTTCTATATCTAAATAAGTTTATAGACTCTTTCTATATGGTTCCATACGGAGTTTTGGCACTAGTTCTTTCTCAATGTATATTACTTGCTTCACGATTCTCTAAAGGATTTGTGCTCGCAGAAGATTTAGGAGAAGAGCTTAAAAAACTGAATGTAAATCTGGAACAAATTGTAGTAGAAAGAACAGAAAATCTAAATGAGTCTTTGAAACTTTTAAAAGGAGATCTTTCTCTCGCTAAAAAATTACAGCAAAAGACTCTACCTACTCTTAACTTAAATGGTAAGAAAGTTTCCATTCATCCTTACTATCTCCCTATGTCAGAGATTGGCGGAGATTATTATGATATTTTCGAATTAGAACCTGGTTATTTCCGATTATTCTTAGTGGATGCTACCGGTCACGGAGTACAAGCAGCCCTTCTTACAATGACCATTAAGGCGGAATTTGAGAGTATTAAGTTTGTTAAAGACCAACCTTCTCGCATCTTAGAATTATTAAATGCGGCTTGTTGCCAAAAATATAGAAGTATCAATATTATATTCTCTGCTGTTCTTGCTGATATCGATCTGAATAATAATGTTCTGTATTATTCTTCAGCAGGACATCCTCCTCAAGTTTTAAAACAAAAACAAGAAGGCGCGGATTATCTGTATTCTAGAGGACCAATTATAGGTCTGAAAAAAGAAGCCACTTATAAAAATGTGACTGTGCCTCTTCTTCCTGGAAATCGGATCTTTTTCTTTTCAGATGGAATTTTCGAGGAATTCGATCAGGAGAAGAAAGAATTCGGCGAGAACCGGGTATTATCCATTTTAAGTAGAAATACAGGCATTCAGGAAGTGGCAGAAGATCTAATCTCGGAACTACAAATTTTTGTAGGCCCGAGAGGATTCCAAGACGACGTCACTTTACTCGCCGTAGAAGTTCATTAGAATTCCTTAATTTTCAAGGAAGATATAGGCAAAGAATACAATCCTCTCGAAGTTTTGTCGAAGGAAGGAAAATATACTCTGTCTTCAAAAGGAACCGAAACGGAAATATCATTAACCTTAGATCCATCATGCATAGAATAATAGAGAGGTTTTTTTCCACTCGGATCGATCACAAGTATCCCAGTATTATGAGATATAGGCAAAATCTTTTGGGGTAAGGATAGTATCAATTGTTTCAGCCAAGGGTTTTTATGAATAAAGTTAACAAGCCCTGATCTTTTTTTGATAATCCCAGCCCAAATCCTTCCTTCTGTATCTCTTTCTAAGCCATCAGCAAGGCCCGGCAGATTTTCGAATAATACTTCTGAGCTTCCTTGTTTTTTTCCGGAAAGAAAAGCTCTGATAATCCTAAACTTACTTGTTTCGGTAAATACCACGGACTCTTCTTTTCCTTTCTCAGAATTTTCAATCAAGATACCGTCCACAAAAGTAAATCCGGTTAAAACAAGTGAGATTGTATTTTTACTTCTGTCCAGCATCCAAAGTTTTCCGTGAGGATAAAGACCTATAGCTTCTGGAACGGCACCGCTTCCCATAGCGGCATCTGATCTTTCGAAGGGTTCTGTGATATAGATCCGATTTCCATCATCCGATACAGCCAAGTCATTGCATAAAGAAAATGACCTCGAATTAGAAAGATTCAAATTTTGAAGAGAAAAGGTAGGCATATCTGCATTAGAATACACTTTTTCGAATTCCTCTTTTTCTAATTTAGGAAGATCTAAAATGATCGGATCTATCTTTTTAGTCTCGATATCTATTTCGTAAAGACCTACCCTATTTTTTTCTTCGTAGGTTTCGCCTCCAAGTATAGATGCACATACTAAAATTTTAGACTTAGCTTTATCTGAATATTGCATGCCTGCTGGATTTACCGGGGGTTTTATCCATTGTTCTGCCTTATCAGTCTTTAGATCCAATCTCCAGACCCAACCGTCCATTCCTGATGCGTAGCCAAATCCTTTGGCACGATCGAAAAGCAAATCGTCATGACCAGGAAGGTCTTTCATTTCCACTTTGAGTCCACTTAAGAAAGGATCCTGTTTGTCCTGAACTTCTGAAATTGAAGAAGGGACTTCTCCTAATTTATATGGTTCTCCTATTTTAATCCCAGAAGGATTACAAGCTCCTGTTAATATAAGAATGATAAATATTATAATTATTTGATTTAATTTCATACTGCTTCCAATAATTTCCCATATTTTTTCATATGAGGGACTTCTTCATCCAACCAATATGCTTTGTCTTTTTCAACTACCAGGATCTCTTCAAATTTAAAACCTGTTTTACCTCTTCCCAAATGAGGTTCTATTGCCCAAAGACCTGTTTTTTCCCCTTCATGATCTGGAGTCAAAAGTTCAGGGAGCACCTTATGACTTAGAAACTCCAAAGATCCTTGTAAGCTGAACCAGCTTGCAAAACTAACTGGCAATAGGGGAAAGGAAATATTAGGTAAATGCACTTTATATACTCTATGCCCGAGCACCGCAAAAGGATACAAAGAGTGTACATTATCGAATCCATGTCTTTTGGAATCCTGATCTATCTTATGCCAGATCTCGGAAGAACTCATAGAAGAAGAAAATAGTTTTGGAAGTTCAGATCTAAGCTTTAATAGATATCTCATTCCGTTATCTAATTCAGAATTTCTAGTTAAAGAAGATGAATACCCGATGTCACCGATATATCCATCCACCACGGGAGAAACATCTAAGATAAAGGATTCGTTTGCTTGTAATCTTCTCTTTTTACTCGGATGGAATTGAGTGAATCTTTTATAACCGTCAAATCTCGCATGCTCTCCGAACCAAGCAAAAGGACGATGTAAAAATACTTTAACTCCATGATCTCTCAGGAATGTATTCATACGTTTTGCTGTTTGGAACTCTGTCCAACCTTCTTGCATTTCTTTTTCTATCTCTGTAACACATTGATATGCTAATCTTTGCGCTTTCAAAAACCCTGCCTTTTCCTCTTGATTAGGCGTATGTATCGATGTGGAATTGTATCTGGAAATTTTGGAGGAGAGTTTGGATAAAAATCCTCTCTGTCTTTCTATTGGCATATTGTTTCTCTAAACTCGGATAATAGAAGAGTAACAGAGAATAAGACATTCTGCTTGAATGATTCCGGTATTGGTAAATATTTTTGATTAGATCAGATCGCCTGATTCGCAGAACCGAACCTCAATCGATTTTAGATGCCCGAAAAATAAAGAAGGTACAAACCCAAAATTCTCCTTAAAGGTTCTAGTAAAATGGGCGGAATCTGAGAAACCTGCGGCATGCGCTGCTTCCGTTAAGCTTGTTCCTTCTTTCAAAAGTTTTGCAGTATTCATGATCCTGACCCATAAAAGGTACCTTCTAAGAGGAATGCCTAGATTCTCTTTAAACAAACGGATCAATCTATCTTCAGAGATCGAAAAATCCTTTCCGATCTCTTTCATTCGAATGCTGTCAGGTATTTCAGTTCTGATCTTACGCGCAATTTGAACGATTCGTTCATCTATATTCTTTCCGAGTTTTTTAAAAGGATACACACACTGTAGTAAGTCTAGATGCAGATCCCAAGCTTCCGAGTCCGTTAAATTTCCGTAATATAGATCCCATAATCTTCCCATTAAAGGAAGGAATGAAGAAATTTCCAGACGTTTGACTACACCAACTCCAGCGTATTCGGAAATAGCTCCGTATTCGTAGGTTTCCGGATCTATCAGTAAGGAAACCATTTTTACTCCAGGGGAGATGGTCCTGTGATAAGTATTTGGGGCGACTAGTGCTACACGATATTCTCCTTTTCCTGCTTCTGTCTCTATGCAGATATTTTCTTCGAGCGAGATCGCCAAAGTAGCAGCATAATGCTCGTGAAAATCAGTTTGCATAACACTAGTGGCAAAGATCACTCTACTATTCCATAAATAGAGTATCCCTTTATGAGGAGAGAGATTATTCGATTCCAATTCCACTCTAATCCGAGAAAATGATCTTGGAATAGGAAATGACTTTATCAACAAAAAAATACCGGAATCATTCAAGTCATCAGGTCAACGGCCTTCTTAAAAACAAAATTCATAGTTAAGATTCCTTAACCTGTTTAGAAGGGATAAAATAAGTAATTAAGGTAAGGGCAGAAGCCAGAAAATAGATCGTAGTCGGTCGATTGATTCCGAAGAATAATAGCATTAAGATTGCATAAGAGAAAAAGGAAATACCGAATCCGAGTGGAAATTTTACATTGAACGCGAGTAAAATTAATAAGATCAGCAAAAAGAATGTTTTTGCATAATATGCTTTTTTTCCTGCTTCGATCTCACTAACTTCATTCTCGTAATTTTGTTCCGTAACCTGGTTGTTCTCTATCTTATAATATTTCGCCCAGATATTTCTTCCTGCAAAGAAATCTATCTGCATAAAAACATTCACAAAAATATAGCCGCCTATCACTAAGCGAATTATCACTTTATTCAGATTCATAATAAAAAGTATTACAAATTATGCATTGGATCAAATCGTTTGTCTTGAATGATTCCGGTGTAAATGAATAATTTTGTTGTCCGAAAACCTATATGAAAATCTATATTCATAGATGGCAAAGATGTCGGAATTTCGGTTAATGTGTTTTAGGAGCAGATTTGTATTTTCTATCCCTTTTGTAATATTTACCTCCTGTTTCCAATCTTCTGGCAATCCTCAATTAGAACAACTTGCTACGATCGCAGGATTAACTAGCTTTTCTTCATCTGGACAAATCGAACTTCCAGAAGAAGCTCCTAAAATCCAAATTCTTTCCATAGAGCCTGAAAATTACAAACCAGGGGATTTGATTACAGTTAATTATAAGATCTCACAAGTAGGTACTGGAATTTGGTCAGGAGCCCTCACATCCTACCTCACAGATTCAGTAAATTGTATGGATTATTGCCAATCCATTAAAGATACGCTCAATACTCAATGGATAATACAAGATGTCGGAACTTTTACTAGCTACTTCAATTCCTCTTCTTGGCCATATGGAAAATATAATTTTTCTCTTTTGGTAAATAATCAAATTATGGCTAAGTCGAAGCCATTAGAAAGTGTAATCACCCATGCAACCGCTTCTACATTAACGATGAATGGCGCTGCACTTACTTCTACGATTACTTCTTCAACAGATGAAAAACTTTTCAAATTGAATGTAAGTCCTACGTATAAGGATTTTATAATAGGCATTAAACTTGTTAGCTCAGGGAATTCTCTTAATAAAGTTGCTCTTTATCCACCCGACACGAACGGATCAGACTTAATGGACATGACTTCGGTCACCTCAGGGAGTGATATTAGTTCCAAAGATTCTGTTAATAATCCGAAAACAATTGGAAATTACCAAATCCTAGTTTCGAATAATTCCTCGGTATCATTTTCTATCCAAGCGAAAAATACTCATGTTACTGGAGGAGGAAGCTGCAACTATATAGGCTCTTTCTTCGAAAGCGATGGCTGTTTCGATTATGACGCAGGCACAGCTATGAATACGACAGAATGCGCTACTTTTCAAGGAGTTTGGAGTGCGACCCAAACCTGTGCACAAAGAAATCCAGGACTGACCGTATTAAAAAAATGTACCAGATTTACGAATATCACTTTTTCTAACTATGAATTCGAGACTCAAATATTTTATCCGAGTACTTTTAACAATGGCTGCATTGACGGCATAACAAATTGATCTCTGCTCTTTGATTCAGATCAAAGACAAAATAAGGATTCTTTCTTATAATAGAAAGGATGAAATCATTTTTAGATTTTCGCTCTGCAATTTGGTCCGTTGCCTTTCGTCCATTTTTTTTATTTAGTTCATTTCATGCTATATTCGCAGTTCTTATCTGGATCTTAATCCTATTTTCAATCATTCCTTCTCCATTTCTAACGGGAGGAATTCAAATACATTCTTACGAGATGGTCTTCGGTTTTGGACGTGGAATAATTATTGGATTCCTTTTTACTGCGGGTCAGAATTGGACGAAAAAAGTTCTAGCAAAAGAAGGATATTTAGCACTTCTATTCGGACTTTGGTTATTAGGTAGATTCGGATTCTTATCAAATCCATATCTTTCCTATATTGCACTTACTGCGGATCTGTATTGTGATCTACTTGTTCTCTTCTACCTTGCACCTCCTTTATTTGCAAAAGGCCAGGAGCATAATCGAGTAGTTGTGGTAACTTATTTTCTTTTGTTTTTGCTGCATATACTCACTGCATTTTCATTTCTAAGTATTTTGCCGGAAGGATGGAGTCTACATTTAATACATCTTTCTCTTTTCATAATACTTCAATTTGTAATCTTGATCGGTGGAAGGATTATGCCTTTCTTCTCTTCAGCAGCTATTCCGGGTTCGAATCCAAAACGATTCCTTAAATTAGAAATTTTGATAAGATACGGTGGATTTCTTTTCTTGGCCATAGAAGCTTGCGCCTTCTGGTTTTCGCAAATCGTTCCATTTGCAGGATTATATTGCCTTGCTTTCGGAATGTTAAACTATTCACGCTGGCTTTTCTGGGAACCGTGGAAATCTAAAAAGGTAGCTATCCTTTGGATCTTACATTCAGGTTATTTCTGGTTATGTACTGGATTTTTAGCATATGGACTTTCTCATTTAGGATTTTTTCCCACTTCTTCCGCATTTCATATCTTTACCGTTGGAGGGATTGGAGTATTCATCTATGGCATGATTACAAGAGTCTCTCTAGGGCATACAGGTAGACCCATTAAAGCCTCTAAATCGATTATCTTCGCATATATTTTGATAAACTTAGCGGTTATCGCCAGGGTATTTCTTCCCTTATTAAATAAATACAGGGAAGCTTACTTATTTTCCGCAATATTCTGGATAATCTCGTTTTTGATTTTTGCAGTTAAATATTCGAAAATTTTAATAAGTCCGAGAGCGTTCACCAGTTCCTGAGATTTCTCAGCTTTTCGTTCGAAAATTTAGATTTGACCCGCTCTTTTCCGATACGGAGAATTCAAATTTAGTTTTATGCAGGCTTACTTTACGGAAATTTTTCGTTCTCTTCTTAGTCCAATAAGGATTATATTCCTACCTTCTGTAAAGATATATTGGTTTTATATTCTAAGTTCGATTTTGATTACAATTTTACTGATTGTATGGAGAGGATGGAAGGAAAAAGGATTTAGTTCTCGGGAATACCTGCGAGAAAATTTATCCAAGAAGATCTGGCTACATGAATCTGCTCTATTAGATTATAAGTATTACGCAATAAACACATTCTTATTCGCTCTATTCTTTGGTTACTTCGTTATATCAGGTGCCAGTGTATCCGCTTTTATTAACGGATCTCTGCTCAAAATATTCGGAGAGGCAAATTTTTCCTTCTCTTCACAAACCTCCTTCATTTTCATCTATTCGATCTTATTTTGGCTGGCTAACGATTTCGGTAGATTTTTCGCTCACTGGCTTCTTCATAAAACATTTCTTTGGGAGTTTCATAAGTTACATCATTCTGCGAAAGTATTGAACCCTCTCACGGTGTATAGAGTACATCCAGTAGAAGCAATCTTGGTGAATTCATTAGGGGCTTTTTGTTCAGGGATCGTAACAGGGATTGCTGTTTTTTTATTTCCGAATGGCATCAATATGTTGTCTTTCTTAGGTGTAAATGCCGGAATTTTCGTATTCAATCTATATGCAAATTTAAGACATTCTCATATAGGCCTTAGATTTCCGAGATGGTTGAGCAGGATACTACTAAGCCCTGCTCAACACCAAATCCATCACAGTGTGGATATTAATCTTCAAAACAAGAACATTGGAGTTTCTTTTGCTTTTTGGGATATTCTTTTCGGAAGTCTTTATATTCCGAAAAAAGGAGAAGCAGAAAATATAGTCTTCGGTTTAGAGGAAGAAGAAGATTCCGACTTCCGTAATATATTAAAGATCTACTTTTTGCCGTTCAGAAAAACCCTGAGTCAACTTAAGAATATGATTCGTACACTAAAACAAGAATCCAAATCTTGAGATAAATCAAAAATATATCTTGGTGTTTCAATCTCCCGGATTGATCGTCATCAATGCATTTTATGTTCATAAGGAGTTAAACTTAATTCGTTAGAGTCTTTCGAGATGAAAACGATTACAGCTTGGCTTTTAACTCTGATCTTTTTTCCCCGCTTGCTTGTTCCTGCGGAAGGAATCGTATTCGAAAAATTGTTTTTAGGAAATTCTATCTGCCACTGCAATCATAATTCAAATCGAGAAACTCACCCAAGTAGGGAAGATGATTTTTTCAGCGCGAAAACGGAACTGGCTAAATCTAGTAACTCCCAAAAACAAGACCGTCCGAACTGCCATTCTAAGTCAGAAATAACCACACACGAATGCGGATGCAAAAAGGAGAGTTCAGATCGAATCTTTTCTCAAATCAGAATCTTCTCCTATTATATAATTACCGCTCATATAAATATTGTTCCTGCTCTCCAATCTACTTTTAAAGTAAAGGAAGTATATTCAGGAGCATTATCAAAAGATCATACCCGAAAATTAAAACGTCCTCCCAAAAATCTTTCCTTAGCCTAATCACCCCATCTTCCAAGATTGCCAAGTTCATTTTTGGAAGAATCGTATATGTCTATTCATAATATAAAGGAAAGTAAATATGCTATCTCGCTATATTTCAACAACCGCGATCATTCTCGCATTCTTTCATTTCGACTGTTCCCAGTTGGGTTCTCTCTCAAAGGGTACTTCTTCCGAACAACAACTTATGCAAACCCTCGTTCTCGGAGTCTCTGCTAAGGAAGGATGTTCCATTCAAAATATAACTCCTATTTCGAATTCTCTCTCTTATGTGCATCCAAAGCGTACAAGATACGATATCCAAAATTGTTCTCCAAATGATTTGGAATCTTTAGGATTTACTGGGAATAGCTCTCAACTCGAAAAAGGGCTAAGTGGCAATTCCTCCGACTCAGTATTTTACAGTTTGGGGAATGCTGTTCTTCCTAGTTCAAGCGGAGGAACAAATTTAGAAGTATCCTTCTCTTTAAAATCTGGTGGAAGCATAACTGCTTATGTTTACGGATCAGGAACTCCGATCTCTGGTCCTGCATTTCGTCTAACAAATTCTAGTAAAGAGCAATTCTATTCAGACATGTCCGGCAACTTTGAACTTGTAAGTAAAGGAACAGCTGCCTTATCTCCCGACACAAATTATACGTATTGCATCGATTTCCAATATGCGAGCTCGGAGCAATGGATCAACGCTTGGCCTAAAGCCTGCTCTGAAGTATCTCAATCCGAACGAAATTCAATGATGATGTTTCCTGTCATGCAGATGATGAGCGTGCCTGTGTATTCCGGAAACAGGATAGGTTTCATCTTGAATGGGGCAAAACTAACGTCTTTTACGATTGGATCGATTTTGTCCCAAGTCGATTGATCATTCCACTGGGGCCGCTAAGCGGCCCTCTTTTTTTATAAGGATACTTGGAGGTAATCATGAAGTATCGTATTTTAATTTACTCTTTTTTAATTATATTTTCTTTTAATAATATTCTTTCTAATGAGGTTGATATTCCTAAGCCTGCAGAAGAACCAGATCCGCATGCACTTCATCGAAAAGAGTCTAACGACCAAGCCCATCAACATGAACTAAGAGCAGATCAGATTGCTCCAGCAGGTATAATGTTCCCTCATGTGCACAAAAAAGGGTCTTGGGTTTTAGATTTTCGTTATATGGGAATGCAAATGTCAGGACTTCTAAACGGAAATAAATCCCTAGGCACCTACGAAGCTCTCTGGTTTCCTCAATTCGACCCAAGTGTTTCTATGCCCACCGGAAGTTTGCTAACAGGAGGACCAAATATTCCTCAAACTTCCGTCAACGGATATCGTTATATGTCAGTTCCAAAGACCATGTTAATGGAATCATATATGACAAGCGCGATGTATGGAATTTCTGACGACACTATGATTATGTTCATGGTCCCCGTCGTAAAGAACCAAATGATGATGGAGACTAGCAATTTCGACTCCTCTGCGATGAAGTCTGGAGGTGTAGGAGATATTTCTTTCTCTGCTGCCCATCGTATTCTAAAAAGGAATGATCATGAATTCTTTTTGAATTTTGGGATCTCTCT
Source organism: Leptospira venezuelensis (assembly GCF_002150035.1). NCBI lineage: Bacteria > Pseudomonadati > Spirochaetota > Leptospiria > Leptospirales > Leptospiraceae > Leptospira > Leptospira venezuelensis. Next base: position 1,762,068 of record NZ_NETS01000010.1, on the reverse strand, counting down.
TCCCACTGGCTCCATAGACGAAAGAGATTGGATGCCAATGATGGGTAATCAAAAAGTCCCGTATAATATGCAACCTGGAACAGGGACGATCAATTATTTACCCGGAGTCGCATACTCAGGAAAATCAAATCGATTTTCTTGGGGATTCGGAGCCAATGCCAATCTGCGCAGCTCCAAAAATCAAAACCAATATCGTTTCGGAAATATTTATGAACTAAGTTCTTGGATCGCTTATTCTTTATCTTCCTGGGTAAGCGTTTCTATTCGAGTGCAATCCGTTAATTGGGATAATATAAAAGGACAGGACGGTTCATTAGACCCTAAAATGGATCCTCAGAATGATCCGAATCGACAAGGTGGACACCGAACAGATGCGTTAGTCGGCATGAATTTCCTTTTGGAAGAAAAAATTCGATTCGGTTTTGAGGCGGGAAAACCTTTCCACCAACATCTGAACGGTCCTCAACTCGCAATGCAGACAATGGTTAATGTATTCGTTCGTTATGATCTGAATTAATAAAAAATGCAGAAGGCCCCAATCAGTTTATACTATAGGCCTTCTTCTCATTTAGAAATTTCGAACTAAAAACCTTTTGTAAGAAATACTCAAAGGCATTGTAATCCAAAATATTAGGAATAAAATAGACAGTAGGACAACAAAAGATATGCCTAAACTTCTGATTAAAAATGCTCCTGAGAATCCAAGCAGTACAGATGCTTTCGTTTGTAGAATGATCAAAATCCGAACTAGATCGACTGGATTAAATAGAATTACAAGTAATGCAGGGATTTCTACCGGATAATCGCCTAAATATATACTCAACATAAAAACAAACGAATCGAATAGTAAAAAGAAATATAACCAAATAAGTAAGGCTCCTGAAACGATCAGCTCTCCCTTTTTAAAAAAAGAAGCTAATAAAAATCCCAGAGAAACAAATACTAAAATTAATACAGTTCCGAAAAGGAGTAACTCAACAAATAAGATCGTAAGCTTAGGTTCAGTGAAAAGAAATGGTAGCCCCGGAATCGCAAGCCCAACTAGAAAACTTAAAAATAAAGATAAACTGACCCCGAAATATTTCCCAAAAAAATATTGGGTTCTAGTCAATGATTTAGAAAGAAGTACTTCCGCAAAAGGAAGTGAATCGTTGAATGTTAGTCCAGCAAACGTAATGGAGAATAAAGGGACTACAAATAAGACCAGATTCATCTGGCTTACAACTAATCTTCCACCGTTCTCGTCCCCGAAATAGTTGAGTGCTCCCGCAGAAATTGCAAGAAAGCCAGCAAACACAAACATCCATTTGCTTCTAATATTTTCTTTTAGTTCAAATAAGATTAATTCGTTCATCTTTTTTCCGAATACTTAGTATTCCAAAATTCCATTAAAGTGTTCTGAAGATTACCTTTATCTTTTATCTTTACAAAATTTACAGGTGAATCATCGATCAATAAAGAACCTTCTGACATTAGTAAAAAACGATCTGCAACCTCTTCCACCTCGCTTAAGATATGTGTTGAAAAAATAATCAAAGCTCCTTCTCTCTTTTTTCTAAGCAAAATTTCTTTTAGAAGATTCGAAATATAAGGATCTAAGCTTGCAGTCGGTTCATCCACTATATAAATAGGCTTTCGACTTGAAAAACATTGCAGTATATTTACTTTTTGTTTTGTTCCTCCAGATAAAGACCCAAACTTTATATTTTCATAATCCTTTAAACCAAGTAGATCAAATAATTCCTGAAACTCTTTCGAATCGGAAGATTCTAGTTTTTTCAAAAAATCTACAAGCTCGGACACCTTTACATTCTTAGGAAATAAAGGAGCCTGGGGCATATATCCGATTCTATAGTTAGCATTCCCTTCTTCTTTCTTAAATTCTATATGTCCATGGACTGGATTTACTAAACCTACGATACTTTTGAGAACCGAACTTTTACCAGAGCCATTTGGGCCAATCAAAGATAGAATATTACCTGCTTCTGCTTCGAAAGAAATTCCTCTAACGGCGATTGATTTTCCATATTGAACGGTTAAATTTTTTACCTGTATCATACATGGCTCCTCATCTTTGGTTTTGGGTCCTCCAAATCTATTGGAGTAACAATTGGAAATGCCTTTTCGATTGCTTGCAAAAAGTTAACAACAGGGGAATTGTAAAGAACCATTAGAAAAGGATAAACCACTACCCAATATCCGAAAAAATGAACAGGCTTATGAGGAATATCACCGAATGTATCCAGATCTAAATCATAACCATCATAATTATCCCAAAAATTTTCTTTGAACGAATTCGTACTATGTTTTGTATTCGTACTAATATCGAATACATTATCCTTGAATTCGTTCTGCACAAATTGATTAGATTCGCTGTTTCCTAATATTCTAACACCCCATCCATTATCTTTCAGCCTATTATGAGTAAAATAATTGCGATTACATCCATCTGCAAAGATCGCAACGGTATTGTGAATGAATGAGTTTTTCGTAAGAATACTCTCTGAGATTTCTTTTAATAAAAGTCCGTATGAACTATCCCCCCAGTTATTCTCGAAGCGATTGTTTTCAATGAGTATATTCTTACTATACATCACCGCAACACCGGCAGAATTGTTTTCAAAACTGTTTCCTCTAAAATCATTATCTGATGAAAACATAAAGTGCATTCCGTAGCGAATATTATCGTGCGAAATATTCTCCTCTATCTTAAGATTACTTGAAAATTCCAGATAGATCCCATCTCTATGCTTTCTTAATTCATTCCTTTCTATCCTGATCCCTTTGGAAGACCAGAGATGGATCCCGTTCCCTCCGGAAACTTCATTTATTGCATTTCCAGAAGAGGTATTTCCTCGGACAGTACAATCTTCTACTTCTGCCAGATAGATTGCGTACGCATTGTCCTCAAATTCATTATTTTCAATTAAACAGGACTTTACTTTTTCTGCATGTATTCCTGCATATTCTGACGTATCAGAGACTCCACCACCTCTGATACTAAGTCCACGAATTATAACATTATTAGATCGGATATCCAATACATGTTTTTCCTTTTTGCCATCTAAGATGGCACTATTGGAGCCTTCCAGAATCAAAGGTTTCGAAATTGATATCATACCTTCTTGGTAGATCCCTTTTTTAATCCGGATAGTATCTCCAGAATTTGAGAAATCAATTGCTGTTTGAACGGAAGAAAATTTACAATTTTCCTTACATACTTCTAGTTCTTTGGAAAAAATATCAAAAGGACTTAGACAAAAGAAGAAGTATAACATCGCAATAAATCGCGAATATTTAAAGCTGATCAGATAATTTTTGAGGTCCAAATCAATGATCTTTTTCATTGTTTCGAGTCCAGATAGAGCCTTTATGCGTATTCAAAAAATCTTTTGCTCGATCCATAGAGGAGAATGCAGCGAGTCCTTCTCCCATAGGCGAACGCAACTCTGATGAAATGACTAATACTGCTGTTTCTTCCGGAAGCATTTTGTCCGGATTTTCAAAATCTGCATACCATACAGATCCGGAAGAATATCTCGCGGACTCTTTAAAAGAATGAGAACATTCAATAGAATCGAAATAATATCTTCTCCCCTTTTCCGTTAACAACTGTGCATGAAAACGTTTGTCAACGATTGCCATGGAACAGTGTGCGCAAAGTTCTCTCCCGAATTCGGGAAGTATCGGTTCTCGTTTGGAACAGAAAACCGATACCGATACTAATAAGGACAAGATGATCACTGACAAACTTGTCCTAGTTCGAAACATCTGCCCTCCTTCTCTCATTCCATATCACATAGATAAGAAGTCCAAGAGACAGAAACAGAATAATCCCTCCCCAAGAAGGAAAACTGCAAGCAGTGATATTCAACATTTCCTTACATCCCAAAAGTGGAGGCTGGTATGCCATACCCGGAACCACAATCGGAGCTTCCGGATTAAGGTTATGACCGTAATTATATTCCCATCTCCAGAAATCATACATTCCTAGGATTCCTAATATTATTATATTTAGAATTCCTAAAATAACCATATATCCTTTTGGATTTAGAAATGTTACGAACGCGCCGAAGATCAGAAATCCCAAAACATAGGGCATAAACAAAAGTTCGGGAACGGATTCCGAAACAATCTCATGCATTCCTATATAATGATTTAGCAAATTAATATTCTGAAGATCATAAGTAGAAGAGCCTGTGATCTTATCGATCCAAATCTTCATTCCCAAACCTTCCGGATACTGAGGAGCGGCTAACGATATATGCCAGATAGGCAAAAAATAAACAGATACAAACAAAAGACCGACTCCTAAAATTAGGAGCCGGTTCATTTTGGAGATCTTCTTTAAGAGAAGTTCCTGCATAAGATCCCTCGTTTAAGGAAGCACCCTTATATATTGCTGCATTTCTTGGTGAAGAGCCGAACAGAAATCAGTGCAATAGAAAGGATATATTCCAGGCTTAGGCGCTTTCCATTTGAAAGTCCTGGTCTGTCCCGGCATGATCAGAAGGTTAGGCATCTCCGGCGCCCCACTCACTGCAAAACCATGTGGAATATCAAAGTCTTGTTCCAAGTTAGTCACATGAAAGAAGACAGTATCCCCACTTCTTACTTCGATAGTATCCGGTTTGAAGTGAGAACGTATCTGTGTCATATAAACACGGACAGTATTACCTTCCCGAACAACTCTCGCGTCCTTCTCATTCTTGATCGCATAAGGATGTTTATTTTCTTCTAATGGATAAATTTTTGCAGCCTTATCCATTAGAAGTTTTGCAGGGATCATTTGAGAATAGTGAGGTTCTCCTACAGTAGGGAAGTCAGAAAGAAGTTCTGCTTTTCCACCGGAAATATCATAGAGCTGAGCACTCTGAGGTAATTCCATACCGACAGGAAGATATCTATCTTTAGTGATCTTATTCAATGCGATTAGATATTTTCCATAAGGTTCTTTCGAACTACCACCTACGATTGAAAGGTGACCAACACTATAGTAAGCTGGAAGATGTTGCTCCACTTCCCAAGTTCCCAATTCCCATTTTACAACTTCTGAACTTACGAAACAAGAAGTGTAAGCATACCCCTTTCCATCAAACTCTGTATGTAAAGGACCTAAACAAGGTTTTTTAACTTCTCCAGCTAGAGTGGATTCGTATTTTAAGATTGGAATATCCATGATCATTCCAGATCTATGTTCAGGTTTATCCTTCACTTCCATAAGTTTAGAGAATGAGTGAACCGGAATAACCGTTGCGAGTTTTCCTCCTCCCACTATATATTCTCCGGTAGGATCTACGTCTGTTCCGTGTGGACTCTTAGGAGTTGGCATATAATACATTACTCCAGGGCAGTCCTTAGGTTGAAGCATTTTTACTCCGCTTAACTTTTCAGAAACAGCAGGTTGGTTCTCCGGCAAATAATTTCTATAATATTCTCCGCCAAAGTTAGACGCCTTTCCTTGGTCTAAACATTGTTTAGCACGAACCCAGTTGAATGCTAAGATATAATCCTTATCATTCTTAGAGGCCCCTACTTCTATCATCTTATATGCTTGTTCAGAGTTATAAGATGTAAAGAAGCACCAGTCATGGGACTTTCCTTTTCCGCAGTGTGATAGATCGTAATCAAAACCAGGAACCATTATTTGTAGTTCCAAAGAAAGTCTTCCTGATTTAGGATCTACCTTCACCATGGTAACCGTTCCTTTAAAATCTCCTTTGGAAAAATTTTCTATAGGAACACTTGCCTGAGGAATTGGAACAGAGAACCTAGTCGCTGCCATTAAATACTCAGTGTTTTCAGTAGCGAATGGAGATGCGTGGTTACCTGCGCTGTTCGGGATCTCAATGATCTCTTTTGTTTCAAAAGCTTTTAAATCGATCCGAGCAAGTCTAGGAGTGTTGTTTGCATTTAAGAACAACCAACGACCATCTTGTTTTCCATCAGTCATGGAAGCTTCTATATGGTGACTATCATCCCAAGGAACATATCCATGAGTAGTTCTAAGCATATTCTTAGTTTCTTCGTCATATCCATAACCATTCTCAGGAAAAACTGAGAAGACCGGAATGATCTTGAATAAACGAGTAGAAGGAATTCCGTAGACCGACATTTGACCGCTGAATCCCCCAGAGAGGAAGGCATAGACTTCATCCTTCTCTCCCGGCGCTACATATACACGCTTCGCCGCATCGGAAGCTAGGGCAGCAGTTGCGGCCCCACCCTTACATCCGTACCCAAGACCGATGAAGATCATCAGTCCAATAGGTACAAGATTTCTGAATTTGTATTTTATCATTTTCTTCCTCCCTTATTTCTTATCCATTTTTCTGAGATATTCTAGGATCTCTCTGGCCTCAGATTCTTGTACATTTTGGAAAGTCATCTGGGTCAAATGTTCTGCGAGAAGTTCTTGAGCGATTGGATCTTTTTGAGTCATCTCTATAGGATTCAAGATCATATTCATGATCCACTCAGGAGCTCTTCTCTCGGTTACTCCCTTTAAAGCAGGTCCTACAACCTTCTCTTCGAATTTATGACAGGCGCTACATTTGGCCTCGAAGTTCTGTTTCCCTTTTTGAGCCATTCCGTCATCAATAGAGCCTAACGTAACAGAACTGACCGGCCCAATCCCTTTACTTCCGACAGAACTCTCTGCTTCTGCCGGTTTTTCTTTCCCACAATAGGAGAAAGCGATTAAACCTAACAGTACCGGAGTGATCTTACCGAATTTTATGATATTCTTAATTATCTTCATAAACACCCGAGAGTCCGGAACTTTAGTTTTCTGCGATCAGATCCATTGACCGGACTTCAACTCATCTAACTACTTTCGGAGAAGAAGCACCTTGACCAGGATCAATCCAATACAAAACCCACGTATGATAATTGTCATACGGTCTGCAGATGGACTGAATCGTTTTCAGATCGTCAAAACCTATAGAAATGAATCGAATGATAATGAGTAAGATATGGGATTAATGATCTTCGATGAAATATCTAAAGAAGAGATGTTATCTATCTTTTCAGGTGGAAGAAAACGTGTCCTTAAAAAAGACGAATTCTTATTTCATCAAGGCGATGAGACTGATTGTTTACATCTTCTCACAGAAGGTAGACTGCAGATATTCAAATACGACTCGAGTTCTAACGAGATCACTCTGAATTTTTTTAATCCAGTTTCCATGATAGCCGAACTTGCACTTATTAACGGGATCCCATTTCCTGCTTCAGGTAGATTCGTAACAGATGGGGCAGTTCTTTCTCTTCCTTTTAAAGAATTGCGCGAAAGAATAAAAACAGACATCCCTTTAAATCATCTTTTAATCCAATCTTTGTTTAGTAAAATCCAAGCTTTAAATCTTTCCATTAATCGCGGAATGACCATGGATTCTCTCCAAAGAGTCGCTCATTTCCTGTATTATCTCCCTGAAAACCAAGCAACACTTGCTCATTCTCAGATCGCATCCATGCTTGCATTGAGGCCAGAAACTTTTTCCAGAGCCCTAAAACAACTCAAAGACCAAGGTATTATAAACCCGGAAAGAGGCTTAATAGAAGTTTTAAAGAGAGAAGAATTAAAAAACTTTTTCTAATACCAATAAGTATAGAAGGTCCGCTAAAAGGTAAACCCTCTAGAATACGCGAGCCCAAGAACTGCAATCAACAAAGAGACCAGAAGATTGATCCTTCCAAAAATAGATGCATATTTCCTACTCCTACTATCTGATCTAACCCCTTGCTCCATATCCTTAAATGCAGTTGGACCAATCAAAAAATCATGAAGGATTGAACTTAAAAGTAGGAGGATGAACAAGATCATTTTCGCAAGAAAGATACTTCCATGAGCTGATACCCAGTAAGAAAACTGAGAATATACCTCAAAATATCCCTTCAGATACGCAATACTAAGTCCTGAACAGATTAATATTATAAATACATAATAAGAAAGTTTTCTAAATTGTAACGCTATCTTAAGTAGTAGCAGAGTTTTCACATCCGAAAGTTCTTTATCTTTATACACAGGGCGAAAAATAAGCACAAAGAAAAGCATTCCACCCACCCAAAAGGCGGCGGCGAAAAAGTGAAATAACAGAGCTACAAAATACATGAAAAGAAAGCTCAACCAGTCAACTTTCTCCAAAGAGCACGACCGATAAATCTGAATTTTTCACCCAAAGGAAATCTGCCTAAATTTGCTTGGACCACTCCTTTGGTAAATCGAGTGGCCTTAGAATAATCTATCTTTATATCCACTATAACAGGTCTACCTTCGTTTGCGACACGAAATGCCTGTTTTAATACAGACTCTATGTCCTCATTCTTCGCAAGTGAAAGATAAGCTGCACCCGTCGCGTTTGCTATACCTTCTAATCTTAATTCTCCAAGAATGGTGCAAGTTTTGCGAGAATATGGTATCTGCTGGCCTTGAGAGATTTGGCTTAGCTCTCCATCATAAAACACACAGATCACTACCCCAATAGAATTTGTACTTGCAGTAAGTAATTCTAACCCAGTCATCAGAAATGCACCGTCACCAACAATACCAACTACATTTCGATCCGAATTTGCAATCTTAGCTCCTATTGCAGCAGGCACACAATATCCCATGGAATTAAAATCGCTAGGAGAGATAAAAGTTTTAGAGCGAATAGCTGGAAATAGTTCAGCAGCCAAGAAAGTATGATTCCCATCGTCCACAACCAGGATATCTTCTTCTTTCATTTGTTTACGCAGCTCACGAAAGAAAAGAGAAGGATTCACCTTATCCGGAACGGAATGTTTTTCCCATTCAACTTCGTATTCTTTTTTCTTTTTTTGAATTAGAGATTTCATTTTTTCGGATCCTTTTTCCTGAAATCCGTCCTTATGAAACTTTTCTAATATTGCACCCAATATATGTTTCGCATCTCCTTCTAATTCATATTTAGCCGGATAGTTCTTAGAAAATACATCCGGATTCACATCTATATGAATCAAATTTTCAGGCACTTTCATGCTGAAACTTCCGGTAGGAATCTCAGAGAATCTTGTTCCGATTGCCAATAAACAATTACAATTTTCGAAAGCGGCTTCTCCCGCTGGAACAGAATAAGCACCAAACCCCATTCCAGTGTGAAGAGGGTGATTCCCTGGAAACACACTTAATCCTTGCAAGGTGGTTGCAACAGGTGCACCGATCAGTTCTGCAAGCTCGATTAATTCCTTAGTTGCTTCTCTCGCTCCCCATCCGACAAAAATTCCCGGATGCGAGGAATTTTTTAAAAGTTCATAAGATTTTTCTAATGCTGCCTCATCAATTTTCCATACATTTCGTTCAGGAGTGAACTTTGGAATATAGGATACATTTCCTGAAAATAATTGTATGTTTACTGGAATTTCAATAAAAACCGGTCCGGCTTCATCCTCTGTTGCCACCTCGTAGGCTTCGAATATGATCGGGATAATTTCTTCATGAGTTTCAACTCGGAAAAATTTTTTAGTGATCCCTTTTAGAAAGCCAGACTGATCAATTTGATGTAATTGGAATTTTCTTCCAGTATCCGTTCTTACTCCACCTGAAATGATCAACATTGGAATCCCATCCAAGTAAGCTTCTCCTATGCCACTTAAGGCGTGAGTCGCTCCTGCTGCAGGAACAATCACCAGAGTTCCAATAGAAGTAGAAGTTCTACTAATTGCGTCAGCCATAAACGCAGCTCCACATTCATGGGTGACTAGATAGGGAGTGATGTCCTTCGAACTATTTAATTCATCGTACAATTCGGTATTATGAACCCCAGGTATTCCAAAAGTAAATTTTACTCCGATCTGCTCCAAGGCATATACAATCAATTCTGCTCCGGTCTTTTTCATAATGATTCCTGTTATTTAAGGTTTTATAATAGAACGAGCGGCAATTCTGGAAGTAAGTATACAACTTCCTAAGAAGGTTCCTTCAAGAGCGCCTTTTCCGTGGATTCCTCCACCACCGAAGCCAGCGGCTTCTCCGACCGCATACAGGCCCTCAATAGGAGATCCTTTCGAATCCAAAACTCTCGATCTTAGATCCGTTTGGATCCCTCCCATTGACTTTCTGGTAAGTATAAATTCACGTATTGCAATGAGAGGCATTGCTTTGCGATCTAAGATTTTTTGGAATTTACAGGTACGAGCACGATCTCCACGATAATTTCTAAGTTGTGTGATCCTTCTGAGTTGATCATCGTTATGGAATGCTTCCCCTCTTTCAATCATCTCATCATATTCCATGATTGTTCTTTCCAATCGATCTGCATTGATGGAGTGATCTTCATTCAGCTGGTTCATCCCCTCTACCAGTTCCGCAACTGAATCAGCCACTACAAAATCGGGACATTCGGAGCTGATCTTTTTTATAAAAGATTCATTCCCCAAAAAGACAGTTTTCAAAAATCCTAAGAAGTCTTTATTGCGGATCGAGTCGTTAAATTCTGAACCTGAAACAGCAAGTTCTTTAACTGCAATTTTCCAATTCATGATCTGCCAAGAAAACTTCTCTTCTTGAGCACAGATCCTTTCCACAAGATACCTAGTATCAAACCCAGTGACCAAAGGGATTGGCCCGATCCTTTCTCCCTTTGAATTCAACCAAAGAGCAGACTTAGGAGGAACCAAGCTGAGTCCTTCTCCTTCCCATTTTGGATCTGGATGGTGAACTCCTGCAGCATAATTCCACATTTTATCCAAATGAGTTACATTCGCTCCTACCTTGGCGGAAGCAGTATGAAGATCTCCAATTGCAAATTTGTGGGAACCGTTCAATATGATCTCAGGTGGTTTTCCAAGAGACTTTGGCCAATGTTTTCTGATCTTCTTCATGTCTCCTGCAATTCCGCCGCTAGCGAGCACGGTATGTTCTGCGAAGATCTCGTATCTTCTTCCGTCTGTTTCAGATTCTGCGATACAGCCTTGTATCCTTTTTCCAGAGCGGATCAGTTCCTTGGCACGAGTTCCAAATAAAAAACGAAGTCGATTCAGATTTTTATGTGAGTATAAATTTCTCTTTAATGCGGAGATCAGGCCGTCTCCTGTTCCCCAAACCATATGGAATCTAGGAACACTATTTCCTGGTTTGAACATTCCTCTTTCCACCCAATGTACAACTGGAAAGAAGCCAACGGATTTTCCCTTAAGATAATAGAATATATCTTCCAAAGATCGGTTAACGTATTCCTGGGCCCAAAGTTTCGGGAACCTATCTTCTTTTGAAAATTCAGCAGTGGAATTCCAATCTGAAAGAGCTAAAGAAACACTATCTTTTATCCCATTCCATCTTTGGATCGGAGTATCAACCATAAAGATCCCACCAAAAGAAAGTCGGGCAAGCCCTCCTAATTGGTCTTCAGAATCGCGATCTACCAAGATCACTCTCTTTCCAGCATCTAATAGATCCAAAGTGAGAACGATACCGGCAAGGCCGGCTCCAATCACCAAGACTTCCGTAGATAATGATGTTTTTTCCTTCTGCTTATCTTCCATTTACAGAATAAATTTTAACTGAAAATCTTCCAGAAGCAATTGATCGATATCAATGTGCGTATTAACATTTATCATGTTTAATAAGTTGTAATGAATTTCTTAATCTCGAAGTCATCTTGAATTTGCAACATTTTCAGAAGAGATGATCTCATATCTTTTATAAACGGAAATACGGAGAAATTTCCAAATTTCGTTTAAAGGAGAAATTATGGAACTTCCTAAAGCAAAAAAGGGAAAGCGGGCATTATTGGTAGAAGGAGGAGGAATGAAAGGAGCATTCGCTGGAGGAGTATTACATTCGCTCAATTGTATTCTACCTGCCAAAAATTTTGATCTAGTCTTGGCCGTCTCATCAGGAGCTTGTTGCGCAGCATATTATGCAACTACTCCTGATCCTGAACCTGTTTCAGGGGATCACACTCTTTCTATCTGGAAGTATGAACTTGCTGGTAAAAAATTGATCTCGGTCTTTCATCCTCTTTTTGGAAAACCATTCTTAGATCAGAAATATTTAATCGATTATCTATTCCGAAAAAAATATAGGATTTTAACTGAAAATTTAGGGAAAAAAGGTCTTCCTGAACTTAGAATTGCAGTAAGCAATCTTCGTTCCAGATCAGTGGAATACAGAAAAGCAACTAAAGAAAATCTTTTTGATCTACTGAAAGCAGCTACATCCCTTCCAATCGCAACAAAAGGGAAATATAAGGTTGAAGGCGAATATTTATCTGATGCAGCTATCTTAAATCCTCTGCCGTTACAAGATCTTATTCAGGCAGGATATAAGGATATAACAGTAGTATTAAATTCTCCAGTTCAACATTCTTCTCCTCCACTTACATCTATTAGTAGATTTTTATCTTTTCCTCTAGATCGAAAATTATCCAAGATCATGAAATTTTCTCATCATACGAATTATAATACAGCAAGAGAGATTGCTTCTAATCCTCCAAAAGGAGTCCGCATTTATACAATCGCACCTGAATCAAAACTTCCAGTCGGACTGATTACCACTAAACAATCCAGGCTAGAAGAAACAGTCGAACTAGGAAAAGAAATCGGAAGAAAGGCCGCTAAATTTTTAAAACGAAAACTATGAAAACGATCTCCTTCCCCTCTCTTAAACCTGCACTCGATCGGATCAATTACGAATTGATAATGGACTTCGAAGAACATCATCCAAGAGTGTATATTCATCTAGAATGGAATTCTCAAGAATATAAAAAAGAGCCGCGTTACGAATTCCCAGAGGGGGGACTTCTTTTTATCAATGTTCCAACTTGGGAATGGATGGATTTTATAGATGGGATCCAGCCTCCCGAGATGGAGATCCGAGACTTCCGGATCGAATTTATCTGCTTTCCAGAAGATAGAAGAAAAATAGAAACTGCGTCCAGGTTCTCCATCCGCTATCCTGCTTATCCGGAACCGATGGTTTATCTCACCAGATTCTAAACAATTGACCTGGATCAATGCAAAACCTGAGGTATTCTTTATAATTTGAGAATGAATCTCGGAATTATTATCAGAATTGATTTTCCATCCAACCGACGCAAACGAAGGTTGTTCCCCTTTTTAATAATCCTTCTGCTCTTCTTCTCCTCAATCTTTTCTTCTCTTTATGGATTCCAAGGAATCATGCCCACTTCATTCGGAGCGAGGCAAGCTGGGATGGGAGGGGCATTTCAGGCAGTCGGTGGATCCGTCATGGACTTGGAATCAAACCCTTCTCATTTAGCGAGACTCACCACCCCTAAATGGGAATTCGGCACTTCTGTTCATTTTGCGAGAATTGAATATTCAGATTCTTTTATAGACAAAGATCCTAATCTTTCCTATCAAAATCAGATCGTGGAAACTCCAAGAGCGGTTTTTCCTTATATGGGTTATATCCAGCCAGTCACAGATCGTCTCGGGATCGGATTTGCATTGTATACACAAGGTGGAGGTGGAGGTTCATTTTCAAATATAAATCGGATCTCCCCAGGCAAAGAAACTTTAAATGAAACATTAGGCAGCGATGTATCTTTCGGAACAGAAAGAAAGATAAAAGAAGATCTTAAATTCAAATTTATGCTTACAAAGTTAACCGTTGGCACCGGATATAGATTCGGAAATCTATCCGTAGGCTTAGGACTTGATCTTGCATATGCATTCATGGAAATGAAGAAGACAAACTTGGATTTAAGCAGGACAGTCGAACTCCCAGGCAGTCTCGCGTATAATAGTGATCCAGCTTATTCTTATGGAGGAAAATTAGGATTTTCTTATGATCTTTCTTCGAATGTTCGAGTAGCTTACTCCTATACGCTAAGGAATGTTTTACATATGGATGGGCAGATAAAAGTAGAAGGAGAAAATCCAATAGTCAAAAATGAATCTCGAGTATCCAGATATATGGTTTGGCCGGATCGGCATATTTTCGGGATCTCCTATAGGAACAATTCCTGGATTTTTGATTTTGATATTAAATTTATTCCTTGGTCCCAAAGTTTTCACACGAATCGATTTATATTAGACCAACCAATATTAACTACTCCGGTTGGGCTCGAAACAAATGTAATACAAATGAATTTCAGATGGAGAGATCAATATTGTTTCGCTCTAGGTGCCGAATACGATTGGAAATACGGATTTAGGTTCAGAGCAGGATACAGTTATGCCAAAACACCAACGACTCCCCAGGGTTTAAATCCAATGCTTGGAACCACAAATGAACACCACCTATCTGGGGGTTTAGGATATTATACTGCGAGTGGAACAGCACTTCATTTCGCGATAGAATATGCATTTCCAAAATCAATGAAAGGAAGTGAGTCCTCCGACTGGACTCTGGCTCATTCTATCTTCTCCGCAAAAGAGATACAGCTTGCTCAATTCCAATTCAGTAAGTCTGTTTCAGTATTAAGCTTAAGCTTAGGTATTGAAAAAAATATTTAAAGAAGAAGGAGTTCTTATACTGATTTTCCGATGGTTCTGTTAATTCCTTCTGGATCATTTCGAGAAGGATGTTACCTGCCCGTTCATTAATATGAATATCATCCGTTAAAAAAATCCGACCCGACTGTTCCGAAATTTGGTCCCAAGTCTGGAACAGACCGAAATGTCTATATATTGCCCAAAACAATCTAGGAGTATTTTTGGCGTATTCCTTTTCCGGATGATTCGGCTCCTTCTGCAACTCGGCCACCAAAGCTTCGTTAAAAGGTAAATAAGATACACCAGATTCTTTCGCTATCTTATGAATAATTTCGGAATAAGCAATGGATTGTTTCAACGGGGAACTTTCCAAGGCCTCTCCTAAAACAGGAATTGAGATCAAATGAATTTTAGAATGTGTCTCCGCCTTGAGACTATGAACGATCTTTCTTAGGTTTTTTTCATATGTCGTAATATTAGGAATTTCTGGAAGATTCCAAAGTTTATTATAACCTTTATATTCTTCTTCATTTAAAGCCGCTTTAGCATCATTGGTTCCTATTAAAATAAAAATATGCTCAGGGGATAAACTGACTGAGTTCGGAACTTTTTCCAGAATCTGATAAGTCAGCCTGCTATTAACTCCTTCATTCACGAAGGTAAATTTTTGCAAGGAAGGATTCTCAGACAATGCGCGAACATAATCAAAGCTCACAGTTCCGTGAGTAATGCTATCCCCTAAGAACAATACAAACTTTTTGGATGACTTATCCGCAGAATTTAAAAAAGAATCCAGATTATTTTTCGGAACTTTACGGGCTGCGAAATTTGTATATATAGCCGAGCTTATTAAATAAATAAAGAAGAGGGTGAGAATCGAATATAAAAACCGTTTCATAAGAACCAAAAGACAATAGGACAAAATTGGTTTGTATAGCAGAATTTGATTAGGTATTCCTTAATAGGGCACAAATTAGAAAATCAAATTCTATTTCAAAATTCGCATTTAACTTTTTAATCATCCCTAAATCTGATAGTTTTGTTGGTATTATTCTGAATACGAAGGTGTTGATCCTTTAAGTGTAATCGACGATTTTCCTTAATTTCATAATCAATAATCTCCTGGAATTGTGCCGGGAATAGACTGAACCGATAAAACTCACTTTCACCAGTTTTGAAAGTTATCATGTCATCGAAGTCAGAATTGCCTTTCTTTTGTTTGAAGTCCTTAAAATCTATAAATCTCAGACTCCCCTCATTCATTAATATAAGCTTTTCTTGGAACTCCAAATCAGGAGCTCCTGATTCACATTTTTTCTTGATCATATCTAAATCTCCTCCATCCAATTGAAGGAATTTATAAAAATAGATATATAGTCCATCCTTGGCCCAGAGATATTCGCCGACCATAGCTCTCTCTTTTTTAATACAAATTTTCGGATCGATTACAAAGACTACCGTTCCTTTTTTGGAAAAAATAAACGTATCGCCAGATCGCAAGTCGTCGACTCCCACTTCTTTCCATACCCCGGACATTTTGACGGGATGAAGCGGGATATCATCATTGCTTTCTGTGCAATAAAATAAACAAAATACTGCCAAGAATATAAAATAGAAATTTTTACAATAACTCATTTCCGAAAGAGAATAAGACAAACTATATCTTATAGAAGAATTTCTTATTCATTGGAAACTTCAGTGATTAAAGTATCCGAATATTTTTCACCCTTATAAACGGATACTATCTCAATGGCCAATATAGATTCCTGCCTGTATTGCTTGTCTGCGCCCGATCCTAATACGATCGGTTTGATTTTGTATGTCGGAATATTCAATTTTTGGTATCCATTCATATCGAGCAGTGTGACTTCATGAACAGAATAACCGATATAGAGATCAGGAATTTTAGAAGTTTTAACTTGTTGGAGTAAAGTTGGGTTTGAGGATTGCTCACAAATAGACCCTCCATATGATTGAGGAAAAATCTTTTCTGCATTAACAATAAAGAGAAAAAGAAAGATAATTTTAGTTTGTTTGATCATGAATTTACATTCGCTCCAAAGAATCTGTTCACTTCTATTTCTTTACTTCTGTCGATATCATACTTTCAGAATCAAGACTAAAAGTAATTTTAGAATCTCTAGTATGAATGATAATATTTGGAAATTCCGAACTAAAACTTGCAATTCCTGTGACTACAAATCGCGCAAGTTCACTAGATTTTTTAGGGTCTATCTGAAATAATTCTGCGTCGGATTTCGGAGAATCTTTGAAGAATCCATTTTTCTTTTTTCCTCCCGGCAACATCTTCCGAATCTGCACATCTGAGGATTTTTGATCATAAATAAAAACATAATTCTGAGAGTTATAATAGACATAGGAGATGGAATCGCAGGCATCAGTACAATGCTCACTACTTATCGAAAAAACTAAATCGGTTTTACAATTTTTCCAATCGAATGAGTAGATACTATCCGAAGAATCTGCTGCTCCGTAATTCCGAATATTACCCCAGTATACTATATGATCATTCTCGTCCCATTGAATGAAATCATAAGCTAATTCCAAAACGAATCCATCAGGTTTACATTTCTGAGAATCTTGAATCGATTTTTTATCCTCACTCAGAGAGATTTCGTATTTAACTTTTTTATCTACAGTGTCCACGATCTGAAATTCGCAAAGCATGGCTCTCTTAATTGTGTCCCCATCGTAAGCACTTGAAGGTTGGTCGGAACAACCTGGGTTTTCACTCGAGTAAATCTTAAGCTCGTATTTTTTCGAGCTGCTCAAAATTGTTCGTTCCAATTTTCGACTTAACGGCTTATTAAGCTCTGCGTTTTCATTTGTCTCCTTAGGTTTAGGAGAACAAGCTACGATCAAAAGAGTGAAGAATATGAAAGGCCAGGCAAAACCCTTTGAATATAGAGATTGATTGTGAGCAAAAAGGTTCATTCTATGTTGATCTCCTCTTAGGAATTATTCATCCCTTACAATACGGAAGTAATTTCCTTCCTTCAAATTCTCATAACGTGCCCAGTCTATCTTCTTTCCTTTAGGAACGTAAGGCAAATCTGCAGGTTTGATTTTGATACCATGAAATAATGAATATATACCAACTGCCAAACTGATCGCAGTATCTTTTTTTCTTTGGGTTAGGATTTTCATATCCTTTTCCTTATCAATATAACCAATCTCCAGATAAGCAGAGATTGCATTGATAAAAGTTGGAAGGCTATAAGTAGAAATATAGGGCTTATTAATCGGTCCCGGGTTGGATAACTCCTCTTCCGAATTAGGCAAAGTCCTAAGACCATATTGCAAAAATCTCATGAGTTCCGTAGCAGCGTAATGATTGTCGCCGCCGAATCCTTCTGCACCGTCTTCTCTTCTCCAGAGTTCAGGCTCTGCTCTTTCTCTATCCCAGAATTTTCCTTTTGCAGAATACTCTGAATGTTTTTTGGCATAAGGACCAGGACCGTCTAACACTGCTTTATCGATCCAACCCGAAGGATCCGCATATTTCCAAGTTACCATGTTTTGGCGATATCCTTCGAAATTAGCAAGGTCCGTTTTTTTTCCGGATTTATTCGGCCAATAACCGTTAAAATAGATCCAAGCATCTGCTACTGCATTTTCCAAACGAGACCATTCCATTTTGAAACGCATCCATTCACTCCAAGGTCCGTCTTCAAAAGACTTAGAAGATTTTCCTTCTGAGATTTTTCTCAATGAATAGAAAGTTCGATAAGAAGGAGAAAGAACTGCGGCCATTCCGCCCGGATGTCCTTTCCAACTAGGATTCAGGTGCAAAGATAAAACTAAATAGGGACGAGCAGCATTGATCCTGGAAATTCTTCCTGGTTTAATCTTTCCGGATTTTTTATCTGGATAGTCGTATAATCTGTAAAAAGCATTCGGGTCAGAAGATAGATCGGCTCCTTCTTCTTTTGCAGTTTCTTCTCTAGTGAGATCTGAATCTATTCTGATCCATGGAAGTGTATCATTCGTGAATTTTTTTGCGTATGATCTGAATGTTTCGAATCCTTCTGGAGTTTTGGTAAGATCCAAAATTTCTTTTACTTCTTTTGCTAGAGCTAATACCACCTCGCTCTCTCTTCTGGATTTTGTTTGGGCACCTGCTTTATAAGGTTCCAGGTATTTATTAGAGATAGGATCGTATTTATCTCCGTGTTCTTCTTTAGGCTTTAAATCCAAACCGCCATGGCCTGGATCTATAACTATATTATAGGTTCTTTTCGGGGTTGTTTCTTGAGAAGAAACCGGGAACGAAAAAATGAACAATAATGGAATAAATAAAATTTTTCGTATCACGTATGGAAATTTATTTCTCCGGGGATATCAGGCACAGCCTGTTATCCCCATGTGATACGTCAAGGAAGGAATCCGAATGTTTTCGGATTGGAGGTCTTTTAAAGTTTAGATTCTGCGTAAACCATATTGCGGTTATCGCTTAAATCCACTTTGTATTTCTCCCGGACATTTTTACTTTCCTCTTCAGTTTTCAATTTGCTGAGGATAGAAATTCCGTATTCTTTTGCGATCCTAAGATGCATCAGGCTATCCTTAAATCTGGAGTCCCTTCTCATCTTCTCCGCTTGGATAAATTGGTAATAAGCAATCTGAAGTTTGTGTTGGTTATTGGAAACTTCTCTTCCAGCATACCCTTTTGCAGCGGCTCCAGGTCCGGACTTTTGCTCTATGGAAACAATCGCATCCGCACATTCTCCCAATAACTGATCCACTTTTTGGTTATAAAGATCGGAGAATTTTCCATATAGCTTGTTTGTCTCGTCTTCCGTTTCTTTCATCTTACGGCCAGCGACAACATATTTGCGCATTAAAGAATATCGATATGCTTCGTTGTATTTTTTCCAGATAGTATCGAAGTCCTGTTGAGAGTTAGATACCTGAGATCCGAAATTTTTTACCACCACTTCCAAAGCACCTAAATCACCTTTGATCTTGTTCTGAGTGGAATCCAAGGTTCTGGCAAAATGAAATTCCTCCAAATAATCTCCCTGGTATTTAGGATCTTCGGCCGCGTTGGCCAAGGTAGAACCCTTACCGTCATTACTTGTAGGTTTATTTTGTGCTGATACGCCGTACGAAATTATAAAGAATGCCGCAAGAACCGCGACGATCCGAGGGAAAGAAATTTTTGTCATGTGATCGACCCTTCGCGGTAATATAACACAACGCTTAAGAAGCAAACAAGCTTTTTATTGCTTAAAATCGAAACATAATATTCCGTCACCAACAGGGAATAAGGTGTATTCTATCTTAGAATTTTTGATTAGGGACCATAATTGGCGCACCGCCCGGTCAGAAGATGCTTGGTTTTCAGGATCGGCAATCCTTCCATGCCAAAGTACATTATCGTAGATCACTCTTAGATTTCTGGTTTTACCTCCTTCCAGGATCATCTCTAAAATTTCCGGATAACGGATCTTATCACAATCCACAAATATCAGTTCTTTCCGATCCGAGGAAGAAGGTTCTAAAAATTCCTTTGCAACCTCTGAACAGTCCGCATTTGTAAATTCTACTCGATTAGAGTTGGGCTCTATCCTGGCAAAAAATTCTTTCGCCACTTGAATGAAGTCTACTTCTCTATCCACCGTTTGGATCTTTGTATCTTTTCTAACTGCAGAGATAAGCCAGATTAAGGAGATCCCATAACCGGTCCCTAACTCCAAAATTGTATCCGGATCCCATGAAGAAGCTAAAAATGCGAGCACCGCCCCCGATGCAGGTGTTAACACCGGAAATTTGTTTTGAGAAGCTCTTTTCTCCAGATCCTCAAGCCATTCATAAGGACGTTTTATTAATTCTGAATGGATCCAATCTTCCAACCCTTCCTTGTAAATGGAAGTCCCGTATTTCTGTTTAGGGTTTTGAGAGGCCATATTATTCAGGGAGGAAAAGATGTATCCTATCTCTTTCGGAGGGAGGGAGTCTTTTAGATAAGATTTTTCGAATATAAGCAGGAGGATAACGTTTCGAAAAATGGATCAGGACTATTTTTTCATTTTTAAAGGAGGAGATATGATGTAAGATTTCATCCAGATGGATATGCCCCCACTCTCTTGCATTCTCTACATTCCTTTCATGATCTATATATGTACATTCTAAAAATAAGATTTCTGATTCTGCTACATCCTTATGGGTCAGCACATATTCAATTTTGGTATCTCCCGAAAAACTGACTACAGGCTTAGAATGAAATTCGTCAACGTCGATACCTTCTTCTTTCTTTTTCAAAAGTTCATTTCGATCTAATCCAATAAACTCAGATCTTAACTTTTTCTTTCTTTCATAGATTGTATAACCCTGGGAATCCACTCTATGAAATGTTTTCCATACTTTAAAAAAATGGTATGCATCTATTTCTATTTCTTCTCCTTCTTCCAATCCTTTCATCTCATAAGAGTAAGGAAAATCTTCTATCTTAGAATAGAGAGATAAAATTTCTCTCATAGGAGCTTCTAACGTTTTAGGAAGATATATTTTAGGAGGTCCTAACTTACGTAAAGACCTTTGCGAAATATAATAAGGGATTCCTGCAGAATGATCCAAATGCGCATGAGTTAATAATAATCTCTCTATATTGATACGGTTCGGATTCTGATGTCCTATATCGAACATCAAACTCAAACGAGGCATTACAATGGAGGTGCGAATCCCTCCTTCCGAAATCCCTTCGAATAAATATCCCTTATGTTCGAACTTACAATCCATTATGGGATCGGATCTTCCGGACCGATCGTTTTTTGTCCAGGTAGCTCAGAAGAGACGGAAGATTTTGGTCCAGAGATCACTGCTGTCAGTTTATCTCTTCTAAAATATATTTTACCAACTCTTCTCAGATCTTCAAGAGTAACATTTTGGATTTTATCTCTATAATTTTTGAGATAATCCTTTGGCATTTTATGTTCTCTAAATCGAACTTCGTTCCTAAGAATTTCTACAGAGTCGGTAAATAAGAAGATAAATTTATTAAGAATCGCTTCTTTTGCATTTTTTAATTCTTCTTCACTTATATTAGAGAAAGTAGAATCTCCCAAAATTTCCCCCATGAGATTATAAACTTCCATGGTACTTTTGGATTTTGTCTGAGTAAAAAAGTAAATCACTGAGTGATCTTTTTCGAACACTGGATGACTAGAAGAAGAGTAAGCGAGCCCCTTGTCCGAGCGGATTTTGCTCATGAAGTAAGAAGTAAATCCTCCACCTCCCACTAAATAATTCAAAACCTGAACTGCATAAAAATCTTTATCGTTATGAGCAGGTCCTACTCCTAAGAATAAGACCACGTTTTGAGTATTGTCCTTGTCTATGATCAGATTCTTAATTTCTTTCTGCTTTAGATTTTTATTCAACTCATCCGGACTGGAACCCTGGGAATCCATTACCGGAGTTCCCGAAAATGCGGGCAAAATATCTCCTAAAAATTGAGGGATCTCTTCCTGATTCCACTTGCCACTTATAAGTATCGAACGTCTGGAACTCAATAATTGATTTTTATAATATACTTCTAGATCTTCTTCTTTTAAATCGTCGAGTGCTGTCAGAGAAAGCGACTTACCTTTTACTTTCCCTTGATAAACAAGCTCATTTGCCTTTCTAAAAGCAAGACCTACAATATTATCGTTTCTTCTTTTGATCTGTTCGCTTAATTGTAATCTTGCGATCTCGAAAGCTTCTTTTCCAAAAATTGGCTGCTTCAAAAATTCTGCGATCAGTGCCTTGGATTCTTGGTCATATCTGGAAAGCCAAGAAAAAGTTAAAGTTACCGTGTCCAAATCAGAATCTACTCTTAACTTAGAGCCATAAGATTCCCAGACTTCTGCAAAACTTTCGCCAGGATGCGAGGTTGTTCCTCCCTTCTTCCAAGCCTCGGGAAAAATTTCGACTAACTCGAAAGAGGTCTTAGTAAAGTAAGAAGGCCCTGCGTAAAATGTGATTTCCAGAGTTTTGATCGGAAACTCGGAGTTTTCCAAATACAAAATTCGAGTATTCGAATCCTTTCCAATCTCTTTAATTTCAGGAAAATGAAATTCTAAGGCTGGAATCTTTACGTCTTTTACGAAATCTCCAGGGGCAGCTTCAGAGCTAACGAAGGAGAAAAGAATTATAGAAACGGAGATAATTAATCTTTTTAGAATATTCATTTTTTCTCTCCGTCAGAATTAATAAGATCGCCAATGGTCAGATTTCGAGGTGTGAAATATTTCTGGGTTACTCTCATGATATCTTCCGGAGTGACTCTATCCAATCGCGCGTAATCGTCGAAAATTTCTGTCCAATCCCCGGCCACTAATTCATAATAAGTAAGAACATCCGCAAGTTTAGAATTGCTATTCAAACCCCTAATATAGTCGGCAACGATCTGATTTTTGATCTTCGCTAATTCTTCTATAGTAACCGCTTCTTTTTTGAGAGTTTCAATTTCTTCCAAGATCGAAGATTCTATCTTATCCGGGTCTGCGCCTCTTACATTGTTCACATAAATTGCGAAAAGGCTTGGGTATCTTTCTCCAGGCTCTCCTGTCCAACATGCAACTCTTTGTGCAAGTTTGTCTCTAAGCACAAGTCGTTTGTATAATCTTCCGGTCTCGCCTTGGGATAAGACTGCATCTATTAATTCCAAAACAGGTTTATCAGGATGAGGGGAGGCGGGAGTCAACCAACCCATCACTTTCATAGGACCGGAAGAATGTTTTACAGTCACTCTTCTAGTTTCATGATCAAAACTTTCTGACTCATGAGAGAGTTTTGGAGAAGGTCCATCCGGAATATCTTCGAAATATTTTCGGACTAATTTTTCTGTCTTATCGAAATCTAAGTCTCCTACAATTCCGATGGCCATCTTATGAGGCCTATAATTCTTTTTGAAAAATTCTTCTGTTTTATCAATGTCCAAAAAAGGAAGATTCGATTCGTAACCGATTACAGGCATTCCATAAGAATGTTTTGGGAAAGCGGCTCCTAAAAATTTCTCTCTCAGTATTCCCATTCCTTGGTTCTCTACTCTCATCCTGCGTTCTTCCAGGACCACATCCCTTTCAGTATAATATTCTCGTAATATAGGATCTTTTAATCTATCCGATTCCAGTTTTGCCCAGATCTCTAATCTATTTGCGGGAAGTAAAATTTGGTAATTTGTTACATCGTTGGTAGTATATGCATTAAAGCCAGTGCCTCCATTCTTCTCGTAGATGTAAGAGTCTTCGTTCGAAACCACAAACTTACGATGGAGTTCCAGCAGATTTTTAAATCTGACTTCTAAGATATTTTTATCTTTGATGAGTTGTTCCGGAACAGGCTCGCCTTTGGCAGCAAGTTCTCTTTCTTGCAAACGATAAGAATCTAAACGTTTTCCCCAAACTCGGATCTGGTCCAAATATACTTTTTCTTTTTTGGCATCAGTGACACCGATATTTTTAGTACCCTTAAAAAGCATATGCTCCAAAAGGTGAGCGGTTCCCGCAATCTCAGGAGTTTCGTCTGCAGCACCTACCAAAAATTTGGTATAAACTGCAACTGTAGGAGAATCGGCTCTTTTCATCATGAGAAGCCTGATCCCATTCTTCAAAGTTACCTTTTTCACTCTGGATTCCAAAGTAGTTCGAATCTCCGAGAAGATGTCTTCATTAGCCGAGGCTTCGAAGTTTATAAAAATGCAAAGAGTAAAAAACAAAAAGCTGAAACGAGAAATGACTGACTTGGAAAGATATTCCCACATAACCAACAAGATTTCCCCTAAAAGTTATGTTGTCCAGAAGATACCGGGAAAAAATCCCGCTGGTTTTTGTAGAGGGGAGCTTTAAACTAGGAACTATGTTGCGGGTTTTGTCGGTCTTATTCCTGACATTTTTTTTAGTACATTGCGAGCCTGCAGATCCTGAATACAGAAGAAAGGTTTGGGATAATCTAAGCGACTCCGGTTTTATTTCTCACGATTATTTCCAAGTAGTGGTAACTGTTCCGGTCCCAAATCAGGAAAAACCTTTATTAGCGTTGAGAGAAGATTGTAAGGCGAGAGCGATCCGTAAAAGAGACGAGATATCGGTGAACTTGCTATTGGCTCAAGTCTCAGAAGAAAAAAAAACTTGGATCGGGGTCGGGGTCAATTCAACAGTCCCCAAATATGAGGCGCCCCCTGGACCTCCCCAAGCAGTTCGAACCAAGTCTAATTCTCCTATGGGTACAGCATCTATCGCTACCCAAAACGTACAAACCCCAGTAGAAGACGATGCTCCGGAAGAAAAAAAAGAAAAGAAGAAGACGGAAATCGTAAATGCTGATTATTTAACCTACCGAGCTTCTTTCGCTTGGCTTTTGGATAAACTGTTCTTATACAGAGAAGATTATAGCGACCCTAAAAGCTGCATTTTTGTTTTTAGAGTTGTGGATGCGGATTTACTCAAGCGAACTTTAGAATCTAAAATAATTCCATAACGAAGGAATCTAACGCTATGCATACAAAAACGATTTTCGCATTACTAATCGTTTCTCTCATCTCCGTATGTAAAACACCTCAAACGGAAGAACCTAAAAAAGAAACATCTAAGAATGTAGTAGAGGAATCCGCTCCGACTGAAGATGACCAATTTGTTAAAGCAACCGAAGGTTTTATCAGTTCTTCTACTTATCAAGTAGTTGTATCTTCCTTGGATGGTAACGAAAGCGAAGCATTGGATCTTGCTAAAAAAAGAGCCTTAAATCTTTTTATAGCGGAGAAGGGAGATTCATTTCGTCCGACAGACCGCAAATTCCTGAAAGAGTTAGTGGATTCAAAAGGGAAGTTCGTAAAAGTTTCCAAACCAATTAATGGAAAGACATACTATCTCTTCCATGTATCTCAACCAGATCTAAAAATAGAAATTAAGAAGTAATTTAAATCGCGACGATCTAGGAACTTCTACAATCAAATTCCAATAAAAAAAGCGGCTATATTGCCGCTTTTTCTTTCCAAACATATTCTATTTAATTATTGGATTGTCTCTTTTTGTAATATCTTTCCCGGAATACAAATATTCCTGTTATAATCGCAGTAAAAAATTTTCGCGTGAATTTCCAGTTCACCCTTCCCTTCCAGTTTTAACTGCATAGGCTCAACTGATTCGAAATATTCTTTTTTGCGGGATGAAGTTTTACCTTTCAGTTTTAGATCCGCGGAAACCACTTTTAATCCGGATCCAGGATTGAGTAGGATACGATGCGGAGCTTCTTTTTGGACCCCGAAATTTTCAGGGTAAACAACTTTCAAAACATAACCAGAAGGAGACGATTTTTCGATCTTGAACTTGATCGGATTTTCCTCCTCTGCAGAGAGTCCTGAGATCAGAAAAATAGAAATAATTGCGAGAAATGTAAAACGTTTCATACCTAAATTAGACCCTTATCTTTCGGAAAGGTTTTGATTAACCCTTAAAATTTTGGAATTGAACATCAAAAGGAAGATCCGCAGATTTTAAGAGTTTCATGATCTCCTGAAGATCATCCTTCTTCTTTCCCTGAATCCTAACACAATTTCCCATAATGGTAGGAATTACTTTTAGTTTAGAATCCTTTACGATCTTAGTAATTTCTTTAGTCTGTTCTTTTTCAAGACCATTACGAATTTTCACTTTCATCCGAACAGTATTGCCTGTAGCAGGTTCCAATTTGGATTTAAAATCAAATGACTTAAGTCCAAGTCCTCTTTTAGCCATCTTATTAATTAGAACATCGATAACACTTTCTAACTTAGCTTCGTTGTCAGATATAAGAGTCAGATTTTCCTCTTCCAGTTTGATCTCAGACTTGGAACCTTTAAAGTCGAATCTGTTTTTAATCTCTGCGATTGCTTGGGTAACCGCATTTTGTAATTCAGGTCTATCTATTTCTGAAACAACATCGAATGATGGATCGCTCATATTATTTTCCCCCGTTCAAGCTGGAACTAGCCTTTTCTAATGCAGACCTGACTGCTTCTTCTACTTTGGAAACTTCTTTTCCTCCGCCTTGAGCCATATCAGGTTTTCCTCCGCCTTTTCCACCTAAAATTTCACAGGCAGTTTTTACGAGTTCTCCACAATGGATCTTTCCAACCAAAGAAGAAGAGCAAGTGATTACTATACTTGCATCTTCTGTATTTTTGCTGGCAAGAATGGCGACTATTTCCTTTTCTCTGACTTTGATATTATCAGAAAGTCCTTTTAATGCTTTTGCATCCTTGGACTCAAAGATCGCAGAAACAATTTTAACAGAACCAATCATTTTCGAATTTTCGAATACTTGCGCGATCACTTCCGGATTATTCTCAAAATCTTTTGATTCTTTATTTTTCTTTTCTTTCAGGAACTTGGATTGTGTTTCTTCCAATTCTAGGGACAGTTCTTCGGAAAGATCTCTAAGAGAAACTACTGCATCTGCTCCTTTGGATTCGAATGAAGATCTGATCTCATCCGGTCCAGGGATAATAGTTTTTATAGAAAGAGCAGTCCCTTCTGCCCCCAACTCTTCTTTGATCTTAAGATTTAGATTTTGGACTGACTCGGTTAACTCTGCAAATCTGTTTTGAAAGGTTTCCACAACCAGCGGGCCCGCAACTGCTTCTATCCTTCTGTTTCCGGCGCCAGGGCTAGATTCTTTTTTTATGAAGAAGTATCCGATATCTCCCGTATTTCCTACGTGGGTTCCGCCGCAGAACTCCAAGGAACGATCTCCCATCTGAAGAACTCTTACGCTATCTCCGTATTTTTCGTCGAAGGCTGCAACGGCTCCTGTTTTCTTGGCTTCTTCAATAGGTAAAACTTTAGTATCTACAGGAATATGGCGACCGATACTTTCGTTCACCCAGGATTCTATATTACGGATTTCTTCTACACTTAAAGGGCTCGGATGAGAGAAATCAAAACGAAGATATTCGGGAGAAACGATAGATCCTTTTTGGAGAACATGATTTCCAAGCAACGAACGAAGTGCTCCGTTTAATAAGTGAGTTCCCGAGTGATGGAATTTGAGTCTTTCTCTTCTTTCCTTCTCTACTTCTAATTTGGCCTTGTCTCCAACCGAAAAACTTCCGGAGAGAACAGTTCCAATATGAAGAATGATATCGTTCTCTTTTTGGGTATCCAAAACCTTAAAGACAGATTGTCCTTTTCGGATAAATCCTAGATCTCCTACCTGTCCTCCACCTTCCGGATAAAATGGACTGGAAGAAAATACCAATGCACCTGACTCACCTTCTTTGAGTGCGTTGGCTTGTTTATTATCTGAAAATATAAATTTAAGATCTGACTCCGCTTCTAAAACATCATAACCCAAAAATTGGGTCTTATCAGTTTTTATTCCTGTGAATAGGGAAACCTTGTTTGCTTTCCAAGTTTCACGAGAAGATTGTCTATCCTTCTCTAATTCTTCTTCGAAACCTTTTTTGTCGAAAGAAAGTCCATGCTCTGCTACGATCTCTTCCGTCATCTCTGCCGGGAAACCATAAGTTCCATAAAGTAAGAAGCTATCTTTTCCGGAGAATGTATTGGAACCTTCGGACTTGGTTTTGGAAACAAGAGCTTCTATCTTTTCCAAACCAATCTCTAATGTTTTGAGGAATAATTCTTCTTCTGCCAGAAGTGTTCTTTCTACAGAGGAGATATGTTTTTCCAGATCAGGATATCTTTCCTTATAAATATTACATACTGATTTTGCAAGTTTGTATAAGAATGGTTCTCTTAGATCCAGTTTTCTAGCGAATAATACCGCTCTACGGATTAAGCGACGAATAACGTATCCTCTTCCGGTTCTATCCGGATAGATCCCGTCGGATACTGTGAATAATACAGAACGAATATGGTCAGTGATTACTCTGAATGGGACTTTTGTAGATTCGTTATAAGTTTTTCCTGAGATTTTTTCTACTTCTGTGATGATTCCGCGAAGTTCATCCGTATCATAAACGGAATCGACGCCTTGCAAAAGTAAAGCTACTCTTTCTAATCCGGAACCTGTATCAATACCTGTTTGTTTGAGTGGATGAAGATTTCCTTCGGTGTCTTGGTTGAATTGGTTGAATACTATATTCCAAAATTCTAAAAAACGATCGCAATCGCAGCCTGGCTTACACTCGTATTTAACTCCACAATCAGGGAGAGCTTTTTCAGGTCCCCTATCTAAGTATAACTCAGAGCAAGGTCCGCAAGCACCGCTGTCTCCTGCAGGTCCCCAGAAATTATCTTTTTTGCCTAAACGAGTGATCCTTTCTTTTGGAATACCTTTGGAAATCCAGATCTTCTCTGCTTCATCATCATTTTCGAATACTGTGATCCAGATCTTTTCCTTAGGGAATCCAAGATGATTTACAGAACAATCTAACGCGTATTCGATAGCTTCTTCTTTAAAATAATCTCCAAAGCTGAAGTTTCCAAGCATTTCGAAAAATGTACAATGTCTTTCCGTTTTACCTACATTTTCGAGATCTGTAGTTCTTAAACATTTTTGAGCAGAAGTCGCTCTTGTGTAAGGAAGTTCTACTGCACCGGTAAATAATGGTTTGAACTGCACCATTCCTGCAGTAGTGAATAGAAGTGTAGGATCTCCTGCAGGCAAAAGAGAAGACGAAGGAACTACAGTGTGGCCCTTCTCCTTAAAATAATCCAAAAAGATTTTGCGGACTTCGGAAACTTTTTTAAAATTCATGATACCCCTAAAAACAGAAAATGCCCGAGGTCTTGCTGGCAAGAACTTCAGGCATTCCCAAAAATAGATCTAAAAAGCGTAGATTAACGTTTAGAGAACTGAGTTCCTCTACGTGCTTTATGTAGACCGTATTTTTTACGTTCCACCATACGTGGGTCACGAGTCAGAAGGCCTTCTTTTTTAACAGTAGCTCTGAACTCGGGATTATAACGGCAGATCACTCTTGCAAGCGCATGACGGATCGCTCCGACTTGTCCGATGATCCCTCCTCCGGAAACATTTACTTTAAGATCGAACTTTTCAGCAACGTTCATCAGAGTTAAAGCGGTAATAGCTTCTTTGATATTAGAGCGGCTGTTTTGCAGATAATCTTTGTAATCTCTATCATTGATTACAATCTTACCGGAACCTTCTTTTAATTTTACGCGGGCGATTGCGTTTTTACGACGACCTACTGCCCAGATTTCCTTGGCGCTTGCCATATTCTAATATCTCCTAGAGTTCCAGTTTGATCGGCTTTTGAGCGCCGAGATTATGCTCGGTTCCTGGGAAAATTCTGAAATGAGTTAACATTTCAGCACCGAGTTTGCTTTTAGGAAGCATACCTTTTACTGCTTCATACAGGATTTTTTCAGGTTGTTTTACTCTCATGTTTTGAAGAGTAGTAGCTGTCATACCACCCGGATAACGAGAGTGATGGAAATATTCTTTTTGAGTCTCTTTATTTCCAGTCACAGCTACCTTAGCAGCATTGATAACAATAATATTATCTCCACAATCAACGTTAGGAGTAAAAGTAGGTTTATGTTTACCGCGGAGTCTAGTTGCGATCTCCGAAGCGAGACGACCTAAGGTTTTGCCTTCAGCGTCGACTACGTACCAAGCTTTATTAGCTTGTTCCTTTTTTAAGGAAGGAGTTCTATGCGGTTTAGATACGATTGGCATGGGTATGTCCTGTATTGGCCAATTTCGCGTACCGGCCTAAGGGGTCAAGGAAATACGAACAAAATTCCTAGAAACCGAGGCTAAAACTTGCTTCCGCGCCCCAGCCTACTCTTGTAGCAGACCAATCAGGTTTAGGAACAACTGTCCAGGTAACTGGATTAGCAGAATTCCCCTGCTCCCAAGCTTTTCCCAGAAAATAAGTCCGAACCAATTGAGCCAGATACACTCCACCCAATACGTACACAGCTGTGTTATATGCATGAACGGAAGTTTCGTAATCTGCTCTTGCTCCAGGGACTACGGTGAGAAGGTAGAAGTTTGCAATACCTCCTCCATAAATAAATGAGCCTGTAGTACTACTCTTGGAAACTGCATCATCATATTTGCTTTTTGCAGATTCTGCTTCGGATCTGGAATATCCTGCATAAGCTAAACTAGCTAAAAATGCCCCGCCTGTGATCTTTGCCTCTAGTTTATTGTCAGTATACCATTGTCCCCAGCCAGGTAGAATTGCAGAACGCCATACTGCACTCCATCTATTTCTGCCCGGTTCCGTAGACGTTGGAGGGGGGATAATTTGAATTGGCTCCTCAACTACTTGAGGGTTTTCCTGGACTTTCTTCTCTTCTTCCTTACGAATGCGATTCTCTTCTTCTTTTGTAATATCTTTATAAATAATTTTTAATATTTCTCTTTTATTGATGATCTGTTTGCCCGTTTCAGACTGAACAGTGATCGTTTTTTCATTTTGACCCACCACGTTACCGATCACCTTGCCGCCTTTGCGAAGAAGAATGGTCTGATCGGCAAAGAGAAGGCTTGGAGTCAGAAACAATACCAATAAGAAAAAAATTATAGAACGGACTTTAAGATTTGGACGCATCTTGGCAGAAGTAAAAACTTTCAGACAATTTAGTCAAGTGTAATGAGAAATTCATTGAACTTTGTATAGCTCCATAAGGAGTATGGATTATGCGAAATCGATTTTTTGTCCTTATAGTCTTAGTATATTCTTCCCTTTATTACAATTGCCTGAGCGATAAAAGCTACAGCACCCAGGCCTTATTTGCTTCTGTTCTTACTATTCCAAACGGAATCTACATTTATTCCACAGCTACAAAATACCAAGGTAATCTTGCAGCTTATGGTAGTACACCGGAGATAAGCGGCCAAAATATATGCAAGAGTGAAAAATTATTTTCCTCTCTTGCGAATCAGTTTTAGTCCGGATACTAGTGTTCCACAATAGCAACAAATTTCTTGTATAAAAAGTAAAGTAGGTTCGAATGTTAGATGTGAAATCGATTGCCCTTCTTCTTTTTTTGACCCTTTTTTCATTTAGTGCATGTGCAGAAGAAAGTATATGTTCTAAAGAAGATAGAGCCTGTAGCTTTACTGAAATTTTATATTCGTTTATCGCTCCTCCTCCAGGGATTTATATTTACTCGTCATTAAATTCCTACCAAGGCGATTTCGCAAAATATGGGCCTACCTTATTCGATGGCCTTATGAATCTTTGTGTAAAGGATCGCGTCTTTGCACCAATCATTTCTTCTTGCGGGAATATTCTTCCGGGAGTCTCGAGTGATCTAATGTCTATCGATCAATATCCAGCAAATTTCCCAGCTTTCGATGGAGACAATCTCACAATTAGAGGTTCGAGAGGAAATACTGTATCTAAAAGTTTTAATTGGCTAATCGCAATAGGACCTGATGTTGCTTCCCTAAGTAAATCCGGGATCATTAATGAGGAATTTTGGACCTTTACCTCTGCCGGCGGAGGTTATTCGGGGAGTTGTATCGATGGTCTTTCCAAAGCCGTTGGCGATACCGGAGAGGTTGGAAACCCTACCACTCAAAATAATATTTGGTTGGGTGCGAATATCGCGACTTGCGATCAATATAGAAAAATTCTTTGCTTCTGTTATTAAGTCCTAAATTAGCTTATTTCATGCGTAAAGAATTTTTATGCCTGAAGTTTTCCTCAGTAAATTTCTTGCAAAACTGAACCGTTTAGTTTTTAATCATGCGGTGAAATTTTTAATTCAGCTATCCTGCTTCTTTTTTATTTTTTCCTCAAACGCATGTATGAGTTCAAAGGTTTGTTCTGATCATGACAAAAATTGCAATATACAAGAACAAATATTATCGATGATCTCCGCTCCTCAAGGGATATATTTATATACAACTCAAACCAGTTACCGAGGGAATCTGGCTGCATATGGATCTAGTTTGGAAAGTAGTCTCCATAATATCTGCACTTCCAATCGTTTATTTGCATCAATCATTAATACAAGCTGTTCCAATGTTCTTCCTGTAGTTTCTACTGCTACACATTCTATTTCTAATTTTCCAGGAGACTATGGTATTCCTGATAATACTAATTATCCTATAAGAGGAGCCCGGGGAGAGATTATTGCAACTTCTTGGACAAATCTTTTTCCGGGTCTACTATTAAGCTTACAGCAAGCAGGTGTTACCTCCCAATCCTATTGGACATTTTCTAACACAGGAGGAGCTTTTAATACTGCAGACAATTGTATTAACGGTACAAGCACAGGAGCTGCGGGAGCAATTGGATCTCCCTCGGACGTAACAACGAGCTGGCTCATTTCAGGAGCGCCAGCATGCACAGACTCTCATCCAATTATTTGCCTTTGTTATTAAGATGAGAGAGGAAAACGGCTTAATAAGTTGAGCTAAAGCTATAAAAGAGAAATATAATTTCTTGCCTATGAACTAACTCTGCTCTATCCTTGTTGGATGATACGGTGCACTCTTCTTATATTATTCCTTTGTGTTTTTTATACTGGCTGTCTTACAGACAAAACTTGCTCAGAGCAAGATAGGGGCTGCAGCCCTACGGCAACATTAATGAGCCTTCTTATCTCAGCACCCGAAGGAATTTACATGTATGCTACAAATACTAGTTATACCGGTAATCTATCGATCCTCGGTCCAGGATCGATAGACGCAAGTTTAAATTTTATTTGCGGGCAACAAAGGATTTTTTCGAATATTATAGATTCCAAATGTTCTAAATATGTTCCTTTGGTTTCAACTTCTCTTGTTGCTGCGTCTTCTTTGAATGCATTACATTCTGATTTGCCTGTTTTAGGAGTTCCGATTAGAGGTCCCTTTGGCACTATTATCGCTGAAAGTTATTCAGTATTATTCACAGCAGATTTAAATACAACTTTGCAAGGAGCAGGATTAGGAAATCAAACATTCTGGAGTTTCGGAGATGGGAATGGCGGTGGCGGTTTAGACACTTGCTCCAACGGAGACGACGGGACCTCTTCCAGCTTGGGACATATCGGAAATACTTTAGTCTATGTCCAAAGCAGTTGGTTTTCCACTGATTCTCGCTCCTGCTCAGAATCACATAAAGTTCTTTGTCTTTGTTATGTTCCTACTTCAGGTGGGGGCGGCTAATAACTTTATATATTCATAATATAAACTCGCAAACATTTCCAGGATATGGCAAAAATAATGAGACAACGAATTTTTTTAATATTGTTTTTAGGATTTTTAACTCAAACTTGTATGAGTACAAAAACCTGTTCCGATCACGACAGGTCTTGTAGTCTTATGGAAAATTTACTTAGTCTGTTTTCTGCTCCGTCCGGGATCTATGTATATTCTTCTATTCCGACTTATGCAGGAAACTTAGCACTTTTAGGTTCGGGCACTTTGGATGCCAGCCTTCAAACGATCTGCAAACAAGAACGAATTTTTGCTTCTGTACTTGATACTGGATGCCAAAATGTTGCTCCTTTAGTATCTACAAGCCTTACATCTGCTAATAATTTAGCATCTTTCTATTCTGATATTCCGACGAATCTTCCAATGAGAGGAGGACCTACAGGTCTTATACTGGCAGATGATTTGGCTTCTTTTTTCACCCTGGATCTACATATAACTATGGAAGCTGCAGGTTTAGGTACCACCGAATTTTGGACCTACGGAGATGGGAATGGAAATTATGCCGCTGGGGTTACCTGTAATGACGGAGACGATAATACTTCCGCTTCCACAGGATATATAGGAAGTCCACTCTTTTCAGCGGCTGGAACCTGGAATAATGTACAAGCTGCAAACTGCGACCAAGCATATAAAGTATTTTGTATTTGTTATAGGCCAAACAATTCTGGTGGAGGTGGCTGAAAAACATTTGTAATTTATAATATATTTTGAATATTCACCGTTTATCTAGGAACAGATTTATGCTGAATCGTTTATTTATACCCTTATTATTCGCCTTCTTTATACAATCCTGTATTACAGAAAAAACATGTTCTGATAAAGATAGAAGTTGTAGCACAGAAGGACTAATCTTATCACTTTTCACAGCTCCAGAAGGAATTTACATTTATTCTACTATAACTTCTTACCAAGGAAATTTATCGATTTTAGGTGCCGGCGCATTGGATGCAAGTTTGCAACAAATATGTAGCCGAGACAGATTATTAGCATCTATTATCGATTTCAAATGCCAAAGTGTGGCTCCTCTTGTATCCACAACTTTAGTTCCTGCAAATAATTTAAATTCTTTGTATTCGACTATTCCTTATAACGGAGTTTCAGTCCGAGGACCAAATGGCACACTTGTGTCTCAAGAAATGTCCACACTATTTGCATACGATTTAAAGGCTAGCCTGACTAGTGCTGGTATCGAAGGGGGACGTTACTGGAGTTTCTCGGATGGAAATGGAAACTATGGAGCGTCCTGTTCCGACGGCACGGACAATAGCTCTACGATAGGATCGGTCCTAGATCCGACTATCGTAACTCAGTCAAATTGGTTTGCCTCACAATCGCCAACTTGCAGCCAGTATCATAAAGTTCTTTGTATTTGCTATGTTCCAAGTTCCAGTTCCGGTGGGGGCGGCTGAAAATTAAGAATATCTTAAATTTCTAATAGAATGCGGAGAAAGCCATATACTCTCTCCGCTTTTTGAATTTTATTTACAATCTTTCTTTAAAGTAGATTTAATTGTAATTTCCACATCTGGCCAAAGAACAGATTTACCGTCTTTGCTCTTATGTAATTCGCTGCAAACTGTGTTTAATGCTGTCAAAGCCTTACCTGCATTCCAATTGTTTACATCCAAGGAACCTTTTGCCTCTAAAACTTCTCCAGTTAAAGTGAACTGTAAAGGAACATCTTTACTCACCCCATTCCATACAAGTTTAACCACTCCGGTTCCAGATTTCCCATCTGCTTCTAGTTTTGCAGAAGATATTGATCCTTCTATCTTTCCATTCTTCTTCAAATTTCCGAAAAATGCTCCCTTGATCTTGGGATCTCTTTCTGCATTTCCGCTATCCAGGTCTAAAGGATCGATAGAGAATTTTAATCCCTTTAATGCATCCGGAAGTTTAGTTGCGGATTTCGTTCCAGAAATGTTTACTTTAGTAAACTTACCACCCACTCCAGTTTTCTCGGTGAATTTGAAAGCTTTCCATTCAAGACCAGTTGCTTCTTGGCTTATAGAATATTTGCAAGACTCCTCTGCTGATAACGAATTGAATTGCAAACTTCCGGAAAGGGAGAATACTGAAAAAATCAGTGCGGATAGATAAAAAGAATTTATACTTGATTTCATGGCCTTATACTAGGGTTGAAATAAAACAAAGTCAAGATTTTTAGACATTGGAAAACATTTGAACGAAGAAGAACTCATCTCCTCTTTATACCCTCCCGGAAAAGAACAGGAAAACGACTGTTATTCGGATAAAGAAGGAAACTTAATCACGACTGATACGATTGTAGAAGGAACTCATTTCAGACTGGACTGGAGTCGTCCTGAAGATTTGGCAAATAAGTTGGTAGAAGTGAACGTGTCCGATATAGCAGCAGCTAACGGAACACCTCAAAAAGCATTTTTCAATTTTGGGCTTTCTCCTTCATGCAATCGAAAAGAATTTTTAGAACCATTTATCGACTCATTTAAGAAAGCATTAAATTCTTACAAGATAGAACTCTGCGGTGGTGACACTTACAGAACACAAGAGTTAAACTTAACTTTAACCCTACTAGGAAAATCAGATTCTCCTGTAGATAGAAAAGGCGGAAAACCGGGGGACAATGTATATTTAAGCGGTCATATAGGCGCTTCTCTTTTAGGTTATAAAATATTAGAAGGAGCGCATATTTCTCTTTCTCCGGATGTAAAAAAGATAGCTCTAGACAGACAT
This sequence comes from Leptospira venezuelensis, assembly GCF_002150035.1. NCBI lineage: Bacteria > Pseudomonadati > Spirochaetota > Leptospiria > Leptospirales > Leptospiraceae > Leptospira > Leptospira venezuelensis. The sequence goes on along the minus strand of NZ_NETS01000010.1, from coordinate 1,725,795 downwards.
TTAAGACCAAAATCAAGGCTGAACTTAAGCCGTTCTTTATATTCAAAAAACCAAATACATGCAGGAATGGATCTTACCGATGGACTCAAACAAGATGTATTCAAATTGGCAAAATCTTCAGGTGTCAAAATAGAATTAGATCTAGACAAACTTCCTTTCGAAAACGGAATAAAAGAAGCGATCGGGATAGAAGGAGTTTTAACCTCGGGGGAAGAATTAGAACTTTTATTTTTATCACCAGACGAATTACCTTCTTCGTGGGAAGGGATCTCTATCCGAAAAATCGGAACCGTTTTTGCCTTGAGGGACGGTGAATCCCCTCAAGTCAGATATTCTTACGAGGGAAAAACTTACTCTCCTAAAGAATCTGGATTTAGACATTTTTAATCAAATTCTACTTGTGCGGCCGACAATATACGATCATTCTTCCTGATCGATGAGAAACGGTCTATTTTCTTGGATTCTACCGAGTCCTTCTAAACCATTACGTCCGAAGTCGGAAGTCCAAACTTTATATCCAAAGTTTCGTTGGAGAATTTTAGAAGCCACATTCCTAGGATATTCTGTCTTTTACACTGTCCGTAACAATTTTCCAGTGGTTTCGAAGGAGATTGGCCAGGCACTCTCCTATTCCCAAGAGCAGATCGGAAACATTCTAGCAATCACAGCAATCTCTTATGGTATTGGAAAATTTCTAATGGGGGCTTTATCGGATAGAAGTAATCCAAAAATATTTATGCCATTAGGTCTTGTTCTAACAGGGATTTGTAATATATGTTTTGGCGCATCTTCAGATTACCAAACTCATTTGATTTTATGGGGACTAAATGGTTTATTCCAAGGAATGGGGTGGCCTCCTTGCGGTAGATCTTTAGGACATTGGTTCTCCGTTAAAGAAAGGGGAGAAAAATTTGCGGTCTGGAATATCGCCCATAATGTAGGAGGCGGACTCGTTGGAGTAATCGCGGCTTATAGTGCCTCTTGGTTCGGATGGAGAAATGCTTTTTATATTCCCGCTGCTCTTTCTTTCCTAACTGCTATCTATTTATATTTCAGATTATTAGATACCCCCCAGTCTGTTGGACTTCCTTCCATCGAAGAATATTCCGGAACTGAAACCGACTCTAAAAAGGTTTCTGAATCAGAAAGAGAGCTTAGCTTTAAGGAAATTTTTATAGATTTGGTACTTTTAAATAAATATATTTGGGTCTTTGCAATAGCGAACTTTTTTGTGTACATAGTAAGGTATAGTCTTACGGATTGGGGACCTTCTTATCTAAAATTTGCTAAGGGGGCGAGCTTGGAAAAAGGAGGGATCAGCACTCTTATCTATGAATTCGCAGGGATAGGTTCCACTTTACTTGTTGGTTGGTATTCTGACAAGGTAGGAGGAAAAAGAGGATTAGTCAGTTTAATTTGTATGGTCCCGATCTTATTCGCGTTATTCGGAATATTACTTATTCCTTCTGGATATTTATGGGCGGATCTTACTTTATTTGGTGTAGTCGGGTTTTTCATTTATCCACCGGTTATGTTGCTCGGAGTCGCAGGATTAGATTTTACTTCTAAAAAGGCTGTCGGGACAGCAGCAGGATTTATTGGGTTATTCGGGTATTTAGGAAGAACAGCACTTTCTAAAGGATTAGGATGGATGAGTTCATATTCTTGGTTCCGCTGGGAATATTCTATATTTATAATATTTTTTTCTGCAATCCTGGCTATAATCCTACTTGCATTTACCTGGAAATGGAAACCCAAACATTAGGAGATAAATATGAGAGATAGGATTGGGTTTATCGACTTTTTAAGAGGATTTGCACTTTTAGGAATACTTGCAGTTAACCTACCCTATTTTTCCAAACCAATGTATTTGGTTGCTTCTTTAGGAGAAAATTCGACTCTTCTGGATTCTATCGGTTCTTGGATTGTAGCATTCTTCTTTGAGTCCAAATTTTATGTATTATTCTCGTTCTTATTCGGTTATGGCTTTTTTATCCAATTAGAGAATAATCCAGAAACAAGTTCAAGAGCCAGGTATTTCAGAAGAATTTTGGGTTTAGGAATATTAGGATTTCTTCATGGAATTTTCTTATTCATTGGAGACATTCTACTTTCTTATGCAATTTTAGGGTCATTACTCTGGTTTTTGAGAAACAGATCTTCTTCTTTAATATTAAAACTTTCTCTATTTTGTATTATGATCGCTGTGTTTTGTAGAATAGGCATGAGTTTCGCAGAAATAGAACTTAAATCCCAGTTAGAAGCAAATCTCCCCCGTCTGTTAGCGGAAAGTAGAAAAGCATATTTAGGCGGATTCTGGGAAAGTAATGTGCAGAGAACCAAGGATACTATTCTCTCTATTCCATTTTTAGTATTTTACCAGTGGCCTACAGTATTCTCAATGTTCTGCTTAGGTTTTTACGCAGCTAAGAATTCCATCTTTACGGATTGGGAAAGTATAAACCCTGGATTTAAAAAACTTTTCCCTTGGATGTTAGTCCTGGGAATTTTAGGAAATTTAGTTTATACATTACATTCTCGTCATATTCTTCCAGAAAATCCAAGTGTATTCTTGAAAATTCTATATGCAATCATTGACACTTTCAGTGCACCTGCTCTCACATTTTGTTATGTATATTTGCTCGGAAATTATTATAACTCAGGGAAAAGTTTTGCTGATCGGATTTGGTTCGAAACAATGGGAAAACTTTCTCTTACCTGTTATTTAGGAGAATCCTTGGTTTGCACATGGATCTTTTGTGGCTGGGGTTTGGGATATTTCGACCAGATAGGCAGTTATATCGTTCTATTATTAACCGTTCCTATTTGGATTTTCTTTGGAATAGTGTCTCTACTTTGGAAAAGTAAACTTTCTTTAGGTCCTATGGAATGGGTCTTAAGATCTTGGACTTATTGGCAAAAGATCAAAATAATTTAAGCACAATCAACTCATCCAGCGGAAGATAATCCGAGCAAAATCAGCTTTTATTGCAGGTTTACTAATATAATCATCCATGCCGGCTTCTAAACATCTTTCTCTTTCGCCGGAAACGATACCTGCGGTCACAGCAATAATAGGGACTCTAATGCCATCTTTTTCCAAAACGCGTATTGCTTTTGTAGCTTCGTATCCATTCATCTCAGGCATCTGGATATCCATGAATATCAAGTCCGGGTTAATTTCTTTATACTTATCTACTGCTTCACTTCCAGTCTGGGCCTCAACACATTTTGCTTTTGGAAGGATCTTTTTAACGATACTTTTTGCGAGCATCATATTTACAGAATTATCCTCTGCGATCAAAACGGTTGCAGTTTTTTCAATTCTAGGAACTCCCTCCTGGTCCCTACCGTTTAAAGGAAAAACAAAAGGCTCTCTTAAAATCTGATTTTTAGCGAGAATATCAAATAATTTCTGCATATGAATCGGCTTAGAGATTACTTCTTGGATTCCTAATTTTCCCGACTTTTCCAAGAGTAATTCACCTTCTCCAGGATCTACAATCAACGCGATCGGTTGGTCTTCACTTCTTATCTTTAAATCTTCCCTTACCTTTCTGACCAATTCTAAACATTCACCTTCTGGCTTATCACATTCCATTAGGATCATATCGTATCTATTACCGCTCGACAATACTTGTAACACTTCCTCTTCGTTTTGAGAGAAATCTGCAGGAATATTTTGTTTAGATAGCATGTCACCGATCAACTTTATGTTCTCTCGATTTTTATCTGCTACCAAGACCTTTTTGATTGAGCGAAGTCTAATCCAATCTTCTCCTAATATTTCTGAAATATTCAACTTTAGATCGAAATAGAATGTACTTCCTTTTCCCAATTCGCTTTTTAACTGAAGTTTACTTCCCATCATCGACAAAAGTTTATTAGAGATGGCGAGCCCTAGCCCGGTACCTCCGAATTTACGAGTTGTAGAAACATCCCCCTGAGTGAAAGCTTCGAATATTTTGTCTCTTGCTTCGGGCGCAATACCAATACCTGTATCTCTAACGGAGAATCTGAACTCTCCCTCCGTTTCTGATGTTCTGTTAAGAAGTTCTATCTTTAATACAATCGCACCTTCCTCAGTAAATTTTACCGAGTTACTAAATAAATTTACTAGAACTTGTCTAAGCCTGACATTATCCACTCTTACGAATCTAGGTACATCCCAGGCTACATTAACAATCAATTCTAATCCCTTTTTCTGAGCCTGGAATTTGATTGTATTCACAATTTGACTGCAAACTTCTAAAAGGTTAGTCTTTTCGTAGGAAAGTTCTAACTTTCCGGCTTCAATTTTTGAAAAATCTAATATATCATTAATAATATCGAGTAACGATTCGGCAGATTGAAATACAGTCATCATATACTGATGCTGAGTAGCATCCATGGATGTCCTAAGTAAAAGGTCTGAGAACCCGATAATCCCATTCAGAGGTGTCCGGATCTCATGGCTCATATTTGCCAAGAAATCTGATTTAGCTTTATTTGCTTGTTCAGCGGCTATTTTCGCTTTTTTTAATTCTTCTCTCTGAAGACAACTTTCAGTGATGTCTTGGGTAAACATCATTATTCCGCCTATAGAACCATCCAATTGATACCAAGGTCTTACTTCCCATCGAAGGTATTGATCATGATCCCAACCTTCAGGTCTCCAGATATCCTCATCATTTTTTGAAACTTCTCCGGATAAACATCTTTGGTGTATGTCCTTCCATTCTTGAGAAATATTAGGAAATACGTCATAATGGGAGAGACCAATTATATTTTTACCAGACAAGTGATACTCGACTAACCATCTTTCGCTAACTGCAACATACTTGATCTCTGCATCAAACATTGCAACAGCAGCAGGCGCATGTTCAACGAATGCAGAAAGTCTTGATCTTTCTTTGATTGCTTCAAGCTCCGCTTTCTTTCTTTTGTCTATATCGTATAAGGCTCCGAATATTCGAACACACTCACCATTTTCAAAATCGGCACTCCCCACTGTCCTGACCCAAAGTTCATTTCCTTTAGCAGTGACGATCTCCATTTCTAAATCGTATGGAATACCTTTTTCTAAAAGTTGCTTAACGGCCTCGGTAATTTTTTCCCTACTTTCCCCTTCTTTAACAAATTTTAAACCTTCTTCGATATTAGGGACAAAGTCAGGAGGCACCTCGTGCATTTCCTTGGTAACGGAAGACCAAGATCCGACATTCCGCTTAAGATCCATATCCCATCCGCCGATTCTGACCAATTTACTAGTCTGTTCTAATAGCTCCTTAGCGTGAATAAGTTGTTCCTCGGTTTTTTTAAATTGATCGATATCCATGATCTGGGAAATGAAATGGTTTGGTTTCCCTTCTGCATCTCGAACCAAAGCTACCGAGAGAAGAACCCAAACTACCTCTCCATTTTTCTTAACATAACGTTTTTCTAAATGATAACCGGATCTTTTTCCTTCCAAGGTTTCAGATACTAACTGCAGATCCTTTCCAAGATCCTCCGGATAAGTAATATCTTTAAATGTCAGTTTAGATAATTCTTCCCAATTGTAACCAAACAGTTTGATTAAGTTTCCATTTACCTGGATCCATTTACCTTCCGGATCCAAAATTGCCATTCCGATTGCTGAATATTCGAAGGCGCTCTTAAAAGAACTTTCCATTCTTTTTCTTTCACCAATATCCCTCGCAATCTCTGCGGATCCAGTCAGCTTGCCGGAAGAATCGAACATAGGAGAAAGTGTAATAAACATTTCTTTCCAATGTCCTTTTTTGTCTTTGCGGACAGACTCAAAACGAATAGTCTCTTTTTCCGCGATCATCCTTTGATTGATTTTTAATTCAGAATCTTTTGAATCTTTTGAAAGTAGACTTTCATAATTCGATCCCAAAATCTCGTTAGCATTATAACCGAAGATCTTTTCCGCGCCTCTATTCCAGGAGTTAATTGTTCCATCCAGATCCTTTCCGATAATTGCATCGTCCGAAGCTTCCACAATCCTCGCCAATTTCAAATTGGCAGCTTCCGCAATCTTGATCTGGGAAATATCGTTTACGATAACTGAAAAACCGACGACCTTACCTTCTCGAATATCAGGTAAATATTTGGCTAAAGAATAGCGGAAACTTTTCCCATCGGCAGAGGGGATCTTTCTTTCGAATAATTGTGGCTCCCCTTTTAGAACCTTTTCAACATGAGGATAATTTAATTTAAATAATTCCTCACCCAAAACAGCCTTCATATGTAAGCCGACTATTTTTTTGGAATCTATTCCGAACCATTTTTGATACGCATCGTTTGCCAGCCGATTAATCAGATTGGAATCCCAGTAACCAATCATGTCTGGCAAGGCATTGATCACCGAAAGGAAATCTAATTCCTTTTTCATCAAATTCAGTTCCGATCCTTTCAAGACCGTGACCCCGCCGATACAAATACGATCTCCGGATTGATCTCCAAGAATGATAATTTTAGTATCTGTCTCTATTTCGTTGCCTAGAAGAGTTTTGTAGCAAATGGATATAGATGCCGATTCAGAAGTTCTTTCCAACTGACGATCGATGAGTTCATAATCGTTTTTAGAAAAAAGATCTTTCCAAGAAAGCGGAGAAAGGTTTTGGTCTTGATTGGGAAGTCCTAGAATAGATCGAAATTTAGGATTGATCCAAAAGCTGGATCTGTCCGAAAGATCCAAGGCCCAGATACCATCCATTCCTTCGGCCTGAGTGAACTGGAAAGCCTCCCAATCTTTTTGTATCCAGTGATAGACTAACTTTTCCAGGGATTTTTGCATTTTGTATATTAGGTTATTAGACGACGATAAAGGGGCCTTAGATTATTCAAAAAGTCGCTGGAGTCAATGAAAATAGAAATGGAAGATTTTGAAATTCTGTGTCTTTTGCTTGCAGATTATAATGCAAAACCATTCCATTTCTATTTTTGATTTAAAAGGTTTATAAATGCAAAAAGAATATTGGCTTTTACCGATCGGAGCGTTAGTTCTACTGACTTTTTTCGTATTACTACAAATCCCAATTCGTCGCTTATACGCAGGATTTATAGGAAAAGTAATCCCGGACGATTTTAAATTCGGAGAATCCAAAAATGTTCCTCAATGGGTGACTATTGCAAATCGGAACTATATGAATCTATTGGAAATGCCCTTATTATTCTATCTAATCTGCTTGATACAATACTTAACAGGTTTCATTGATCCCTTAAATTTTCAACTATCATGGATTTATGTGGCACTTAGGACTTTGCATAGTACCATCCATCTCACCTATAACAACGTTATCCATAGATTAATCATATTTGCGATAAGCAATTTGATCTTGTTCGGGATATGGGTAAACTATTTCAAAAAATTTTTAGAGATCACTTTCTGGGGATAAAAATTTCCTTAGATAATGCTCTATCTAAAGTTTTTAATCCCATAAATCGTCCTAATCTTTCGTATTCTCCACTTGGAGAATAAAAAGGACTTAAAAATATAAATAAAATCTGATAATAGTAATCGTATGTTTCTGTTAAATCTACAGAACCTAAAAGTTCTCCCTTCGCATTGTAAAAATCTGTACTCATTGCAAAGGAACCTTCTTCTCGATAAGGACGGAAACCCCAACCTTTGGAAAATGCGTAATCTATCCCTCGATCTTCTGCTTGAGATTCTACGATCTTAATTTGGACTTTTAGATCTCCATCAACAGAAGTGCCAACCTCTCTAAATAATCCGGAATCCTCGTATGCGGAAATAAGCAGATTAGTCCAAGATTCTTCTCTGTTTTTTTGTTCTTCTTCTTCCAGATTATAAGCATGATCATCCTTTTCAGGGATATAGATCACTTTAAGAGAAACTTTTTTATAATGTTTTAATACTTTGCCCTCGTTTAAAGCAGATGGAGTAGAAAGTTCCGATCTCGAAACAATGATACAATTAGCAAAGAAACCGGATAAAAGCAGAAGATAGAAAATATATATTCGAAAAGTAGAATACATGGGAAGCGTTCGATGAAAAAAGAAGGATTATTTTTCTTTTTGCAATAATTCCAAATGATCTCTGGAGAGCAACCATAACGTAGAACCCGGATCGATAGCCACCCCTGAAACACCCTTATTCTGTAGACCTAAGGCCCATAATTCCCGCGCAGTGATCGGAACAAGTGCAGTCTCTTTTTTGAAATAACGGAATGATTCAGAAGGATGGGAGAATGCAGGCAGGAACACTCTACCATGCTCATCACTTACATATAATAATACGATCGGTTTCGGTCCTTTTTTAGGAGAAGTTTTCTTTTTTTTAGCGGCTACTTTCTTTTTGGGTTTTGCTTTTTTAGCAGCAGCTTCCTCACCTGCATGAGGGATTAGAAAATAAGCTTTAGTAAGTTCGGCGGAAAGTTTTTCTAAATTTTTCTCAGAACGATTTTTAGAATAAAGATAGATTGCCTCTCTGAAGTTCGCATTTTCTCCATCGAATTTAGGTATAGGTTCAAAATATTCTTTAATAGAAGAAAGAATTTTTTTTAAATTGGACATCTTACTTTTGTAATTCAGCGGATTTGTTTGCGAATTTTAAATTATTCAAATCTTTAGGTTGGATAAAATACCAACCTACTAAAACCGCCGCCAAAGAAATTGCAGATACGAATATCACTCCGTAACTTGCTTTAGGAGAATCTAATTTAGATATTTCTCCATCTTCAGAGTTCATATATGTAAATATTCCAACCTTCACATAATAGTATAACGCTAGTGCTGAGTTTGCGATCCCACCGATGAGTAACCATCTTGAGATTTGATCCGTTCCTTCTGTAATCTTTTGGAATAGGAATAATTTTGCCCAGAAGCCTCCTAAAGGAGGAATCCCTGCTAAAGATAGGAAAAAAATGAATAATGCAAAACTAGTCCAAGGCCTGGACTTTGCGAGTCCGCCAATAGATTCATACGTTACATGACGATTGCCTTCTTCCAAGAAAGAAAGAATAGCAAATGCTCCCAGGCTCATAAAAGAATATATGATCAGATAGAATAAAGCTTCTTCTTTTCCACCCAAAGAAATTCCTGCGACTACGTAACCTGCATGAGCAATAGAAGAATATGCCAAAACTCTCTTCAAACTTGTCTGTTTTAAAGCCACAAAATTCCCGTAAGTCATGGACATCAGAGCTAAAATTCCCATGATCCAGGTCCATTCTCTTCCAGAAACGGAACCAGGAAGTTTTGAAAAAACAACTAGTAATAGTCCCATGGAAGCGGACTTAGAGGCAGTAGCCATAAATCCTGTGACTGGAGTTAATGCACCTTCATATGCGTCAGGTGTCCATGAATGATAAGGGAATAACGCGATCTTAAACGAAATCCCAGTTAATAGAAGTAATAATCCGATTTTCGTAAAATTGGAATCAAATCCTGAACTAAGCAAAGGTTTTAAAGAATCTTGCAAATGTGTAGTGCCTGATCCTCCGAATAGGAACGCCATTCCAAATAAGAAAAACCCTGTAGAAAAACTTCCTAAAAGGAAATACTTCAAGCTAGCTTCTAAAGAATAAACATCACTTCTTGCCATTCCAACCAGAACATACAAACACACTGACATTAATTCCAATCCAACAAAGATCGTAACGGTGTCTGTTCCGGAAGTCATCAGGAACATCCCGACTACTGAGAAAAGAAGAAGAGGATAGAACTCCGGAAATTCCATATTATGTTGTTCTAATACTCTTGGAGAAGCAAGAACAGTGCAGAATGCGGCAATTAAATATAATGCTCCAAACCAGAACCCAATCGTAGAAATCTCATAGTGTCCTGAAAAATAAGATCCAATTCCCGGGTTTGACTGAGAAATAAACAATGCTAAGAACGCAGCAATCAATACCAGTCCGGAGGTAAATCTTACGATCCTAAATTCAAATCCTTGGAAAAAGAACTGCAATCCAAGTAACAATATCCCTCCTCCGGAAAGTACCAGAATAGGAAGTATAGAAATTAGATCGTTGGAATTTGGAATTAAATTCATTCTTCCGCCTCTTGGGACACTGTCTTTTTAGCTGGGATCCCCGTTCCTCTTCCAGAACTGATCCTATCCTCGTAACTAGGAGGCTCGACGCCCAAGGTCCTATAATTTATAAATTTCTTCTTGGTGTTTCTCAAATTACCTTCTTGTTCCAAAAAGGCTCTTTCTTGCAATGCTTGATTAGAAGTCAGGTTCAATACCACTCTTGCACTAGGTTTCAAATACTCGAGCAGAATATTAGGGAAAATTCCAGTTAATATTATAATTCCTGCAACTAAGGAGATTATAAATTTTTCCCTCAAATTTAAAGGGGACAAACCTGAAGATAAAGCATTTGGTTCACCGAATAATAAGTGTTTTGCAAAGTATAACATATACCCAGCAGCAAAGATCACTGCAGATCCTGCTAAGAACCCATAAATAAGACTATATTTAAAAGTTCCGATTAGAACTAAAAATTCTCCCACGAAACCGTTCGTGCCAGGAAGACCAGCACTCGCAAACGCTGCCAGGCCAATCGCAACTGCCAAGAACGGTGCAGATTTCGCAAGGCCGGAATAATCTTTTAATTCATTCGTGCCGGTTCTTTCATGCAAAAATCCTAATATAAAGAAGAGAAGTCCTGAAGTGAATCCATGATTCACCATTTGTAACATTCCACCTGCCACACCTTCTTCAGTAAGCGTTAAGATCCCCAAGATACAGAACCCCATATGAGAGAGAGAAGAGAATGCAATTAGACGTTTGCTGTTTTTCTGAGTTAAGGCCACGAGGGCTCCGTAAACAATCCCAGCAACAGCAAGGGCGGTAAGTAAGTTACGATATTCTAAAAATACCTGAGGGAAAATCGGGATCGCAACTCTTACATAGGCGAATAATCCGATCTTTAATAGAATTCCAGCTAAGTCTACAGAACCGACAGTAGGCGCTTCCTCGTGAACATCGGGCATCCAAGTGTGGAAAGGAAATAATGGGACCTTGATCGCAAATGCAAAACTAAATCCTACAAATAACCAAAATTTAATATTTGCAGGGATAGAATTCAGGGAAACTACTGCTAATTCTTCTAAATCGAATGTATGAGTGTAATGATATAGAACCAGAATACTCGCGAGCATGAAAACAGATCCGGTAAAGGAGAATACCAGATATTTCATTGCAGCCTTAATTCTTCCTTTTTCTCCCCAGATCCCAACCATCAAAGTGAAAGGTAAAACCATCCATTCCCAGAAAACATAAAATTGGATCAGGTTAACAGAAAGAAAAACCCCGATAACTCCGGTTTCTACTAAAAGAAGAAGTATAAAAAATTCTCGAATCCTATGCTTTACATTAGAAAAAGCAGATAAAGCCGAAAGAAAGAACAGAAGTGCGGACATCGTCACAAGCAATAAAGAGAATCCATCTACTGCTATATGATAATCCAATCCTCCTGATTGTAATTCCAAGAAGTTCCAGATCTTATGAGTGAATTGTAAGCCGCTGTCCCCTTTTAGGAATTCCAAAAAGAGAGGACCGGTCATCGCAAGAACTCCAAAAGTTACTATCGAAGACCAGAGTCGGATCCACTTTTCGTTTTTAGAAATAAATAAGAAAGGGATCCCTAAAACAGGAAGAAATAATAGAATGCTTAAATAATACTGGGGCACTTAGATTCCCCTCCATAAGAATACGGACAAGATCAACACGGTCCCTAAAACAATTAGAAAAGCGTAATCTACTACGGTTCCCGTTTGGATTCTACGCAGTAGCGAAGATACTCCCCCGGAGAACTTTCCAGTTCCAGTCAAAACTTTATCGATTAAACGTTTTTCCACTACTTCTGATAAGAATTCGGAGAAGGCAAAGATCGGCCCAATCAAAACGTTTTTGAAAATTTCATCTATGAAATACTTATTTGCAGGAAGAATTCTCCAGCCGGTATAAGAAGATTCATCTATAGGTAATTTTTCTTTTTTACCAAAGAAGAACCAATAGATCCCAACTCCTAATAGAATTGCTCCTAAAGAAAGTCCAGCTAGTAGGAGTTCCAACTGATGGCTTAAATGATGGACTTCCAAAACACCTTTTTGCTGAGAATAATACAATAATCCTTTTGCAAAAACAGGAGAGAAGTATCTCTCTAAGAAATCAATCCCGCCTCCCAAGGATTCAGGAACCAATAAATATCCGGAAAATGCTGCACCGAATGCCAGGATCACTAATGGCACTGTCATGGTCCAAGGAGATTCATGCGGATGCACATTGGGAGAAACTCTGGACTTACCAGTAAATGCCAAAAACGTTAGGCGAAACATGTAAAATGTTGTTAAGAATGCAGTAGCAATCCCCATTCCAAAGAATACAGGATGAAAATAGAATGCTTTTTCTAAGATTAGATCTTTCGAGAAAAACCCACTAAATGGAGGAGCTCCTACAATCGCTAAGGTTCCCAAAAGAAAGGTCAACCAAGTGATCTTCATCTGGGATTTGAGCCCTCCCATTCTTCTTAAATCCTGCTCATCAGATAATCCGTGGATTACGGAACCGGATCCCAAAAACAAGAGTGCTTTAAAGAATGCGTGAGTCAGTAAATGGAAAAGTCCCGCCACATAAGCGCCGGTTCCCATTGCAACAAACATATAACCTAACTGAGAAACAGTGGAATAAGCTAAAACTTTTTTGATATCGTTTTGATAAACGCCGATGGTTGCCGCAAAAAAAGCTGTGAATGTTCCAATACAAACGATCCAAAAACCTACTTTAGGAACTAAAATAAAAATAAAATTCAATCTCGCGATCAGGAATAATCCTGCAGTCACCATTGTTGCGGCATGGATCAATGCAGAAACTGGAGTTGGTCCAGCCATAGCATCTGGTAACCAAACATGGAATGGGAACTGAGCGGATTTGCCCATTGCACCTATAAAAAAGCAAATCGCCACAAAAGGAAGTGCGTTCAGCAAAAACTTTGCCTGAGGCAAAGATTCTGAAATTGTAATAAAAGAAACGGAACCTGCCAACCAATAGGTGAGAGCAATTCCCCCAATCATAGCCAAGTCTGCTATCCTATTGGTAACGAACGCCTTGATACTTGCCTGCGCCGCATTTTCTTTATGTGTATCAAAGCCGATCAGAAGATAAGAACAAAGTCCCACACCTTCCCAACCGAAAAACAGGACCACCAAGTTTTCCGCTAAAACCAAATGGAGCATGAAGAATACGAACAAATTCAGATAAGAAAAAAATCTTCCGATGCTTGGATTTCCTTTCATGTATCCAATCGAATAAAGATGGATCAAACTTCCGATCCCTGTTATGATCAATGCCATAAAAAGAGAAAGTTGATCTACTTGGTAAGCAAGATCCGCTTTAAAATTTCCGACTTCTACCCAATTAAATAGAGTTACAATTTGAGCATCTTGTCTTTCTAAAGGATGGAACTGAAAATAAGCGAATACACTCGCAGCAAAGGAAACAAAAGAGAGCAAGGTTCCGATCGAACCAGAAAGACCTTTCCAATATCTTCCGAATAATGCGTTTAGTACGGATCCAAGAAGAGGAGAAAAAACTAAAACCGGTATAAGGATTTCCCAACTCATTGCATTACCATTTCATTAAATTCATTTCGTCTACGAAACTGGTCTTTTTCTTTCTATGAATTGCAACCACTAAGGCAAGACCGATCGCTGCCTCTACTGCTGCGATCGCCATCACGAAAAACACCACCACTTCTCCCTGGACCTGATGAAGTGATTTTGAAAAAACGACAAATACCAAGTTTACCGAGTTTAACATGAGTTCTATACTCATGAAGATGACTACAGCACTTCTTCTGAATAAAACACCGGCAACACCGATAGAAAAAATGATACAGGAAAGGATCAGCAGATATTCCACGGGGATTCCCGCGAGAGTTGGTTTCAGAATTCCCGGATTCATGGCTCCCCTTCTTCTGTTTTTTTACCTAAATTCTTTTTCCCCAATATAACTGCACCGAGTACGGCGGCTAAAAGTAATATGGAAACTATTTCAAAAGGAAGAAGATAATCTAAGAACATAGAACTACCCACCACAGCAGTATTCCCTTCTGCGATTACATCCGCTTTTCCTTCTTCCGATTCGGATAGAGTATATTCGTAAGAACCCGACTCAGAGTATCCTTTGGGAGAGGCTTCCGTATTTGGAATACCTTCTCTCACTGAATGGATCAACACGATTGCAAGCAATGATACCACGGAAAGAACCAAAACTTTTTTAATTGGATGATTCCAAAGTTTTGCGATCCCTTCGTCATGCAAAGAAAGAAGCATCAAAACAAATACTACAAGCACCATTATAGCGCCTGCATATACTAACACTTGCATTGTGGCCACAAAGACGGAACCGATTACCGCATAAATTCCAGCTAACGCAAAAAAGGAAAGCACAAGTAAGACAGCAGAGCTAATTGGATTCGGATGAAAGACTACTCCTAAGGCTCCTGCAACTAACACTCCGCTGAATATAAAAAAGAGCAGAAGCTGAGGATTATCGAATATTCCTACCATTTCCAGAAACCGTCCAAACCAACGTACACGCTTGCGATTATTATATTTGCCACTGCCCAAGGGATCATTTTTTTCCAACCGATTGTCATCAATTGATCGTATCTGAATCTTGGCAGAGTCCATCTTACCCACATAAATAAAAATGCGAAGAATAAAACCTTAAGAGTAAAAAACCCAAGTCCTGCCCAGGCCTGCCAAATAGAACCGCTCAATAAACCAAAAGGAAGGTGATATCCACCAAAAAATAGAATGGTGACCACACAACTCATAGTGATCATATTCATATATTCCGCAATGAAGAATAACGCGAACTTGAACGCGCCATATTCTGTATGAAAACCTACTACTAGTTCTGATTCTGCTTCCGCTAAATCGAAAGGAAGTCTGTTAGTCTCAGCAAACATTGCTACAACAAAAACAGAAAATGCAATAAAGCCAGGAAGTTTAAAAATATTCCAAAGGCCTATCTGCGCATCATTGATATCTGTGAGTTTTAGAGATCCGGTCAAGATCACGATAGCCGCCACAGACAGACCGAGAGGCAATTCGTAGCTAATCATCTGAGCCGTGGCACGTATCCCACCAATCAAAGAATATTTATTATTACTGGACCAACCAGCAAGAATGATCCCATAAACCGAAAGACTAGAGATCGCAAACAAGAACAAGATCCCCGTGTCCGGATTTGCGATCTGCAGATCTAAATATGGAGAACCGATTTCTTTTGCAAGCCACTCTGGCAAAAGAACCGTTCCACCTAACGGAACAACCGCCCAAGCCATGATTGCACAGGTCATAGATATCGCAGGGGCGATCAAATACATGACCCTGTTCACATTTTTAGGAAAGATCTCTTCCTTAGTTAAGAACTTGATCCCATCCGCCAAAGGTTGCAATAAACCTAATGGACCTGCACGATTAGGACCTTTTCTGTCTTGAATAAACCCGGCTACTTTACGTTCTGCTAATGTATAATATGCACAAGCAGTGATGAACACTAAGAAAAAAAGTGCACTCTTTAATAACCAGAGTAGAACTACATTCCAATCCACGGTTTAGACTCCAGTCCGAGCAGGAATTTGTTCTTCTTTGCCTGCTTTGTCTTTTAATCTGGCTTCGAATTCATGTTTGAATTTTAAGATAGTAGGCCTTACTGCACCCACACATGCGTCGGATAAAGGACAGATTGTAGTTCCGCCTTCCATATTTCTAGCCAAAGAAAGAATTAGATCCAAGTCTGCACTTGTGCCTTCTCCTTCTCTGATCTTATGAAGCAGGTCCCTTACCCAATGAGTACCTTCTCTACATGGAGTACATTGCCCGCAGGACTCATGAGCGTAAAATCTTGCAAATCTGTAAGTGGTTTCTACAAGGTCAGTACCTTCTCCGATCACGATCACCGCTCCGGAACCAAGCATTGTCTTATGAGCCGCCATGGATTCGAAATCCATATTTGCGGTTTTACATTCTTCTGCTGTCAGGATAGGAACGGAAGAACCCCCCGGGATCACAGCTTTTAACGGAACATCGTCCAGCATTCCGCCGCAAAGATCATTCACTAATTCTAATAAAGGAGTCCCAAGTTCGATCTCGTACACTCCAGGCCTTTTTACATGACCAGAAACAGAGAACAAACGAGTGCCTGGAGATTTTTCGGTACCTATCTTAGAATACCAATCTGCGCCCTTGTCCAAAATATGAGGAACAGTAGAAAAAGTTTCCACGTTATTCACCACAGTAGGACAACGATATAAACCTGAAACAGCAGGAAATGGAGGTTTTAATCTTGGATGGCCCCTACGACCTTCCAAAGAATTGATGAGAGCAGTTTCTTCTCCGCAGATATAAGCACCTGCTCCTGCATATAATACCAGATCAAAATCAAATCCGCTGCCTAGGATATTTTTTCCCAGATACCCTTTTGCATAGGCTTCATCGATCGCCTTTTGCATGGAGTCGATACCTTTATTGAACTCTCCGCGGATATAAAAAAATCCTTTGTTTGCACCGATCGCTTTAGCACCGATCACCATTCCCTCGATGATCTGGTGGGGAAGGTTCTCAATCAGTTTACGATCTTTGAATGTTCCAGGTTCTCCCTCGTCCGCATTACAGATAAGATATTTTGGTTTTGGAATATCTTTTGGAATAAAGGACCATTTAAGTCCCGTAGGGAAACCAGCGCCTCCTCTTCCTCTCAAACCTGATTTTTTGACGATCTCTATAATTTCTTCCGGCGCAATTGACAGAGCCTTTTTCATTCCGTCATAGCCGTGAACTGATTCATAAAATTCTAATTCATTCGAACGAGGATCATCTATAAATTTAGTAAGGATTTTCATTTCTGCCATAACGTTTCCCCTTAGGTCAAATCCTTCAGGATCTCATCCATTTTTTCGAACGTTAGATTTTCATAATATGCATCGTTGATCTGGACCATTGGAGCGTATCCGCAGGCGCCCAGACATTCCACTTCTTCCAAAGTGAATTTTTTATCAGGAGTAGTTTCTCCCAATTCGATTCCTAAACGAGAGCAAAGATGTTTTTCGAGTTTATCATTTCCTCTCATATAACAAGAAGAAGTTCCGCAGATCTGGATATGATACTTACCCACGGGCTTTTTATTATATAAGGTATAGAAAGTGGCGACTCCATAAACTTGAGCAAGAGAAATAGGAGAGCCGATCTTTTCCGCAAGCGCTTCCATTCCTTCTCTGTCTACAAACCCTTGTTCTTTTTGTAGGAGGTACAACCCTGGAAGGATCACACTTCTTTTATCAGGGAACATCTCCAACAGTTTGTCTAATCTTGCAACTGATTGGGAGGAAAATTGATAACTCATCAGCAGTCCAACTCCCCTGCGATCACATTCATAGAACTCATAGTAGCGACCGTATCCGCAAGAAGTGAACCTTTTACTAATTCAGGGAAAGATTGATAAAACCAGAAACATGGCCTGCGAACATGTACTCTCCAAGGAGACTTCTCCCCTTCGGAAACGATATAAAATCCGAGTTCACCGTTAGCGGCCTCGGTTGCCATATAATATTCACCCTTAGGAACTTTGATACCGTGCATGATCAATTTGAAATGGTAGATCAACTCTTCCATATTCTTATAAACCTTGCTCTTGTCCGGAAGATAAATATGAGGAATGTCCGCATGGTGAGCGCCTGTTGGAAGACCGTTGATCAGCTGTTCTACAATACGAAGAGATTGTCTCATCTCTTCCATACGTACAAGCGTCCTATGAAGAACGGAACCGTCCTCTCCTACAGGAATATCGAAGTCCACCTTATCATAGAACATATAAGGATCGTCCTTACGAATATCCCAAGGAACTCCTGCAGCTCTCAAGTTAGGGCCGGAATAACCGTAAGAGATAGCATCTTCTGCAGAAATACCTCCCACACCTTCCGTTCTATCCATAAAAATTCTATTATTTACGAGTAATGACTGGAACTCTTCTATCGCAGGACGAAGACCCTTGATGATCGTCTTCACATCCTTTTCGAATTCGGGATAAATATCTTTTTCGAGTCCACCTACTCTACAGAATGTAGTGGTAAGTCTTGCACCTGTGAGTTTTTCTAAGACTTGATAGATATTCTCTCTATGATGGAATAAATGTAACATCCCAGAGAATGCACCAAGATCCACACCCAAGATACCATTGCAGATAATATGGTCCATCACACGAGAAAGTTCAGAGACGATCATCCGAACGTAAGTGACCTTATCCGGAACTTCTATCTGGAGCATTTTTTCGACAGTAAGTATCCATCCAATATTATTCAAAGGAGTGGATACGTAGTTCATCCTGTCGGTGCAGACTAAGAACTGATTATAAGTATAACGTTCTCCTAATTTTTCGAAACTGCGATGTACATAACCAATCACAGATTCTGCATCCACTACCCTTTCTCCATCTAGCTGGATCACATTCTGCAAGATCCCGTGAGTAGAAGGGTGAGAAGGCCCTAGGTTTACAAGAAGATGTCCTTCTGGGAGTTTTTTCTGTTTGAGGCTGAAATGTTCCGCTGTCTTTTCATACATCGCTGCCATCTTAAGCCTCCATATCTTCTTTTAAGTGGATTGTGAGAAGGTCCTCTACCAGATAGTCTTGGCCAAAACCTTCTAATGGATAATCTTTTCTTAATGGATGCCCTTGGAAATTATCAGGCATGATGAGACGATCCATTCTAGGATGGCCTGCAAAACGAATACCGAATAGATCATAAACTTCTCTTTCCGGCCAGTTAGCACCTTTAAAAATACTTATAATACTTGGAACTTGCTCATCTTCTTCTAAAGCCACGCGAAATTGCACTTTTGTAGAGGATTTGTTTCCGGAGCGGAGAAGGTAACAGACTTCGAATCTTGGAGTTTTTTTACCCAACCAATCGATTGCTGTCAGATCGTTTAGATAATTCAGTTCAATTCCTGGAGCTGTTTTTAATGCGGAAAGAACAGGGACGATACCTTCCGGCTTTAAGAAGAATGTAGGAAGATTTGTGAGTATTTCTTCTTCCTTGGAAATAAAATGAGAGAATTTGTCTTTTAGGAAACTCTGGATTGTTTCTTTCATTGGACGACCAGGGGTTTGTTTCTTTCGTTCATTTCCCGGATCTTATCCATTACTTCCTGTCTTCTGGCTTCTAAACCTTGGGTTTTTACTTTTTCCTGAAGTTTGATTACAGCATCTAATAGCGCTTCTGGCCTAGGAGGACAACCTGGAACATATAGATCCACAGGAAGAATCCTATCTATTCCCTGTAAAACAGAGTAAGCATGGAACATTCCACCGGAAGAAGCACAAGCTCCGTAGCTGATCACAAACTTTGGTTCGGCCAATTGGTCATAAATTTCACGAAGCACCGGAGCCATTTTATAAGTGATAGTCCCAAGAACTAAGATCATGTCAGCCTGTCTAGGAGAGAAAGAAGGTCTTTCCGCTCCGAATCTGGCAATATCATAATCCGCACAGGAGGTACTCATGTATTCTATCCCGCAACATGCAGTCGCAAAAGGATAAGGCCATAAGGAGTAACTTCTTCCCCAATTGATTACGGAATCAACCGTAGCGATCTGAAAAGAATCTCCGTAAGACGATCCGGGTTGAGCGAGTTGTTCGTTTAATCCCATTCTAAGGCACCCTTCTTCCGAATATAATACAGTCCAACCACGAGGGTGAAAATAAAAACAAACATCTCTATCAGAAGAAAATTCCCAAGTCCCGCCTCTTTGAACGATTTTAAATTCACGGCATATGGAAAAAGGAAGATCGCTTCTATATCGAAAAGTATAAACAGCACTGCAACCAAGTAGAACTTGATATTAAATAATCCTTTTGCATCCCCATAATAAGGCACACCGCACTCAAAAGTATCGTGAGGTTTGGATTTTTTTTTGGGGTTTAGAAGGAACGCGAGTCCGAGTATGAGAGCGGAGAATCCTACTCCCAAGAGGAATTGAATTAGCAGGGGGCCTAGATGGTCCGGCGAACTTCCCATATCTAACTTCTATCAAACTCCTATACTCGCCTATGTCAATCTAAAATCCCGAACGGGGCCTTTGTAAGAGGTCAGAAGACCGGATTCTATCATTTTCGAATTTTACAATTCTCCTTTTTTCGAAATGAGAACGCCTTTCAATACGGTAGTCAGAGCCGCAAAGATCACGCAGAGTTTTTTCGAAAAAAACAGAACGACTGTTCTATCTCTCAAAATGTATTTTAAGTTTTTATAAAATGAATAAACTCCATGCAGAGACACAGCGCTCTTATTCTCACGCAGAGACGCGAAGCCGCGGAGAGAACACAAGAGTCATGGAAAAATATTATTAAAGTAACCCTATACAAAACTCTGCGTCTTTGCGCCTCTGCGTGCCAATTCCTCTCTGCGACTCTTTTTCCTCTTCTTCTCTGCATGAAAACTTTAATAACCAAACAGAACAGTCGTTCTGGTTTTGCCTAAAAAGTTGGTGACAAAACTATTTATGGGCTCAGGATATTGGACATATAGATCCAGCATTGACAGGGACAAAATCAAATGGCTAAACTCGTACTCTCCAGCTTCGCAGAATTACAGGCATACGAAGGAAAAGAACTAGGCGTATCCGACGCTCACGAAATCACCCAGGCACAAATCGATACATTCGCAAACGCGACCTTGGACCACCAATGGATCCATACTGACCCGGCAAGAGCCGCCAAAGAATCTCCTTTCGGGACAACAATCGCTCACGGGTATCTTACACTTTCTATGGCTCCTTATCTTCTAAGCCAGATCTTAGAATTAAGAAACATCAAGATGGGGATTAACTATGGAATGGAAAAACTCCGCTTTTTAGATCCTGTTAAGGTAGGTTCCAAGCTGAAACTCAGGGCAGAATTGGTTGAATTGAAGGACTTAAGAGGTACTGCAAGAATGACCCTAAAGCTTAGCTTCGAAGTAGAAGGTGCGGCAAAACCTGCTGCTATCGGTGAAGTGATCTATCTCTACCAATTCGCCTAATCGCAAGGAATTCTAAAATGAATCCTCGCACGATTATTTATCTGATTTCTAGGATCAGGGACGAATTCCATAGACGTTTGAATTCGGAACTGAAGGACAAGGGGCTGGGCCAGCTAACCACTACCCATGCTGATATTCTATTCGCTCTTGCAATGTCAAAAAGAGTTCCGATGCAGGACATAGCTCGGATGATAGATAGGGATAAGTCTACTCTCACTGCTCTTGTGGATAAACTGCAAGATTTAGGTTATGTGGAGAGAGTAAGAGATACCCAAGACCAAAGGGTAGTCAATTTACAACTTACACGAAAAGCTTACTCTATACGTCCAGTGATGCTTGGAATTTCCAGATCATTGCTTGCAGGTCTTTATAAAGGTTTTACTGAGCCGGAAAAGAAGGACCTAGTTCGGCTTTTAGATAAACTTTATAAAAATTTAAAATAACTACTATTATAGCCCGGTTAAGAATTCAGTCTCGATACTTTTGAGTACTGCTTCTTCTTCCGGGTTTCTGATCCCTTTTTCCCCTTTTTGTCTGCGGCCAGGAGTCCAAGGACGGATCATATTCCTATAATTATGGAGTAATTTTCCGATCTTCTCCTTCTCTGCTTCTTTTAATTTTCTGAAATCAGGTACAAGAAGAGAATTCAGGTCTCCAGGCTCTACTTTTCGTAATCCTTGAGCATACTCTCTAGTTCTGGATTCCAATTCTTTGCGGACATGAGGAGTGATCAGATAAGCAAATAAGTATTCTTCAAAATGAGCATACTCAGGTTTTGCGGAAAATCCATGAAAGCATGTAAGATGAACTGCAGGACTTTGGTTAAACACGAATCGAACTTCCGCTCTATGGAAAGAAGTAGCTAAAATTCTGCAAGGGCCTCTATTCTCCTGAGAATGCCAAGGCCTTCTTTTAGAAGGAAGAAAACGTTTAGGCACACCTCGTTTTATTCCTTCTTCCAGATACTTATTGATACCTTCTTGTTCATTGGGGTTCGGAACTTCTTTTGCATCTAGAAGCCAAACCTTGGCCCCTTGAGATTTCAAAGTGTTCCAATCATCTCCTGTAAAAAATGGAGAAAGTGCATACTGAGCTTTAGGGATAGAAGATCTTAGATAATTTTTAGGAATAGATAAGTTCGAAGCGTCTTTTTCGGATAAAAGAAAATACCCATTGTCACCAGTTGCAATTCCTCTCCTAAAACTTCCAAATTCCTTGATAGGGACCCATCCTTGACGATTCTTTTCGGGCATAGTCACATAATTATTGTTAGGTGAATTTTTATCATCATTTTTTATGTTTTGTATCGGTTCCGAGTCTTCGCTCAATAATCTAGTCCACTTAGCTTCTGCATCAGGACGGATTTTTCTCCAGATCATCTCGGAAAGCTCTATACTTTCTCCTTTAATGAATGAAGAGGTCCTTGACCAAAGAAAACCTTCTTCCTTCTCTCTTGTATTTTCTAAGTATAGTATACAAGAAGAAGTCACAGCTCCAGTGAACAAGGACCAGGAAGAATCTAAGATAAGTATACGACGAAGATATCCTGATTGAATAATCGCTTTTTTTATCGGAACTCCATATCCAGCGTTCAAGAATTCATAAGGAACTAGTATGGAGGCTCTTCCTCCAGGACTTAAAAGCCTTAGTATACGAAGTAAAAAGAAGACATACAAATTTGCTGTCCCAGGAATCTCCTCCTTGATGTCCTCCGCGAATTGACGGATCATTTTTTTTCCATGTTTAGAATGGCTGAGGCGTAGATAAGGAGGATTGCAGAGTATGATATCGTAGTTTTCTTTCTTTTCATTTTGTAGGAAGTCCCCTAACACCAAATGAAAACGATTTTTGGAGATCCCCGCCTTCTCCAAGTTTTGTATACACTTCGCATGTAGTATTGGATCAATCTCCCAACCGTGAAATTCACTATCTAGTTTTGGAAAATGATCCTGGAATTCTTGGAAAAAAATTCCTTCTCCTGTCCCTGGATCTAAAATTTTAATTTTTTTCCCTTCTAAGATAGCTTTGGTTTCTGAAACCCATTCCAACATAGGGCTCACCAGGGCAGAAGGCGTGAAGAATTGTCCTAAAGCTTTTTCTTTGGCTTTAGTATCCGAATTTTCTAGAGGAGGATCAACTTTGTCTTCGCATGGAATGATCATGAAAGAAATTTTCGCCTATATAACGTTGATATGACGACGAATCTACATGACAACCTTACAATTGTTAGAGGTTTTTAGAAAAAAGTATCCTATGCCGAAATATTAGTTCGGTATACTCTAAAAACTGTATACTAAAGAGATTTTGTATTATTGTGTCTTGGAAGAAAGTTTTTCGGCCAAAATCCGCTCTATTTCATCCAGATGATATTCTTTTGCCAGATCTAGTACCGTCTTACCTTGGTTATCCGCAAGAGTAAGATCGGATCCGAGCTGGATCAATTTCTGAGCTGCAGAAATATTTTTTCTTTGGATAGCTTCCATGAGAGGAGTTTTTCCTTCTGCATCTCTATGATTCAGATTTGTCCCAGCCTTTGCTAAAACATCTAAAATTTTTGGGTCGGTTTGTTTAGGCTCTGTAGCATAGTGAAATGCATTTCTTGCACCAATCTGATGTGTTCCGTTTGGAGTATGAACATCCTTTAATCTACTAGTAAAGACTGCTTTTGAACCGTTTGCTAATAAATACTCAGCAATCGCCAAATTTGAAGGAGATGAAGCGCCTCCAACAGCCAAGAAGAGTGGATATTCTTCGATCCCACCGGGATCATGATTCGGGTTAGCACCATTCTCTATTAAAAATTTTACTAGAACGAGGCTCTGGTTCCGGATCGCCATATTGAGAAGAGAAACTGGTTTTTGATCCTCACCTTTGCGCGCAGAATATTCCACGAGAGCGCCAGACTCAATGAGTCGTTTTGCCTCAGCCAGATCGTCCATATCCGGAATTTTTACTTTTAAGATGGGAAGTAAACGATAGAATAATACGGAGTTTCCATCCACATCCTGGGCATTGATATTTGCTCCATGTTTAATGAGAAACTCAACGACGTCCTCACCTTCTGCGAGCATGATCGCAGTACGGCCATCGTCATCCTTGGCATCAACGGTAGCCCCTTGGTTCAGAAGTAACTCGACCTTACGAAGGTCCCCTTCTTTCACCGCGGATAAAAACTGTTTGTCTAGTTCGGTATCGGCCTCGATCGCCAAACTAAAGACGAAAACGAGCACCGCCCAGCTTCCGCGTCTAAGTTTGCCGTATTTTGCCAATAAATCCATTATTCCGATCACCGATATTTACCCATCCTGATTTTAGCTACGATTCTATAAATGAAAATTCCCGTTGGCTGGGGAATATCCTTGACCCTAGTGGGCGAGGCTTTATGCCTCTCTCCCTTAGAGCATTTTATTCGGTAAATGGTTCCCAGGATTCTGCCTTGGATTTGCCACTTCGACCGGGTCCTAAATCCCTTTTGGCGGAAGAATATGAGTATTACAAAATTTCCATTCGATTCCTATGATAGTATAGGCCTTGCCGATCTGATCAGAAAGAAGAAGATCCAACCCAAGGAATTATTAGATTTTTCTGAAGCAAAGATAAATAGATTCAATCCAGAATTGAATGCGGTTGTTTTGAACACAATCGACAAAGCAAGAGAAGAGTTGAGATCCGGCAAGATACTTAAGGGACCCTTTCATGGAGTGCCACTTCTCATTAAAGATTTATTACATCATGTAAAGGGACAGAAGATCACTTCTGGCTCGAGGGCCTACAAAAATTACGTTCCATCTGAGGACAGCGTTTTTGTTTCCAGGCTCAGAAATGCGGGATTTGTTTTTATAGGCACTACAAATGTTCCTGAATTCGCTTTAATGGGAATTACTGAGCCAAAATTCCACGGTCCTACTCGAAATCCTTGGGATCCAGAAAGAACTCCAGGTGGTTCTAGCGGTGGAGCAGGAGCAGCGGTTGCATCCGGAATGAGTTCTATTGCAACCGGTTCAGACGGAGGAGGATCAATCAGAATTCCAGCTGCCTATTGCGGATTATTCGGATTAAAACCAACTAGAGGAAGAGTTCCAGTCCGCCCTTACGGAAGAGTCTGGCAAGGTGCTTCTCAGGATCATGTTCTTACTAAGTCAGTCAGAGACAGCGCAGCAGTTTTGGATCTTGTCTCGGGTGTTGGGATAGAAGAAGCATTCTCCATGGAGAAAAATAAAACTTCTTATCTTTCCGAAGCGAAGAAGTCTCCAGGGAAATTAAAGATAGCGTATTCTTTTACTTCTCCTATTGGGACACCAGTCAATCAAGATCATGTAGATGCGTTACACGACACAGTAAAACTTTTAAAATCATTGGGCCATAAATTAGAAGAAAGTTCGCCTCAAGTAGATGGGAAACGTTTAGCGAAAGCATATGTAACAATGTATTTCGGAGAAGTTGCTTCGGAGATCTCTCGTTTGGATAAAGTATTGGGTAGAAAAGCAAAGATGGGAGATGTGGAATCTACTACTTGGATCTTGGGACTGTTAGGTCGATCCATCTCTGCAGGTGAATTTGTATCGGCGATCCGCTATTGGGATGAGGCAGCTTATATCTCGGAATCCTTTTTAGAAAATTACGATCTATATCTGACACCAACAACAGCAGAGCCGCCTGCCAAAATTGGAGAACTTGCACCTAAACTATATGAAGAAATTGCAATGCAGATTATCGGAAGGATAGGAACTGGAAAATTACTTTTAGCCAGTGGAATGGTAGACCAACTCGTAGAAAAAAATCTTTCTAGAACTCCTTTCACTCAACTTGCCAACCTTACAGGACAACCTTCGATGTCCGTTCCACTTTCCAAAACAACTCTTGGGCTTCCGATCGGAATGTTATTCACTTCCAAAAGAGGAAGAGAGGATCTTTTATTTAGATTGGCTGGTCAGTTAGAAAAGGAAAGACCTTGGGCGGACATCAAAAAGACCTAAAAGGTTCAGAAACGATCCGTATCTATTTTTTGTTCTGTCCCGAAGGTGCTCAAAACTTCGGGAGTAATATCCTTTCCGCCGCTTAGATTTGTAAACAGGGATTGGACACTGTAGATCGGTCCCCAAGGAAATCCCCACCAGCCGAAAAACAAAGTAAGGATGGTGAACCCCAATCCTTTAAAAACCGAATTTTCCCTCGGGCGAATAAAATACACCTTGGAAGGATTTTTAAAAGTCATTATCAAAATAGAAAATGTATAAAGATAATATACAAACTTTCCACCCTTTTGCACCTCCGAACGTATCTCTGCTTCAGATAATCCTTGGATCCCTTGTATGCTCATAAATTCTCCGAATATTCTATTATACTTGAGGTCGGTTTCAGCCAATAAAACCTGATTTTTTTTTCAGAATTCCCACTTTACAAATACTCTTTCTAAAACTATTTACATTCTATGTCTTTCAGCGCGGACGAATTTAAAAATTCTCTCTCTCATTTTGCATCCGGAGTAACGGTGGTGACTTTTTCAGATACCACTAGAGCCGGAGGATTGACGGTTAGTAGTTTCAGCTCACTCTCTTTGGATCCACCTTTGGTCCTATTTAACCTTCAAAAGAATATAGCAAGTCACGATCCATTACTTGCATCTGGCTTATTCACAGTGAATATTCTATCTTCCGACCAGCAGGAGCTTTCCAACCAATTTGCTTCCGGCAAAATAGACAAACATGAACTGATCCAAAAGTTAGCCTGTGATCTAGGGCATAACGGAGTCCCTTACTTGAACGGTACATTATCCAGAATAGAATGTGAGCTGGAAAAACAAGTTGATGGAGGAGATCATACCATAGTGATCGGAAGAGTATTATTTGCCCTATCCGATGACTCTAAAAGACCTCTTTTATATTACCGTAGGAACTACCATAATATCTGAACCATAAGGACTGTATTTCCGCCCTAAAATAGTTTTCAGTGGGGGCCAAGTCAGAAAAACTGGTCCCGTAATGGAAAAAGAATCCGTCTCCCTCCAAGACGCTCTCGAACACGGTCTTACCTCAGAAGAATTTAGCAAAATCCAGGAAATCCTAGGCAGAGTTCCTAACTCTACAGAGCTCGGTATTTTCTCTGCAATGTGGTCAGAACATTGCTCTTATAAAAATTCTATCCTTCAATTAAAAACTCTTCCGACAAAGTCGGATAAACTTTTGGCCCAAGCGGGCGAAGAGAACGCCGGAGCCATGGACATTGGCCGAGGACTTGCAGTTGTTTTCAAAATCGAAAGTCATAATCACCCAACTGCAGTGGAACCTTACCAAGGTGCCGCCACAGGTGTGGGCGGGATCATGAGAGATATTTTTACAATGGGTGCAAGACCTATTGTATCCTTAAACTCTCTTAGGTTCGGGAACCCTGATGAACCTAGAAATAAATACTTATTATCCAGAGCAGTTAAAGGTATCGGAGATTACGGTAACTCTTTAGGGATCGCAGTCTCAGGCGGAGAGTTATTCATCGACGAATGTTTTTCTAAAAACCCTTTAGTGAACGCAATGACTGTTGGGATCGTAAGACATGATCAAATGGCAAGTGCAACCACCGGAGGAAAGGTGGGTAACGCGGTATTCATCGTTGGCTCCACCACTGGTAGAGATGGTATCCACGGAGCATCCTTTGCATCCAAGGACCTGACCAAAGAATCAGAGTCCAAACGTTCTGCTGTCCAAGTAGGAGATCCATTTATGGAAAAACTACTAATGGAAGCATCTCTAGAAGCAATCCAGAAAAAATTGTTAGTTGGTATCCAAGATATGGGTGCTGCGGGAATTTCCTGCGCTACTTCTGAGATGAGTGCAAAAGGAAAATCTGGAATGAAGATCAACCTTGATCTAGTTCCTTTCCGCGAGACAGGAATGAATGCCTATGAGGCAATGCTCTCCGAAAGCCAAGAAAGAATGTTGGTAATCCCTGAAAAAGGAAAAGAAGAAGAGTTAGTTGCTATATTCAAAAAATGGAATCTAAACGCCGTCCAGATCGGAGAAGTCACAGATACCGGTCTTTTAGAAGTTTATAAAGACGGAAATCTTAAAGCTAAGATCCCTGCGGAGACTTTAGTTTTAGGTGGAGGCGCTCCTAGATACGTTAGAGAAACAAAACGTCCTGCATATTTAGACCAAGTTTCTTCCTGGACCCCTGATTCTTCTCCGGACTTACAAGAGAAGGAAGCAGGCCAAAAGCTACTCAAACTATTAAATTCTTGGAATATATCTTCTAGAAAACCAATTATCGAACAGTATGATACTGAGGTTGGCCTAGTAAAACTGATCGGCCCAGGTGCAGATGGAGGACTGTCTGCAATTCCTGATACTGACATGGCATTGGCTACTGCAACAGATTGTAATTCCAGATTCACCTATTTGGATCCATACTGGGGCGCTGCACTCGCAGTTTGTGAAGCTGCAAGAAACGTGGCAGTTACGGGTGCAGAACCTTTAGGTGTAACTAATAACCTAAACTTTGCAAATCCTTATATTCCAGAAAACTATTATATGTTTTCCGAATGTGTTCGGGGAATGGGAGATGCTTGTAGATTCTTAGGACTTCCTGTGACAGGAGGAAACGTTTCCTTTTATAACGAATCACCTGAGGGACCGATCTTCCCAACTCCAACCATAGGAATGGTGGGGATTCTAGACAATCAGAAGGAAGTAGTCTGGGGAGCTCCAAAAAAAGCAGGACTTAGTTTAGCGCTAATCGGTAAATTTAATCCAAGCTTGGGTGGAAGTGAATACCAAAAAGCCTTCTTGGGCAAAGTGCAGGGAAAAATCCCTAAGTTCGAACTTTCCGATGAAAAATCATTATTAGAAGTTTTAGTTTCTCTTAGAAAGAATGGAAGCCTATCATTTGCCAAAGATCTTTCATTGGGAGGGATCGGAGTAGCACTTGCGAAAATTGTAATACTCTCTGGACTCGGGATCAAAGCGAACTTAAGCCCGATCAAACAATCCAGAAAAGATCTTACTCTTTTTGGAGAAAGTTCAGGTTCTGTCCTGATCGGTTACGAAAAAGGAAAAGAGGAAAGTATCAAATCCCTCGTTTCTTCCAAAGGTTTGGACTTCCACTCCATCGGAACTGTAGAGTCAGATGCTAAACTACAAATAGAAGGATACGAAATTTCCTTTGCTTCAAACGAACTGAAATCGGTTTATGAATCCGGTTTAGAGGAAATATTCAGATGAGATCCATCCAAAAAATCGGTATCGCCTATTTAATCCTTTGCGCAGCGTTTATTATTTCCGATTGCAGACGCCCTGCTTCTGAAATTTTGAACGAGGCAGCCAAAAACCCGACCTCAATAGAAAAATTAGATTTAGGTCTTGGCAAATTAGGCAGTGTCCCTCCAACATTATTCAATTTCCCAAACTTGAAATGGTTGGATCTCAGAATGAATGAACTTACTTCTCTGCCTGAAAATGTAGGAGACTGGAGTAATTTAGAACATTTGAATATTTATGGGAACGATATAGAAAAACTTCCAGCATCTGCTTCTAAACTTTCTAAACTCAGATTTTTTTTCGCAGGAAATAACGACTTTGTTGGAATTCCTACAGAATTACCCGCAACTTCCATCGAAGCAATCTATCTAGATTCTAATAAGATAGAATTCAAAGAATCTGATATAGATATCATCATAGGATTTCCAAAATTGGAAGTTTTGGATCTGGCAAGAAATAGAAAGATCGCATCTTTTCCCAAAAATTTTGGATTTTTAGCAAGCCATCCTAAATTAAGATTATTGATCCTAAAAGAGACAGGCTTAAAACCTTCCCAAATAGAATCCGCAAGAAAACTTCTCCCTAAAGTGAAGATAGAATTTTAATCCATGAAAGAAGAAGATAAGAAGAATCCATATTCAAGTACCGTAATACTCCCTCAAACGGATTTTCCAATGAAGGCCGGGCTTTCCACTAGAGAGCCTGATCAGATTAAAACATGGCAATCCGAAAAGATTCTGCGCAAAATGCAGGAGAAAAGAAAGGATAGGCCTCAGTTCATTCTTCATGACGGACCTCCTTATGCAAACGGTAACTTTCATACTGGGCATGCACTTAATAAAATCTTAAAGGATATGATTGTTAAGTCCAAATTTTTCGCGGGCTACCAAACAGATATGATCCCTGGTTGGGACTGTCATGGTCTTCCAATCGAAGTCCAAGTTCTTAAAAATCTGGGCAAAAAAGCAAAAGAGATCGGTCCGGAAGAATTAAGAAAACTTTGTAGAGATTATGCAGAACAATACGTTCAAAAACAAGGACAGGACCTTTCTAGGTTCTTATGTTTTTGGGAAGAAGGTAAGATCTATAAAACGATGAGCCCTGATTTCGAGGCAAAGATCGTAGAAGTTTTTGGAGATCTATTCGAAAAAGGTTATGTATATAGAGGCAAAAAACCTGTTTATTGGTGTATAGAACTTGCGACAGCTCACGCAGAAGCAGAGATAGAATATTATCCTCATAAATCTCCATCCATCTATGTAAAATTTCCGATCAAAGGGCAGGACGGGAAATTCTGCCTGATATGGACTACTACTCCTTGGACTCTTCCTGCAAACTTGGCAATCAGTTTCAATCCTAAGTTCGCATATTCATTTTATACAACTCCGAGTGGAGAAGAGTTACTACTCGCAGATGGACTAAAGGAAGCAGTCGAAAAAGCAGCCGAAGTTCAACTTACAAAAAAGGAATCTGTTTCTCAGGAATCGCTTTCTAAAATGATATTCCGTCATCCTTTCTTAGACCAAGACTCTATCCCTCTTTTCGGAGAGCATGTGACTCTGGATGCAGGAACAGGAGCAGTTCACACTGCACCCGGTCATGGACAAGATGACTATAAAATAGGTTTGGCGGCAGGATTAGAACCTTATTCACCTGTAGACGATTACGGTAGATATACAGATGAGTTCCCAATGATGAAAGGGATCAAAGTCTGGGATGCAAATCCTAAGATCGTAGAACTACTTAAACAAAAAAATCTACTGCTTCATTATTCTGAATTTGAACATAGCTATCCTCATAGCTGGAGAAGTAAAAAACCTCTGATCTTCCGTGCAACCCCACAATGGTTTTTCCAAATGGATTACCAACAGCTCAGAGAAAAATCCTTAGAAGCGATCGATAAAGTAAGTTGGATCCCTAACTGGGGAATTACCAGAATTCGCTCCATGGTGGAAACAAGGCCTGACTGGTGTCTTTCCAGACAACGAAACTGGGGAGTTCCGATCCCAGCATTCACTTGCGAAAATTGTAATGAAACTCATTTAGATGCAAAATCCGTAAAATTCTTCACTGACTTAGTAAGAACCAAAGGAATAGAGATCTGGTATAGCGAACCTGCAGATTCACTTCTTCCTCCTGATACTAAATGTTCCAAATGTGGATCTTCTTCTTTTAGAAAAGGAAAAGATATTTTGGATGTTTGGTTCGATTCAGGAGTTTCTAACTTTGCGGTTTTAAAAGAAAGAGCCAACGAACCTCCTGCAGATCTTTACTTAGAAGGTTCAGACCAACATAGAGGTTGGTTCCAATCAAGTCTCTGGCCATCTATGGCCCTACGCGGAATTCCTCCTTACAAATCCGTACTAACTCACGGATATGTTTTGGACGAACAAGGGAGAGCAATGTCCAAGTCCTTGGGCAATGGAATAGATCCAACTACAGACATCATCAATGTATATGGAGCGGACATACTCAGACTTTGGGTTAGCTCTCAGGATTTCAGAGACGATGTAAAAGTCGGCAAAGAAGGACTTAAGATCATCGCAGACAATTACAGAAAGATCAGAAACACATTCAGATATCTTTTAGGTAACTTGTCAGGACATTCTTCGGACCAAAATCTTGCGGTTTCAGATTTGGAAGAAGTAGACAAATACTATCTATCCAAGTTGGCACTACTAGCAGAAGAACTGAAAAATCACTATGAGAACTATCAATTCCATCAAGTATATCAGAAACTTCTTCTATTCTGTACTGTAACACTTTCCCAGGATTATTTCGAAATGATCCGTGATAGAATGTATTGTGACAGAAGAGATTCCAAAACCAGAAGATCTTCCTGCACTGCACTCCAAATCATATTAGAAACTCTTTGTATATACTCTGCGCCTATCTTAAGTTTCACAACGGAAGAAGTTTGGAAAGAGAATGGTAAGAAAGAATCAGTATTTACGGAAGAATTCCCAGACCTTTCTACTTTCAGAAACAAAGATCTGGAAGCCAAGTTCGAAGAAGCATTAACTGCAAGGGAAACAGTTCACAAATCCTTGGAACTTGCAAGACAGGCCAGTAAATTAGGAAAATCTTTAGAAGCTGCGGTGGAGATCTCCCCTAAATCAGAGAATAAACTTCAAAAAGATTTCTCCTTAGAAGCTCTGGAGTTAATATTTACAGTTTCTCAAGTAAGTTTTGAAAAATCAGGCAGAGAACAATTGTCCGAATACTCGGATGAACATTTCTCAGTTAGAGTTGTAAAACCTAAAGAAGAAGAATGTCCCCGCTGCTGGAGACACCCTGCAGAAGAAAGACATAACGGTCTCTGTAAACGTTGTGCCGCGGCAGTATAAGGCCGCGGAGAATTTACAGACCCGCGACTTAATCTTATTTACGATTCCCTAATATTTGCATCATCTGCATCTGGATTTGTTGGATCTCAGTTAACCTTCTCCATTGGTTTTTGAGAATATGATCTATCTTTTCATGAAGATGTCGTATTTCTAACTCTGCCTTTAGATTGATCTTATAATCCATCTCGGATCTGGCTCTATCCTTAGCTTCTTGTCTATTCTGGCTCATCATAATAATAGGGGCCTGGATAGCCGCTAAAGTAGATAAAAGTAAATTAAGTAAAATGAATGGATATGGATCGAATCTCCAAATGGAGAAGAATACATTGATTCCTATCCAAACCGCCATGGACAATCCGAACATTGATATAAATGTCCAACTTCCTCCGAAGTCCGCTACCTTATCTGCGACTTTTTGTCCGAAAGTCAGCCCAGATTGAAACGTTTGGTTGAGATCTTCTGAGATCAGTTCCTGGTTTTCCAGACTGTTTCTAACTTCTTCTTCTAAAGAACTTAGTTCTGAAGTTTCCTTTTGGATCATACCTTGGATATACTTCATAGTAGCTAGATTTAATTCTCCGAAGGAGACCATCCGGCTACCTTCTTGAAATCTTGAATCTTTTTTGATCAGATCCAAAACTTCAGGATTAATATATTCGAAAGAAATTAAGTCTTTAGGATCATTGATGGAAGGATTTAAACAGCAATATTCCGGCTCCATCTTACTATATTATCGGATCAAGGCCTGTCATTCTCATCGGTGAGTTTGACTGGTTGGTACTGCTTTCTCGGAGTGAACTTGTATTTGCTTGGATTTTTCATATCAAACACAACCCATTTACGCAGCGGAAGTCCTTCTATTTGCCCGAAGTCTACATTCTCACCTTCTGCAATCTCAGTTCCATCAAAGCCATGAGCAAGTCTGATCTTTTCGATCCTCGTCCAACGACTAAAATCCAGGGCAGCATCTCTATCTACAAGTTCCCTCTTCACACGACCAAATAGAAGATTGATCTTACCTTCTGCCGCCCAAAGAACACAGCTGGTAACCTCGTCAAAAGAGATCACTGATTGAGTATCATCGTATTTAGAAATGATAAGAAGAAGTCTATCATCCGGAAGATTTTTTAAAGTATAAGGAAGGTCCCTTGCGAGTAGGTCCAATTCATGATCCGAAAATACAAAATCCGAAAAGTATCCTACAGAAGAACGTTTAGAATATCTTAAATTTCCAAAATAGTCTTTAATTTTGGCCTGGTCCAATTGGATAGGATGTTCCAATTTAATATCTTCGTTCTTGGAAGTTTTATCAAAATCAGGTAAATCAGATATACTAATCGTGAAAAATCCCATTCCCTCGGAACGGAACATTCTGTCTTTGAAGAAGTAAGGATAACATCCGGAGAAACTTAAGGTCAAAAAAAGGATCAGGGAAGTACGGAGAGCTTTTCCCTTCATAAAATCTAAAAGTGAAAAATTCATTACAGGACTCTTGCCGAATTGATTCATCTATTTGTTGGAACTTTTTAGAAGAGTTTCCGGTTCATTCTACTGTAAGAAATTCCCTAAAGTCGGGGTATTTCTCCAGAAATTCTTCGATGGTGTACAGATTTACAATTCTGTCTAGACCGGAAAGCCTAAAAACGGAATGTAGGGACTTATTTAGCCCGAATATATTCACTGTTCCCTGATGGTCCCGGATCTGATTTCTTACTTTGATGATAATGCCTATCCCAGATGAGTCGATAAATTTAACGAGACCCAAATGAAAGCTCACTACAGGGGGGTACCCCTCTCGAACATTGTCCTCGAACTCGAGGTAAAAGTCCCTGGAATTATCCATCAAGATATCCTCCTGGACCGAAAGTACCAGGTGATTTTCTCGGGCGAGACTTTTAAGAATCATGGGAAAATAACAGGCCCAGGAATTCAGAGTATGTCAAGAAATAAGTATCTTTGTTGATTTATTTCGCTAGAAAGCCAAGATACAATCAGAGCGGTTTCCAAGGAATCCAGTCCATGTCCGAATTCGATAAAACAAGAAAAAGTATCGGTGCTAATAACCTAGATGATAAAGCCAGGCGGGAAATGTTCGACAAGTTCCAGTCGGCTGGCGGAAAAGTAGTCTCTGATAAGGATAAAAAAAGGGAAGAATCTCTTCGCAAACAGAAAGAGCAACCCCAGATCCGGCAAGGTGCAAGAAGCCAGGCCGGGGGAAGAGACCCAAGACAAAATCAATCTTCTCAATCCGGAAGATCATCCTCAAAACAAGTACCTTCTAAGCCCAATCCAATTATGGATCGCAAAGCTTTAGAAGATGAGATGGGAAATTTTTTCAATCGAATGGCGGTCCGATTCAAATGTTGGATCTCCCGGGTAACGTCATTTTCTTCCAGTGACCTTCTGCCTGCTTTTATGTCCGAACTAAATATCGCCGGGAAAAAAGCGCTTCTGGAAATGAACTTTGTAGGGAATGATCTTTTAGGAAATCCCGCATACGCTTCTAAGATCGCAAAAGAGTTGGACGGACAAAATCCTCTCTACATAGAACTCCTGGGCAGAATGCACAAAGCATATGATAGCACTGAGTTGAACCAGCTTTTAGAAGGGCATAACGCAGCTCCCGACCTTCCTGTATCGGTCTCTAGAGTAAGACAACCTCTCTATTCTATATTCAAAAAACTGTATTATATGTACCCATTCCAAGGTTCTTACGTGAAAGCGGTGACTTTGGGCTATCAGGCTCTTGAAAAACTAGAGGGTAAACCTGCTACCATTTACAATACAAAAAGAAAAAGAGCCCTTCAGGAATTTGACACTTTATACGGAACCATTTTTGATAAGCTTTATCTTGCGATTCTCAGAAGTGAGGACAAAAATATCCCTCTTTTGAGCACCTATATGGAGAATGTCCTTGGAATTCTTCCGGAAGAAAAACTTGGCCAAAGAAAACAGGGAGAAGAGTTAGACGAAATCTCCGGGGGAGTTCATCCAGAAGAGGAAGATACGGAAGAAGCTCAGGAAGAAAAGCCTGTAGATCCAGAAGAAGGCCTTAGCAAAGAGCTAAAATACGGCCTAAAACTAATGAGGTCCCTTTCCTTAGACCAATTACGAAAACGTAATGATCCTAGGGGAGAACATGAGATAATCCCTGCTGGGGACAAGGCATTATTAACTTGGTTATTTTTCAAGGAATTCGACGAAGAATATTCATTCGTGATGACGACTAAGAAGATCGATCTAAAACCTACGATCGTAGGCGGGTCTAAAATGGATTACCGTGAAAAACTGATCGATCTTTATGAAACAACCAGAGGGATTCACGAACAATTCAGGATCTATGACCAGTATTACAAAGAACTGGAAAACCATCTCAAAAACCCTGGCGCAAATTATATTGAAGCCTCCAAAAAAACTTCTGCCCTGGAAACTAAAAGAAGTCAACAGTCGCGTAACGTAAGAGTTACCGCTAAGGACTTTTTTCAGAAGGGAGCCGAACTTCTTTCCAAATTGATCGCGGATATGAAAGGCAAAAAAGAGATCGTAACCAATATGGAAACTTTAATGACTTTCGATCTGATGGAATCCAAAAAGAGATTGAATAAGAAACCAATAAAGCAGTGTATTATGGAATCTTATTGTTACGCTCTTGCATTTTCCGAACGTTTGGAAAACGGAGATCTTTTCGGCGGAGTTCCTGAACTTTCCGCAGAAGAGATGGAAAAGGAATTCGGTATCAAGGCTGTGAGCACTGCTCCTGAAGCAGAAATCTTAAGTCCAGGTGGCGAGTCCGGCGATGGGGATGACGATAGTTTCGGTGTGGACCCTTCCATACTTTCCGATTAAATTCAAAGTCGCAGGTAAAGAGTGACCTCAGTAAAAATAACCCTTTTCCAAAAGGATCTATCACAACCGGTTTCCCCGGAACAAAGAACCAAACTTTCTAAGGAAAAATCGGATTTCCTCATTCTACCATTATATTTCCCAGGAGGAGGGAATGGTTCTCCTGAATCATTAGCTTCTCGTGCTAAAACTTTTTTAGATGAGATCTACGCAATTTCAGAAGTTTATAAAGGTGCGATCTTTGGCGGAGGAATGTTCCGCAGAGATGACGAAGGTAAATTAAGATTTTCGATTCCGATCGTACAGAATATAGTACTCGTAGATTGGTACGATGTAAAAGGATTATCTTCGGAAGATTCTCCAGCAGTACCAGGCTCGGGAGAAGATTCTCTAATCCTAGGAGGATTTCGTTTTGGGATCTTTGCAGGCAAAGAGATCCAAGATAAGTCTAAGTTAGAAAAATTAAAAACTGATAGGATCAATTTGGCGTTCCATTTAGATTCAATTTCGGATAATGGAACGAACTATTCTCAAGATCTAAAAAATTACGCAGACCTTTCCTCTCAATATGGAATGTTCCTCGTACGTAGTTCGGGTTACGGCATTCCTTTCGGTAAAAAGAGAATTGGACGAAGCCTTCTTTCCACTCCAACTGGAGTCACTTGGAAGGTGGCAGAGACAGAACAAGAAAAAGAGATTATTAAGACAGTTAATATAAACGGTATCAACGGTTTATTTTAAAAAAGCTTTTTATCCTTGCCAACCGGAGGTATAATTTTATTCTCTTCGCCGTTCCAAGGACTTCACATGAAGATAAAAGCTCATCAATTGATCGAATCCATCGAGTTTAAAAAATTAGTTCGTACTAGATGGACAGTTAGTTTCGTTTTATTATTTTTCCTGTTTCTTAACTATTACGGATTTATACTAATCATCGCCCTAAAGAAAGAACTAGTTACTCAAAAACTGGGTATTTTTGGCAACTATGGATTATATGCGGGTGCCTCTGTAATCTTATTCTCTTGGTTACTCACTTTCATATATGTTTTTTGGGCCAATCGATATTATGACAAAGAAGTAGAAGTATTAAAATCTAAATTAGAATCGGAGAATAGATAATGGAATCCTCTTTAGGCCAACCAAACTTAATCTCCGTTCTATTTTTTGTAATATTCGTAGTCCTTACATTAGGAATTACTTATTGGGCAGCTAAAAAAACCAAAACTTCCAGCGAGTTTTATGCGGCAGGCAGATCCATTACTGGTTTTCAAAACGGCTTGGCTCTTTCCGGAGATTTTATGTCTGCGGCTTCCTTCTTAGGAATTTCGGGTATGGTGGCCTTAAAAGGTTATGATGGAATCATCTATGCGGTCGGCTGGCTCGTAGGTTGGCCTGCACTCATGTTCCTTTTAGCAGAACCATTACGTAATTTAGGAAAATATACTTTTGCTGACGTACTAGCTATTCGTTTAAAACAAAAACCCATTCGTATTGTTGCGTCTATCGGTGGAATTTTAGTAACGATCACCTACTCCATCGCTCAGATAGTTGGTTCAGGAAAACTAATCAATCTAATGTTTG
The DNA here is from genome assembly GCF_002150035.1 of Leptospira venezuelensis. Lineage (NCBI taxonomy): Bacteria > Pseudomonadati > Spirochaetota > Leptospiria > Leptospirales > Leptospiraceae > Leptospira > Leptospira venezuelensis. The sequence continues at coordinate 1,687,728 of NZ_NETS01000010.1, read as the reverse complement.
GTCTTCCTTATGAGTTAGCAGTTGTGATTGTGGGTGGGGTCATGTTACTCTACGTATTATTCGGGGGAATGATAGCAACTACTTGGGTACAGATTATCAAAGCTTGTCTTCTTCTTTTTGGTGTCACCTTGCTTGTGATCCTGTCATTGGCACAGTTCAACTTTAGCCTGGAGAATTTATTCTCAGCAGTTGAAAACAAATTCGGAAGAACAGCTTTAGAGCCAGGCGGATTTGCCTCTAGCCCGATCGATTCCATTTCTCTAGGACTTGCTTTAATGTTTGGTCTATTAGGCTTACCTCATATTCTTATGAGATTTTATACTGTACCTGATGCAAAGGAAGCCAGGAAATCGGTGGCATATGCTACTACATTCATAGGATACTTTTACATTATCATTCCGATTGTAGGTTTTGCTGCAGCAGTTCTGATCGGAAGAGAACAGATCGCAGGAATAGATAAGGGTGGAAATATGGCGGCTGCTCTTTTAGCAGAACTTCTGGGAGGAACACCTTTCTTAGGATTTATCGCGGCAGTTGCTTTTGCTACGATCTTGGCAGTGGTAGCAGGTTTGACATTGGCAGCTGCTTCTACCATTTCTCACGATCTTTACTTCAATGTATTTACAGAAGGTAAAGCAACCGAAGACGAACAAGTCTCCGTTGCTAAAAAGGCAACGGTAGTTTTCAGTATAGTCAGCATTCTTTTAGGAATCTTATTTAAAGACCAGAATGTGGCCTTTATGGTGGGATTGGCATTCGCAATCGCAGCAAGTGGGAATTTCCCTGCATTATTCCTATCCATTGTATGGAAAAATTTCAGCACAGTTGGCGGAGTACTCTCTATCTTAATCGGCTCTATTTCCGCGACCTTATTTATTATATTCAGTCCTACTGTTTGGGTGGATGTTTTTAAATTCGATCAGGCAATTTTCCCATTAAAAAATCCTGCTATTGTTTCAATGAGTTTGGCATTCGCCTCTGCATTCATTTTTTCTAAACTGTTTCCAGACGAAAATGCTACTGCAAAATATGAATCCGAAAAAGTTAGAGTCTATTTAGGAATTGGAGCCGAGTAAAAAGCTAAGTAAAAGCTGCTTTATTCAAAGCAGCTTATGGTCTTTCATAGATCGATAAAGAGAAGCAATTGTCACTTTCAGGATAGCAGCTAACGGCACTGCAACAAGCATTCCGGCTATTCCGAGTAAACTTCCCCCCACAGTTACAGCACCAACAACAATCACAGGATGTAGAGAAACTGCATCTGAGATAATAACAGGTTGAACAAAAAAATTATCCACCGCTTGTGCGATCAGAACTACTACCAAAATCGCCACCATCAGCTCATACATTCCCATTCCCTCGTTGATACCATTCGGAGTAAAAATCCCGGCTCCTTGTGTCAAGGTCATGAATAATGGAGGGACCATTCCAATGATTGGTCCTAAATACGGAATTGAATTTGCGATCCCAGCGAATAAAGCAAAGATATAAAAGAACTTTAAGCCAATCACATAAAATCCAATCATAGATATCACCGTGATGATCGCACTTTGGATTACGAGACTTCTTAAATAATTGGTAATCTGTTCGTTGATCTTTGAAGCGACCATTAAGGTCATTTCAAAATACCGATTTGGAACAAGACTAACAATATTCTTATATACGCCGTTTCCGTTTAACAGAAACAAGAATGCAAACAGTGGCGTGACCACCAAATACCCAATCAATGTAGGAATTACAGAAACTAAACCGCTAACCTGAGCGTGGATAAATTCCGCCGCTTGTTTTACCAATTCGTCCGGGCGGATTGTATCTTCCCAACTTGCAGGATAATCGTTAAACCTAAGCTGAAAACCAACGACCAAATACTTGAATTTTGCATCATCTATATCCTGTTTCCAGTTCTTTATGATAGGTTGCAAAGTTGATACGATTGGAGGCGCAACTTCTGTCGCAATTAGATAAATAGGAAGGCAGAGTAAGAAGATGAGTATAGCTACTGAAACAATCCTGGGTACTCCCAATGTTTCGAAGTAGTTTATAGATCCGTTAAATATATAGAATAGAATTAAGGAAAGGGCAATCGGCACTATAAGAAGTTGAAGGCCGATTACAAAAAATACGATAGCCGCTCCGACTAAAAAGAAAAATATAAATCGGATTACGTATGTAGAAAGCGGTCTCGTATCAGGCATTTTTTTGTTTGCCCTTATAATATGCTTTTTCTAATAGCTGATTGGTTTTCTGGAGCCTCTCTACTACAACTCCAGTAAGACTTAAGAGTATCTCGATACCTATCTTAGGTTTTGTTTCGATAATTTCTTTCAGGTCAGGTTGGAAAAATCCGAGTAAGGTAGATGGTTCTTGTGCGATCGCAGTCGCAGTCCTTCTCTCTTCGGAGAATAAGGAAAGTTCCCCGAAGAACGAATGTTGGTCTAAATGAGCCAGATCCAATTCCACCCCTTCTCTAATTGAACGAATGGTAACTTTTCCGTCGAAGATCATATAAAATCCTGCTCCGGCTTCTCCCTGTCTAAAAATTTCCTCCCCCTCCGAATATTGTCTAACGTGGACTAGTCTTGCGATCTCATGCAAGGTCCTTCTTTTCAATTTTCCGAATACAGAAGTTTCTCGAAGGAAACGTATGATCTCCGGATTGGAGGTTCCCTTCTTTTTTAATATTTTTTTCCAGATGGGGAGTTGTAGAAAATTCAAAACTATTTCTTATCCTCTTCGATTTTCATGGTCAGGATCAGGATTACCAATCCTACACTCACGCAGGAATCCGCAAAGTTGAACGCCGGCCATCTTTCAATAAAAAGCCAGTTCGGCCAATCGAAGTCTAGGAAGTCCACTACTCCAATAAATCTTCCTTCGTAACGATTTTCTACAAATCCGAACTCTGCTCCGATCCCGATAATTTTTACGAAAAACTTATCTATAAAATTTCCGAATGCTCCTGACATTACAAGCGCCCAGCCAGCAGGATGACCTAAGTCAGAATTTTTCCAACGATATGCAATTAATACTAAGATCGCAACTGCTGTTAGAGACAAAGAGGTCCTTGGAAATCCTTGAAAAAGACCCATCACAAAACCGGTGTTGAAAGTCAGAGTTAAACGGAAAAAATCCCCTAGCAATTCGATGGGGTTATGAGGTCTTAGGTATAGTATAGCGATATATTTGGTAACTAGGTCTATAATTGTTCCAACAATCACGCTGATGATAAAGATAGGCGGGTATACCTCTAAGAACTTCTTTTCGAAATATTTCACGGACGATTCCTTTTAGAGCTGAATTTATTTTTGATAACGGATAGAGCAAGGAGGATTCCGAAGAAAACGGATACTCCATAAGCAGCCATCGCTTGAGTTTCGATCCCTTTATCTAATCTATCGGTTCCATAATGGACACCAAAAAGTATAAATGCAGTGCTAATGATCTGATGACCTAAAGAATACATCTTCTTTGTATGTTGTTCTAGATCCGGAAGTTTATAGGCCTGCTTGCCTCGATTTAAATTTTTAACTGCCTGTAATAATTCCCCAGGAAGAGAAACAGCCTGACCCCAGATACCTCCTTCCTGGACGAGAACTTTCTGCCATTGGTTTTCTCCTTGGAAGACTAAACCTTTAAATGGTTTTTCGCCGTAATCCAAAACCGTACGATAAGGATCCAGGTTTGCAGTAATTCCCACAAGGAGACCAAGTACTCTTTCCAGAGGGACAAGAGCAGTTGGCAATTGGATCATTCGGAGAAGTCCGCGAAGACTAGAATTGATCTCTTTTAAAAATTTCAGATCTTCTGGAGTGTGGATCTGCTCGAACTTTATATTCTTAAATGAATCCGTATCGGATAAGAACTTGGAAAGTTTTTCCATGGAATAACGAACCACTTCTTCCAACTTATCTCTATCCGCTTTTTTGGAAACTAGTCCTAGTTCATCTAGAGCTTCTACAAGTGCAGGATAGTCCTTTGTCATTGCGCAAAGAATGATCTTTCTAAGAGCAACTGCTTGGCTAGGAGGGATCTCTCCCACGGCTCCGAAATCGATAAAACAAAGTTTTTCATCCGGAGTATAGATCATATTACCTGGATGAGGGTCCGCATGATAAAATCTATATTCAAATATCATAAGAATATAGGCCCTAATAAGAAGATCAACCGGCCTAGACTTTGCCTGTCCTTTCTTTAAAGTACCTGCTTGAGTGATTCGTTTCCCTTCTATAAATTGAGCAGTCAAAACACTTTTTCCGCTCCACTCAGGTATTAGTTTAGGAAAAACATAATCAGGTTCTTCTGCAAAATATCTAGCCATACGATCCATGGACTCAGCTTCTAAACGGAGGTCCGTTTCTCTTCCGACTAACTTTGCAATTTCCTTATGAACTATTTTGAAATCGAATGTGACCAAGAATCGATTGATCCGCTTTAAAAATTTACGGACCGCCTTCAGATCTTTTTCGATAATCTCTTCGATACCCGGATATAAAATTTTTACTGCAACTTTTTCACCTTTAAAGGTGGCAGAATGTACTTGCGCGATGGATGCAGAAGCCAGAGGCGCTTCCGAAATATCCGGAAACACTTCTGCGATTTCTTTTCCAAATTCTTTTTTAAATCTTTCCTTAATTTCTAAGAAAGGATGAGGCGGAACTCTGTCTTGCAAGTCCTGCAATGGTTCTGTAAAACTTTCAGGGAATAAATGAGAAAGTGATGCGAAATATTGGCCGAGTTTCACGTATACCCCTCCCATTTTCAGGAAGAAGTCTCTGCACTCTAAACCCAACGATTTATAAAATTCTAATTCTTTCTCTTCTCTTGATTCGGAAGAAAGGAACAATCTTACAAATTTATAATACCAGAATAGGCTTATTATTTTTTTCCAAAGAAAGAAGCTACCTCGATAGTATCTTCCTCTCGCTGAATAAGAAGGCAATTGATTTGAATTTGTAGATTGGGGACTTGCGGGCATAGGCTTAGATTTCCGAAACCGTTCTGATTTCGGCGCCGGCTTTGATCTTATGTAAAAGTTCCATGATACCTAAATTTTCTCCGATATCCCCGGTGATTCTTTCCGACTTTCCCGTAAGAACATTGCGTATCTCCGCATAAAGGTTCATGAACGGGTTCGATCCGAGGAATGATTTTTCGGGAAATGAGACTTCCGTCAAACTATTAAATCCTTTGTATTTTTTAGAGGGTTTGGAAACGAAAAGTCTCATACCGTCGTTGGATAGAAGGATGCGAGCCTCTTCGGTCATAATATCCATTTCGAATTGGAAATACTTCCTCGCACCCCCAGCCTCCAAGAACACCGCTTGCCCGGACTTATATTCTAAGAACGCGAGTGCCCTATCTTCTATTGGAATACCTTTCCTTCTAGTCAAAGAAGAACGAATCCGATCCGGTTTTCCCAAAAACCAATAGATCAAATCTACTGCATGAGTTCCATCATGGAATAATGGGCCAGTCCTTCCTTGGAATGCCCTACCGGGAGCCAAAGCAGAAGTCAAAACGGAAGCGCGGATCGTTCGAATTGGTCCGTATTTTTGAGAGTCCAAAACCTGCTTTGCCCATGCATATTTAGGATGGTATCTTCTCTCATGATTGATCCAAATACGAATTCCTTTCTTACGGGAAATTTTTTCCAAATCCTTAGCTTGTAAGAAAGTTTCACAAATCGGCTTTTCAATCAGAAAATTTTTAATGCCCCTATCGATCCATTCCAATGCATTTCTATAATGATTTTCAGAAGGACTCGAGATGATCGCAAGATCAGGTATGATCTTAGAAGGAAACTGATCTGAACCAGAAAAGGTCATCTCTTCGGAAAGTTTCCACTGTTTGCGAAACTTCTCTATTTTATCTGGATTAGGATCCACTCCTCCCAAAAACTCAAAATTCTTTAACCCCCAAGAAGAGAATAAGACCCCAGAATGAGTACAGGGTTTGGATCTATACGGATCTTTTTCCAAGGAAGAAGCGATCCTTCCTAAACCGATTAAAACGACCTTGGTTTTTCGCATCCACATACTTGAAAACCGGAACCGGAAGCTTGCAAGAGGAATTTTTAAAAATAGACTGCGAGTATTTTAGGTAGGAAGATATTGGGTCTGATGAAAGCCCCATTTCAATATGATCCGGAAACAGTAAGAAGGATACTACAAAGTTCATCCGACTTCTCCTTTCAAAAAGAATCAGAGATCACAAGCATCAGCACTGCTTCTGGAATGGTGGAACCTGGGACTTTATTCGTACCTTTAAGAGGAAATAGAGACGGGCATGAATTTATATTGGATGCCTTGGAAAAAGGTGCCTCTTACTTTTTATGCGAGAAGGATCATCCTATCTTAGAAAGTCTTAGTTCCGAACAAAGATTTAAGGCAATCCAAGTAAAGGACACATTACTCGCATTAGGAAAGCTTGCTACATTTCATAGATCCAGATTTAATCCAATCTTAATAGCGGTCACTGGCTCCAGCGGAAAGACCACCACAAAAGAGATCTTATCCTCTTGCCTTTCATCATTGGAAGAAGGTTTGCTGGTCACTGAAAAAAACTATAATAATGAAATTGGAGTCCCATTCACATTATTTAGAATCAACTCAAAGACTAGATATGTTGTATGCGAGATGGGAATGAACCATGCAGGAGAAATTTCCCGACTCACAAAAATGGCAAAGCCTGATTATTCAATCATCACCACAATCGGAACAGCACATATAGAATTATTAGGGTCCAGAAAAGGAATCGCAAAAGCTAAAGCAGAAGTATTGGAAGGGATGAGTAGAGGTGGAGCGTTATTCTATCCTGAAACGGGTGAATATAAAAATTTCCTAAAACGCAAATGTTTACGATACGGGATTAAATTTAAAGCCATCCCCCTTAAAAGAAGAATCGAAATAATAGAAACAAACAGAGAAGGATTTAAGATCTCTTTTCTGAATTATTCCCTGAACTGGAGCCTTCCTGGAATTAAACTTTTAGAAAATCTAGCGTTATGCGTATCTCTACTGGAAGAACTTGGTACTCCTACAGATTGGATACAGGATGGAATCCAAAACTTCAGAGCCGGCGACAAACGATTGGATTTCCAAGCAGGACATTATAAAATTCTGAACGACACTTATAATGCAAATCGAGAGTCCATGTTATCCTCGCTGGAAGCTTGTTCCCAAATCTCTGGAGAAGAAGGATTTTACGCAGTGTTAGGAGACATGAAAGAAGTAGGAAATTATTCTCGAAAGTTCCATACTGAGATCGGAAGTTTTGCAGCAAGTTTAAAGAACTGCAAAGGAATCTTTCTATTCGGAACAGAATCTTCGCATGCTCTCAAGAGTTTTCGAAAAAAAGCGAATCGAGGTCTTCTATCCTTCTCCTTTCCTGGAGACGAAGAAGGCCTCAAAAACCTAGTGAATACGATCCGCAAGGAAGTGCCTCCCGGCTCTTATCTATTAGCAAAAGCCTCCAGAGGAATGAAATTAGAAAGAGCTGTGGAAGAATTAAATTCAGGAACTATGACGTCATAGAACGTTTTCCGGCTTGCCGGTGAATCGATCTTAAAGGAATTTGCAAGTGTGAAAACGAAAGTTGCTATTATAATGGGAAGCAGTTCTGATTGGGAAACCATGAAAGAAGCCGTATCGATCCTAAAACAATTTGGGATAGAAAGCCATACTGAAATCGTATCCGCGCATCGTTCTCCAGAGTTATTATTCGAATTTTCTAAATCTGCAAGATCCAAAGGTTTTGAGATCATCATAGCAGGTGCTGGTGGAGCGGCTCATCTTCCCGGCATGGTTGCCTCTCTTACTACTTTACCCGTGCTCGGAGTACCCGTACAAAGTAAGGCTCTTTCCGGAATGGACAGTTTATTATCCATTGTGCAGATGCCAGGAGGAGTTCCAGTAGGAACACTTGCCATCGGAACTGCAGGAGCAAAAAATGCGGGATTACTCGCTGCGAGAATATTATCACTTCAAGACGAAACATTATCACAAAAATTGGAACAATACAGAAACGATATCAGAGAAGAAGCATTGTCCAAGAACAAAGATCTAATATGACAAAAATTTTAGTTCCTCCTGCAAGGCTTGGAGTAATGGGATCCGGTCAGCTCGGAAGAATGTTCGCGCAAGAAGCAATCCGAATGGGTTATCAGGTATCCGTTTATTCTCCGGAAAGAAATAGCCCTGCTTCCTTGGTTGGGGCTTTAGAAACAGTAGCTCCTTATGAAGATGAAAATTCACTTCAAACTTTTTTAAAGTCAATAGATGCACTTACATTCGAGTTCGAAAATATACCAGGTGCCGAACTAAACCTTATCTCCGAATATTCCAAAAAAAATTTGCTTCCTGTTTTCCCAAGTCCGGAATGTATACGGATCGCACAACACAGGATCAGAGAAAAAACATTATTTTCTAAATTAGGACTTCCTACTGTACCTTTTTATCCCATCACAAATAAGATAGAAGCTACAAAAGCAGCCGAGACATCCAAATTTCCTGCAGTTTTAAAAACTTCTTCTTTTGGTTACGATGGAAAAGGACAAACCAAATTTAAAACCAAAGAGGAATTTAGAGCTTGGGTAGGCTCACTCGGACAAGAACCTCTTGATCTGATCTTAGAAGAATGGTATGAGTTCGATACAGAAGGTTCTGTGATCTTAGCAAGAGATCAGAAAGGAAATATACTTTGTTATTCTCCTTCTGAAAATATTCATAAGAATCATATCTTGGATCTCACCATTCATCCTGGAAACTTTTCGAACTCTGTCAAAAAACAAATGATAGAATCCGCTAAAATCCTAGCAGAAGGAATTGATTACGTCGGTGTATTCGGTCTGGAATTTTTTATTAAAGGTGATAAGATCGTCCTGAATGAATTTGCTCCAAGACCTCATAACTCTGGGCATTTTTCTCAGAACGGAGCTAATATTTCACAATTCCAACTTCAGCTCAGATGTCTTACTGGACTTCCTCTTCCTTCTGAACTTACTTCTCAACCTTCATCCATGAAAAATATCTTAGGACAAGATTATCTTCCTGATTCTTCTCTTTGGGCAAATTATCTTGCCGATGAAAGATACACTTTACATCTTTATGGAAAGTCCGATCCGAGACAGGATAGGAAGATGGGACATTGGAACTATGTGGGTGAAGGAGCGGAAAAGGCGTTTTAGAAGATAAGAAAGATCAGCTCAGGCAAAAAGCCCAAGCTAATCTTAAAAGAATCAGTACTTATTTTGGATCGTATTTTTCTCCCAACCAGTAAGAGCCTTCCATAGAAAGGTGGTTACTATCCCTATATAAAAGTTTTCCATCGGCCATTGCGTAACAAAACTTTTCGTCGCATAAACTTTTCCAAGCTTCCCAAATCTTAATGTTCGGGAAATTCGTACGTATTGAGTTTACAATTTCATGATATTCTCGATTTCGTTCCTCGAAATCTTTACGATCAATTCTACAATTGGAATCGGAGCTTGTAAAATCCAACCTAAAAGGTCTTAGAGGAACGCAACGTTTAGGATCAAATCCAATTTCTGGAATATCCACAATGTATACGATTTCCTTTCCTGCTTTGGTAAATCTTGTAAGCGTATCAAACATTGCCTGTTTGAATGCTATTTTCGGGTCAGTAATGTCCCGGTATTTTGCACCGCCGCTAGCCTTCGATTCAATTTCCCCATAACCCTTTCCAGTCATATATCTAGGCCCGCGACTGTTTAAGATAATTTTCTTGATCTTGGGGTCTCTTTCCAGTTGCTCGAGTATAAAATTTTCGCTATGACAAGGTCTTTTAGGATCGGCTTCTATTCCAAAGAATGGAGGACAACCTCCTCTTCCCATATTCAACAGATTCAATCCTTCTTTTTCGAATTTTCGGATCAATCCGTAAGCCAAAGAATTTGCATGACTATCACCCATCAGAACTACATCAGGCTCTTTCTCAGTAGATCCAACAAGGCAGCAAAAGATATTTTCGCCGTATTTAGCTCTAAATTTTTTGACACAAGTAGGTTCGTTTATTTGCCAACCTTCGAAAATTTTTGCGTTTTCTTTATACTCTCTTACTCTCCATTCCCAGCCGTTCCTTTTATAGATATTATGCCCAAGGAAAGCGATCACGATTAATAATCCGACCAAGCTACCCAATACAAGACGGCTCTCTCTAAATCGAATGTTCTTTTCTACAAAATGCCATGTTAAGATTGAGAATAGAAACGATAAAATAACAGCTAAGATTCGCCACTCTTGAGCAGGTGTCCCCGCTTCTACAATTGTTGCAAAAGATAATAATGGCCAATGCCATAAATATAATGGAAAGCTAATTAACCCGACAAATACAATCGCTCTCAAACTAAGAATTTTCCGGTTCACAATTCCTTCCGGACCGGACAAAAGAATAAATAGTGCACCTAAAACTGGAAGCAAGGCTGCAAAGCCAGGAAAAGCTGTGTCCTTATTATAAAAGAAGACGGAAATAAGAATCAGACCAAATCCTAAAATCGAAATCGAATTTTGTACGATTCTTTTGTTTAGTAATGGGAAAGAAATTGGGTATTTCGAAAATTCAAATTTTCTAAAATAATTCGGTAACAAATCTCCAACTGTTTCAACTTTACTAGTTTGGAACCAAGCCAAGATCGCACCGAACAATAATTCCCAAACCCTTGTATAAGGAAGATAAAAAGTGAAGATCGGATTCCTATTAAATTCTATCAAATTCCAAAAAAAGGAAACCATTGCGGATACAAAAGTAATAAGAAGTAGATTGAACCTAAATCTCCAAGTGATATACAAAGCCAAAGGCCAGAATATATAAAATTGCTCCTCTATCCCAAGGGACCAAAGATGTAACAAAGGTTTCATCTCTGCCGTTGTGTCAAAATAATCCGTTAAATCATCCAAAAGAGCTATATTAGAATAAAATAAACTACCCGCAACCGTGTGTCTGCCTAATTGTTTATACTCTTCTCCTAAAAGGATAAAATAACCTACAATCGCGCAGAAAAATAACACGACCAGCAAGGCTGGGAAAATTCGGCGAACCCTACGAGCGTAGAAATCACCGAAACTGAAAGTCCCCTTCCCTAAGTTTTTGAAAAGTATGCTGGAAATAAGATAACCAGATATTACAAAAAAAACATCTACCCCGACAAAACCTCCAGTTATTACGGAAGGAAATGCATGGAATAGGACTACGGAGAGAACAGCTAACGCTCTTAACCCGTCTATATCTGGGCGGTATTTCACTAAATCATTATGTTTCATGTTTTTTTCTTAATTTTATAAATATCAAAATATTTCTTAAACTTTGAGATGTTCACTTTGGATCATATTTTTTCCCTAACCAATAGGACCCTTCCAACGAAAGATGGTGACTATCCCAATACAATAACTTCTCATCTTTTAGAGCGTAACAAAATTTTTCGTCACAAAATTCCTTCCACGCCTCCCAGATCTTTACGTTAGGAAAATCCTTTCGAACGGAATTTACGATTTCATGATATTCTTTATTTCTATTATCAAAATCTACTCGTCTGACCCGGCATGATTCTTCCAGATTTTTGGCGCTCAGACGGAATGGCCTCAATTCAACACAACTCTTTGGATCAAAATCCAACTCGGGAAAATCCACAATATAAATAATCTCTTTGCCGGCTTGAGTTAATCTTCTCATCGTATCATAAAAGGCCTGTCGAAATGCTTGTTTCGGATCCGAGATATCCGGTCTGTATTGATATCGAATACCTTTAAGAGTGGTCTTATCATCGTAGGTACTTAAATTTACATACCTCGGACCTGCACTATTCAAAATAATAGTTTTAAACTTCGGATCCTTCTCTATAATTTCCAAAGCCCGATTTTCTTTTTCGCAAGGCCATTTTTCATTTCCAATCATTCCGAAAAATGGAGGGCAACCCCCAGATCCCATGTTTAGTAGGTTCAATCCTTGGCTTTCAAATTTTCGGATCAATCCGTAAGCATAAGAATTTGCATGACTATCACCAATCAAAACAACATCTGGTTCTCGGTCCGCAAAACCTAAAAGACAGTATCCAATATTATCCCCAAATTTTGGCTTAAATTTTTGAATGCATGCGGAAGAATCAACAACTTGCCAACCTTCAAAAATTTGTGCATTCTGTTTATACGCTTTAATTCTCCATTCCCAGCCATTCTTTTTGTTGATATTTTGCCCGATAAATGCAACTACCAATAAGAATCCAATTAGCGCACCTAATACAAGTTTTCCTTCTTTAAAACGAATATTCTTTTCTATAAAATGCCATGTTAATACGGAAAGTAGAAACGATAAAGATATTGCTATAACTCTCCATTCGATAGAAGGAGTTCCTGATTCTACAATTGTCGCAAAAGAGAGTAAAGGCCAATGCCATAAATATAAAGGAAAACTAATTAATCCGACAAAGACCATAGGCTTTGTACTTAGAATTCTTTTATTGATGATTGCATGCGGACCGGAGAGTAGGATGGCGATTGCCCCAATCACGGGGAGTAAAGCCGCATATCCCGGAAAAGAAGTTTCTTTATTATAGAAGAGGACAGCAATCAGAATTAAAACGAATCCCAAAATAGAAAGACTGTTCTGAAATCGTTTTTCACCTAAGAGTGAAGCAGAGATGCTATACTTTGAAAATTCAAATTTCTTAAAATAATTCGGCAATAGTGCACCTATCGTTTCGACCTTATACACTTGGAACCAAGCCAAAATTGCTCCAAATAGTAACTCCCAAACTCTTGTGTTAGGCAAATAGAAGGTGTAAATAGGATTCCTATGAAGTTCTATTATATTCCAAAAAAATGATATAATAGCTACTATGAGAGTGACAAGAAATAGATTGAACCTAAATCTCCAGGCTACATATAATGCTAAAGGCCAAAATATATAAAATTGTTCCTCAATCCCGAGCGACCAAAGATGTAATAAAGGTTTCAACTCCGCAGCTGGGTTAAAATAATCTGCAAATTCATTTAACAAAGCTAGGTTTGAAAAGAAAAGACTGCCTGCAAATGTATGTTTTCCTAATTGCTTATATTCTTCTCCCAACAGAATAAAATATCCCGCGAACAAACAAAAGAATAGAACGACGAGTAAGGCAGGAAAGATACGGCGTATCCTTCTTGCATAGAAATCGAAAAAGCTAAAAGTCCCCTTTTCCAAATTTTTAAAAAGAATACTCGAAATTAGATAACCTGAAATTACGAAAAAGACATCAACCCCTACAAATCCCCCCGTAATTAGGGAAGGAAAAGCATGGAATATTACCACTGATAGAACGGCTAATGCCCTTAACCCGTCTATATCTGGACGGTATTTTACTAAATCATTATGTTTCAAGGGGAGATCCAGCCTAAGTCGTAATACATTTTTTTATACTTTTCAAATGTTAAATCCCAATACTCCAACACCCGACTTCTGAGCATTTCCGGTTTAACTTTTTGAAATGTATCTTTATACAAAAGAAGACCCAATATTTCTTCGATCGAAGTCCCTTCAGGAAATATTCTATCTCCAGGTAATTCGTATTCTGGGATAGAACCCAAAGACCAGCCCACAACAGGAACTCCTAAATAATGTGAAAGAATCAAGGGCCCGTTTGCCTCTCCTACGGAATCAGTTCGGAAACAAGTAACATAATCGGCTTTTAGAATTTCATCATTTAGGACTTCATCGTCACAATAGCCCAACACTTTTAAATTAGATCCCTTATACTTCTGAATAAATTTTCTAGTTTTTTTATCCTTCACACCCCCTGCAATTACCAAGGTAATTTGAGGATATTTCGAAAGAGCTTTTACTAATTCAGGCAACGCTTTAGCTTTTTTGGCAACCCCTGGTTGGCATAAACGAAGGATTGTTTTTCCCTCTTCTACTTCAGCGTTCAACCGAGATGCTCTTTCCATTTTTATCGAGGCATATTTTTCTATATCTAAAGAATCGTTTAAAGGATGAGGTCCCATCGGAAGTACGTCAATGGGTTGATTATATCCTAATCGAGTAGCAAGTCTTTTCGCATACTCGGAATGAACCACTAACTTATGTTTTCGAAGAAAAAATAATTGGATATGCTCTGTAAAAAACCTTAGTATCGGCTGCCTCGGAACAACATCATGCATGGTAACGATCGCTTTTCTTCTATGGCGAAAAGCAGAAGTTAATAGCTCTCGCCCACTATTACCTATATGAAAATGTGCGAAAGAATCAGGACTCGAAGGCTGTTGTAAAAACTTTATGTTTATACCTTTCGATTTAAAAATCGATTCGAAGTCTCTACAGTATCTTGTAATACCTAGTGAATTTTTGGGTGAAATTAATTCAATGGTCACTGAATCGGAACGCTACTCTTTGTCTTTATAACTACTCTTTTGGATCTCTTTGACTTTTTCAATTTCTTTCTCCAAAAGGTTATCTAGTTTATCAATTACCTCATTGTCCGATATAGTAAAGGTTTCGACATGAGAGAGCGCCTGCAAAATTTTTCGCTGAACGACGTTTTTCGCGAAAAATTCGACATTAATTCTATTAAGAGTTGCCTTGCTGATTATTTTTCCCAACAAATACTTCTCATATAACTTAATCCCTGTAGATCTGCTATCCGCCTTATTAATGGATAAGAGCCAATCATTCCACTTGAATTCCGATACTAACGGACCTTCAGTATAGGGAGTAGATAAAATGAGGCGATGCCAAGGCACTCGAAAAGTATCAGCTAAAATAGCACCATGCATAGCTTCCGTTATCAAAAATTTGGATGCCGCGATTTCTTTAAGTGTAAACTCAACCCCTAACTCATTTTTACTTGAAATCAGATGGATTTTCAACTTCTTACAAATCGTTTCCCAATCGATAAAGCTAATGGATTGATAATGTGGCATGAAACTTATTTCGTATTTCTTCTTTTGATTAATTGTATCTCCAAAGAATTGTGTTTGTCTAACGCAGTATGCAGGATCAGTAATATATGAATATCGGTTATCCAAATAACTGGAAGATAAAGGTCCCCTTAAAAATAGAATTTTCCAATTTCCAGTCGGATCAAACGAATCCGGCATTGGACGGATCCCACTTCCAAAAACAATTTTAGTACGATCTTTGCTGAATATTTTATTATTGTTAAAAAGGATTGAACCAATTCCAACTAAATCTAAACCATCAGACTCATCTTCTTTGCCAAAAAGATGCTCCCATAACCACGGGTTCAAATCATCCCCGAAATTTCCCTTCTTAGCTTTGTAGTATATAAATTTCATTTCTAACTCAAATTATTCGTAGATTTGCAAAAATTCCATCAATCGCATAGATCAATTCTCTGCAACTTTAGTCATTCGACTCAATCCAAATCGAATGCCACTATGGATCATCTTTCTATTCAAATATGTAAAATACACAACACATCCAAATGCATTCAATAGCTGGACCCAAAACATGCCTGAAATCGAACAAATTCCAAATAAAATGATAAACACTAAATTAACAAATAAACTTTTGATCGGAAAGGTTATCTCAAAGAAAGATCGAGAATGGAAATAGCGAGCAACAAACAATACTATATTTCCGACTAATAGAGAGATCGCACAACCTAACAAACCTAAATACGGAATTAAGATCAAATTTAAAGTTATATTCACCAAAGCGCCGATCACAGTTGTATAAAATGCACCAGTCGTTTTTTTTGCAGCCAGATATCCTCCTCCATAAAAGCTTCCCAATGCTTGAAAACAAACTGCATAATAAAAGACAGGTAAATACTGCCCGACCTCAAAATAACTTTGGTTTACTATAAACGGCAATAAGAGTTTAGAAAATCCGATCGCGAGTGCCGTTAACCCTAATAATAATTTTAGATATTTATCAATCACATTGTCAAAATATGCTCTACTACCTTCCATCCCATATAAACGAATTACTTTTTCTTGCCATGCCTGATTAAATATCAGATGCAAGATCAGCAAGATATTAGGAAACTTCATTGCAATTGCAAACAAACCATTTGCAGCAATTCCTAGAAAATATAGAATCATATATCTATTAGATTCAGAAATTGCCCACCAACTCACCTGATTAGGGATCAAAGGCACTGTATAACGCAACATAGATCTCAATAAAGATGGGTCGAATACACGAAAACTGAAATAAGAGATGAACTGGGTTTTATATGTAAGAAATAATAATGTTAAAAAGGAAGAGAACAAATTAGCAAAAATAATTCCCTTCAATCCGAAATCAGAGATCGAAATTACGAGTAAGGCACCTAAAGTAAACGCTCCAGAGTAGATCACTCCCGACAAAGCATATACAAAGTTTAGAGATCTAGATCTAGCAAACTGTAAAACAATCGTATAGAATACCTGGCATATTAAAAATAAATAAATAAGTAGGCTAAATGGAATTTCTATTATGAGTGCTAAAATCCAGTATGCTACGGAGAATATAAGGACATTTAAAGAGACCGCTATCGTCGCGCCGGAAATTACTTTCGAAACCTCACTCGAGTCATGGGCCTCATTTAAGCACCATCTAAGAATCCCATCATAAAGTTGTAAGGAGATCAATGGAACTAGCAAAGTGGAGCTGGTTAGAATAAGATCAAAGGCCCCAATTTCTTCCTTTTTCAAAAAGAAAGTGAAAACAAAAAAAATTACAAAAGTTAACCCTTTTGAAAAAATATTAGCCACCCCGTAAATCAGAGTTAGCTTACTTAAGCTTAAGTTATTTCCCATAATGACAATACAAGGTAGTCAGTTTAAATTCGAACTTTTGCAAAATGAAATCAATACCGGTTTATAACGCAGGTAGCAAAAAGCTTTAATCTTTTCTTTTTGTTGGCTATCCTATTTTCTCCATTCGAATCTCAAAACTTTCTCAGCTACATGTTCCCATGTAAGCTCCTTTTTGAAATCGCGGATTGCGTTTTTCATCCCAGCAAGCTCTTTTCTAGAAATCACCTTGAGCTTTTCGGCAATTGCTTCTGCGGAGTCAGGCTCAACTAAATATCCAGTCTCTCCATCTGTTACAATGTCGACAAGCCCCCCTACACGAGTGGCAATAATCGGACAATCATATCGATAAGCAACCGCACCTACTGCAGTTCCAGATGCAGAACGATAAGGAAGAACAACGGCATCCGATCTAAAAAAGTATTCAGCAAGCTCTTCTTCTTTGGTATATGAAAGATGTAGTTCTACATTTTGAAGATCTAAACTTTTAACTATATTATAAATAATATCCTTATCTTCCCAAGTTTCTCCCGCGACCGTCAAATACACTTCCCGATCATTTAATTTAGCAAGGGCATGGAATAAAATATCCAGACCCTTATACGGTCGAATAAAGCCGAAGAATAAAAGCTCTAACCTTCCCCTTTTCTTTAATAGGCCTTTAGGTTCAGGAAATTCTTCATAAGCAGGAATATGAATTTTTAATACAGGTTTTTCGGGATACTTGGATTTTAGGAAATCCTTATGTTCTCCGGAATGGACAATATAACCGTCCGCGTTTGATAATAAAAATTCAACGATTGATTTTTTTAAACCTTTGGACCCATGATCAGATAGGTTATGGCAAAGAAAGATGACAGGGATCTTTTTTCTACGAAGGAGAAAAGCAATAAAAGCAAATCCTGGAGCCCAGAACAAAGTCCACCAGGTAAGAATAACTAAGTCAGCCCTACTTTTAATGATACTATTTGCAACTTTAATTAGGCTGAAAGGATTTAAAGCATCGAGTAAATAATTTACTTCAGGATCTCTACCCATTGAAAAAGGATCAACGTCACTTTCTCCAGGATAAAGAAACTTAGGATATTGCCTTTTAAATGAGATCGTTTGTAAATTACAGATCTTTGAAAGAGAACTTTTTAGGAAAGTTGTATATTGCGCTATCCCGCCTCGATAAGGAGCAATCGGCCCCAAAAGAGAAACATTCTTCACATTCGACATAACCGATTACTGACGAGACTTTGACACTTTAGAAGAACCTAAACTGCCAGCAGAGTAATTTCCTGAAAAAGTTCTCTTCTTTTCAAAATACAAAATCTCTTCACTCAATTTTCGATTGATTCCTATTAAAAAAGCCAGAATCCCAGAAACCAAAAACAATCCTGAAATAATTACTAAAACTACAGCGAACAATAAAGATTGCACATGTCCCTTTCCAATCCCTAAGAAGAAAAAGATAAGAAAGCGTATGGCAATCGCTAAAGCAGGAATAAAAGTAGCAATAGCCAAAACTCCAAAAGAATGAAACGGCCTATATATAATTAAGAGTCTTACCAATGAGGTTCCAGACTTCCACATATGTTGGAATATATTTTTAAACAGCCGAGACTTTCTAGTCGGAGGATTTGTAGGGATCGGAATAGAAGAAACAGTCAGATCCATTTTAACTGCTTGCACGATCGTATCTAAAACATAAGAAAACTTAGTAGTGACGTTTAATCTTAAAAGACTTTCTCTGGAGTAGGCTCTAAATCCAGAAACGGTATCTGGAACATCAGTACCGATTAGATTTCGAACAACTAAATTCCCAAACCATTGAAGTATCTTTTTTAAAGGAGAGAAATATTCTACCTTCCAAGGCACTCTATTTCCAATGGCAATGTCTGCTGAACCGGTCATAACTGGAGTGATTAAATCTGGAATATAGGAAGAAGGATATTGGTTATCCGCATCAGTATTTACAAAAATATCCGCACCACCCTCCAGGGCAGCCTCTACTCCGGACTTGAATGCTCGACCCAATCCTAGGTTTTTTTTGTGCGAAATAATTTTACAGCCGTAGCTTGCCGCAATCTCAGAGGTACGATCCGTAGATCCATCATCCACGATCTGGATTTCTATAGTTTTAATACCGGGAATCTTTTTCGGGATTTCGGCGAGGACCGTAGAAAGAGTTTTTTCCTCGTTATAGCAAGGGATATTAATTACTAACTTCATTCGATAAATTTAGTGTCTACCAGACTAATTCATAATCGAATATAGTCCAATGATTTTTCCACAGATTATCAATCAAAAAGACCGCATTACACCACATAACCTAAACTTTCGACAGGCTCAATCTGGGGCTTCCGTTCAAAATTTATCGTTATTATTTGGTCTCAAAAATATAAATGGAGTAAAATCGAGTTTCCTTACTTTCAAGCAACCTGCTTTTCCTAGAAAAGTAGCCGAGTAATTGTCCAGATTCTTTACTAGTAATATCCGGGTATTGGATTACATGTGGTGTTACATATTTCAGGAATTTGAGAATTATATCTTCTTCTTCCCCATCCATTTCCTGGGCGATATCTTTCGTTTTATATTTAGAAACAACAAACCCGATCTTTTTGTTTGTTTTCTCACTAAATAATCTATCCGAAATTATTTCTCCATCACGAGAAGTTCTGATGTAAAAACAAGGAATTGAAAGTGAAAGACGACCGAAATGTCCGCTAATAATCTCGCTCCCAGTGACAATATAATCAGTCTTATATTTTTCGAATTCTCCGGACATTACCTTAATTTGTTTGTAAGAAGCTCGAATCATCGAAAGCCCCTTAAGGGTAGCTGCAATGGAAAATGAAACGAAGATTATTAAAGCGGCGACACCTAACTTAGAGAATGCTTTTTTCGATTTAATTCGATACCAATCATCCAAAAGGAATAAGCCCGGGAAAATACATAGGGATAAATAACGTGGTCCCCAACTGACAAAGGCTTCCGTACTAACAGAAAAACTTAATAAAGGAATATAAATTAATAATAAAAGTATGATAACCTTCTCACGAAGATTTAGCGCAGTTTCTGAAAAAGTCCGATCAAAAATAACCCATAATAAAATCGGCATATAGCCGAAAAACCCGAGTTTCCAATACCCGAAAAAAGCTATAACGAAAAGTTGTTTTAACTTAACGGAGATATCCCAGGCTACATTACTGTTAACTTCGAAACGAGGTCCTAAATAACTTCCGTACGCGTACGTGTTAAAAAATACAAAGACAAGTATCGGGAGGATAATACCTAACGCAAAAATTCCGTTACCTTTCCAGAAATCTAGACTGAGTATTCTCTTGTATTCTGCTATTAGAATAGCTAAACCGAGAGCCGGAATAAAAATAAAAGGCTCCAACCGAAACCACACTGTAACCCCTAAAAAAAATCCAGCAAGGAAACGATCGGAGAACCTCCAATCCAAACTTGGATTTTTGAAATACAATGACAGTCCAATTCCCGCAAATAGTAAGAACAAGGTATTCTCACTATATTCTAAGGAATAAAGGAATATAGGAGTACAAAGTAATGCGAAGAAGATTGTAAATCGTTCCGGTTTATAGATAATTTTAAATATAGCTATAGATAAAAAATAAATTAAGATACAAAATGGTACTAATGCTGAAGTGCCGAACAGATACAAAATTGGCGCAGTAACCGCTGCGAAAAAAATCGAATACTGTCCCCAATATCCCCCATCCGGTCTTAAAATCAAAAATTTTCTGTTTGGATGAGCTAGATAATCAGGATCCCATTTTTTTCCTAGATAGAATACTTCTTGGTCCGAATAGGAAGTTGCCAAAAGTCCTTTCGCTTGAAATAATTTAAGCGCTGAATCCGAGTTAAATCCATCATTTGTCGGAACAGTAAATAATGTATAAAGTACCAGAGCAATGGGTGCTATCCAATAAGCATTTTCTAATAGAAATTTACGAAACATTAAGCTCCTCAAATATCATCCAACTTATATAAGCAAGTAACGCATGCACCCGAGAGAAATTCTCAAAAAAAATACTCGTTTTCGAAGAGTTTAATTTTGTAATATAGAATATTTCTCTTTTAAAAGCCGAACTTGTTCAAAATTCTTTACGCTGTGGCAATCAGGTTGCTGAAAAAGATCCATCCATATTCCTAACAAACAAAAGTTTATCTCCTGAATGGGGTATTTTAAAAAATCAGAAACAAATCGAATCCCGTTAGGTATCAAATTTCTCTAAAAATAAAATTAGATCTCCATCAAACTAGACTATACCGGAGAATTTTTACAAGTTATTTCTTTTCTTCACTATCCATAAAGGCGAGTCCCCAGTCTCTCACGTTCCCCGCTCCAAGAGTAATCAGCCTATCTCCAAATTTTAAGGTGTTTCTAATAAACGTAATATCTAATTTAAGATCGCCGGACAATAATAGAGGTTTCGTTTTCATAGAATTAGCGATCAACTCGGAAGTTATTCCCGGAATTGGCTCTTCTCCAGCGGAATAAATCGGAAGAAGGAAAACGATATCTCCTGCATCTAAACTTTTTGCAAATTCTCTATATAAATTTTTAGTTCGAGTAAATCGATGAGGCTGAAAAAGGATAACAGCTCTTCCATCTCTGCCAGATAGCTCTTTTATTGAAGAAAGAACTGCCTGGACTTCAGTTGGATGATGACCGTAATCATCATAAATTTCTACACCGTCCTTGTTTCCAATATATTCCAACCTACGCTTGACTCCAGCATACTCGGAAACCGACATGGAGGCCTTTTCAGGATCAGCTCCTAAAGAATAAGCAGCAAGTACTCCCGCAAGTGAGTTTGTAAGATAATGTTTTCCGGGGAATCGAGAAGTGATCTCAAACTCTTTTCCATCTAAAAAGAATATTAGCTTCTTATTTTCAATTTTATAATGTACTAAATTTTTAAAACCATTCGATTTAGCATTTGATCCTAAAGAAGAAGTGAAACCGAAAATTTTAGATTTGTCTTGGATTAGATCGAGACAATCTAATATTCCAGGATCGTCCATATCCAAAACTACAGTGTGTGTTCCGGCAGAAATAAATTTAGAAAATGCTTCTAACAGTTTTTCTCGAGTATGATAAAAATCCAAATGGTCTTCATCTATGTTAGTAAGAATACGCACCTGGGCTTTATGATTTAAGAATGTGCCATCGGATTCGTCCGATTCAAAAACACCTATCTTTCCAGGAGAAAATCTTCCGCCTACACCATTCAAAAAGGAAACATCACCTCCAACCATAACAGAAGGAGAATATCCTAAATCATTAAGTATATGAGCGGTCATAGCTGTGGTCGTTGTTTTCCCATGAGAACCGCCTACCGCAATGCAGGTAAGATGTTCAAAGCATAGATGTAAAACTTCTGATCTATGAAAGAATCGGATTCCTTTTTGTTTAAAAAAATTGGCAATAGGGTGAGAATCCAAACGAATGGCAGACGAATAGATTGCAGAATCGTATCCGATATTCTCTTCGAGATCGGAAAGTTTAGAGAATATTTTTACTCCCTTCTTCTCTAAGTTTTCAGTGACCTGGCTTTTTTTGCCATCGTAACCCGAAACTTCGAGACCTGCATCTGCCAAGATATGAGCCAAACTGGACATACCAGAGCCACCGATTCCTAGGAAAAAAGGTCTGGAAAATCCCAGTCTTTGCTGGATAGATCCGTTTTCCATTATTTAGTATTTTCGAAGAAGAAGCTGGTAGTTTCAGTAGATGCTTCTACATGAGAACATTCTAATGATCTAATGGACATTTCGTTCAAAAGCTCAGGTTTCTCCGCAAACTGATCCAAAATGCGGAATAATTTGCTTTCATCCTCATCTCTTTGCTCAAGCAATGCTGCAGCACCATTTGCTTCCATATACTTTGCATTCGCAGTTTGATGATCATCTTTTGCAAAAGGATAAGGAATTAAGATCATTGGAAGTGCATAAGCGGCACATTCTGAAAGAACTCCAGAACCAGAACGAGCAATCACCATATTGGCCCAATCATAATGTTCTGCCATATTATCTGAATAAGAGATTAGATCTGCATCCTTAGTTTTTTTGGAAACTTCATCGTAAAGAGCAGTGCCTGTTAACATTCTAAAACGGAATCTTTCCTGGATCACTTCATGTTTCATCAGGTTGACTACCATATTATTGATCTGTCTTGCACCCTGAGAACCACCCATTACTAAAACGTTAAATTGTTTTTTCTTTTTAGGATCCCATTTTTCGCTGAACTTCAAAGCAAGTTTAGGTATAGTTTTAGATCTTAAAGGATTTCCTAATATTTCCCAACTACAAGAGACTTTTGTATCCTTTGGAGGGAAACTGAAAGCGACCTTATTTGCAAATCTGAAGAAGATACGATTCACTTTTCCTGGAATACAATTCTGTTCACATAGATATAATTTTTTACCGAATATCACAGCGTATAAAAGAGCAGGAACACTGGAATATCCGCCCATTCCGACAACTGCATCCACACCAAGCTGTCTGAACTTGATCCAAGACTTGAAAAGTTGGAATATATATCTGAAAGGTAATAAAAGAATATTTCCAGAGAGAGACGGAGTATTATGCCAGACAACTTCGCAAGGAGCTTGTTTCAAATCTGGATTATCCTTATTTCGGATAAGAGAATGTAGAAAAACGTTAGAGATACCTAAGGAATCTTTTCGACTTACAAGACTTTCTGCCAGCGCAACCCCTGGGGAAATATGCCCCCCGGTCCCGCCGGCTGCGATTAAAACCGATCTCATACGCCTATGTTTTCTTTTCTGGTTATATTGACAAGAATTCCGAAGGCCGCCAAAACCACGAGAAGTGAAGATCCTCCGTAGCTCATAAACGGTAAGCTAATCCCAGTAATTGGAAAAAGACCCGTTACCACATAACTATTGATAACAAATTGGGTTCCTAAAATAAAAAGTAAACCTGCCCCCAAATAAAAACCAAATGGGTCCTCTACTCTTTTTAACAAAACATAAACCCGAGACAAGAGTATCATCACTAAAGCAAAGAAGAATAAGAATCCAATAAAACCAAAATCCTCTACATAGGTCGCAAGAACGAAGTCTGTATGGCTATAGGTTAAATATCTATGAGCATAACCACTCGCTAATTTATTTCCAAACCATCCACCATCCAAAAACGCTCGAAAAGAAGTTACCAATTGATGGCCTTCATCGTAACGAAAGCGGTATGGATCCAACCAAACTTCCATTCTTTTCCTTCTGTAACCCACTTGGCTAATCAAAAGATATGCCAAAGGAAGAGATACCAAGCCTACAAGTAGAAGATTACGGATTGGAAATCCGAATAAGAATACGAACGCGATCACAACGAATAAAATTTCCATCGTGGTCCCGAAGGCCGGCTCTGCTAAGATCAAAATTAGAACTGTAAGTAATAAAACAGCAGGAAGAATGAACTTCTTAGGATCTCTGCTCTCTTTTAATTTCAGTTTTACTATAAGAGAAGATAGATAGACTACCACAGCCAATTTTGCAATCTCGGAAGGCTGCAATTGATAAGGTCCAATCCCAATCCATCTATGGAAATTTCTTCCATAATAGGTACCGACCGCTTTCCCGATACCTGGAATAAATACTAAAATCAAAAGTAGAACACTGATTACAATTCCGCCTAACGCAAATTTTTCTAAACGTTTATAGGGAAAATTTGCAAAAAAGAAAAATACCACTAGGCCGATGATTGCCCAGGCCAATTGTTTTTTTAAAAAATACTCTGAATCTTGGAATTCTCTCCAAGCAGTCACAGAGGAACTGGAATACATTACGCATATTCCAAATAGTAAAAGAAAAAATACTGATCCGACTAAGACTAGATCGAAGGGGGAATCGGGAGATTCCCAAAAATCTTTGAACTTTCTCCCGAGAGCCTTCATTGTATTTTTAAACTAGATAAGGAGATGATCGCAAGAATGATGGCTGCGATCCAAAATCGGATGACTACCTTAGTTTCTGGGACTCCTCCCAATTCGAAATGGTGATGCAAAGGCGCCATTTTGAAAATTCGCTTCTGGGTAAGTTTAAAAGAACCTACCTGCAAGATTACCGACAAGGATTCTGCAACAAAGATCCCGCCCAAGATAACAAGTAGGATCTCTTTCTTCAACATTACGCAAGTAAGTCCAATGGTTGCCCCTAAAAATAAGGATCCTGTATCTCCCATGAATACTTGGGCAGGATGACTATTGAACCAAAGAAAACCTATCAACGCACCTGTTAATGCGGCAAGGAATACACTATATTCGTGAGCATGAGGAAGGTAAGGAATATTCAGATAATTTGCAGCAACGGGAGTTCCTGAAACATAAGCAATCAATCCAAGAGTCCCAACTACAATCCCGGCAGTTCCTCCAGCAAGACCGTCTAAACCGTCAGTCAGGTTTACTCCATGAGAAGATCCTAATATTACTAAAATCGAAAATGGAATCGCAAAATATCCCCAGGATAGAACAGGGCCTTTTACGAAAGGCAGGAATAGATCCGTCAAATGGAATAAAATTTTACCAGTAGTACCTTTTGGAGCTTCTCCACTAGAATACAAGAAAACTAAACAAAAGATCGCAGCTAAAACTACCGAAACCGCAAACTTAGTGCGGGCTCTCATACCACCTTTGATCTTTTTTACGGATTTCATATAATCATCCATAAATCCCAAGGTCGCAAAAGAAATAGAACAAACGAGCAACAAAAGAATATTAGGATTTCTTAAATTTCCCCAAAGAAGAACGGACGCCACTAGGGCAGATACAATCATGAGGCCGCCCATTGTTGGAGTTCCGGACTTAGCGCTATGAGATTTCGGTCCATCATCCCTTACACTTTCTCTGAATTTTAATCCGTGCAAGAAATCGATCACTCTTCCACCAAACCAAAAAGTCAGGAACATAGAAGTCAGTCCGGCCATTAAAGCCCGAACGGTTACATAGCTAAAAAGTCTTAAAGAATCTAGGTCTTGGAAAAATCTTTCGTATAAAAAGTAAAACATATCATTTCTATGAAGACAGATTCACTCTAGCCGAGCACGAGTAAACGTAAAAAAAGAAAATCGTCTTCTTTGGCTTAATTATCGACGTAAGTCAGGATCTGAGACATTTTTTTTGGATTTAGAGCCGGTACAATGCCGGCTTCCTGGTTTGCGATTATAGACCGAATGCCTTTCGGATCTCTTCCCCATCATCGAAATGCCTTTTCTCTCGGCCAATGATCTGGTAATCCTCGTGTCCCTTTCCAGCCACAAGAAGACATCCCCCCTCTTTTAGGTGAGAGATCCCGAAAGAAATTGCCTTTGCTCTATCAACTTCTCGTAGCAATGGAGAATATCCGGAAGGAAAACCAGCTTGAACATCATCTAAGATGTTTTCAGGATCTTCTGTTCTTGGATTATCAGAAGTGAGAATTACCTTGTCTGCAAGTTCCCAGGCGATCTTTGCCATCTTTGGTCGTTTGGTTTTGTCTCTGTCTCCGCCGCATCCAAAAAGTGCAACGAGCTCCTTAGGCTTAGATTCCCGGATACTTCTTAAAATATTCTCCAGTGCGTCGGGAGTATGAGCATAGTCAACAACAGCCATGCGAGATTTATCTTTGCTATAATAGATCTGAAATCTTCCTGGGATCTGAGGAATACTTTCCAAAGCGGAAAGAAGAGATTTTTTTTCCCAACCTAAACCGAGCGCGGTTACGAAAGCAAGTGCGGTATTCCTTACATTAAAACCGCCCAAAAGATTAGTACTAATATTAGTATCCCCACCCCATTCATCCGGAAGTCGAATTTGGTAAGAAGTTTTTTCTAGTGAGAATGCTTCTGAATGTATCTCAAAATCTTGGGAACTTCTTCCAAGAGAGAAAATTTTTAAATTCGGAGAAGAAGTTTCTACTACAGATTTAAAATCTTTTCCACCTGGAGCATCTGAATCGATTACTCCAAAAGTTTCCGGATGCAAAGCTACGGAAGAGAATAAAAGAGCCTTACTATTTCGATAATCTTCCATATTTGGATGAAAATCCAAATGGTCTTGAGTAAGATTGGAGAATACTCCTACTTTAAAATGGACTCCGTTGGTCCTCCCCAATTTTAATCCGTGAGAACTCGCTTCCATAAAAACATATTCCACTCCAGAATCGTACATCTCTTTCAGAATGGATTGAAGACTGCTTGGATCAGGAGTAGTATATCCTGTGTCAGATAGGACTCCTTTAAATTTAACACCTGTAGTACCAATAATACCGCAGGATTTTCCCTGAGATTCTCCAAGATAAGCTAGGATATGAGTTAAAGAAGTTTTACCATTTGTCCCTGTAACTCCGATCACTTTTAGTTTGGAAGAAGGATCACCCAAAATGAAAGAAGCAATCGGTCCAGCCAAACTTTCTGGATCAAGGTTGCTCTTAAGAACGATCTTGTTTTCTAATTTCGGGATTTTTAATTTAGATCCTATTAATAGATATCTAGAAGAAGAGGCCTTTGCATATTCTACACCTTTATCTCCAGAAGAATCTGGAAGACAGAATAGATCATTCGGTTCTAATTTTCTGGAATCTGTACGAACAAAGTCGAACGTTTCATCCGGAGCATAAGATCCTGAGATTATTTTAATATCTGGAAAAAGATTAAGGAGCTCTGAAAGTTTCAAGTTCCGCCTCGTTTCTTTCTGGAGGAAGAGTAACTGTAATGATCCGATCTCCTACTGTGATCGGTAAATAATGATATGTTTTACGATATAAGGCTTCTATCCTACGGGCAGAAGTATAAGTTGCCATTCCAATTTTTAAATCATCATTCTTCTTTAAAAGTTTTTCTTTTTCTTGGGAAGCGATAGCAAGTTCACGGTTTAATCTGGAAACCTGAACATTTTGCCAAACAAATAAAAGTGCGATACTAAATGGAGCGATAATCCAGCCAAACACTCGGAATAAAAATCCAAGATCGGGCCAAAGACGGAGGGATAAAAATTCTGAAACCCTGCTCATTCTTCCTCATCCTCCTCCTCTTCAGTATCGGTAGGAAGTGATTTATGAATGACACGTAATTTTGCAGAACGAGAAGCAGGATTTTCCTTTGTCTCGATATCTGATGGAAGCACGGGCTTTTTGGTAAGGAGTTTAGCTTCTCCACCTCTTGCGTAATCTCTGAATAAATTTTTAATAATCCTATCTTCCAAAGAATGGAAAGAGATGACTTGTAAGAGTCCACCTTTTGCGACCAGATCCAAAAGTTTTTTAACTCCTATCTCTATATGAAGAAGCTCTTGATTTACTTCGATCCGCAAAGCTTGAAAAACTCTTGTAGCAGGATGTCTTCCTGGAGGCCAAAATTTCCTAGGAATCACTCTGGAGACCAATTGTGCAAGGTCACCTGAGTAACCGATCCTAGAATGTCTTCTTCTTTCTAGGATTGCCTCTACAATCTTCTTAGTCCAACGCTCTTCCCCGTATTCGTAAAAAATTTTACTGAGAGCCTTTTCTGGATAAGTATTGATCACATCTTCTGCAGAGATACCGCCGGAAGAAGAAAGTCTCATGTCCAAAGGTTCGTTCTCCCTAAAACTAAAACCTCTTCCAGCATGTAATAGATGAAATGTAGAAATTCCCAAATCCAAAAGGATACCGTCTGGGGGACTGGAAACACCGAAGCCGCTCAAGAACTCTGAGTCGAGGTCGGAAAAGTTTGCTTCGATAGGAATAACTCTGGGAGAATACGCGGAAAGTCTTGCTTGGGCCCTGGATAACATGACCGAGTCTCGATCTACCAAAACCAGTTTAGAATTAGGGAATTGTTCTAAGAGTAGAAGACTATGTCCTCCTTCTCCTGCCGTTCCGTCCAAAAAAAGGAGTTCTCGATCCTTATCGAATACAGAAAGGAAGAAAGAAATTATCTCCCGATAGAGCACCGAATAATGGACAGGTTCCAATTCGTTTTCCAAATTCTACCTGCTTATCCAAAACGCAACTAAGAACCGTGCCGATTTAGTATTCTTTCTGGGGGTGTCGGAACTCCAACAATCGTGGCAAACCAATACATAGATAATCCGAAGTAAGTAAGCATACAAACTCACTAACGCAAAAGCACTAAAGTCTTGACTGCACCCTTTTCCTAGATACAATTCGCCTTCTTCATAAAGAAAAATCGCTCTAGTGACAAAGAGCCTGAAAGGATTTGTCCAATTAGGCCGACGAATTATTATAACTCTTAGCCTCTTCAGGAAGGCCTTATTATAGGTATGCAAAAAAGCAGTTTAAAGTTCATTCTTCTAGGCGCAGGTATCGTTATTCTTACCGTGCTAACGTTATTGATCTCGGGTAACGCCTATTATTTTGGCCAAAAAAAGATCACAGAAAACCATCTCAATCAAATGCAGAATGTGGTGGCAGTAGTTGCTCAAGAGTTCGATGCATTTTTACTCTCTCATACTAACGTGGCGAAGACATTAGCGGCGGATCCAAGAGCAATACAAACCGCGCTTACAGGAAAACCGATCGCTGGAGATTTTTTTAAAGAAGTTCACCAAAGATATGGGATTTACGAAAACATTTTCGTAATGAGCTTGGATGGAGAAAAAAGAATCTTAGCAGATAGCCTAGGCGGGAAGTCTCTCGGTTATAAGGCCCAAGGTGACGAATTAAAAGATAATATAGAATCCGTAAAAGAAGGAAAATCTTATTTAGGTCCTCCACAAAAATCTCCGATCACAGGACTTCCAGTTGCAGTCATCTCTGTTCCGATCCGAAACGGAGGAACTATTGTAGGAGTATTGAATATCGCGCTCTCCTTCGAGGATGTTTCTGAAAAAGTAATCAATAAGATCCGTATCGGGGAACAAGGTTACGTTTCTGTAATGAGCCAAACGGGCTTAGTGATTGCTCACCCTAAAAAAGAGATGATCATGAATTTGAATGTGGCCAAAGAACCTTATGGCCAGAAGATGCTGGAACTAAAGAGCGGAGAAATTTTTGAATTCAGCTTCAAGGGTGCAGATCGATATTCAACTGTTTACAGATTAGATCAATGGAGGATGTCTGTAATCGCAATCCAGCCCAAAACAGAGATCAGAGAAGCATTAGGAGAATTATTACTTTCGATAGGACTTATAAGTTTAACCACAGTTGGAATTTCTATTTTCTTACTTTATATTCTTCTAAAGAAGAGATTGGATCCATTGGAAAATGCCAGCAAACTTTTCCAAACAATGTCCCAAGGCGATCTAACGGCTGACATCCAAGTTGTGTACAACGATGAGATTGGTGCAATGAGCGCGGATTTGAATTCATTTATCACAAGCCTCAGATCTTCTCTCAAAGATATACAAAGGATCGCGATGGAGCTCGCCTCTTCTGCAGAAGAATTGACAGTTTCTTCTCAGAGTTTTGCTACGGGAGCACAGTCAACAGCTGCCTCTTCCGAACAAATGTCAGCTACTGTAGAAGAGATGTCCGCAGGGATGGAGAATATCTCTTCAGTCACAGATAGACAATATTCAAATATATTAGAATTTCATACTAAAATAAAGGAACTATCCTCTGGAGTAAGAAAGATAGGATCAGAGATCAAAAACACTCTGCAGATCGCCGAGTCTATCTCCCAAGAAGCAAAAAAAGGAGAAAGTTCACTCACAGGAATGAGTAACATGATAGAAAATATCCTGAAGTCTTCCGGAGAGATGAAATCCATCATCGGGATCATCAACGATATCTCCGATCAAACTCAGCTCCTTGCGTTGAATGCAGCGATAGAAGCGGCAAGAGCTGGAGAAGCAGGTAAAGGATTCGCAGTCGTTGCAGAAGAGATATCCAAACTTTCTGTCAAAACCGCATCTTCTATCAAATCGATTGGGGAGATGATCAATAAGAACAATTCCGAATTGGACGAAGGAGCCAAAGGAATTCGGTCCTCAGTGGAGATCCTGCATAGTATCATCAAAAATGTGGATTCAGTTGGCGAAGCGATGAACCATCTATTCGAGATCACTTCTGCGCAAGAATCAGTGAATAGATCTGTAGACGAACAATCGGATCGAGTCGGAACAGAAGCAGAAGGTGTAAAACTTGCGACCGACGAGCAAAAAAGAGCAGTAAGAGAAATTGCACAGGTAATCACTCAAATCAATGAACACACCTTAAATACTGCATCCGGTTCAGAACAGATGTCCTCATCTGCCCAGAACTTAGCCACCACAGCGGAAATACTAAAAAATATAACTGAAAAGTTCAAAATATAATTCGACCCGGTTCGACTCACAAATGCAAAGAAACAGTTTAAAGATCATTATCCTAGCAGTAAGTACAATTACAATCGTTCTACTTACAGTGGGAATTTCCTCATTCGCATATTTTACCGCAAAAAAATATGTGGAAGAAGCCTATATTGATGAGATGAAAAAGATCTCAAAACTCGCAGGAAAACACATTAAGTTCTTCTTCGATCAGCAAACCGTTTTGGCGGAGTTTGTAACTTCCAACAAACCGTTCATAAAAGCTTCAATCGCCAGAGATAAAAACAGTCTTAATCCGGAACTTGCCAATATATTCAAAAATTATAATACATATGAGAACGTATTCCTCTCTACTCCAGAAACAAATCCAATGGTCTTTGCAGATGCCACAGGTAAAGCCAATAATTTCCGCTGGGGAGGAACCGGTTTCGATGATAATATTAAAGCTGCCTTAGAAGGAAAAAGTCTTTTGAGTAAGGTAAACCCTTCTCCGGTTACCGGAGAGGCTGTCGCAGTTCTAACTGTTCCTGCAAAAGACGGAAATCAGGTAGTAAGTATATTAGGTTTTGCCATTTCCCTCAGTAAAATGACGGAGACCGTTGTGAACGGTATCACAATTGGTTCCGATGGATACATTGCAATCACAGACCGACATGGGGTAGTAGTAGGACATCCCGATAAATCCCTCATCTTGAAATTAGATTTAAGTAAAACGGATTGGGGCAAAAAATTAATGACCCTTCCTTCCGAAGAACATATGGAGTATTTTTTCAAAAAAGATAAAATCGCAACTGTTTACGATGTTCCAGAATACGGCTTAAGAGTTTCCGCTGTTGTATCCAAAGACGAACTTGCAGAAGTAGTCCATCAAATGTTATTCAGGATCATTGCATTTGCCTTTATTTTCCTAATCGTTTCTATATTTATTATTTATAGAATAGTGAATGTTCGCCTCCATCCATTACTAGAAGCAAGAGAATTATTCCGTTCCATGTCCACAGGAGACCTTACAGCTAGTTTAAAAATTTATCATGAAGATGAGATTGGAGATCTCAGTAAGGATACCAACTCCTTCTTAGAAAGTTTGAGAACTTCCGTAAGAGATATCCAAAAGATCTCCCAAGAACTTGCCTCTTCCGCAGAAGAACTATCTGCAAGTTCTGAAAATTTCTCTAATGGAGCTCAATCTACAGCTGCTTCTACCGAAGAAATGTCGGCCACAGTCGAAGAGATGTCCGCAGGGATGGATAATATTTCCGGTTCCATCTATAATCAGTACAAAAACATTTCAGAATTCCAGATCAAGATCACAGAACTTTCTCAAAGCGTGAATCAAATCGGCAATGAAGTTCAAGCCACATTGAATATGGCGAAATCAATTTCTCTACAGGCAAAAAAAGGAGAAGAATCACTCTCCGGAATGAACGCAATGATCTCGAATATTCTGAAATCTTCTGGAGAGATGACTGCGATTATCGGAATCATCAACGATATTTCTGAACAAACCCAGCTACTCGCTTTAAACGCTGCAATCGAGGCAGCAAGAGCAGGAGAAGCTGGAAAAGGATTCGCAGTGGTTGCCGAGGAGATTTCCAAACTTTCGGAAAAGACTGCTTCTTCTATTAAATCCATCTCAGCGATGATCAACAAGAACACAGGAGAGTTGGACAGTGGAGCAAAAGGAATCCAAGCTTCGACTGAGATCATTCATGCGATTATCCGAAATGTGGATCAGGTTTCCGATGCTATGGATAGATTATATTCTATCACTGGTTCCCAAACAGATATCAACCAGGCCGTGACAGATAACGCAGGAAAAGTAAGAACTGAATCGGAAGCAGTAAAATTAGCCACGGACGAACCGAAAAAAGCAGTTTCGGAGATCTCTCAGGTGATCATGCAAATAAATGAGCATACGATCAATACTGCATCGGGCGCGGAACAAATGTCCTCTTCTTCCCGAAATCTATCGAATACTGCCGAGATACTCAAAAATATCTCTGAAAAATTCAAACTCTAATCGTTCAGAAAATTAAACTAAAAATTTACTCAGACACTGCGGAGAATAGGCGATCTATTCTCCCTGCGTCCCTTACTTGAGAAAAACCTTCTTCTTCTAAGAAGGTTTTTGCTCTTAAGCTACGGCCACCCGATTGGCAATACAGAATGATTTGTTTGTCCTTAGAGCCAAGCTCATCTACTCTCAACGGCAAACTATCGATCGGAATATTAACAGCTCCAGGAAAATGGCGTTTTTCATATTCAGTCGGAGTTCTAACATCAACTACAAGTGCGCCCTTCTTCACCCATTCTGATAGTTCCTTATCCTCTCTATTCTTACAGGAAGAAAATGAAAATAGAATAACGATTAGAAAAATGTAAAATGATTTAAACATAAAACTTTCTCCGACTAACTATGATCAAATTTTAGGCTTTTTCTGATAAACAGTATGACCTAAGAATTTGTATGCTTCTGAAATACCAAAAAGAGTTTCAGAATGGCCTATCACCAAAAGTCCTCTGTCCTTCAACACATGCTCGAAGTTTTCGAAAATTTTCTTTTGTGTGGGCTTATCAAAGTATATTATCACATTCCTACAAAAGATACAATCCACCTTTTCTCTGATCGGATAAGGAGTTTCCAAAAGATTTACCTTATGAAATTCGATCATAGATTTAATTTCAGGTTTTACTTGATAGGTATCCTGATTTTTTCCGGAGAGATCCTTCACTTTTAGAAAATATCTTTTTTTAAGAGCCTCGCTCACTGGCTCCAATCGGTCAGCTTTGTAAATACCTTCTTGAGCGGTCTGCACAACATTCGTATCAATATCGGATGCAAAAATTTTAATATCCCAGCCTGGCTTATGCATAAAATATTCAGCACAAGTAATTGCGATCGTATAAGGTTCCTCGCCTGTGGAACACGCGCTAGACCAGATACGAAGCTGTTTTTTCCCGGACTTTAGGGCCTTCTCCTCTACGGAAGGAAAGAAGGTTTCTTTCAAAAATTCGAAATGATGGTTTTCTCTGAAAAAATCAGTTTTGTTTGTGGTGATACGATTGATTAGTTCGGTAAGTTCACTTTGGAAAAACTTACGGTCGGCCTGTAGACCTCGGATATATTCCGAAACATTCTGCATCTTATGCATTCTGGCCCTGGAATTCAGCCTGGATTGGACCATTATTTTTTTATGATCCGCCAGGAATATTCCAGTTTCCTTATACATCAAATCCTTGATGAATTTGAACTCTTCGTCTGTAATCTGAGAGAAGCTGGAAAAATTATCATCCATAAATCAACGAATACCCAGTGCCTGGTCCAAAGAGACTAACTTAATAATTTCCAATAATTTAGGACTGACGTTGATCGTTTCCAAAAGCACTCCCTGGCCTCGAAGACGATTTGCGAAAGCAACCAAGGTTCCTAAAGCGACCGAGGTAAGTACTTGCACCTCATCCAGATCCAAAATTACGGAAGCAGGATTTCCTTCTATATGGGAATTCAAATAGGCACGCAAAGCCTCATGATCACCATTTAGGATCTCATAATCTACTTTGATCAGCATCGGTTTCGACGGACTCATTCCATAGATTGGACGAACAGGTCCCTACCCCGGAATACAGTCGGGAAACAGCCTGGAAAAGGAAAGGAAAAAGTAATTTTTCTGGCTTAGATGAGAAGTATCGTTTTTCTGGTAAATAGGCTAAAAAAACGGATCTTTTTTCTGGAAAAAAACAATAAGTGAGAATCGGAATCGTTAAACACCTGAACGCCCGTCCCCTAACCTGGGGATTTGAGCAAAATTCAGAACATAAGGTCGTACCAGAAAATCCCTCCCTCCTAAAGGACTATTTATTGAGAGGCCTGGTAGACGTAGGACTGATATCCTCCATAGAATGCCTACGAAATGAGGACGTACTTTCAGTTTCCATGAAAGTCGGGGTCTGCGCCTCCAAACAGGTCCGCTCCATTAAGTTTTTCAAAAATAAGAAAGAGAACTATCCTCCTTACAGAATCCTCACAGACAACGGATCCAGAACCAGCATGGCTCTGGTCAGAGTATTAGTACATAATGATTCCGGAAAATTGCCCGAAGTAGCTCCGACAGACCCTAAGATCATTAAAGAAGAAATTTCCATAGGACGTGGGTCCCATATGCTTTTCGGGGACAACGCATTATTCGCAGAATGGGATCCGAAAGTTTATGAGGTAAAGGACCTGGCAGAATGGTGGTATGAAACCACGGGAACCTCTTTCATATTTGCACTTTGGGCATCAAAAAAGCCTTTGGAATTACCGGATAGTTTCTATGAGGATTCCTTAAAATACGGGCTCGCACATATCGAAGAGATCATCCAAAAAGAATCCAGACTTCCTTCCGACCTAGTCAGAACCTACCTCACCCAAGAACTACATTACGAAATCACAGAAAGCGATCGAAAAGGTTTTGAACTCTTCGGTAAGTACTGCAGCGAACTGGGGATTTTGTAACAACACCGCCCAACCCAACAACATGGCGGCAACCCAATTTACACAGACGAAAAATTAACCTAAGTACCAGCTTGTCGACGTTGCCCGTAGGGCAATGTGCCGAAGGCCTTGCGACAAGCACCCAATCTTCACTTAAAGAATCAATACACGAAGGTGATCCTGTAGTCCCAGGATTTGTTCCCGAACTTCTCCACAGTGTCTGCGAGAGGTAATCTGTAAGCCAATCTTCCTAAACTTTGTTCTCCACGATTCGTATAACAAACAGAAGTGATAGGAAAATTCACTTTGAAGTTAAGTGCATTTCCACGGATCAGTCTCAAAGTTTCACTTAAGACTTTTTTCTCTCCATCCATCTGCATCGATTCTAGAGATTTGCTGATCGAAGGGAATTCTCTTTTGATATAGATAGTATTCGCCTTCTCTTTTTTGATCTGAACGTTTCCTATAAGCACGTTCTCCAGCTGAGAAATATCGGTGAATTCTAGTTTATAAGAGACTTTTGCTTTTTCACGGAATGCGCCTGGCTCTGCTTCGGAACTTTCTAATTTTTGGAAGGTATAATCTTTTAGTACGAGACTTTTGGCAAAAAAACCTTTGTTCAATCTGCTCTGGATTTCTTCCTGTCTAGTAGGAAGAAATTTGATCAGAGATTCTTCCGACTTACGTTTGGTAGGAACCACATAAGAGATTTCCAAAGTACCGCTTAGGTTCGAATTGATGGTCAGCGTCTCTTCGTATTCGAAGCAGCCGAAAAAAAGAAAACAGAGCAAGAAAAGCGATTTTGGGAAAAAGCGGATGGAAAATCCAGAACGCATACCTCAATTCGGGAGGAACCTTTCTTTTTCGTCAACGTAAAAGAAAACCCCCGCAGTCAACCGCGGAGGTTTTCGGAAGTTCGTTATTTGGAAATTGGATATGCTTCGTTTCCGTGTTCCAGAATATCCAAACCTTGGATCTCTTCGTCTTCGGAAACTCTTAGACCGATGGTAAATCTGAGTCCTAAGAAAATCACTAAACTCGCGCCGAATGACCAAACAAATCCGATCCCTACACCTTGTAGCTGAACCAATAATTGGTCGATCCCGCCACCGAAGAATAGGCCGTTCACTCCGCCAAAAGCCTGCTCTGCAAATAGACCCGCAGCGATAGTTCCCCAAGCGCCACAAACTCCATGAACAGAAACGGCTCCCACAGGATCATCTACATGGATCTTATCGAAGAATAAAACGCTGAATACTACGAGCACTCCGCCTACAAGTCCGATGATGATCGCAGAGCTGATACTTACGTTTGCGCATGGAGCAGTGATTGCCACAAGTCCAGCTAAGGCACCGTTCAAGGTCAGACCTATATCCGGTTTTTTGAAAAGGATCCAAGTAACGATCATGGAAGAAACTGCACCCGCAGCCGCTGCGAAGTTAGTTGTAACTGCAATGATTGCGAAAGTTCCCCCACCTACAGAAGTAGTAGATCCTGGATTAAATCCAAACCAACCCAACCATAGAATGAAAACCCCAAGAGCAGCGATCGTCATGTTATGACCTAAGATGGGAAGTACTTTCCCGTCTTGGTATTTGCCGATACGAGGTCCGAGCACAATAGTTCCTGCCAGTCCTGCCCATCCACCTACTGAGTGCACCACTGTAGAACCAGCAAAATCAATAAACCCCGCTTCTACCAAATAACCTTTGTTATCCGGGTTGAATAAGTTAGACCATGCTAAGGAACCGAAGATCGGATATACAAAAGCAGTGATCAATACAGAGAAGATTACGTAATCCACGAACTTGGTCCTTTCCGCCATAGCTCCAGAAACGATTGTTGCAGCAGTTCCAGCAAACACCAATTGGAATATAAAGAATGTAAACTTGCTCGGATCAGGTTTTCCATCTACCATCAAGAGACTGTCAGCTAAAGATATGGAACCGAATCCAATACCGCTGAGGATCTGTGGTCCAAACATAATCGAAAATCCGATCAACCAGTACGCCAAAGAACCCAAGGAAAAGTCCATGAAGTTCTTCATTAGAATGTTTACTGTATTTTTTGCTCTGGTAAATCCAGCCTCGACTAAGGCGAAACCCGCCTGCATAAAAAATACCAAAAAGCCTGCGATACAGGTCCATAACCAATTCGTTTCATCTCTTAAAGTTGCGACGGCGCTTAACGCAGATTCGGCGGTCGCAGGGGCAACTTCATCGGCCCATATTCCGCTCGAGGCAAAGGCGAGCGTAAGTAATATCAATATGCGCATATTTTTCCTAAATCTCCTATATATTTCTTTAAACACGATTCCTGAACTTCGCTTATAGTCCGTCCCTAAACTTAGTTTATCGATCAACACCAAGTCTAGGGCTTCAAGATCCTGGACCTTTAGGTCCGGGAGCTTATTAATTTAAACCGCTTCTTTTCTTTGTTCTGAAACGACTAGATCTCCTGATTTTCTTTTTACTAATTCCTCCAGCTTTTTAAGGGAAATTTTTAGATACTCGTTCGTAGGCGCACTTTTGATCCCTTGTTGCAGTACCTTGATCGCCTTAGGAGTTTCATTATCTTTCAAATAACATCTAGCTAGTCTTAAGCTGGACTTCGCGTATGTATGATCAATAGCAAGAGAACGTTTTAATGCCCTCTTAGCTTCTGGAATATTCTCCAGTTCATAATATGCTCTTCCCAAAAGATAATGGATATGCTCGGACTCTTCTCCGCTGGTTTTGATATACTTCTCTAAGAACTGAACGCTCTTTTCGAAATTTCTATCTCTGTAATACATTTTTCCGAGGAGGACCAAACTGTCTTTGAGAGACTCATCCATTGAGAATACTTCCAAAGCTTTGTCGTATGCGACTTGGTCTTTTTTGGCTTTTGCAGCAGACTTTGCTAAAGAAAGTAACGTCTTAGCTTTCCCGAGCTCAGGATTGCATTGGAGTGCGAGTAAAGAAACGTCGTCTCCGTTTCTCATATCTCCTTTATATCTTTTGAATCTTCCGATTAATGAACCAACCAAGTCAGAAACATAGATCTTATCTCTTTGTTCTTCTATGGTCGATTTTTCTTGACGGATCCATTCTATAAAACGTTGATTCCCTAACTCTTGGCGTTGTTCATTTTTCTGTTCAGTAATACCGTCGGTAGGTAAGAACAAAATATCTCCGGGTAAAATCCTTCCGTGTTTCTCTTCGAAATTACTTCTCTCCACTTCGAAAATACCAAGAGGAACTCCTTGGGTATCTAACTCTTCTATTCTTCCATGGCCATTATGGTAATGTAACATTTTCTGGTGAGCCGCATTCACATAAGAGTAGGTGTAGTCACTATATACTTTCAGAATAAACGCAGTAAAATAAGTTCCATCCGGAAGCTGTGGCCGGATGGATTCACCCAACTCGGCCAAAGTTTCGGATAGTCCCATACCAAGGGATGTACAACGTTGGAATTGATAGTGGATCGACATTGTGACTAACGCGGCGGGGATACCGTGCCCAGACACATCCACTATGATCGCAGTGATCGAGTTTCCTTGTCGGACCACATTGAAGTAGTCACCGGAAACTTCAGTCATAGGCTCATAATAAGTTCCGAAATGTAGACCGTTCCAAGGAGCAATCGCAGTCTCTACGATCTGACTTTGGACGTTTCGGCCCATTCTCATATCCCATTCCAATTGTTTTAGGATCTGAGCTTCTCTTTCATTCGCGTGAACCAAACCTTGGATCAAACGAACACTTGTGATTGCAAGAGCGAGTTGGGAACCGAGCGCTTCTAAAATTTCTAAGTCATCTTCTCTATAGAAAAACTCAGTATTTGACTCTACAGCGATTGTGCCGAGACAATCTTCCTTATACATGATTGGCACACACATGACTGCTCGGGTAGTCTCCCCTTCGTCTATGTATTCCGCGTGATGTGTTAAGTCTTGGATAAGAAGAGGCATCCTGGTCTTAAAAGTGAATCCAGAATAACCTTCGTCCTGACTGAGATCTCTACGAGGCGGGACTGTTTCTTTAAAAAAGCGAGAAGGGACCAAAAGATTTCCCTTCCACATTCTAAGAGTAGTATTATCACACTCGAAGATATCTTTGCAGAGACTTATTACGATATCGTAAAGTTCCTCTTCCTTATCCGCGTTGGCGAATTCCTTGCTGATATAAAGAAGAATATCGATCTTATTCTTCTCTGTTAAACCGCCGACAACCTTCCTTGCCCCGCGAAAGTTAACGACTTTTCTTTGCCCAAATTTGAGTTCTATCATGGTCAAGCACCTCTACGTATCCGATTCTTTTTCTCTTTGGATTCGTTTCGCTCTACCGAGATCTTATGCAATTAGCGTACCAATTCTTCAGATTCAGATATTATGCCCAATTTCTGGGTACAATTTTATAATATGTTTATTATTTAGGCATATATATATTGAGACATACTTAGGATTTGGTGAGATATGAGGAAGAATGCTACTCTTTTAAGGCAGCAAAAAGGGGATTATGTCTGATTAAGTCCGAGCTTTCTGTCTGAATTTTCTTTTTAATCTCAGAAACCAGCTCTGTTTTTTAGAAGTTCCATTCTCTCTTAAGAAGGCTTCTACTTTTGGGAACACGTCGTCTTCCGCCTTCTCCGCAAGGATCAAACAACCATGACCGTAATCGTCGCTTGCTCCTTCTTCTTTAGAGATCACTTGAAATTTTTTGACTTTGGCACCTGCCCTCTCATACACGAATCGCACCGTGTCAGGAGTCGCGATCGCATCATTTGCGCCCGCAATAAAAAGACTCGGAACAGTGATCTCTTTTTGCAGATCTATATAATTATAAAAACCGTTTAAAGAACTCATCTTCTTAGTCTCGATCCAAGACATGAATTGTTCAATTAGTCCTTCGCTGATATTTTCAATCGCGTTTTTCATTACCTTCTTCACTATTCTAGGTCGAGTAGCTTTCGGGTTATATAGTATCTGATCAATAGGTGTATAAATTTCTCCTGCTAAAGGTGCTAACATAGAAGCTCCGAACTTAAGATCCAAAACTTTTCGAGCACGAGGAAACCTGGATAGTAAACCGATCAGACTCAAGCCGAGATGGTTCAAATTTCCAGGCCCACCTAAAGAAACAAAACTTGCGATCTTTTCTTTTTCAGATTTGGATGTTACCCCTAAGTAAGAATAAAAGATCATGGCACCCATAGAATGGCCAACCCAACTCACACGTTTACTTTCTGTCAGAGAAAGCACCTTGGAGATGATTGCAGGAACATCATATTTTACTAAATCATCAAATGTAAAATCTTCGTATCCTCCCCTGCTCTCATGGTAAGAACTTCCGGCTCCTCTTAAAGAAACTGCAAATACTTCGTAACCTCTTAACTTTAGATAATAAGGAAGAGAATGTCTTTTGTCCAAATCGATCACATACTTATTCGTAGCGATCCCATGTACAACGATCACAGGAGCAAGTTCAGGATTCGGTATCGGGGGAATATGTCTGTGTAGTGCAATATTCCATCCGTCTTTGGTTTTTGCAAAATGTACCTCGTCAGCAATATCTTCCTGACCATATAGGCGGGAAAACCAGTCCAATAAAACAGGATATAAAACTAAAACGGCAATCAGAAATAAGGAAAACAGGATCGCAAGAGAGGACGCGAATACTGCAAAAAATATGATCGCGAAAAACGTAGTGATCAGATAAAAAGGACCTCTTCTGTTTTTCAGGATGGCAATCACAAGAGAGAAGGATCTTGCGAGACAACACGAATGTCAAGTATTCCCAAACATGCTTGCCTGGATTTTTATCCGGATTAAAATGACAAAATAGTTTCTACAATGGATAAAAAGTTAGATTACAGACTCTATCGTTCTCCCTCCGGCTGGTACAGCATGGTGATCCCAGGCCATTGGCAGAATATTGTGATCGAAGGTATCCCTGCGTTTTTCGAGGAGAATGGCGGCGGTGCGATGCAAGTTTACGCTTTCGAAAATAAAGAAGGCGGTTTCAATCCAGAAGAAGAAATAGAAAGATATCTTGCTACTCACAAAATTGAGTTTGTAAGAGAAATGGCTGCATTCTTCGAGAACAATGAAGGTTCAAAGATCATAGCTTGTGAATTTTTAAAAGAAGACGGAAGACATTGGATGGTCTATCTTGTCTCGGCTAAAAAAAGAATGATCTTAATCACTTATAATGGAGACGAGGAGCCAACAGAAGAATTGGCGGAACAATTGACAACAGTAGTCAGCTCCATTCGTATCCAAGAATAATCTAATCTATCTTTAGAGTGGATTGAACCGCTCTATGCCAACGCTCCAATTTTAATTTCCTGAATTTTGGATCCATCTTAGGTTTAAAAATTTTATAACCCCTTTCGAGCTTACGCAGTTCCTCTAAACTTTTCCAATAACCGGAACCAAGGCCCGCTAAATATGCAGCACCAGTAGCAGTCATATCCGGCTCAGGCGCACGTTTCACTTCTACATTACAAAAATCTGCTAGGCATTGCAGAAGTATATCTGATTGAGAAACTCCACCGTCCACCATAATAGAACTTACAGGAACATTCGTGTCCTTCTTGATACCTTCTAATATATCAAATAAAGATAATGCAATTCCTTCGAGAACTGCTCGAGCCACATGTCTTCTATGAGTTGCAAGAGAAAGTCCAAATACAGATGCCTTTGCATTCGGATTAAAATGAGGATATCTCATACCAGAAGCAGTCGGAACAAATATAACTCCCTCAGTATCATTTGCCTGTGAAGCGAGTTCGTTCAAAACTTTCGGAGTATCGGAAAGACCGATTCCTTTTCCGAGCCAATCGATCAGAGTTCCTACAGTGCCAGTATAACCTTCCAGCATATAAGTTGCCTTTCCGTTTAACCTCCAAGCCACCAGTGGGAATAAACCTCTTTTAGAAAGTTTAGGTTTATCTCCCATATTCATATCCACGAAAGCGCCTGAACCTTGGGAAATTTTAACTCCACCTTTCTCGAAACATGCATGCCCGAATAGAGCAGCCATCTGATCTCCAACCACCGCCCTGATTGGAATTCCAAAACCGAATAGAGAAGGATCTGTATTTCCAAAATCTGCAGCAGTATCTTTTACATTTGGGAATATTTTCATTGGAATGCCGAAGATCCCACAAAGTGGAGCATTCCATTGTAACTGAAAAGGATTGAACATCCCGGTCACAGTAGCATTAGAAGGATCGCTAATATGTTCTTTACCTTTGGTGAGTCTGTAGACGAACCAAGTATCTAATGTACCAAAAAGTATTTCGCCCTTCTTCGCTCTTTTTCTAAGTTCCGGATTTTTATCGAATACCCATTTCAAACGAACGGAAGCATGATCCGTTGTGAACTTGAGCATATAAGTCGCGATCAACATTGGATTACCAGTGATCGTTCCAAAAATCCTGGAAACAAATTGGATCACTTTCCAGATCTTATTGGAGTTCATCTCCATTGAAGTTTTGCCCGCTCTTACATCTGCCCAACTGATCAGTTTTGTTAAGGGTTTACCCGTTGCTTTATCCCAAAGAAGAAAAGACCCTCTTTGGTTGCATATCCCAAGTGAATCCACATTTGCAGCCTGGAACTTTTTATTCTTAAAAGTTTTTTTGAGAATGGAAACAAGTGTCTGCCAAAGTTTTTCGGGATCATGTTCCAAGGCACCTGGCTCGCTTACGATAGGAGGAGTTTTTTCGTATTGCCTAGAAACTATTCTGCCCTTCTTATCGAATAAGATAGCCCTGATCCCACTTCCTCCACTATCGATAGAAAGAATATATTTTTCTTTTAAGGCAGCCATTGAACTCTCTCCAATTTTTTACTGAGGTAGAATCCTTTAGGATTCGGAAGCGTCAATAAAAAAGCCGCCATGAAGGCGGCCTTAATAACATCGAGTCGAATGGATCCTAAGCTTCGCTTACAAGTACACTCTTAAGATGGTTCATCAAATTGGACTCTCTTTCATGTACGATATCTTTAGGCATCTTATGATAGATCCTTTCCCGAGATTTCTCGTCAAGTTTGCTTAGGATCATCCCCATAAAGCCAGGTTCTGAAACCAAAATAAAATTTGAGAAAGAATCTTTCTTCCTTTCCAGGTTCATAAAATCGCTAAGTTTGCCTGCAAACGCCGCTGCCACTCTCTTTTTCGGTTCGTGAAAAAAATCAAAATCTGATCTGGAAGCCTGGCCTGCTCCAGTGACTAAATCAGAATTTCTGAGTCGGCCTTCGGGATTTTCCATCATTTGCACCAGCTTCAAACCGTTAGTCGGTCCTTGGTATTCGAAAATTTTTGCCTCGCTTCGGTTTGCAACCACCACCCATTTTTTCTTCATACTTTACCCTCCTACATGAAACTCACCGTCACCAAAAGGTTCGGATTTCGGCGAGAGTAGTTTTAACCTAAGGAGAGCGACCTATCAATTACTTTTCCCAAAACCTTCTTCT
Source organism: Leptospira venezuelensis (assembly GCF_002150035.1). Taxonomy (NCBI): domain Bacteria; kingdom Pseudomonadati; phylum Spirochaetota; class Leptospiria; order Leptospirales; family Leptospiraceae; genus Leptospira; species Leptospira venezuelensis. The sequence continues at coordinate 1,643,776 of NZ_NETS01000010.1, read as the reverse complement.
TTAAAGATTAGAAAAACCAAATATAGTTTCTGTGATAAGATGGAACCTCTCTAAATCCATAACTCTTCCGATCCTAAGTCAATTTAGCAGACAAATATCAATTTTCAGGACTGCCAAAATACCCGGCTTTTCCGTAATTCTTTAGTGGACTTTTCCTTATCGCTTCTGAGAATTGTTCTCATTCTTGATTGACAGATTCCAAGAGATTTTAATTTTGAGTTTTAGACTCATTTCAAAACCTAAACATACAAACCATGACTCCTACTAATGAGAACTGAGTCTCAACAGGAGAGAACATGAAACGGAACACAACCAAGACGCTATTGACGATGATTCTAGGAATATCCTTCTTAATGAATTGCGACCAGGGCTCAAAAGAGTCGAACGCTGCACTTGTACTAGGAGCTTTAAACAGCGCCTGCGTAGATGCTGCAGTGGCAGATGATGAGATCGCAGAGACTTCGATCACCGCAGGGATCAACACATTCCAGTTGATCTCCATTCCAACTGCAGGTGCAGCACGACATATCAGGTTAGAAGGAGTGCTGCTCCAAGCATTAAGCGGACACGGCACAATCTACCTCGCAACTGGGTACACGGATTCTTTGGCAGGAACTACTTCCACACCTACCACAGCCGCAGGTGACGGAAGGCTCGTAATGAACATCTACCAAGGTGGGCCAATGGTTTACGCGGGCTATTCTGCGACCACAGCTTATGGTACGGATGATGGAACTGCAACAGCAGCACTCGGAGGAACTGGAAAAAGTCTTTTCCACTCCTTCACTTCTACTGCAAGCGATGTTTGTCTAGATATCAGCGCAGACACCACTCCCAAGGTTACTATCTGGGGAAGCGGTTACAAAGGCGCTAATTGTAGGAAGAGATGTACCCTAACTGAGTCAAACGCGATCGTCAATAAAGCGGATTGGCCAAACGGAGCCGGTATCGGTTCTGCTGGCAGCACTAGCACATATTACAAAACCGGCAGCTCTGCTTCCGGGGTAACCGCTACTAAGGTAGTAACTTATAGCACTACTGCGCTTTAGAAATTTTAGGCGGTCGGGTTCGGCCGCCTATTGTCTTTATTAATTTTGAAACAGGGGGATTTTATAATGAAAACATTATATTCAATTTTCATTATTCTCATAGCGACTTTAACTGCTTTTTGTGGGCCAAGCACCGGTGGAGACGATGGTCTTGCGATTTTAGCCGCATTGGAAGAAGGCGGCGGCGGATGTATCAAGGTGTCTGGCGAAACTACTACAACACCCAATTCCCCATCCGCAGGAATCAACACTACTATGGTTAATGCAACAGCAAGCGGCTGTTGGGTTTACATAAACCTGAAAGCTGGCGGAGTAGAAACTACTCAATCAGGAGCTTGGGACTTAAAATTTAAAAGATTCGTAATAGGTACGAATAGCGGGACGAGCGGTTCTGGAAGTGCAGGCGCATGTTTCAATGATGGCACTGATATAAGTAATGTTACGAATAATTCGTTTTGCACTCCGATCGAAATCGATGAACACATGTCGCAAGTCGGAGGAGGAGGATTCGGAACTGCATCTGAAGATGCAAACCCTGCTCTCTGGGAATGGTATAATTACAATGGAACTACTCATGAACTCACATCAAAGAATAGAGGGTATTTAATCAGAGGTTCTAATGGGACATCTTATTTTGGATTAGAGGTCACAGATTATTACGATGGAGCAGGAACTAGCGGATTTCCTACATTTAAATGGAAGGTGCTTCCTTAATGCGGAAGATAAGACCTTCTTCCATTCTTAGAACTCTTTATCTGATTTTATTCTCAGGTCTTTGTTTTTTAGGAGTTCCTATCTTCTCGCAAGGAGAAGTTCTTCCTGAAAAAAAGACTGAAGAAAAAAAAGAAGATTCTGATAAGCCAAAGGTAAATCCTGAAGCCGGAAAAGATATTAGTAATGGAAATAATGATAGAGGTTCTATTATCACTGTTACTGGTACTCGTAGAAAAGGTTTTTTAAAAGACTCTACAATCACAACTGAAGTAATCACAAGAAAAGATATAGATGCTATGGGAGCGAGAGATATCTCCCAAACTTTAGGTAACGTTCCGGGTATAGAAGTACGTCCCGCTCAAGCCGGAGAAAGAGGATCCACAGTTCGCTTACAAGGTCTTGCAGGCCAAAATGTTTTGATCCTAGTCGACGGACAAAGAACTACTGGAAGATTCAGCGGCTCTATCGACCTAACTAGATTCAAAGCTGAAGATATAGAAAGAATTGAGATCGTAAAAGGTGCATCATCCGCGCTTTACGGTTCGGATGCCATCGCCGGTGTGATCAATATCATCACCAAAGAACAAAAAGATCCTTACTCCGCGAACTTCAGAACGTTTATGGGAGGAGGAAATCCTCTCTATTATGGCACTGGAACAGAATTCCGTAATTATGCTTCGGTTGGAGTTCGCAGAGGAATTGTTTCTACTAACTTTACCGCAGGCTGGCATAGAGGAGATGGTTATGACCTAACCCCAGACGCTACCTTGGGACCTAAAAACGGAAGAATAGAGAGTCTTTCCCCAAGTTATTCCCCCTTCCCCACTGACACTCCTCTCTCGACAAAACTTTTTATTTATCGCAAAAAACTTCCTTATGAAGGTCCTTTAGAATCCACTTCCGGTAGCGCATTCGAAGATATAAACGTTTCTAACAAAACCACCTTTGACATTTCGGAAACTTTTAAATTAGGATTCCAGTTCTATTATAGATACTTAAACCAAAACGCTGTAGACGCAGTTCCTCCAAGAGCAGTTTATGATAGAAGTAATAAAACCCATGACTTCATGGGAGCTCTCAATGCAGATTGGGAAATCACTAAAACATTAAATTTAAACGTAAACACTAATTACGCTCGATTCTTCGACACTTATACATACGACCAAAGAAAATCCGACGCTCAAGATAAAAGAGAAAAGTTGGACAACGCAGTTACCGAGGTTAGGACCCGCTTAGATCATAGGATCTCAGAAGGACATGTGATCTCCTACGGTGCGGAAACATTAATTGATCAATTTTCTTCTGCGAGAATTGCACCAGACTGTAAGAGAAATTTTCCGAATATTTGTGCGAGCGATATCCTCGGAACCGATAGTTACCAAACCCAAAACGGATACGCCCAAAGACAAAGAAATGCGTTCTACGTACAGGATGAATGGAGAGTTTCCAATGCTCCACGGATCCAAATTGTTCCTGGTATCCGTTCTGATCATGACTCAATTTATGGAGGACAAGTTCTTCCTAAATTAGCTGTTCGTTATGATGTAACCGACAAATTTAGAATTAGAGCCGCCAACGGTTTAGGGTATAGAGCTCCTAGTTTTCAAGATTTATATTATAATTTTATAAATCCCGGCGTAGGATATAGGGTTGCGGGAAATCCAGATCTTAAACCTGAACTTTCTCGTAGTTATAATTTAGGGGGAGAATGGGAGCCGAATAAGTTATTCTGGTTCAGCTTCAACTTCTTCTATAATAATATAGACAACTTGATTGGTTTTAGGACCAACCCGACAAGAGACGCATCCGGATTACAAATCTTTAATACATCCAATTACCAAAAGGCACTTACGAAAGGTTTCGAATCTTCAGTAACTCTTAGAGTTCATCAAAATGTCTCCTTGGGCGGCGGTTATACATACACAGATACAAGAGACGAATTGACTAACCTTCCTTTAGAAGGAAGAGGTTATCATAGATGGAATGCAAATATTCGTATAGATCATCAACCTAGTGGCTTCAGCTTCTCTTTATTTGCGGTAATCTTTGGAAAACAACCGTATTACTGTCAGAAAAACCCGCTTTGGTGCGATCCTCAGTTGCCTACTGAATTTTCTGCACTTAGTGCCCAGCTTACTACCCAGGCAACAAATACGATCAACGCATTATTTGGGAATATTCCAGGTGGGATCCAAGAGTATTGTACAGAAAGAAACATGTCTTACTGCACTACTTCAGCGACCTACGGAATCCGGATGGTGAATCCTCATACAAATTTGAACATCCGGATTTCCCAAAAAGTTCTGGGTGCCTTCGAAATATTCGCCGGTGTGGATAACGTTTTAGACACCTTCGATCTGACCTATAATCCCCAGAAACCTAGGTTCTATTACGTAGGAATAGACGGAAGATTCAATGCTACGTCCGGTCCTGCAGATTATTCAGCGGCGCCGATGCCTTCAACTTCGCCGACTGCAGTTCCATCGACACTTAGGTAAAGAAAAATGAAAGATCCAAAACTACTCTCGATCGTTCCCCAACTTCCGGTTTTAGATCTTTCTATATCCCAAAAATTCTACACGGAAGTTTTAGGTTTCGAGCTGAGGGCAGAATATTCTAATCTACTAATATTCTTCTTGGACGGACAAGAACTTCATTTATGGGGTTGCGACGATCCCAAAATTCCGGAAGTATCAAGCTGTTATATTCGTGTTCAAAATATAGAGTCTTATTTCGCAAAATATAAATCCGCGATTCATCCCAAAGGGACCCTGGAAGACAAACCATGGGGGATGAGAGAATTTTACGTTTTGGATCCCGACAAAAATCTTTTAAAATTCGGAGAACCGATATGAAAAAAATCCTAGTATGGGCCTTGTTCCTTTGCCTTCCAATAAGTTCAGCTTTTGCTGAAAATAAAGAACTTAGGATCGTAACATTAAACGGAACTGTTTCTGAGATCGTTTTCGCATTAGGAAAAGGTAAACTAGTTGTAGGAAACGATACTTCTTCTCTTTATCCTCCGGAAGCGGTAGCACTTCCTAAAGTGGGTTATCAGAGAATGCTTTCCGCAGAAGGTATTCTATCCTTAAAACCTAATTTGATCTTGGGATTAGAATATGCAGGTCCTCCTGAAGTAATTGAACAACTTAAATCTGCAGGTTTAAAAGTGATTATCTATCCTGGACAACCAGGAGTTGAGCCTGCGTTAAATAATATTCTTGCGATCGGAAAAGAGATAGGAGCCGAAAAAGAAGCCCAAAAGATCGTACAGGATATCCGCAAAAAAAAATTCAAAATTGCGGAGAAGGTTTCTAAATTAAAATCAAAACCGAAGGTCCTATTCTTATATCATAGAGGAACAAGCCTCGCTCAAGTTTCCGGAACAGAAACCCCCGCGGATGAAATGATCCGACTCAGCGGAGGGATTAATGCAGTAAATGGATTCAAAGGTTTTAAACCGATCACTCCAGAAGCTGTCATTGCTGCGCAGCCAGATATAATCTTAATTCCAAGCAGAGGCCTAGAAAGTCTTGGTGGAAAAGACGGAGTATTCAATCTTCCGGGAGTGAAAGATACTCCTGCGGGAAAAAAATCCAGAGTGGTTGCAATAGACGATTTAATTCTTCTAGGTTTCGGCCCAAGACTTGGTCAAGGTATCGAAGAATTATTCGAATCCTTTCATCCAAAAATATCGGATAAGAAATGATCGTATCCTCTCCAGAAATTTCTTCTCCTGAAATGAAAATTAAAGGGGAAGAAAAGAAGAAAAGAACAGGACGTAAAGTCCCCGCGACACTCGTATATGCGTTGTTAGTTGTTGGACTTTTCGGAATAGGGATCCTTTCTCTCAAATTTGGATCCATCCAGCTTTCAACGGGAGAGATCCTAAGAGTATTACTATCTGGACAGGATTCCCTATCCGAGTTGGAAGTCCCACATTCCATTTTGGTCTGGAATCTGAGAATGCCCAGGCTTGTTTTATCTATGTTAGTTGGTGCATGCCTTGCTTCTGCAGGAGTTTGTATACAAGGATTATTCCGAAATCCGTTAGTTGAACCTGGATTTATTGGAGTAAGTCCTGGAGCGGCATTAGCCGCTTCTACTTGGATCGTATTTTCAGAAAAAATACTTACGTTCTTTCCGGCCGAGTTAAGAGGAAAAGAAAGTTTCTTATTACAGTTATGCGCTTTTGCGGGAGCACTTTCAGTTTCATTCTTTTTGCATATTGTATCAAAAAGAGAAGGCGGAGGATTTTCACTAGTTCTGGTGCTCGCTGGAATAGCAGTAAATGCAACTGTAGTTTCTTTTTTAGGATTTTTATCTTATCTAGCAGATGATACACAACTTAGGAACCTAACCTTTTGGAGTTTAGGAAGTATGGCGGTTGCTAGCTGGCATAAGATTTATTTACTAGGAACAGTTCTTTTAGTTGTTACCTTCTTCTTTCCTGTTTTATCCAGGGGTTTGGATGCATTAGCATTAGGAGAAGCAGAAGCTTTTCATACAGGCTTCAAGGTTAGAAGAATCAGAAATCTTACCATCGTTCTTGCAAGTCTCTTAGTAGGGGTAAGTATTTCTATCTGTGGAAACATAGCATTCGTCGGCTTGATCGTTCCTCATATTCTAAGAATGGTTTTAGGGCCAGGCCATAAAACATTATTGCCTGCTTCTTTATTCGGAGGAGCACTTCTTCTTGCAATAGCAGATCTAACAGCACGCACCATCGCATTCCCATCTGAACTTCCGATCGGTATAATCGCCGCAGGGATTGGTGGTCCATTCTTCTTATTCTTAATCTTACAAGCAAAACGTAGAGAAGGAGAATTCAGATGAGTTTAGTACTATCGGATATTTCCTTATCCAGAGGCGGAAGGTTCTTATTATCGGGAGTCAATTTAAGTTTGTATCCTGGAGAACTTTTAATCGTGCTCGGTCCGAATGGAGCGGGAAAATCCACATTATTAAAATTATTTTCCGGAGAAATATCTCCAGATAAAGGATTGGTGCTATTGGATGGGATCCCTTTATTAGAGTATGATTCGGAAGACTTAGCTCTCAGAAGAAGTGTTCTTTCTCAAGAATCAGAGATCCATTTTCCATTTATCGCAGATGAGATCGTTCGGATGGGAAGATCCTGCTCTAAATTAAGAATACCTAAACCATTAGAGGACCAAATCACTGAAGATGCATTTCATGCGGTTCATCTAGGAGAAAGAGAAAGATTCCAAACTTATAATAAACTATCTGGTGGAGAAAAACAAAGAACCCAGATGGCGAGGGTTTTAGTTCAGGATAAAGAACCAACCCAAAGAGAAAGTTACGTTCTTTTGGACGAACCGGGTGCCTCTCTTGATCCGAACAGAATACATTCTTTATTAGAAAAAGCAAAACAACTGAGTAAAGAAGGAAGAGGAGTTCTCTGCATTCTTCACGACTTGAACCTTGCTTTAAGATACGCGGACCGGATAGCAGTATTAAAAGAAGGTAAAATACTAGCGGATGGATTTCCAGAAAATATTCTAGATGAGGAATTTGTCTTAGAACATTTCCGATTGAGAACTAAAAAAGTTCCTTTCCCCGAAGGAGGACATTATCTTATCCCCCTCGGTCCAGCAGAACCAAATAAAATAAACGGCCTACCCTACACACAATGCTAAAGGAGTCAAAGAAAATGTCCATCGCTGAATCGTTAGAAATCGAGAATATCATTAAAGATTGGAAAAAGATCAAAGAAACACAACCTCGGCTTAGAGCTAGAGAGATTGCTACCCAGCTTAAAACTTCCGAAGGTGGACTACTTGCTGCCTCCGAAATTTCAAAGACAGAAGGATTTCCGCAAGTTTCTTCTCTCCAAACAAATTGGGGAGAATTATTCTCCAAATTCGGAGAGTTGGGTCATGTAATGGTACTTACTCGAAATGAAGCTTGCGTACATGAAAGAAAGGGAATATTTGAAAAGGTAAGTTCAGGTCCTGGACATATCTTAGTCGTTGGAACCGATATTGATCTCAGACTTTTCCCAGGTATCTGGAAATTCGGGTTTGCTGTAGAAGAGCCTAAACAAGATTCCATACAAAGGTCTTTTCAATTTTTCAACGAAAATGGAGAAGCAATGTTTAAACTTTTCCTTACTGATAAATCAAATATATCTGCTTGGGAAAAATTAAGATCAGAATTTAAAAACGGATCTCCCGACTTCTCTCCCTTATTTTCATCTGAAACTAAGAAAACAATTACAAATGTTGAGAAAAAAGAACTCAGTCTTGAAGCCAAAGAAGAGTTTCTGAACGATTGGGAAAAATTAGAAGACACTCACGAATTTTTCTCTCTATTAAAAAAACATGGTGTATCTAGGATACAATCTATGGAACTTGCTAATGGAAAATTCACTAAGACCGTAGAGCCAAAAGCAGTATTAAGAATGTTGGAAATGGCTTCCTTGGATAGAAGCCCTATAATGGTCTTCGTAGGAAATCCAGGATCTATCCAGATCCATACGGGAGAAGTTACCAATATTAAAGTTTTAGAATCCTGGTGGAATGTTCTGGATCCAGAATTCAATCTACACCTAAGAACCGATCTGATCTCTAAAGTTTATATCGTAGATAAACCTTCTAAAGACGGAGTCATCCACTCCATGGAAGTATACGATGCAGATGGAGAATTGATCGTTCAGTTTTTCGGGAAAAGAAAACCTGGACAACCGGAAAGAACCGACTGGGTAGGATTACTAGATAGAGTATCCGAGCCGGCTTAAGAAAAGAATACCGTTAGCTCTTTAGAATATTAAAGAGCTAACGAAGCGTTCCTTTAAACACTCTTATGTGTTTCTATATAAAAATCCGCCGAGATACGACCGGATCCATACAAAGAAAAGTGCAAAAGTAAAAGTAGGATCATGGATGCATAAGGTAAATTCGATCCTGCGGACACAAAACCTTCTCTCGCGTGGATGAACAAAACGGCTCCGACTAGTACAGGCAATTGCAAAATCGCAGAGAATCTAGTCAGAAGTCCTACCATCAGCAGCAGACCTCCACAAATGTGAGCAATCACTATATAATGAGCTAGCAATGTGGAAGCGTAAGGAGCATTATTCAATTCCATGAGTCGGATAAGCGCATCCGTGTCAGCAAGGAATGCGAGTCCCTTATACACCAGAACCCCGCCCAAATATACGCGGACCATATCGATCCACCAATCCCGATGAGTCTGTAACCAATCATGCCATCTTTCCATAAGGACCTCCGTCCTGCGATGGAACATTCTATCTTTCTTTTTTTGAAAAGCAAGACCTCTTGCAAAAAAGAGATCCAATATAATCGAACAATCGTTTATTAATATTTATGCAAGCTCATCCGAAAGGATTATATTTTAATAAGTATCATTTGCAGAATAGCTTCCGATTCTCTAATCTGCATCGAGTAGTTTTACCGGCTTTGGTATACTTGCCGTTGCCATTCCCTTCTGCAGTAAATGATCCACTAAAAACAGAACCGTCTCGAAACACATAACGTCCTGCGCCTAATTTTTTATCTTCAGACCAATTTCCTTCGTATCTGTCTCCATCTGAATAAGCTAGAGTCCCCCAACCTTCTCTCATCTCTCCTGAAAATCTGCCCGAGTAGACATCTCTTGTATCATAAAGATAAACACCTTCACCGTTCTTACAATTTCCCTTTTTACATCCAGGAGAACCACTTGCAAAAGATCTTAAACTTACAGCCGGAGTTGGTTCAGGTTTTCTTTCGATAGGCTTGCCATCTGCATCTTCATCGAAATATTCTCTAGAAGAAATATCAGAATCTTGATCTCTATCATCTGCTTTCTTTTTGGGCTTTAATCTTTCGATCTCTGGGTTGGACTTTGGCTTAGGTTTGGAACAATTAAAAAAGAAGAAGTAACTGGAAGATAAGAAAACGGATAATGCAATAGAACTGAAAATTTTTTTGACCATTCTGGATCCCGGATTCCCTACAGAGAGCCCGGGAAGATCAGAATGTCAATAAAGTTCTAAGAATGTTTTTCCAAAACAAGAAGAGTAATTTCAGAAGGAGCACCTATTCTGATAGGAGGTCCCCAATATCCTGTACCTCTACTCACGTAAAGTTGGGTATCTTCCCATTTACTCAAACCAGCCACAAACTTTTGGAATAGATGGATGAAAACATTCCCAGGAAAATATTGGCCTCCGTGAGTATGACCAGAAAGCTGAAGATCATATCCCACCTTAGCAGCTTCAAAAACTGAATTTGGCTGGTGAGCAAGTAGCACCTTATAATGGGCATCTTCTATTCCGATAGAAGCTTGTTTCGGATCTGTTCTATGACCAGGGATCACTGTATGAGCTTTATAATCAGTCACACCTGCAACTGCGATCTTCGCACCATTATGATCTATTAGTTTATTCTGATTTAATAATACATTAATTCCAAGGTCTTCTAGTTCTCTGATCCAAGCAATTACTCCAGAATAATATTCATGGTTTCCTGTAACGAAGAATGTACCATACTTTGACTCCAGATCTTTCAAAGGAGAAACATGGTGTTTCAGCATATTTACTGTTCCATCTACTAAATCTCCAGTAATGGCAACTAGATCCGGCTCGAGAGAATTTGTTTTTGAAACTACACCTTCTAGAAAATTTCCTTTGATTGTAGGTCCTATATGAATATCAGAAAGTTGTGCGATCTTAAAACCATGAAGCCCGTCAGGCAAATCTTTTACTTTAATCCTCACATGCTTGACTGTAGGCGTTTTTTTAGCCTGATAAAATCCGAAAGCAGTTAAACCACCTGCAAGTCCCAAGAGAGCGAAAGAAGAGAATCTTGCTAAAAAATCCCCTCTACCAAATCTTTCCGATCCTAATAATGCCTCGGTTTCGGCTGATGCGACAGAAATACTTTTATATTGTAGAAGGTCCGAAAGATAGATAACGCCCTTCCAAGCCAAGTTTCCCAGATCCTTGAATACCACAAATGATACAAGAATAGTAGCAAATCCCAAAGTGGTAAAAGCGGAGTAAGCCCAGAACTTTTGCCACTGAGTTTCTCTAAAAAATAAACTTAAAAGATATGCACTAGGCGTGAGAAGGACCAGAAAAACTACGCCGATCCAAAGAGAAACCTTCTGAAAAGTTCCAAGCTCGAAAGGTGCGATCAAACGACTGGTCGCATAAGAATAACCTATCAAAAGAATTACGGTAAAAACACTGAGAAAAATCACTAACCTTTGCAAATCGAACTCCATACACAGGACTCTAATATCCGACCGAAAAAAAGGGTGGGAGTTCCTCCAAAAAACGCCTTTCTAACTTTTTGTTACTACGGAAAACGACAATCCGTTGACTTACTTTCCGATCCATGAGAGTCTTGCCCCATCTATGTCCACAATTGACTCGGAAGCCAGAAAATACAAAAGCCTACTGAACACGAGTACGATCCTAAACGCAAATCTGGACCTCTACCAACTTCTACCTTTGATCATGCTGTATTCCAAAGATCTGTTGGAAGCGGAAGCAAGCTCCCTATTTCTCTTAGAGGAGAAGGACGGATTTTTATACTGCGAAGTGGCCCTGGGCGAAAAAGGAGAGATCGTTCAAAAATATGCAAGGCTGGAACCTGGACAAGGAATTGCAGGCTGGGTAGCTAAAGAGAAAAAAGCAATCATACTTGAAGACGCATATACTGACCCAAGATTCAATCCTGCCTTGGATCAAAAAACTGGATTTAGGACTAGATCACTTGCATGTGTCCCTTTATACATTGCAGACAAGGTGATCGGAACTCTGGAAATCCTGAACAAATCTGACAACAGAAGTTTCGAAGCTTCAGATGTAGAGGTACTTAATTCACTTTCCGAAATGGCTGCGATCGCAATCAAAAATGCACAGGCTCATGAAACTCTGAAGAAGAGGGTGCTAGAGCTAAGACTACTTTACGAATTCGAAAAATTAACAGTCGCAGAAAAGAGTATTCACGAATTAGGAAATTGGCTCTTAGATAAGGTACTCGAATTTTTAGAAGCAAAAGCAGGAACAATCTACTTAGCAGACCCGACCTTGGAAGTATTAAGAGTCTTAGCTGCTAGGGGAATCCCAGAAGATGCAATCCACAATATACAAGTCCCTTATGGAGAAGGAATTTCAGGCTGGGTCGCAAAAGAAAAACAAAGCCTACTCATCCAAAATCTGGACGAAGACCCAAGATACGACAAAAGTGCAAAATATAAATTCGAAGCAAACTCGCTTATCTCCGCTCCATTATTATTTAGAGGAGAATTATTGGGAGTTATAAGCGTTAACAATAAATACTCAGGATTTGCATTCACACATGCTGATCTAGAAATGTTAGGCGCTATTGCAAATCGTTTAAGTGTAACTATCAAAAACGCAAACTTATTCCACAAAGTTTTGGATACGGACAGAGAACTAAAACGTGCCAGAGAAGTAATGCATAAGATACTTCCATCAAGTCTTCCATACGTGGGAGGCCTTGAGTTTGGAGTGCAACATATCCCTTACGACAATGTGGGTGGGGATTTTTATAACATTCTAAAATTGGATGAGAACCGAAGCGGTGTTTTAATCGCAGATGTTTCCGGTCATGGACTATCCGCCTCGGTAGTGGCCACAGTCATTCATACCGTAGTAAGTACATTCGATTCAGAAACATTAGGAAGTCCTTCCAAATTTTTCACCGCCTTAAACTACGCATTGTATAATAAATTAGCTGGAAATTTTCTAACTGCTTTTTATGCGATCATTCATACTGGGACAAATACAATGTCCTATACAAACGCAGGCCATAACCCACCTATCTTGTATAGAAAGGCAGAAGGAAGTTCCTTACATTTAGAAACAAAAGGAAAATTAGTCGGAGTTATCCCTGATCTTTTCTTTGAAGAGTACGTAACCGCTTTCCAGCCTCAAGACAGATTGGTATTATACACAGATGGACTTACGGAACATTCTAATTCAGAAAGAACAAGAAGATATAGTGAGGATTTGCTTACCCTAGCGGTTCGAAATCATTCTCAAGCACATTCTGCGGAAGCTGCTGAAAGTTTGATTAAGGAATGTAGAACCTATTGCCATAGATCTGATTTCGAAGACGATGTTACTCTGTTAATCATAGACAGGGTTTGATTTATCATCCTCAATTGGCCGTAGCCGGCGAACTGCGAGTCAATTCCTAACTATAACTTAGAAAACCTAGTTATCGCTTCCGGAACGATTCCGAAAACATGATCCATTGCGGCAAGTCTCCAGTCTTCTCTGTTCGGATAGAACATTTGTTTAAATTCTTCCCTCACTTTATCCGCTTCCGATTCGGATTTTGATCCATGGAATCGGATACGGTTTTCACTAATCATCAAGAAACTTCCTCGAATAGCTCCCATCATATTTAGGTTTCCAAAAGTCCCTAATTCAACTGTGAGAGGAAATAGATCCTTTTCTTTTCCTAAAACTTTTCCAAAGAAGTCCGTAAAATCTCCTGAGGTTCTATAAAAATCCTCTTCTCCTTCGTTTAAAAGAAGTCCGAAATCGCCGAAAACTTTTTTGAGATTTTTATCCGTCTTAGTACCGCTTTCTGCATTATGCATAAGGCTGAGACCGTTCTTTGCTCCATAACCTGTATGGAAGTCCAGGATCAAAATACGGTCATAAGGTTTTAAAACTTTTTTAAAGTACTTTCTTAAAACTCGGACCACAGGCTCAGGCTTTCTTCCTCCGTAATAGATCCCTTTCGGAAATTCATACTGACCATTTACTGCTGCATCCAAAACATATTTTGCACCGAAACGGATCAATACTCCGAAAAACCTGATAATAAAGAATATATACTCAAATAGAAAATTTCCGAATTCGGAACCTGGGTTTAAGAATCTTTGGATCTTTCTATATTTTTTATTTTTGAACTTCTTATGAAGTTTATCTCTTTTTAAAGCAAAGTTACGATTTAAGTCTACATTCCTTTCATTTACTCTAAGGAAATTTTTGAAACCGTGTGCATTGATACCGTGTAAGATCAGAAAGTCAGAATTTTTAGGAAGTTTGTAAGTGTTTTTATCATCTAGTAGGAATTCCTCAATCCACCTGCGCTGGAATGCGGAACCCGCAAATCCTTCTACCCCATGGATGCCAGAACTCATGATGACCAAACGTTTTGAAGTTTTCTTTTTTTCTCCCAAATAATAAACATCCAATTCCCCTCCGTCTTTAGGGATCTCCAGACATTCATAGTCAAAGCGTTCAAACTTGGATTTTAACTGTTTTCTATAGGATAAGAAGGCCTTTCTACAGGCTTCGTAGGTTTCTAAATAGTACGATAATACATCCACTGAATCACGAACATACTTAACACCGTTTCCCGGTCCAAAGAAAAATTTTACCTTTAGATTACGATTCGATGAAAAGAAGAAGGTCCGTTTGCGCCGATGATCAGCGACAGCAGGACTTCCGCGCGGCTAAAATAAAATAGTATATTAATTTATTATAATTATATAATGTAATTCAATTGACAAGACGGAAGACTATCACTTCCGTGATACATAAAATAAAAACATAATTTAACCCTTAAGAACTATAATGCAAAACTTATTATTAACCACTCGTTATATTACATGATGTTTTTTTAAAATAATTTTTCAACTCTTGTGAAATGTGCGAACCCCCTCATCGGTCTAACCTAGTACCTTAAGGAGGTATGAACATGGATACAGTGACCATCTTCGCATTAGCGCTTTTGGCTGTTCCTGTGTTTGCCCGGTTTGCCCGAGTATCCAAGGATGCGATGAATCGCTATCACCTAATCGGATTGGGAGGTCTTTTCCTAATTCTTGGTGAAGCTACGAAGATTACTGCGACTAAAGTTACACCTATAGCCGCAGTTCTTCCTATGATTGATATCGCAACTGCGATCCTAGCTTACGCGGGGGTACTTTTCGGGGTAGTATGGCTATCGCTCTACTACGTCAAACACCCGAACGAAATCTAAAAAGAATCCTCCTATTTGAAAAGGAAAGGAAAGGAAGGCGGGACAAGTTCCCGCCTTTTTTTGTTGGAAAAGATAAAAGAAAAATTATCTCTGTTCTCTGTGAGCTTAGAATTCAAACGTCCGGATACCAAACATTCCATCTTATACGTGGCCGATCCAATCTGTGCCTGGTGTTATGGCTTTTCCCCTGTTTTTGAAAAGATTAGAGAAAAATATTCCGACAAGATAGAATTTACATTAGTACTTGGTGGATTAAAATACGGACCCGATGCGGAGGAATTCACTGAAGACGTCACTGAAAAACTAAAATACCTTTGGAAGGAAGTAGAAAGGATCTCCAAAAGAAGTTTTAACTATAATATACTCCAAAATCGAAATATCAAATACGACTCTGAGCCCGGTTCCAGAGCAGTAATCACAGCACAAAGGATCAATCCTGCTTTATCTTTTGCTTTTTTAGATAAGCTACTAGAAAGTTTTCATGCAAAGGGAAAAGATCCAAGCAGTTTCGAAACGTACGCAGAGATCGCTTCTGAACTTTCACTTCCTTTAGATGAATTTAAGGAATTATACTATAGAGAAGAAACTCTTTTAGAGACCAGAAACGATTTCAATTATGGATATATCTTAGGTGTAACTGGATTTCCTTGCCTGGTGTTTTCGGACGGTTTAGACAGAGGAATTTTAACCAAAGGATATGCTTCTTTTGAAGAAGTAGATGCACTTTTAGGGGATTATTTCAGATCAATAGGAAGTTTTTAAACTATATTATATATTCTCTTTAATTATTTCCGTTAGCAGTATTTGCAGGAAATCTTTCCAAAATAATCTGTATGTCCTTTTCTTTACCTATTTCTAAAATAGCGCTGATATAATTTTTCAAACTAACTTTCGGAAGTTGTCCTGAAACTAATAACTTAGTTATTGCATCACTTCCTGTTGAAGATTTAATTCGAACATAATAATTCAGTAAAATCTCATCAAGCTGAGGGTCCTTATTCAATAATTGAATAAACCCTGATTCGTATTCTTTATCCTTGCCAGCGTAGCTGTAACGAATCTTTTCTTTGAGCTCGTAAAGTATCTTTTTCTTCTTATCAGTAGTCTTTAAATATAAATTCACTAAACCTACAACCGGCTCAGCTTTACCAGAATGTAATATTGTACGAATGTAAATATCCTCAGCTTCTTTGGAGACTTTTTGGGAGGTAAGAATGGAAAGCATAAGTGAAGTTCCCGCTAAAGAGCTAGATTTTACGAAATATCTCCCAAGAGCCCGATCCACTTCTATGTCCCTCTGTAAAAAGGTAATTAAATACGAATCAAATTTTGATTCATCTTTAACCGAGATACTATCTACCATACGAATCAACGAGAGATTCACGATCTCAGAATCCGCTCGAAATTTCTCGATCACCTTTTGGCTCAACTCAGGAGGCCAGTTATGGACCGGAATTTTTAATAATGCCAAAATGGTTGCCCTATCTCCTGATTCTAAAGCTTCCAAAACTGTCTTTTTAGGAACTGGGTTCGATTCTATTCTCGAGCGATCCACATTACCGTTGATGTCGAAGGAACTCCTTGCGAACAAGTCCAGAGTAAATACGATTGGGGTCATGACAATGGATATCGGAAGAAATCCCATATTCGTCACATAACCATTCCCTCGAGGTGTCCACAAAAGGTTAACGGTATCTCGAAACGCATCCGGAATCCTAATAATTGGATGAACGATGAGTAAATCTAAAAGACCAGCAACTAATCCCACGGAAATAAAAACGGGTGCTGCGAGAATTTTATAGCCTGTCTCCTCTGGAACTAAATTCTCCTCTACCTTTACAACCAAAGGAGTATTATTCCGATTGAATACTGCACAATTGGAAAAACCAAAAAAGAATATTAAAAAAATTGAAATTGCGTTTATGAAAAATTTCGAAGTTTTCATATATCAAAACCACTTCTTCCCAGAAAAGTGACCAAAAAAAACAAAGGACTAATCACTACTTTTGGCAAAAATACCACTGCTTGGAAAACGACACCACCTGACGGATCCTTCCAGACTGCTTTATAAGTATCATCTATCGCGTCCGGGATTACTGAGATAGGGTGAATTATAAAAACATCCAAGACTAAAGAAGTCAATCCAACCGGAATAAAGATCGGGGCTAACGCAATTTTTGCAGGAGTAGATTCAGGCTCTACTTTCTTGTCTAAATAATTAGTGAGTATTCGATTCTCTTTACGAAAAGAAGCACAGCTCGAAAAACAGATCGAAAATATTAAAATGAAAATAGCAGTCTTCTTCATGGACTCGGTAGACTAAAAAGAGAACATGAGGGAAAACGAATTGTCCACCTTTTTAAAAAAAATAAGGACGAGTTTCCCCGTCCTTGAATTCCAATGTACTTTATCTTACAAGTATCAACTTAGTCTCCTCTTCCAAAAAAGCATCCGCCGCCTCCGACCAAGACGCTTTGCGTGTGGTGACTTTAGAAGGATCGAAACCTTCTTCTTCTACTAATCTCAAAATTTCAGGGATCCACTCTCTGGATCTTACTCTTCCTAAGCGGATTGTGGCTCCATTATTATATAATTCCAAATAAGGAATTGGAATATTATTAGTCCAAAAAATAGAGGCACATCCATATTCTCCTTCTATCCCGAGAGATCTAAGACCGCAATCCCAACCTTCTGCAGTTCCGTTTGCATCTGCTACGATGTCAAACTTACCAAAACTTTTGGGAAAAGAAGTGACCTGCTCCACTTTCACTCCGTAAGATTCTGCAATCTCCAAACGTTTTTTATCCGTGTCTACATAAACAAGTTCGGCGGCACCCATATGTTTTGCAAGAGCAGCAGTATATAATCCGATGCTAGAGGCAAAACCTCCTAAAACAAGTACTGATCTATTCTTGTTTTGTCGGAGATGTATACCTACCAATTTCCAAGCTTCTACAATATTATCACTGATGCTTGCAATTGCACTAGGATCAGTCTTATTAGAAAAAGGAATTAACATTTCCTTTGCATATGGAACCAAAACTAAATCGGAAATTGCTCCGCCGAATTCTTTCGCCCCCTTCCCCATTCCATACGCGCTTGTATGCGGAACAGTACTACAACTCTTAGTCAGGCCTGTTTCACAATTCGCACAATGACCGCAAGAAATCTGGAATGGAACTGCGACACGAGTTCCTTTAGGAAAGATTGAAGCTAACTCTTCGCTTGTTTCAATGATCTCTCCCACGAACTCATGGCCTAATGGAAAAGGAGGGCGGAATAATGTTTGTCCTCTTAAAATAGGAAGATCCAAATCGCATCTGGCAACCGCCAGAGGGCGGACCAATGCTTGGTTCGGCCCTGAAAGTTTAGGATCCGGGACTTCTTCCCATTCTACCCGATTTCTCTTAGAAAATAGCAATTGTTGCATGGTTTTCCTCCAATAGACCAATTAGTCTATCCGCAATCGTCCTCATAAAAATAGGATAGACCAGTTAGTCTACAATTTTATTTTAGTCCGATGGGCAAACGAAAACCGGAACCTGCCTCCCTAGAAGGCCCCTTTGAGAGAATTGCATCCACTGCGGTGCGTTTAATGTATTCTCAAGGGTATGCTGGGACTTCTATCAATCAGGTGATTGATGAGTCGGAATCGCATAAGGCAAGTTTTTATAGATACTTCCAAACAAAAGAAGATCTGGGAAAAGAATACTTAGAACGCCAAGGTAAGGATTTTCAAGCGGGTTGGGAAAGACTTATGGAAAGATCCGAAACTCCCCAAGAATTTGTGCATAGATGGATGGCACTTTTGAAAAAGCAGGTTAAATCCGGAAAATATTTCGGATGCCCTCTCGCTAGATTTATGGGAAGTTTAGATAAACCAGAGCCGGATCTTGCGGAGAGAAGTTCTTCCGTATTGGAATCTTGGACTTCTTGTCTGGAGAATTATTTCGAGAAGAATAAGAAAGTTTCTGCACTTCCTGCAAACTTCGATTCCAGAAAAAAAGCTGAATTATTTCTGAAATTATTCCAAGGCAATTCACAATTTTATGTGATGACCCACGATCCTAAATATTTTAATGAATTAGAAGAGGAGATGCTTTCCGAATTGAAAAGTATCATAAAAGCTTAAACTATTTTTGTCTTCTTAAGAGAGATCTTCACTTTCTTTCCTTTTAATCTTACGATTTTTCCTGGAGCGCCCACCACTGTACAATTATCCGGTATATCATGATCAATGACCACAGCTTCCGCACCTATCTTCACATTATTGCCTATATGCACCGGGCCTAAAACCGTTGCCCGGGCACCGATTAGCACATTATTCCCTATTGTGGGGTGACGTTTCCCCTGGTGATTTCCTGTCCCACCTAGAGTAACTCCATGAAATAAGACACAATCATCTCCTATCTCTGCAGTCCCGCCAATAACGATACCCATTCCATGGTCTATAAATAACCCACTCCCTATTTTTGCACCTGGATGGATTTCAATTCCTGTTAGAAAACGATTAAACTGGGAAATAAATCGCGCCAAGAATTTTAATCTTATCTTATATAAAGGATATGCAATATACTTGTGCATCAGAATGGAATGTAAACCTGGATAAAGTATAAATTCCATTCCCCTAGCGGCAGGATCATTTTTAAAAATTGCTTGGATCTCTCGAATCATTCGGAAAATTTAATGGGACTTTTTCTTTTTACGATCTGATCTGGAATATTCTTCCTGACTTTCCCTTTTGGCTACATAGTTTGCCAAGGTGAGAATAGCTCCTCCCCAGAAAGCAGCCCAAAAGCCAGGCACGAATATTTTGTCAGGAAATATATTTGCAATCCAGAAGAGAACGATTGCATTCACAACAAGTCCAGCAATTCCCAAAGTCAGAAGATAAACCAGATATCCTACACCAAAGGTGACTAGGACCAAAAACCATCGTAAAACGAAATTTAGGAAACCGAAGAATAGAACGATAACTATAACGTCCCAAACACGATCGCTGACGCGAAATCCCGAATCAATGAGAGGAAAAACGAATACTACTACCAAGGATTGTAGTAAAATGGAAAAAAGAAGTCTGTACATCTATGTCCTTAAACTGTAGAATCTAGGAACTGTCCCAAATGAGGAGGTAATCCGCCTGGAGGAACCACCACTGTTTGCGGCTGCACTACGGCATTATCCGAGACGGAAGCTATATCTCTGGGTTGGTCTCCCACTAAAGCAGGAGCCGAAGAATCGGAATATAAAATTTGTCGAGATCCGACCGCCATATAAGGCATATTCTTCTTCCTTTCTGTTATATTCTTCCTATTAGACGAATTAGAAAAGCAAAATTATGATCTAACCTTCTATAACTAAACCACAATCCATCTTTTCTACTACGAATCCGGTATAGATCAATGGATAAAGTAAATAAGTCCCAAGACCTACCACCCAAGCTAGTCCAGTACGAGGAGTATCTTTCACTCCAGTACTTTTGAAAAATAAACGAAGCGATCGGAATGGTTTTTTTCCCGAGTCAGAGAATGCTAAAGTATTATCTGTAATCCCCAAACCACAGTTATGAGTGAGCTTATTTCCTTCGATAGAGATAAGCACTTCTTTTCTTTCAGATTTGCTCCAAGAAACTCTTCGAGTAACTGTACCTTCTAATTCTAGTTCTTTGGATCTAGCGCCTGTTCCAACTAAGATCGGAAATTTAGCGTATTCTCTATCCAATCTTCTGTCTTTGCCTTCAACCCCTGTGGCGAAAGTTGCCATTAAAGTTTTTACATCGTATTCCAAATCATCTTCAAATTGGACAAGCACAGGCATTTCGGATCTTTGTTCTCCGGAAGAAGGTATCTGAACTTCTGGATTTTGCCTTTCCGCTCCGGAGCAGGAAATAGCTAGAGAAAGAATAGATACAAAAAGTATAATAGAATATTTAGGGAATAAATTCATAAAATGCCAGGCACTTCTATGAAACCCCGTAAAGAATTTCTGTCCAGCGAAAATCGCGGTTTGACGGATACAAATCAGCAAAGGTTACAAACAAAACAGGTTATAGAAATTTATTTCCTATGTCCGACTTCGAAATTGATCAGGATATAAAATAAGCGCCAAGACCAATTGGGAAGGCCTATTATGCGAGCTTTATCAATAAACCATCAAATACTTCTAATATTTTCACGAACAAAACCTAAACGCAAATTTTCCAAACGAATCCAAATCCTAATTTTATTATCTATTTATTCTTGCTCTTCTTTTCCAAGAGGAGATAAATCATTAATTTCAAGAGAACACCAATATTCTTTATTCTACACGAATGAAGAAGGTAATATATACAGAACAGACCTGAGTCTTAAGACAAAATACAAAGACGCATTTGCAGATCTGGAAAAATTCGACTCAGAATTCATAAGCCCTCAAAAACAGAAATATACTGATAGGATCAAAGAGGTTTCCTTATATAAATCCGAACTCAAGAAAGATAGCAGTTCCATTGTTAGAAAATTAGGAGGAGTTCTTGCAATCGCAGCCATTACTCCGGTTCCATTTGCATTTGAGACCGCATTAGTTTTAGGAACAATCTATGTAACGTATCAAAAATTGAGTGAAACTTCAGAAGCAAAGATCAGAAAAAAACATGTAGAATTCCTAATCAATGAATGTGCTAACTCGGAAGATAGTTTGGAAGATTTCAAAGAAGATCATTTGGATAAATTTGTTTCCCGTTGGAAAAAAGAATTTATGAAAGAATCCAATCATTTTGTGAATGCAGACGATTGGGAAGATGTTCGCTTATTGGATACTCTTACTGAAAAATACCAAATAGATAAGGAATGGCTCAAGATCAATGCTGAATGGGAATGGAGAGCCTCCTCTCAACATTGTAATAGGGAAACCAAAGAGGAAAAAGATAGTCGTATCCATAAGGAAGAAAAGAAATGGAAAAAGAATGGATCCAAGACTGAAAACCGCATTGGACTATCTGAAAAAAGGGGACTCGTATTCCGCTAAGTCCGTACTCATCTCTTGGACAGAGTCTGAACCGAATAATCCTAACTCATTCTTTCATTTAGGAATGTGCCTCTCTCAATTGGGCGAAATGACTCCCGCAGAATCCGCGCTGCAAGAATGTATTCGTTTGGAACCCGCGCATGTACAAGCCTGGGTGGGACTTGGAGTTTTATTTGCCCGAAAAAAGGATAAACCCAAGGCAGAGTTCCATCTTTCCAAGGCATTGGAGTTAGACGATAACGATGTATTTGCGAAAAAAAATTTAGCAGCAGTTTATACAGGAGCTTCTAAATTTGATCGCGCATTAGATCTTCTTAAGGATCTTCCGGAATCTGAACTATCGGATTCCCCTACTCTATACGCATTAGCGATTTGTTATGTAAGAACAAATCGTTTCGAAGAAGCTAGAGAAACTTTCCATAAATTAGAGATCGTAGGAATTCCTGACCAAGTCAAAAAAGAATATCTTCAACTCAAACAATTGTTGGAAGAGAAACAATTCGAACAAGGCGGCATCTGGAGTTTTCTGAAAAAAGAAGAGGATATCTGATCAGGGCCTGCGACAGCGATGTGCAGGGGAAGTCGCAGAGCGACCGAAGCGCTAGCGTAGCCCGTAGCAGCGCGGCCCCGCGGGGAGTCGCCCAAATTTTTTCTTTTCTACTTGACTTCCTTTTCCAATTTGCCGAGTCTAAAACTAAGTATGGCGCAAAATTTTATCCAAGCTAATATGCTCGGTCTCCTCTTACTCCTTCTTTGGAGTTGAGAGGACGGAAACTTGCGCGTGCAAAAACCCGCCTCTGAGCGGGTTTTTTTGTTTTAGGGCTTATCCCGGCAAAATCTCTCGCTTGAGGCCGGAAAAAGAGAGTGCCCATGGAACAAAAATCAAATGCGATTATCGCGTCACAATATCCTTCCATCCAAGAGATGATCATACCCGGTCAGGGTTTGAAAACTCCTCCCGTCTCTCCATTCTTTATGGATGTTACATTAAGAGATGGTAACCAAGCATTACGTAAACCTTGGAACTTGGAAGAAAAAGAGATTATATTCAAGAGACTTGTAAAGTTAGGAGTGCAAGGGATAGAAGTTGGGTTTGCTTCCGCAAGTAAACAGGACTTTGACGCGTGCTCTTATCTTGCTTCTTTAGCTCCGGAGAATGTTGCGATCTCCAGTCTTTCGCGAGCCGTGGAGAAGGAGATAGATCTTTCTTGGGAAGCGATCCGAAAGGCACCTCGCCCAAGAATTCATATCGTTTATCCGATCAGTGATTTTACGATTAGGAATGTACTAGGAATTTCCGAAAAAGAAGTTAAAGAAAATATAATACGATCAGTCTCATATGCGCGAAAATTGGCAGGGAATTACGGAGAAGTCCAATTCTCCGGAGAACATTTCGGAGATTCTTTGGAGAATATGGACTTTGCAGTGGAAGCTTTTCAGGCCGCATTGGATGCAGGTGCTGATGTTGTAAATCTTCCGAATACAGTGGAAAGATACAGACCTTGCTTGTTTGTAGCAATGGTCCGAAAAGTTGCAGAGTCATTGCCTGGAGGAAGTAAAATTTCAGTCCACACTCATAATGATTTGGGAATGGCAACCGCCACCACTGTGGAAAGTTTTTTTGCAGGAGCCACTCAATTAGAAACTGCGTTAAACGGTTTGGGAGAAAGAGCTGGAAACACAAATACGTATGAGGTTGCAATTGCTCTTCACAATTGTGGCGTCAAAGTAGATTTGGATCTTCAGACAATTTATGAAACTTCCAGGATCGTTTCTCGGATGTCAGGAGTTCCAATCCCAGAGAAAGCTCCTTTGATCGGGGAAGATGTTGTCGCTCATAGAAGCGGGATTCACCAAGACGGAGTTTCTAAAACAAAAGACATGAAGAAGGGAGCTTATAGAGCTTTCGATGCAAATCTGATCGGAAGACCGGAAGGAGATAGAATCGCCTTTACAAGCCAATCAGGAAAATCGGCAATTTATGAAATTCTAATGCAATCTGGAATTTCCGTCTCCAAAGAAGAAGCTTCCAAATTGCAGCCTATTTTGAAATCCATCTCTGAGAATTCCGGAGGAGGAGAATTGTCCATCGAGGAGATCAAAACTGAATTGGGGAAATTGAGATTATTAGAAGCGCATTAGTATTTATCACCTTTTTATAAAGCGTTTGATAATCTACTTTCAAATTTAGATTTTGAAAAATTTCAGGAAAGCAGCAAGGAAAGTATATATACCCTATACTTTCCTTTCGTTTTTCTTTTTTGATATGTGTTCGTTTACAATTTAATTTTTAAACATTCGAATATCGCTCTGATTAAAAGGGAGGTGTGTATCTTCCGAAAACAGTTAGCAGAAGTATCTATCGAAATCGATTCAGACCACTATACTAATCCCGCCTTCAATCAAGACAAGTTATCATATCTGAATCAGAAGTTCGCCACCTATGCTTCCGCTTTGCGATTTTAATATTCAAAAAAGGTATTTTATCTCTATTCGCAGATTCATATTGAATTATAACATTATTAGAAATAATTTGTGGAAAGTCTATCTTGAGTTTTGACTCCCCTGAAGGAATTTCGAAAAGAAATTCTTTTTCCGACAATCCAATGTTTCCTTTGATATAATAGTTAGCAAAATCATCCTTACATCTTGAAATCTCAATTTCCTCAATTTTATAATTGCAATTCCAATCTATCTTTAATTTGGCGAAATGGCTGACACTAACTGGAAATTTTGGTAGCTTGCAGATATCAATTTTACTTTTAAGTTGTATTAACTTTCCGTTATTATCTATAAATTGAACACGAAGCTCATTTATACTTAGTTGTTCCTTGACTCCTATTTCTTGAATGAATAGTAGAATTTGTCTAGAGAAAATTCCAGATGAAATAATGGGAATAATCAAGAAAATCAAAAAAAAGTTGTTATAAGTTGGTGTATTAAATTGAGCAGAGCTTTTTCTCTTTGTGGGAAACGCGAGGGATTTTATTGCAAGAATAGATTCAAAAACTAAAACCCCAAGAAGGAGAAAATGTAAAATCGGAATATCTGGAAATTCCGCGAAGAAGCAAACGACGCATAAGGAGAACGCTGCAACTGACAATGTTTTGAAAATTACTTTTGAATATCCGAATAGCTGAGTATTATAGATAATTCCAAAAATAGAAAGCAGAAGATAGCTGATTGAGCCAAATATCAATTTGCAAACCAGTACAATAGAAGGGAATGTTATTCCAAAATTATCTTTCCATTGCCAACTATGAATTGCATAAGTTAGAAATAATACTGCAATAAAAGCCCTGATTAAAAAATAAAAAACTGAGATAAACTTTTTAAGATCAATCAACTTTGACTCCATCAATTTCTTTCACAGGAGTGTAATTATTCTTATCCCACCATCCAGGATCAATTGACTTTATTTTATCTATAGTTGGACCTCCTTCAATGTACACATCTATAGCCCTGTGTTCGAACATTGTGGTAACATTTTCCTTTTGCTTTTCTTGGGGTTATTTTTGACGATAAATTTTGCTTTCGAGGGTTCTATTTCGTTTTTCAAAATTTCCGGAATATGACATTCTTTTAGAACTAGATTGGAGACTAAACCTCCAATCTAGTTGCCTGTGCAATGTTTTTTGCCGTACGTTCCTCTAACACAAGACCCAGAACCGATACAATCGGCATCCGAAAAACATTCGTTTCCTGATTTTCCGCTGCCGTGGTCAAATTCAGGTTTTTTAGTACAAACTCCACCGGTGCATTGCATTCCAAAACCGCATTGAATATCTGCAGTGCATTTTTCTCCCTTCTCCCTATCCCCGGCGAAAATACTACAGGTGAGAAACATTAGTATTAGATGTAAGTATACGTATTTCATTTTTAATCCTTCAACAAATTGTAAAATTAGCTTTTGAGGCTCTGATTATTATATCAATCGATGCGAATTTAAGGACATTACTTTTTATATTAAATTCTTTTTAGAAAAATTCTTTGGATCTGGACTCCTGATTTGCCTGCTACAAATACTCTGAACTCGACATCATCTATAACCGAATTTGTAATTTCAAACAGTAAGGTTTTGGAGTTGGGAACTTCTCCTTTTTCTTGCGGAGACAAAAGAGATAATCCTTTATTATAAGCTACATCAAATTTAGCATGATCTAAATTTCTGCCTGAATAATCTAATCTATACTTACCTTTAGAAAGTGTCAAAAAAGGACCATAAACTAAATTACCTTCGTGCCTTGTTGCAGAAATTGTTCCATCCTCATTGGTTTTTCCGCCAGAAGACAAAAAGCCAGATTCTCCTGGGATCCACTCAAATTGAATTGGATCAGGCTCTTCGGCTTTTTTACTCTTCTCAATCTTATAAATTTGGTAATTTAAATTTTTTTTATATAAAAATTCTGGAAATCTATATATAGATTCATCTGGAAAAAGGCCCGATAACTGGAGATCCCCAGTTAAAGAAAATTTCAGCTTGGCACTTGATCCGGACAAATCTCCATTTTGGATAATATAAATATTTTTCCTTTTTGTCAGTAGATCAGGGACTCGCCTTATAAATTCTTCCGAATCGTTTATCAAAAATATATTCTTTCCGTAAATATAACGAAGAGGGGAAGCGATTTGAACCTTATTAGTAAAGTAGATTGACTCTCCATCTGATGGTCCTTGGACAAAATTTTCATACCCTTTCACATAACCTTCCATCATTGATTGTGATAGAATTAATTTTGATCTCCAATATGTGTGAATGGTAGCGGCTCCTCCAAAAACGAGCAAAACTAAAAGTTTAATTGTTCTATTAGATATTGGAATATTCCGAATTCCGACTAAAGACCCTAATATTGCAAAAGGAATGGAAAATAGCATCCATCTTCGCGAAGCCCATAAGTGGTCCGCTGCAATACTAGGGTTTAATAAATAAGATACCAACAGAAATGTTCCGAGTAAAAATAAAAATATCGAATGAGATTTGTTTTTACGAATAAGATAAGTATCTAAAGCGAAAGGGAGAAAGATAAACAGCCAAACAGGAACATACCACAAAAAAATGGGAAGAGAATTTAACGCAAAAAAACTTCCGGGCTGAATACCACTGAATATTTTTGCTTGGATTTCTGGGCGAATAAAATATGCGTAAATCCCTAACGCGGAAATTGACATAAAAAAGAAAAGTCGAATGAATTTTATATTTTTATGATATATCCCTCTAATTTTATCTAAAACCCCTTTATTCCGCCAAAGAGAAATTTCTAACATCAGAACAAATATAGAAATCAGCGAAAGAGTCAGGACAATTTCCAAAAACCCCCTTTCCCAGAGGTGAGCCATATACACTCTTGAATAAAAATAAGCATAAACCAAGGATAAAATATTTAAAACAAGGAATGTAAATATAAAATATAAAGTATTTTTAAAATACTTTTCAGAAAACAAGAGAACGAACACGGAATATAAAACAATAACGGGGAAATATAGATAAGAATCTACCCTAGCAAAAAGCGAAAGCCCGAAACATACTCCGATCAGCGAATAAACCCACTTGTTCGTTTCTCGAAAGAATGTTTGAATGGAGTATACCGTAAAAAGAATTAGAAACTGAGAAAACGTTTCAGTCAAAACTGATCTAACGTTCCAAAGTTGAGAAACATTCAATACATATAATATGATTGCAAAAATCGCCGAAACAGGATCTAAAATTTTTCTAACGATTAAATAAAAAAAGAAAACTGAAAAATAACCGAAGATAGAATTTACCCGAAATAATCCATCCATTCCGAAAAGATCATACCCAATCGCAAAGTAAGCAGGCACCAAATGAAAAAAGTCAGGTGATCTATGATCTTCTGAATTTGAAAATCCTTCTAGAAAGCTATAATGAATGGAAGGAAAGTCTAGGCGCACAGCTTGGCCGAAAGTTTCACTTATCAATTTGGTATCAGAAATTTCTAAATATAAGCCTCCATTTTTTGAGATATTAATGCCAAAAATCGTATAAAGTCCGGGGTCCCTTCCTCCATCCAAATACCAAGTGGGAAATCCTGCATAAAGATATAAGGCAACAAAGGAGAATAAAATGATAAATATAAGTTCTGGTTTTTTTATTTCGAGTCTAAACGATTTACATGTTTCTTCTTTTCTATGAACAAATGTATAAATAATCGAAAGAGTGGAGAGTACATATAAAGAAATGATAATTTTTCCAATACTGTAAATCCCAAGTATAGTAAGTAGAAAGGAAATAATCCCCATGTATAGTAAAGGGGATACTACAGATAAAAGAACTGTCCCTATTCTTCCTGGGCCTTTAAGCCTTTTAAAAAGGAAAAATAAGAATGTTGAAGATAAGATCCATCCGGCAAAAAAAAAGAATATGATCAAAAGTGAAAAGTTTTCCTGCTTTAGATATCTTCTCTTTTTACGATCCCGTAAAAGATAATATTGTCCAGCTCTTGGACCAGATCTCGGATCGAATATGGAGTCTGTGCTAAGAAGTTCGGATCGAACATTGCTTCCGATGCTGCAGAGTGAATGAGAAGTACGATATCAGGATTTACATCAGAGCGAATTTCACCGTTCTTGATGCCAGTCTCGATCATCTTTCTCATTGTTCTGTTGATATTTTTTTCTTTAAGAGACTGGATTTGTTTCCAAATATCCGGTGCTTGGTCTCGGATCTCTCTTAAAAATTCATTCATTCCGTGAGGGATTTCGGAAGAGAGGCAACCTCTCATTGATTGGATCTTTTCTTTAATGGATTTGTCAGGGTCTTGGAAGATACCTTCGATCCTGCCGTGAATTCTGAGATGTTTATCAGTCATCACTTCTTTTAACAATTCATGCTTATTGGCGAAGTGTTTATAAAGTGTTTTACGACTGATCCTAAGAGTTCGAGCGATCTCTTCCATTCGAGTTTTCGCAAAACCGTATCGTAAAAATAGCTCGAACGATTTTTCGAATATTCTCTCTCGGACTTCGTCCTTCTCTTGGGTTAGTTCTTGTTCCACGGCGCTGTGCACTTTATTATCCCCCTTCCGCTTAGGAAACGATTTTTCAATCTAAAGACGATTTTAACGTCTCCTTTCCTCTGCGTATTATGCCATAAAGAAAAATATTGTCCAGTTCGGATATATTGGCCCGACGCTCGGTCGGGCTTTGTTCCCACTTGTAAATCGCATCTGAACAGGCGATTAATGCCATGATGAACAAGTCGGGCCTTAAGTCCGCTCTGAATTCTCCTAATTTTTTCCCCTCTTCCAATAAGCTTTCAATTTCAGTATCTATTAATTGGACTCTTTTGGCCTTCACCATTCTCCATATTTCGGGAATTTGATCCTGCAATTCCTTCCATAATGCGAAATGGCCTGGCTTACAAACATCCAATAGTTCCTTGCTCATCTTCACAAATCGTTTAGAGAAGTCTAGAGCCCTATTATTTCGAATTCTTTTAAGCTTAAAGGCGGCTTTGGTTTGGCGATACTCTGCAGCAGCCTTTAAAACTTCTTCTTTATTCGAATAATATTCGTATAAGGTCTTTTTTCCGATTTTGGACTCTTCTACCAAGTCCTCCATTCTAGTTTTCGCATAACCTTTTCGTTGAAAGACCCGAGATGCCCCGAGTAAAACTCGGAGCCGATTTTTTTTCTCGGTGAAGTTCATGATATTTATCGCGCATCCGGATCCGGAGAATTTCTACGGACCAGATTGTTCAACTTCTCTATATAGGAGAATGCAGCCGGAACCACTACTAACGTAAGAACGGTAGAAGAGATCAATCCGCCTATGATCGCGACCCCCATACTTGTCCTTTGTTTGGATGCTTCGTTTAGTCCAATCGCGATAGGAGCCATACCCGCGATCAAAGCGAATGAAGTCATTAGGATAGGACGAAGACGTTCTCTTCCTGCTTCTATAATCGCTTCTTTCATTTCCACACCTCTTTGTATGAGCTGGTTCGTGAAGTCCACGAGTAAGATCGAGTTCTTGGTGGCCACCCCGATGAGCATGATTAGCCCGATCATGGAGAATATATCCAAGGATTTTTGGGTTAAGAATAGAGCGATAAACGCTCCGCAAAGTGCCAGTGGGAGAACCAACATGATCGCAATAGGTGTGATAAAACTTTCATACAAGGAAGCAAGAACCATATAGATGAATAACACACCAAGTCCCATTGCTATCCCGAGAGAAGTTCCCATCTCCTTAAAGTTCTCGGCCTGTCCGGTATATCCGATACGAACTCCCGGAGGAAGCGGCAATTCTGTTTGAGTAAGTTTTGCTACTTCTTCCATTGCTCCACCCATACCTGGTCCATCCGGATTTACATCTGCATAGATCTCCACTGATTGGTTTCTGTTCATACGGTTGATAGTAGCAAGACCAGTTGTCTCTTCTGCTCTAGCAACGTTTTGGATCGGGATCATCATGTTGTTAAAGTTAGGAACGAAAGAATTATAAAAGTTATCCTTCAAATCTCTCTGGCCTTCTTTTAATCGAACACGAATATCGTATTCCACTCCGTTCTCTCGATAGACTGCAGGAGTAGTTCCTTCTACCAATGTTCTTAATTCGGATCCGATCACAGTTCCCGGAATTCCAAGCAGAACTTCTCTTTGACGGTCTGGTACGACTCTGAATTCAGGTGCACCAGCTCTATAACTTGTGTCCACGTCCAGAAGTGCTTTAGATTCTCTTAATTTTTCGAAAAGTTTTCTGGAATATTCTTCTACAACTTTTCCGTTCTGTCCGCTTACGACCAGAGTGAAAGGTCTTTGTCCTCCACCCACGTTATCTATATCTTTAACGATAGGATTCGCATAAGAGAATGATTCCAATTCTTTACGAAGAAGGTCTTTGAACTGAGAAGTGTTCATGTTCCTTTCTTTCGCTGGGATCATCTCCACGAACATAGTCGCTGTCCTGTTTGTATTGAACATAGCTACCAATTTAACTTCTTTATGAGAAGATATCTCTTTATATGCTTCTTGAGCGATCTCCGCCATTTTTTGCACGGAAGTTCCAGGAGGCATGTCCAAAGTGACTTGGAATTTTCCTTGGTCCTGAGCAGGTAAGAATGTTTTCGGAATATACTTGGTCAGCATCAAACTAGCAACGAAGATCAAAACCGCACTGCTTAATATGAACACTGGACGTTTTAAGGTAAACTTTAGAACGCTTGCGTAAATATTTTCTAACCAAGTTTGGAATACGTTAAATCCAGATAAGATCGAATCCAATCCCTTCTCAACAGGAGAAAGAATTCTTCCTAAGAACCCGAATACAAGCTTCAAGAGTTCGAATAATGCAGAGAACACTCTGGAAATGATTCCTTTCGGAGCCTCTTGCGCCCTGATCTTAGAGAACGCAATCTCTTCCAAGGTAGTGGTTTCATTATTCTTCTTCTTTTTCTTTCCCTCTGTAGGAACACTTAAGAACTCTGGAGAGGAATGTCCATGAGCTCCTTGCGCATGTGATCCAGAAATTTTTCCACCAAAATAAGCAGATAGCATTGGAGCGATCGTAAGTGCGTCATAAAGAGAGATTAAAAGAGCAAAACAAACTGTTAGTCCAAATTCTCTTAAGAACTGTCCGACTACACCACTTACAAACGCAATCGGTAAGAATACAGCGATCACTGTCATAGTGGTCGCGATTACCGCTAATGTTACTTCCTTAGTACCTTCTGTAGAAGCTTCTCTTGCAGTTTTACCCATCTCTCTATGTCGGAAAATATTTTCCCTGACCACAATTGCATCGTCGATGAGAAGTCCCACGGCCAAGCTCAATGCAAGAAGTGTCATTACGTTTACTGTAAATCCAGCAACCGCCATTAAAATGAACGCGCCTAAAAGTGAGTTAGGTAACGCAAGTCCAGTAATGATCGTAGATCTTACACTTCCTAAGAACAGAAGCACCACTACGATAGTGAGCGCGATACCAATGATGATTGTTTCTTTTACATCGTAGATATTATCATCAATCTGAATGGAGTTATCGTTTGCGATCGAAAGAACTGCGCCGCCTTCTCTTCTTGCGAGTTCCTTGTTTAGATCCTCAATTCGTTTCTTCACTTCTTGCGCAACAGCGACAGTATTCGATCCTGATTGTTTGAATACCAGCAAGAAGACTGCCTTCTTACCATTAAAATACGCGCGAGTGCTCTCATCCTCCAGAGTATCTACTACTTCTCCCAATTGTCCGATCTTGACAGGAACTTCATTCCCGAATAAGGAAATTGGAGTGTCTCTGATCTCTTGCGGAGATTTGAATTCGTTTATAGTTCTGTAAACTAACTCTGAATCCGCCTTACTTACTTTACCCGCAGGTATATTTGTTCCACCGGAGGCCAAACGATTGGAAACCACGGAAGCAGGGATCATATGTTGTTTTAATTTTTGTCTATCTAATGCAACATGGATCTCTCTTTTACGTCCGCCATAAATGGTAATATTTCCAACATCCTTAGCGGTTAAGAGGTTTTGTTTAATCTCTTCGTTTGCGATATCATAGATCTGCGCTTCACTCAAGTTTGCATTCAGTGCAAGAATAATGATTGGCTGATCGGCAGGGTCTATCCTTCTGATGATAGGCTCTTTGATATCATTCGGTAATTTAGGTTTTACCGCAGAAACCTTATCCCTTACCTGTTGTTCCGCGTATTTCACATCGGTTTCCAAGGTAAATTCAAGGATGATAGTACCGGAACCTTCGCTACAAGTAGAACGGATCCTTTTCACTCCGGAGATAGTAGAAAGTTCATCTTCCACAGGTTTTGCGATCAGAGTTTCGATCTCGTTAGGCGCTGCTCCAGGATAAGGCACAGTTACTGTGACTACCGGAATAGTTACGTTAGGAAAAAGGTCCACACCCAACTTGTTCAGGGAAAGATATCCCGAAACAAGAATGATGAGAACCGTACAGGTAATAAATATCGGTCGTTTGATCGATAGTTCTGCAAAATTCATTTTTGATCTCCGGTGTTTTGGTTCAGAACTTCTTCGGCATCCATTCCGTATTTGCGAAATAGAGTCCCCTTAGAGAGTTCGTATTGTACTAGCGCCGAGTTATAATTCACTTTTGCCTGCATCAGTCCGTATCTAGCCTGAGCTACTAGGTCCAATGCGTTTTTAACGTTTACGGATGTGGCTCTTCCGTATCTGTATCTGGGCAGAATGCCCGAATAAAACTTCTCCGCTTGGGAGAGATTCTTTTTGGATTCTTCTAAGATCTCATGAGTTGTATTGATCTTTTGTAATCCTTGTCTCACATCTGTTTTGACCTGCTCTTTGGTTTGTTCCAAAAGGAGATCCATCTTTCTACTTTGTGTTAAAGAATTTTTATATTCCGCTCTGGCTGTATCATTCCCGAGAGGATAATCCATCTTGATCTCTGCGGAATTTTGGGTAAATCTACCCGCACCAATTCCATCGAAACTTTGTGGAAAATTACGATCATATTCACGAGAATTATAAGTTCCACTCACGTAAAGAGAAGGTAATAGCCCGTTTTTAGAAATTTCCAGAGCAGTTCCTGCATTCTGTTTTTGTAATGCAATACTTTTGAAATCGTATCTATGCTGGAATGCTTCTTCTGTTTCTGAGTCTTCGGTTCCAAGAGAAGGAAGAGAATCGTCCAAAACCAATGCGAAATTCACTTTAGTTTCAGGATCTTTTCCGAGAGAAACAAGTAAGTCTCTTCTAACTCTATCCTTTTCCAGTTTTGCCTGTCTGAGCTGGTTCTCTGCAGTGATCAGAAGTGCGTTCCATTGTCCCGATTCATAATCTTCTGCCACTCCCATTCTCACTTTGGAAGAAGTGATATCTTTCACATTCTTTACGCTCTTAACCAGAAGCTCAGCCGTTTTAAGATTTTCGTCCGCTAATGATAAATTCCAAAAAGATAATAAAGATTGGACCACGGACCTGGAGAGAGTATTCATCGCATCCAATCTTCTGACTGCGGAACTTCTTCTGCTAATCTCCAAAGATCTTCTTTGTTGGTATCCGAAAATATTTTTCAGTAATTCCTGTTTGAGAGTGAAGCCGAGATTTGCAAAGTGAAGACTTGGCTGAGCGAATTGTTGAGCGATTGTTCCTTGTTGTTCCGGTCTTTTCCCCGCATCGGTTTCATAACGGTTGTCGGAAACCGTTAAACCGGCAGTGGTTCCAGTATTAAAAACTTTTGATAGACCTGCAGAAAGTGTATTACTTGTGATCTCTCTACCTTGC
The DNA here is from genome assembly GCF_002150035.1 of Leptospira venezuelensis. Taxonomy (NCBI): domain Bacteria; kingdom Pseudomonadati; phylum Spirochaetota; class Leptospiria; order Leptospirales; family Leptospiraceae; genus Leptospira; species Leptospira venezuelensis. Next base: position 1,609,774 of record NZ_NETS01000010.1, on the reverse strand, counting down.
AATGTATACTGAGGTAAAGGTAAGTTATTCGTCTTTTGAGTATTAGCGGTTAAGGTCCCAATAAAATTATATTTACCGTTTTCCTTCTCCCAATCATACTCAGAGTTCTCCAAGTCCAGTCGGCTCATCTTCGCCTGAACTGAATTTTCCAAAGAGTAACGAATTAGAGAAGTAGTGGTCCATACTCCTTCCTTCTCCAAATCGTCCCGAGTCTCGCTAGCGATAGAAACAGCACTTAGAAAAATACCTAAGTAAATAACGCTGCGAAAGGTTGCCTGATTCTGTTTGTGTTGCATAACATCCAACTGGAAACATTTATAGTGTATTTTGTTTCCACCCATAGGAAACAAAATATCTTTTTATTGTTTCCTATGTCAACAGAAAAATATTTGAAATAAAAAGATTTTATTGATATTGAGTCTCATTATATAATAGTTTGGACATGAGCATACGTGGAGCCTCTTCCCTTCGCTACCCATTCCAAGACCTTTGCAGAAAGCTTGAATCCAGCCAAAACGATAAAGAAATATTAGAAACTTATCCTTCCGGGTCAGAAATCTGGAAACTTATCCCTCAAAATTCTGAAAACGAATTTATGAGCACGGGACAAAAGGGAGAAGTTTCGTAACTCTATAACTTTCCTTCTTCTTCACCCGAAAAAATCCTTTCCAACCCCTTCTTTTCAGATACTAAACGGTGGCATTCTCAACGGATTTATTTAAGGTCCCTTTCATGAAATTCCGGGGTCTTTTCCGTATCTTCGCCGTCCTATAGTGATATAAATGCCTTAGTATGATGAACGAGATCCCGACAGACATTCTCACCTTCATTAAGTTTTTTGAACATTCAGAGGGGACATCCGTATATGTGAATGAACTTCTCCGAGACGAGAGCGGCAAGATCAAAGATATAAAATTGCATTATTGCAATGAACAAGGCGCCAAACTCTTACAAATGGAAAAGGTTTTCCTAATTGGAAAGAATTTCACTGAGTTCAGGCCAGGAGTAAGCATAATTAAGCCTGAAATGGCCGAGTTTATGAATTCGATCAGTAGGGCTGGGTCCGAGTGGAGGGGAATTCGTCAGTCAGTAATCTCGGGAAAATATGTTGACTCCACTATGCTCTGCCATCGGGACGATTGGATCATTTCGATCGCAAAAGACTTAAACCAAGAAATCAAAGAAAAGGACATTTTTAGAGAAGCGGCGTATAGGAATGAGGACGCAATATATTATTTAGAACCGATTTTTAACGAGAACGGAAATATTATAGATTTCATATATAAGGATATGAACCCTGCAGCAGAGACAGAAATGGGAATACCCAAAGAGATCTCGATCGGCAAAAATTTATACAGTGTATTCCCTGAAAATGTGGATTTGGGCATGTTCGATCTTTTTAAGAGAGTTTATCTCACACAACAGGCGGAAAAGAAAGAATATGAGATTAAAGATGCTCAAGGAAATCCAGGATTTTATCTTCTTCATATTAGCAGAGTTTACGAGGGCCTCGTAATTACTAACAAGAATGTTACAGAAATTCGAAATGTAGAAAACCAACTTAGGATACAAAAAGAGCAGTTAGAATTCACCTATCTTGCATCCAATGACGGATATTGGGATTATAACGTAAAGACTGAACAACTTTTTCTTTCTGAAAGATGGAAGACTATGCTTGGCTTCACCGACAAAGAGATTGAATCAGATGACATCCAGCTCTGGAGAAAATTAGTACATCCAAAAGATCTAAGAATTGCACTCTCTGCATTCCAAAGACACCAATCCGAAGAAACCGAAAGGTTCGATAAGGTTTTAAGATTCAAAACAAAAGCTGGGGAATATATATTTGTCCGTTCAAGAGCACTTATCATTAAAGATGAGAATGGAGAACCTACACGAATTGTTGGAACTCATACTGATATCTCTGCTGCAAAACAATCAGAGCATGCCTTAGAAAAAGCAAAAGAAAAGGCAGAACAAGCTGACAAAGCCAAGTCGGAATTTTTAGGAATGATCTCTCATGAAATGAGAACTCCATTGAACGGAATTTTCGGAATGGCCAGCCTACTTTCAGGTTCAAAATTAGATTCGGAACAAAAAGAATATCTTAAAGATCTTTCAGATTCCACTGCGATCCTATCTAGGCTTATTGATGATCTATTACAAATCATCACCTTAGATTCTGCAAAAATGGAAATCAAGGAAGAACCTTTTGAGATCAAAACATTCATAGACTTTATTCGTATATTAGTAGAACCTAAAGCATTCGAGAAGGATATAGAATTCAAAATCCTTATTTCTGAAAAATTCCCGAAAGTGATTATCGGAGACAGAACTAGGATCGAACAGGTATTATTGAACCTCATCACAAATTCCGTCAAATTCACGGACAAAGGTTCAGTTACTCTTTCATTAGATACAGAAGGAGAAACTTCTATCATATTCAAAGTAAAAGACACAGGCATCGGAATCAAAGAAGAAGCAAGACAAAGGATCTTTGATGCATTCCACCAAGAAGATTTGGCGGACACGCGCAAATACAAAGGAGTGGGACTTGGACTCTATATTGTCAAAAGGTTAGTTTCTAGAATGAAAGGAGAAGTTCATTTGAATTCAGAACCTGGGATTGGTTCTGAATTTTCAATCTCTCTCCCTTTAAAAATGGAAACGAGATCTTCTCTCAATCCAGTACAGATCGAATCTGATTCAGTTCCTACATTCGTATCTAGTTCAGTTCTGATAGTTGATGATAACGAGATTAACGTTAAAATACTTGCTAAACATCTAAGTAAAACAGGAATACAATCCGACTCTGCCTTAAGCGGCAAAGAAGCATTAAAACTTTTAGATACGAATGAAAAAAAATACGATCTGATCCTATTAGATCTACAAATGCCTGAGATGGATGGATATCATACTGCAGACGCAATACATGCTTTAAATTCCTCTAATGCAAAAACTCCTATCGTAGCAGTTACAGCTAGCTCCTTTTCTGAAGCATATGAAAAATGTGCTCAACATGGAATAGAAGGTTTTATCGGCAAACCATTCCAACCAAAACAATTGTATAAAGTTCTTACAGATTTTCTCTAACGAATGCTTGTCTCATAAAACCTGATCCGGAAAATTGTCGGCATGGACCTTCGTCCCTTCAAACCCCCCATTCATCTCCGACATCCTTTTGTACAAACAGTTTTAGCTTCTTTAATGAGGCAGAATACTCCGGATCATCCTATGGACAGAGCCGCTACTCCTGTTGTAATAGATGCAGGCAAAGGTGTTCGATTATTAGGTCATTATTCCAAATCTCCACAAGACAAGGCATTACTCGTTCTTATACACGGCTGGGAAGGAAGTATGGATTCAAATTATATCCAACGGACTTCCAGAAGATTTTTTGATAAAGGGATTTCTATCTTTCGGCTGAACTTAAGAGATCACGGAAATACTCATCATCTAAACCCAGAGCCATTTAACGGAAGCTTAATAAGGGAAACTTACGAAGCGGTCCGCAAAGTTGCAAAAGAATACGGAAATAAACTTCCAGTTTATTTGGGTGGATTCTCTATGGGTGGCAATTTTACGATCCGGGTAGCAAGAGAACATTCTAGGAATAAACAAAACATCCCGAATTTAAAACATTGTATTGCAGTAAGCCCTCCCCTTCATCCAAAGTCTGCAACCGAAATGATGGATTCTAAACTGATCATAGGAAAATATTTTTTGGATAAATGGAGACAATCCTTAGCTAAGAAGAATGTTCACTTCCCAGATCTACATCCCTATCCAAATATCATGAAAGGAAAATCAGTTATGGAAATGACTGATAGGATAGTGGCTTCTACTTCGGAGTTCAAAAATTCTGATGATTATTTTAATTCTTATACATTGGGTCCAAAGGATTTTGAAAAACTAAAAGTCGATCTGACTATAGTCACATCCGCAGATGATCCGATCATACGTCCCGACGAATTTAATGAGATCCCCAAAAATTCCAAACTTAAGATATTCATCCAGAAGTATGGAGGCCATAACGGATTTTACGAAAACTTAAAAGGAGACTGTTGGTATTTCAGAGTCTTCGATAAAGTTATATTCGGATGAGAAGAAGTAGCTTGCTTTTCCTTCCTTTCTTCTAAACTCAAGCCGTAAGCATATTTCGTTTTTGAACACAAGTTCAAGAATAACCGAACGGCTTTCGTTATAGGAGAAATACTATGTCCAACGCATACGTTATCGATGCGGTTCGCACCCCAAGAGGGAAAGGTAAAAAAAGAGGAACACTTGCATCCGTTCACCCGCAAGAACTTTCCGCCTCAACCCTATTAGCAATCCAAGAAAGAAACGGATTAAAACCAGAAATCGTAGAAGAAGTTGTTTTAGGTTGTGTCTCCCAAGTGGATGACCAAGCAGCATGTATTGCGCGTTATGCGGTTATGGCTGCACAATGGCCAAATTCCGTTCCTGGATATACGGTAAACCGTTTCTGCGGTTCCGGACTACAGGCAGTTAATAATATCGCAAACCATGTTCAATCAGGAGCAATGGCAGTTGGTTTAGGCGGTGGAGTAGAATCCATGAGCCGCGTAAAAATGGGAGCGGACTTAGGTGATAGGGATTTTAATATAGGAAATCCTAATATACAAAAACATTATAATCTTGTCCCACAAGGAATTTCTGCCGACCTGATCGCTACCAAGTATAATATTACCAGAGAAGAAGCAGACAAATTCGCAGAGTCTTCTCAATTGAAAGCTGACAAGGCAATCAAAGAAGGTGCATTCAAAAAATCCATTATTCCTGTTAAGTTAGAAGACGGAACAACGGTGGATACCGACGAGAATCCTCGTATCGAATCTGATTACGCATTCCTTTCAAGCTTAGGAGCTGTTTTCAAAACAGTAGGAGAAAGAGAACTCGATGCTATTGCATTAAGATCTTATCCTGATGTAGGAAAAATCAATCATATCCACACACTAGGAAATTCTTCCGGTATCGTGGATGGTGCAGCCTCTGTTCTACTCGCTAACGACGAAGGAATCAAAAAATATGGATTAAAGCCAAGAGCAAAAATCCTGGCGACTGTAGCTACAGGAGAAGATCCAACTATCATGTTGACTGGACCTGTTTCCGCTTCTAAAAAAGCGCTAAATATGGCAGGACTCAAAGTAGAAGATATTGATCTTTGGGAAATCAACGAAGCATTTGCTTCTGTAGTACTATATACGCAGAAGACTCTAGGAATTCCTCTGGAAAAGATCAACGTAAATGGAGGAGCAATCGCTTTAGGACACCCTCTCGGAGCAACTGGAGCAATTCTTCTTGGAACCGCTTTGGACGAATTAGAAAGAAGGAACAAACGTTACGCACTCATTACCCTCTGTATTGGAGGCGGAATGGGAATCGCGACCGTAATCGAAAAAATTTAATTTTTAATTTTTCGAGCCATCTAACGCCGTTTTTCGTCCTGAAAGCGGCGTTTTTTGTTTTTATACATTCCCTCCAAGCTTTTAATGAAAAACATTTAATCCCTGCAATGCGGGACCCGCTAAACATAAGTTAAAATCTTCCCTTATTTCGAACAAACCCCAGAAATAAATTTCTAATAAAAGATAACACGTTCTGTTTAGTCTAAAATTGCAATATACTCCAAAAGTGTTAGTATATTTGTATTTTATGATGTAATAATTTGTAATATCTGATACTTATAATTTAGAAAAACATTTTTTTCATTTCCTTCATCTTAGTATACAAAACTTGTAAAATTTAATATTTCAATTTTGTACGTTATTCTAGAGTTATGGCTCATTAAAAATATATTACATAGATATTTTCCGAATATTCGGAAATGCTTTTGGATGGAGCGCGTCTATGACGAACGCTGAAATAGAAAAAAAAGATGTTCGGCAATCGGATGGCCGGACTAAAAAAAATATTTTATTAGTTGGGACCGATCCCGAAAGAACGGAATTGATCACTAAAATCTGTGAAGATGTGGGTCTTACTGTTTTTCAGTTTCCTTTATTGGAAAACGCGAAAATTGACAGGGACTTCGGGATCGTTTACTCCGAATTGGATATCTCTCAATTCGAAATATTGACCCGAAAATTTTCCACATCAAAAAGATCCCCTTCTTTCATTTTGGGATTAGAGAATCCGGATACTAAAACAATAGTCAAAGCATTACGATTAGGAGCCTTCGATTGTATTGATATTAAAGAAACTACTCCGAAAGAGATCAGCGAAACTCTCAGAAACATAAAGGAGAACTGGGAGTTGGATCTATTGCAGGATAATCTGGAAACCGAAAGATTTAATAAGATCCAAGGAGATCTTGATTGGAATTCATTTCGCAAGGATCTGATTAGGAAAGATTTACAAACCAAAAGTGCTTATTTGATCTCAAATATTAGAACTTCCTTAAGTCAGGGCTCTGGCTTTGGAGCATTGGTATCTGCGATCGGCCTAATACGTAAAAAAGCAAAAAAGAACGGAACTCATTATGAGGTTCCTGCCGCACTAATCGATTTGCTATTGTCGAATGCAGAAACGGCAAATAGGATCATTGAAATTTTCAATGAGATGGATTACTTCATCCATAACCCTCAAATCAAAGAAGAATACTCCATCTCACAAATACACAATCTGTTCAGAAAGGAAATTCAGAATGTATATGAACTGGCAAGATTCAAAAGATTACACATCAAGATTTGTGAAGATAAGTATATAAGCTCCAGAGCTGCCGTAGGTATCCATGAAGAAAGTTTTAAAAAAGCAGTTGGAGAATTATTACTCAATGCGATCAAATTTTCAGAACCAGAAACAACAATTTATGTATTATTCACTCTCAAAAAAAGAAAACTCCTGATATCTGTTTTAAATTCTCCTAAAATAGAAGGAGGAAGTAAAAAAGGGATCCCTAACGAAGAATCCGAGTTTGTATTTCAACCCTTTGCAAGGCTAACAAAATATGTTCACGAAGACATCCCTACTCTGGATTATGGATTAGGATTGCCTTTAGTAGAAAAAATAGTTTCGAACCATGAAGGCAAGATTTCTACATTTAATGTAACAAGCTTTTTGGATGAAGAAGAAGAAACAATGGTCCTAATGGAAATGGATCTGCCCATTTCTCAGAAAGTTTAGAAAGTTTATCCGCTATTCTATTACAGGAAAACGCATCGTCAGGCAGATTCCTTCTTTTCTGGTGTCGTCCAAATTTAGATTCATTGTCTGCAGATGGACTTTTCCATTCTGTAACTCTACCAACTTTTTGACGACTGGAAGCCCAAGTCCCATCCCGAACTGTTCTTGATCGAAACGTTCGTCCATGAACTTGACTCCTCTATAGAAAGGTTCAAACACCAAATCTTCATGAAATTCCTCCAAGTATCCTGAAAAAGGAGGATCATTGATTACTTTAAATTGTAACTCGTCTCCGATCCGAAGTACAAGAATTAGAACGTTAGATTTATCTGGAGAATATTTTAAAGCATTAATCAGAACTTCTTTTGCTATCGTAAATATCCAAGCTTTCTTAAATCTCAAACGATTAGAAAGAATATGCAAATTATCTGATACTAAGATCTTCTGATCTTTAAGAGCAACAGAAGGCCGGATATCGTCGATCACTTCTCTCAATACGTCCACAAACTCTGCGACTGTCCCAATCTCATCCGGAGTCTCGCTCTCTTCGAATAGTGCCTGGGCAGAAGATAAAAATTTAGTAAATCTAGAAGCGCTTGCCACTCCATCCTGTAAAAGATCGAAAAGATTGGAGCGTATTTCTACGAATTCACTCCCCTCTTTTTTCTTTGCTTTGGAAAGTATCATAGAAAGTACAGTCATTAAACTTCCGACGCCAGTCCCTTGCATCAAAGTGATATTAATCTGTTTAATTGCGGAATCCATCCAAGCGGTAGAAGAATATCTATCCTTGAGGGATTGTTTCCAATCGAATAGTTCTAAGGCTTTGCGATAAATTTCTATCTCTGCCTTCTTTACACTTTCCCCAGTTGAATGAACAGAAATATTTTTGAAGTCAGAGGGAAGTTTAGCCTCCATAGGCAGGAATAGAGTTAATAGATACCCATCTGTAGTTTTAGAAGTAACTGTATGATATGCTAAATAGATCTCATCTGTATTTTTCAGACGCTTTATCATTTCATAATGTTTAAGACTTGGATCTTTTTCCCATAAAGAAGCCTCATGCTCTCTATCGACGGGATGGATCCAATCGTGATAATCAAAAGTGGCATCCAATTCTTTACCGATCAATTCAGCGAACTTGTCATTGGATTCTATAATTTTACCGTTTTCTTCAGTAAGAATAGCAGGTGATAGCAAATTGCGTACGAGGGAATTCAATCGTTTCTCCTAGGCGGTGCCGATAACTTTTTCTGAACGATTTAATTGTTCGTTCAAAATTAAAAGAAAGTAGTCGGCGTTTTTTTCCGCATATTCTCCCGTATTTTGTCCAAATAAGCCGCTTCGTTTTTCTCGATCATGTTTTTCTCTAGATCGATCTGCACACGTTTTACAAACACCTCGAAAGTATGAGTGAAAAAGCGTAGATTTCTATAATATTGGCCTCCGGTTTCTTCTCCGGAAACAGAAATTTCTTCCGATTTCAAAAAATCTTTCACGAACCCTACGTTCTTTTCGCCAATTGGAACACTTTTAGAGCCTAATCTTAAAACCTTGCCGCCACCTATTATCTTTGCTTGTAAACGACTTCTGGGAATCCCTTTTTTAACAAATTCATTGATCAATAATTCCATAGCGTTGATGCCGAATCTTGCTGAATCGTCCACGCCTGGTTTTCCGGGAAGAAGTATATGATTCATGCCGCCGAATCTATTGAATGGATCGAATAGGCATACTGATACGCATGAACCTAAGAGAGTTTTCATCGCAACTGGAGCTTGAGAAAATAAACATTCTCCAACATTAACAAACACCGACGGAATTTTCTCCTCTTCTTCAATTACTTTATTTGATTCCAAACGATCCGCCCGTGCTTAGTATACTCTAATTCGACTCAGTAATTCAACCTAATGTAACAACACTTCTTTAAGAAGAAAGAGAAATTATATTTTTCCGAAAATTCTAAAAATAATTTCATAATATCTATTTACGTTTTCTTGAAATACTAAATTGAACCTCCCTCCCCTCAAACGAGCGATTATAAAATTGTTCATCAAAGAATAACGAGTAATCCTTTAGCTCTAGTTTTCTGAAATATTTTATAAATAATTTTATAAGATCTTAAAGTATGTTCTGGTTTTGCTATATTAAATTCGTCGTATTGAAAATTTAGAAGCCAGGAATCAAAAAAGAATAGAAATATATTCGGATTATTTTTTTATCCATCGAACATCTTGCCGGTCCATTTTTTACAAAAGGTACAAATGTAAAAAGATTGGTTTAGAAGAAACGAAATTCGGATCTTTCATCAAACAAATTAGAGAGTTCCAAGAGCTTCGTAAATAATCCGACATAATTTAAGGCTTCAAGAATCTTTTGAAATAAATTATTTTAGTATGTCTGCTCGCGATCTTTATGCTAAAATCGATGGGCTATGTTGAATTCGAAACAGACAAAACAAATTCTATTCGAGTACCGAAACTATTCGAAAAAGAATATCGAGGATAGATATGGCAGAGAACGAAATAGATCTTCTTTTGGAAGAAGATGAAGCGGATGATGAAGATACATTAGAGAATAAATACTTAGTCTTTTCACTGGCCGACAGAGAATACGGATTAGAGATCAAATATATAATTGAAATCATCGGGATGCAGCCGATCACAGAAGTTCCCGATATGCCTGCATTTATCAAAGGAGTAACCAATCTCCGAGGAAAAGTAGTTCCGTTAATTGATGTTAGGCTAAGATTCCATATGGAATCCATACCTTATACAGAAAAAACCTGCGTAATCATCTTAAACATAGAAGGAGAAAGTCTAGGACTCATAGTGGACACCGTCCGCGAAGTAGTCAGCATTCCTTCCGAAAATACGGAACCGGCTCCAAAGATGGGAGATGGCGAAGCAAATCGTTTCATCGCTTCGTTCGGCAAAGTAGAAGACTCAGTTAAGATCTTACTCGATGTACGCAAACTCTTAAGAGACGATGAGTTGGAAGTCCTACACGATAAACTTCCTGAAACTGGGACACCAGTTTAGTTAACCAAACAAAAGAAATTTATAATAAAGCAAGGATAGAAGAATGAGCGTCAAAGCCAAATTAACCATAGGATTCTCAACCGTAGTCGTTCTGTTGATCTTCGTAGCAGGATTTGCTATTTATCGTTTAAATACTTTTAATGCAGTAGTAACAAAAGCAGTCAATGTTTCCGCTAAAAAATCAACTATGCTTTTAGCAATGCGAACTGCAATACTTAAGGTCACCCGAGCAGAAAAGAACACCATTCTTTCCACCGAAGAGGACGACATGAAAAAGTATATCGGTGAAACGGAAACAAATTTGGCGCTTTTACCTCAACTGGGCACTGATGTTTATCCTCTCTTGCAAGAAGCAGGCAAGAAGAATATGGAAGAATTCAGACTAGTGGAAAAAGATTATAGAGCAACTCTGAAGAAAGTTTTAGATCTCGCATACATTAACAAAAACGTAGAAGCAAGACAGATTTCCCAAGTACAATTAAGAGCACACTTAGACAAGATGGAAGGCTTTCTTAACCAAATGATCGATCGTGCCCAAAAGGAATTGGATGATGCAAATAGGAACACAGATGAATTATATGCAGAAACCACTTTCCTGATGATCCTTATTCCGATTATTTCTTCTTTGATTGCTGTGGCTTGCGCTGTATGGATCACAGTTTCAGTCAATAAGGCACTAAGTACTGCATTGGAAGTAGTTGGTTCCGTTTCTTCTGCGGCAGCTCAAGTTTCTGCTACTGCATTCTCTTTGAGCCAATCTTCCAACGAACAGGCTGCAAGTTTAGAAGAAACAACCGCAGCTGTAGAGGAAATGTCTTCTACGATCGAACAAAATTCACATAACGCAAAAGAAACAAACTCAATGGCAGAATCTTCTTCGAGAGACGCAAGTAAGGGCAGAAAATCTGTATTAGAAACCTTAAATGCGATGAAAAAGATCTCAGGCAAAGTTAATATCATAGAAGAGATCGCTTATCAAACCAACCTATTAGCTTTAAACGCTGCTATCGAAGCTGCACGAGCTGGTAAACACGGGAAAGGATTCGCAGTAGTTGCTGACGAGGTAAGAAAATTAGCAGAAAGAAGTCAAATTGCAGCCCAAGAAATCAATGGTCTTTCTAAGGATTCGGTAGAACGCGCGGAAGATGCAGGAAAACTTATAGAAGAGATTGTTCCAAGTATAGAAAATACCGCAAAGTTGATCCAAGAAATCTCAGTTTCTTCAGACGAACAAGCAAGAGGTATTACTCAGATCAATACTGCAATGGTTCAGCTAGACCAAGCGACACAAGAAAATGCTGCGGCCTCAGAAGAGTTAGCTTCTACAGCAAAAGAATTGAATGAACAAGCAGAAACTCTTTTGGAAGTGATGGGAACTCTGATTAAGATCAGAGAAGAAGTGTTAACTGCTTCCAAAGGGAAATCAAGAAAGCAGGATAGAGGACCTTCGGCTGCAACTCAAACGATCAAATCGCACTTTCATGCTCCTCATTTCGATCTGAAGCATGCCGCTTCTCAATTCGGAAATGCAAAACGAGATTCAAAAAAAGCTTCCAACGGAAAAAATTTCCTTCCGTTGATAGAGGAAGAGTCTGAAACAACTACTCAATCAGAACATTCCTCTGGCTCAGAAGAAAACTCCGGCGAAATAAAAGTATAAAATATGGATCGAGAACATCTACTTTCGGAATTCGTTTCGGAAGCCCGGGACCTGATCGACTCTGCTGAAACTTCTCTTTTAGCACTAGAGGAGGAGATTGAAACTTTAGGGCAAGGAAATCCGGAGACTTTAAACAAAGCTTTCCGTTTTTTTCATACCCTTAAAGGTTCCTCCGGGTTATTGAAATTAGAAACAGTTGTGAAAATCACTCACCTGGGTGAAACACTTCTGGATATATTAAGAAATCAAAATAAAGTTACAGAGTTCGCTTTCAGTGACGATCTGATGGAGACTCTTGATCTTCTTCGCAGAATATTCGATCGGGTGGAAGAAGAAAGAACTGATTCCGGTTTCGAACAAGAAACTGAGATAATTAGAAATAAACTGAAAGAACAATTAGAGCGAATTTCTAAAAGTTCGGAAAAAGAAAAGGCCGTCCCAGAGAATAAATTCGGATTTTTTGAAGAAGCGACTCCGGCTCCTTCTAGTTCGAAAGGGTTCGGATTTTTTGAAGAAGAGACTAAGCCCGCAATCGTAGAGAAAATTCCGGCTACTTCTCCTGATATTAATCCAATTATACAAGAAGTTCAAGTTATAGAAAAAAAGAAAGATATTCGTATCACAACGGATAAGCTGGACCAGCTTATGGACTTTATGGGAGAATTGGTGATAGCAGAGTCTAACGTGATCCATCATCCTGAATTAGAAGGATTAAGATTAGAAGGCTTTCGTTCCTCGGCTAGACATCTCCATAAGATCGTACGAGATCTACAAGAAGTTACATTATCCATGAGAATGGTGCCACTATCTTCTACTTTTCAAAAAATGAACCGGTTAGTAAGAGACTTACAAAAACGTTCTCAGAAAAGATTAGATTTCAAAATCGGTGGAGAAGACACTGAAGTAGATAAATCTGTAGTAGAGATCATACAAGATCCGATCATTCATCTATTAAGAAATTCTATTGATCATGGTTTAGAAATTCCCGAAGAAAGAGCGGAGCTCGGCAAAAAAGACAAAGGAACTATTCGTTTACAAGCAAGACAGTCTGCAAATGAAGTCTGGATCCTAGTAGCAGATGACGGAAGAGGGTTAGATCGCGAGAAGATCATCAATAAGGCCAAAGAAAAAGGTATTTTAAAAGGAAATCCCGAAGAGATGAGTGATAAGGAAGTTTTCCAACTTATATTCACTCCTGGATTTTCTACCGCAGAAAAACTCACAGATATTTCCGGCAGAGGTGTCGGAATGGATATCGTTCTTCAAAATATCAAAAAGCTGAACGGTAAAGTAGAGGTGCGCTCTAAAAAAGGAGAAGGCACTACTTTCATTTTAAGAATTCCTCTTACTTTAGGGATTATTGAAGGAACTGTTTTTGAAGTTGGAGGAACTTATCTCACTCTACCAACGATAGAAATCAGTGAATTGGTGAGTCTAAAAGATCAGAAATTGATCCATCCTTATAAGGACCAAGAGGTATTGGATCTAAGAGGGATCTATATACCCGTAATACGGATTAACGATCTGCTTGGTCTCAGGGAAAAGTTAGAATACAAAAGTAAAAATCCAGTCTTGATCATCTTAGAGAATGAAGACAGATTCTTGGGAATACTCGTGGATGAAGTATTAGGTAATCAGAATATTGTAATCAAACCTCTTTCTTCCTCAATCCAAAAGGCCCAAGGTGTAAATGGATTTACTATTTTAGGAAATGGAAGAGTCAGCTTGATCCTGGATACTAAATTCCTATTCGAAAAATTTCATGGAACAGCTACCGGTGCAGCAGCCGCTGAAAACTCAAATCTAAATTTAGAAAAAATGGCCTAAATTAGAATGATACATGTGTATATCATAGACGATAACCGGATTGTCCGTGAGATAATCGCTTCTCAATTGCAAGAAGACCCTAGATTCAAAGTTGTTGGATCTTCTACTGCAACTGAGGCGATGAAAGATATTATAAAAGCAAAACCGGATGTGATCACTTTAGATGTGGAGATGCCTGATATTAGCGGGATTGAATTCCTACAATGGTTAATGCCTAAATTTCCTATCCCTGTTATTATGCTTAGCTCATTTACTGAAGCTGGAGCAAAAGTTACATTAGATTCGCTGCAAGCAGGAGCCTTAGATTTCGTTCAAAAAGCAGATGGAAGTGAAGAAGATTTCCTCAGAATGATGCTAGAACTTAAAAATAAGCTACGAGCTTGTGCGAAAACAAATGTTTCAGATGTTTTAAATCGAAACCAAAAGGCCTCTTTAACAAAAACTCAAACTAGTTCCACAGTTTCTAAAATTAAACTGATAGCCATCGGAGCTTCTACCGGCGGAACGCAAGCGATAGAATATATAATTCGAAATCTTCCGGGAGAACTTCCGCCTATTTTGATTGTACAACATATGCCTGAATATTTTACCGGAATGTTTGCAGAAAGGTTAGATTCCGTTTCTCTTCTAAGGATACAAGAGGCTCAAGAAGGTCAAAGTATCTCTAAAGGAAACGTGTATGTGGCAAGAGGAGATCATCATATGGAATTAGGAGATCCCCCATATTATAATATTCGAATACATAAAGGCGAGAAGGTCACAGGCCATAGACCGTCCGTGGACGTATTATTTCATTCAATTTCAAGATCCCCATTAGCTTCTTTTTGTGCAGCCTTTCTTCTCACTGGAATGGGAAAGGATGGCGCAAAAGGACTCAAAACACTTTCTGAAAAAGGAGCAATGACTTTTGGGCAAGACGAATCTACATCCGTAGTTTATGGAATGCCCAGGGAAGCTTACGAAATGGGTGCAGTAAAAGAACAGATCTCATTAGACAATATCCCTGAAAGAATTTCAGATTTATGTTTCGGGACAGCAAATAGTTATAATTAATCAAAGGTAAGGTAGAAAATGACAAAGATATTATGCGTAGACGACGCTCCAACGGTTTTAAAACTTTTAGATTTCACTCTAACGGAAGAGGGATATTCCGTATGTAAGGCCGCAGGCCCAGACGAGGCGCTTACTAAAATAGAATCTGAAGGTCCTTTTGAAATAGGGATCTTCGACGTGAATATGCCCGGCAGGACAGGAATAGAACTCACTAAGGAAGTTTTAAGAACTGAAAAAGGAAAAAGTATGAAGATACTGATCCTAACTACCGAATCCAGCGATGCAATGAAATCACAAGGGAAAGATGCAGGAGCAAAAGGATGGATGATCAAACCTTTTAATGACGAGGACCTTCTCGCCGCGGTAAAACACCTGATCGGTTCTTAAATTCTCCAATACAATCTTTTTTTATCCAAAAAGAAAAGGATCAAAAACCATAAGACCAACACGGTTATCGAATATAAAAACGAACTCGACTCCGGAGAATCTATCCAGCTTTTATAATATTCTAGATAGATCATATTTTTCAAAGGGATCTTTTTCCCTTCCGGAGAAGAGACCATGATTATATTCAAACTTCTGGCAAATATTCCTGATCCAAAAAAAACAAGTAGAGCATTCTTCCCGAACGGGAGAAGAAAACTTTGTAAAGCCTCAAACCCAAATCTATTAAATTTTTCTAAAACTAAGAATAATGAAATAATAAGTAAAGCCCAACCAGCAGTCCAGAGAGAATAAGTGCCGGTCCATAAACTTTTATTGATCGGATAATAAATTCCCCAAATCCCACTCACAAACAATACAGCGAATGCACCCAATGCTATTTTCCAAGACATAGAAAGAAGGGATTCTTTCTTCTCCAAAGAAAACTTTATAAATTCTCCAGCAAAAATCCCGCAGAATACTGATCCAATAGATGTGAAAGAAGTTAGAAGACCCTCTGGATCCCAGACTTTACCGAATTTCCATAAATGTGCCTGGCCGAAAACTTCTCTATCAATCCAAGCTCCCCAGTCTTTTCCTTCTTTCATGCTTGGCTCTATAGTACCAGGAGGGGGAACAAATTCCTGCAGGTACCAATAAGAGATCAGTAAGCTAATAAATAGAAAAATCCGGAATTTTAAATTTTTCTCACGATATAGAATTGCTCCAAAAAGATAAGCAAACCCAATCCTTTGCAAAACCCCTGGAAATCTAAGATTGGAAAAACTCCATTCTCCAAAAAAATTCAAGAATAGTCCCAGAAAGATCAGGACAAATGTACGCTTTAGTATTTTAGGAAATTCTTGTATTCCATTGGAAATAGAATACGGAATAGAAGCTCCCACTACAAAAAGAAAAAATGGAAACACTAAGTCAGTAGGAGTACATCCGTCCCATTTTGCATGTTTGAGAGGCCAATACATATTGGACCATGTCCCCGGATTATTTACCAGGATCATACCAGCCACAGTAAGGCCTCTCAAAAGATCAATGGATAAGATACGAATCGGATTTTCAGATTTCAATTTATGAAACTACCAGAGGGATCTGTGAAATTCGGTGAAACCCCAAACATCTTTGATCTGAACTTCCTTTCCTTTCTCCGGCCTGAAACTTCCAGAAAATTTTCCTACAAATTGCCTGAAGTATAATTTAGTCCAGATCAGATTCACTTTCTCTTGTCTTTCTCCTTTTGGCTCGAACTCCAGACGGATACGTCCTTCTTCGTCCCAAAGCCTCCAAGGTTTATAAGGATCTTTATGAGAAAAATCGAATATACATCTACTGACTCTTTGTCTTTCAGAATCGATCCAATACGCGTTCTCCGGGAAAAAACTTTCGTTTACCAGAGCCGCAAAATTAGCCCCTATCTTGGTCCGATCTGGAAGAACAGAAGAGAATGCGGCCCAGTACCAATTTGTCTCTCTTCTCAAATAACCTCCGGACCAATCATAGACCATAGTTGTCCGCGAAGGATCTCGAACCAGTTCCTTCTTCTCATACTTTACACTGATACGATCAGGAATCAAAGGTGAACATTTTTCTGTGAATGTCCAACGACTTGGCTCAGAAGGATTTAGTACTCTAAGAGGATTATGAGTAATCAGAGAATATGGGAATTCCCCTGAGATTTCCAATTTATTTCCAAAGTTTGCATCAAGCAGAAGTTTTCCTTCTGAATGTGACTTGCGAATATTTAGGAAGGACTTTCCCTTTTTGAAAGAGATCTCGTATTCATCCGGATTAGCGGGGAATTTTAAGGCAAGACCTAAGTCGGGTCCTTTTACATCGAATTCGTAGACTTTGCCCTGATCGAATTTATACAGATAAGCAAACACGTTATACGCATATCCAAGACTCACAGCCGCGATCCCGACCAAACAGTCTTCCATCATGATCCCTAGATAATTGAAAGAATGGAACGCGAACTTCTTTTTAAGCCCTTTGATCTCCTTTCCGAAAAAATCCAGAAGAGTAAAATCGTGATGATTAAATTCGATCGGACCATCCCAAACTCCATAGTGTACTTGATTTTCGGGTCCGATAATTTTTTGCATAGATTTCGCTCGATTTTCGAACGCTTAGTTGAAAAATCAATGGGATTTCTACCTCATCAACCAAATCTGCTTTACAATTAACTTTTTCGTACCAAGATCGACCTAACATTCGTTCGGGAATATCGGCATAACCATTCATGGGAGAAATCCAGAGCAAGCCTGCAGGAAGTAGAGAAATTCTAGAAGCTTCCGACTTAAAAACTCTGAAAGATAAAAAAACTTCCCGAGAAATCTCAGTTCTTCTCTATCGAGTTTTATTTCGAAGTGAAGAAGTTCGAGGAGGTTCGGTAAAAGTAGTTAAAGAGACTTTTATCCGCACCCATTCGAATCACCCGGAACAATTTCCTATCCTAGACAGAGCTAAGTTCGTTAGGGATATGATCTCCGTTTTCAAAACTTCTACTGTACTTAATCCAGAAAAGTTAGAAACATTCTTTGCCTCCATTCATGCTGCATTCCAAAATGAGATCAGATATTTTTTAGGCAAATCCACTCAGTTCACGTTCGACATTATGTTTCAGGTGATTGAATCTATCCTTCAAGAGATGAGTCATCCTGAAGACCAAAGAACAGTGGATGTAAAAGATAGAGAGCTTATCCTAAAACATTTTAGAGCCTATAACGATCTTTCCAAATTTTTCAATAAGATGGGAACTTCGAAGGCTGTGATCGATAAAAAGGACGATATCATCACCGAGATCTCTATCAATCATAAAGAGATCACAATCGTTTCTATCGAAAATATGTTTCGAAATATTCTGGCCCAGATCCTTCTTTCCAGAAAGTATAATTGTGGGACCCTGATCGATAAATGGTCTAGCGAATACGGCTTCGGCCCTGAACAGGCCCAGTCTATGAGAAATTATATCCAAGAGACTGCCCCTCTGACTGACTTCAGAACACAATATGCTAACGCATTGCGCGCTATTGGAACGGAGAATGATATGGACCTAATGTTCCTTAGAACATTATCCAACTATTATTCATCCTGGGTAACTCAGGTCTCGGAACAGATCCCTGCTTAAAACGGTTTGATTTTTAGAACCGTATCCGTCCAAAAGCGGATGGATTATCTACGCGTTCCTTTAATATCAGTCCTCGTATTTCTCTGTTTATTCGTTATGGAATTGGCCTCAGAAGGGGCTTATTCTTCCATGAAATGGGATGTCGCTGAACCGAAGACATTCTCTCTTTCTCCCTTAGCCCCCGAAGAGAAGATTAAATCTTCCCAAGGAAGTTTATTGGTAGGAGAAGATCTTTATATACCTGCTAATTTTCCGGATACGAATGGAAAAAACACAGGCGGTCTACTTATTAAGAATATAAAGACCGGAGCCACAAACCGGTTGGACCTAAAGGAAACTGTAAGAGGTCTTGCATGGGATGCTGACGAAGAACAAATTTATGTAAGGCTGAAAAAGGAGATTGTAGTTTTCAAGAACGGCTCCTTGGAAATCAAAAAAAGGATCCCCTTTTTTCAAACAACATCCCTTTGGGGAAACATTGGTTTTGCTCAGGGAAAACTTTTCGAGATCAGAGAGAATAAACTCGTTTTTTATGAGAAGGAAACAGGATCCGAAATAGAACAAAAAGATCTGCCTATTCCCAAAGTTTCTTTCGTATTCGATTGCTCTGGAAAAGAAATCTTTTTTTGGTATTCTAAGGACGGAACAAATTTACATTCTTATGATCCTATTTTGAATAAGATCAAAAACAGTTTTACCGTACATTTAGAATCCAAAGAGGCAGGTAGACTCTCATGTCTTAAAAACGATTTGGTGATCCTCAGTCCAGAGTCTGAAATTTATCAAAATCTAATAAGGATCGGGAAGGATTATTATCCGGGGAAACAAGAAAATTTCGTACTCAAAGGAAATCTAAGTTATAGGTTTTCGCCAAGCAAGGATACAATACGCTTTATCTTAAAGATCACTCCTAAGGAAAATTCTCCCGAAACGGAGATTGCAGTAGCCATTCCACCTCAAGAAACCTCGTCTCAAATATTGAGCGAGGAAAAATTCCATGCGAATGGAAAATTGACCGAAGATAAACAGAGCAATCGCACCTTACTTATTCCTATTCCTGCATTGACCCCTGGGCAAATCTGGGAAGAAACAGTATATTCAGCTAAATTAGCAAGATATAATATAGATTCCGGGCTAACTAGTTTCCAAACTCCTTGGGAAGATTGGAAAATTCCGAACGAATGGAAACAATATTTAGAAGACACTTCCGCATATAAGATCTCTGATCCTGAGATTATTCGGATCAGAGATGAGCTTAAATCCTCTAGCTCGAATGTAGAAGAATATATACAATCGGTATATAGCCATATCCGAAAAAACATGGTCTACAAGCAAGATGGTAGATTCGATCCAGCACCGATAGCTCTCCAAAACGGTCATGGTTCATGCACGGAACATAGTTACGCTCAGATCTCATTACTCAGGAGTGCAGGTATACCGGCCAGAATGGCTTGGAACTGGCTACCTGTAGGAGAAAAGGTGGAGTTAAATCATAAAATTGCGGAAGTATGGCACCCTTCCTTCGGTTGGATTCCTATGGAACCCTTGGCCCCTCCTAGAACAAGAGCTGGGTTAACATATGCAAAACATATAATATTCGCAGTACTCAATCAGCCAAGTCACTCCATCATCAAGGGAGGAGACACTTTAGCTAATTTTACTAAACCTGCAGGCGGGGCGACCAGATCGATTTCCATAGAATTGACTCCGGAAATCTCCCATAGATCTACAAAACGATCCGATCTTGAAGCCGAAGAAATCTATCAGAAATCGAATCCTGTAAAAAATCGTATCTTAGAAAAATCGGAAGAGAGGATCGTGGAATAGAAACGAAGAAAGTATACGCCGCAACTGCATACTACTTTTGCGGCGCATCTTATAATTATCCAATTCTTTTTAAGGAATATCCTAAGCAGTAAGAAGCTACAGCTAATCCATAATGGAATAGATCCACCCGAGGAAGTCCCGCAATGGTTCCAACAGTTCCTATTACAAGACCGGATAGAATAAAAAGTAAGGCTCCTGCAATTCCATATAATGCAGCTGTCTTATGAGAGCCTTTGTATTTTTGAATACATACTACTAAAACTGCGATCAACGCAATCGCTCCGATCACTGTGGAGTATAATCCAAAAGGATAAAGATAACTTAATATAGCTAAAACTAAGAGAATAAGGCTAAGCAGATTCCAAGTTTTACCATCTATCTTTCCGAAACCTGCATTAAAAAATGCAATCCCGATCCATGGAACCCCAACTACTCCTGCAACATGCACGATAGGTCTATAAATTGGGCTGATCCAATCCCCGCCTAAAAAGAAAATCACCCCGAGAAGGGCACCTAATCCAATCAAAAAAAGGCCATAGGCTCCTCCCTTTTTTGAAACGTTTCCTTTAGAGGAAGACTGGACGGAAAGACTGGACCATACGGCGAAGATCGCCAATACTAAATCAGATATAGCAGTACTAATTTGCATGACAAACAAAGAATCCGATCCAAATCAAAATGCAAGAAGGATTCATTTTAAAATTGATTTTCCTAGAGTCTTCTCTACTCTCAGGACTTTTTATTATGAGTTTGGACACTTGGATCACTACATCGGATAGCATTCGTAAAGAAACTAAAAACCCCTATTCTGGTGGATGTATATTCGTCATTGGTATCTTGGCTTTTGGTGTTTTCGGAAGTATTGCTTCTTTATTTTTCGGAGTAATGCTCCTAACTGGAGAAGATAAAATCTTCCCTGGTTTCGGATTCTTCTTCTGCATATCACTCGTTACTATTTTTATTATTACAATGCGGAGTTATAGAAAAGCGTCTCATATCATTAAAACGATAGAGATCCAAACTAATACTTCCATCCTTTCTCTTAGAGAGACAGAAAAATCGGACGTAGAACTTCCACTGTCAGAATTTATTTCTTATATGATCATATTCCGAACGGAAAGATCTTCTTCTACCGGGAATAGCATAAACACGAACAGCACCTGGAAATATTGGGATCTATACTTGGTTTATAGAGACGGAAGTTGTATTTTATTAGAAACTTTTAGAGACGGAAATTCTCTCCAACAAGGATTAGAATTTTTCAAAACAAGACTTCCTCTACCTGTTCTGGACAGATCGGATCTAAAACTTACCAATCCAGAGTCAAAAGATATTCCGCATAAACAAGATCCAAAAAAGATAGAACCTTCTCATTGGGTCAAAACTGAATCGAAAGATCAGGGAACCAAGATCGAAATCATAGAGCCTAAATCCATAGGAAAAACCTTTATTACACTGCTTGTCCCTGCATTATTTTATGGAGCTTGGTTCACGATCCTAAAATCTTTCCTTGCAAACTTTGTGGATCTAATCTTCCTGATCTTCTTCGTTCCTTTTTCGGTTTTCTTTTTAGGAATCGTCACATTGATGACAATTTTCATTTTATTTAAAAAGACAGAAGTGATCGCGAATTCCCTTGAATTAAAGCTTCGTTATTCCACCAGGATACCTATTCTAAGCAGTTTATTATACAAGGAGAGAAGTATCCCACTAGTTTCTATAAGGAATGTGCGCACAATACGAATGGAAAAAGATAATCAGATACTTTGTGTCGCATTAAAATCTTCTAATGAATCTAAACAGAGAACTTTTTTAGAATTTCTGTATAATATACAAGCAGTCAATCTTTCGAGTAAACAACTGCCTGGAGATGCAGAACTTCTTGGAATTATAGTTTTGGGTTCTTGGCTGCCTAAAGGTCCTGGATATAGCGATCTAGTATACGCAGAAAAATTACTGGAATCTACTTTAAACCTAAGAGAAGAGTCCCTGACATTCTCAGATCTTTCTCCTTCTACCAAAAAATAAAACTGCATCATTTAGAAGTAAGAATAGATCCAATCTAAACAAAAGGAGTCTAAGAACAAGTATGCAAAATTTAGTCTTAAACCAGTCCGTTCAATTGAATAACGGAGTAGAAATGCCAGTCTTCGGCTTAGGAGTTTGGAAAACAAAATCCGGAAAAGAATGTATTGATTCAGTTCTGAATGCTTTAGAATTCGGATACAGACATATAGACACCGCTAAAATTTACGGGAATGAATCAGATGTAGGAGAGGCCATCAGAAAGAGCGGAATTCCTAGGAAAGAATTATTCATCACTACAAAACTTTGGAATAGTGATCAAAGAGATCCGCGTAAATATTTAGACGAGTCCTTAAAAACATTAGGATTAGATACAATAGATTTATATCTCATTCATTTCCCAGTGGCAGGAACCAGAAAACAAGCTTGGAAAGAATTAGAAAAAGCCTACAAAGAAGGTCTAGTCCGAGCGATCGGGGTAAGCAATTACACAATCCCACATCTACAAGAATTATTTCAATATGCGGAAATTATTCCCGCGGTAAACCAAGTGGAATACCATCCATTCTTAAACCAAAACGAACTCCTAAACACTTGCAAAAAGAATAATATAGTCTTGGAAGCATATAGCCCCCTCGCCCATGGCCAAAAAATTTCAGACCCAAAACTTGTTTCTCTTGCGTCAAAATACGGAAAAACTCCCGCTCAGGTTTTAATCCGATGGGCAATCGACAAAGGATTAGTAGTCATTCCTAAATCAGTCAAAAAAGAAAGGATCCTAGAGAATTCTCAAGTATTTGATTTTAAGCTAAGCGAGCCAGATCTACAAGAAATGGAAACCTGGAATGAGAACTTCCGGACCTGCTGGGACCCAACTGGAGCCTAAGTAGACTTAGGTTTAGCAGCTTTTTTTGTTGACTTTTTTCTTTTGGATGTCTATACATTAATAGTTCAATCTTAAAGTATTATGGCCACTCATTATAAAGGAAAGCCTAGAGATGTAAAGGTATTAGATGCTTACATCAAATTAAGCCGCTGTGCGGATTCTATTCGCACAATGGAGGAAAAATTCCTGAACCAATATAATCTGACTAGTGGCCAGTTTGGATGTTTGGAAACTCTTTACCATCTGGGCCCTATGTGCCAAAAAGAGATTGGTCAAAAAATATTTTCCTGCGAAGGGAATATCACTCAGATCATAGACAACTTAGAAAAAAGAAGTTTAGTGCTCAGAGTCAGAAGTGAAGAAGACAGACGTTATTTTATCATCAATCTTACCGACAAAGGAAAGGAACTCATCGGAACTTCTTTCCCTGATTATTTAGAGCAGTTGAAGGGCAAGATGTCCTGCCTCAGCGACGAAGAACTCAAAAATTTAGGACAGATCTGCAAGACTGTCGGACTCAAATCCGCGTAATATGAAAGGAGGGATCTATGTTTTTCGGATTTTTCGGCCCATTACTTTAATAATAAACTATTAAACAATAGACTATATAAACACGAATCAATCAGGAGGTGACTATGATTCAGAAAATTCTCAAAACAGATGCGGATATAACTTCCCTAATTCTAAGAATAACTCTCGCAGTTGTGATGTTCCCACACGGAGCACAAAAGGTCCTAGGCTGGTATGGCGGGTATGGATTCTCCGGGACTTATACATACTTAACCAGCGCAGGCTTTCCAGGTTTCTTGGTAATACTTTTATTCATCGCAGAATTTCTTGGACCAATCGGATTACTTTCAGGTCTTCTTACTAGAGTAGCCGCAGCAGGAATAGGAGTCGCGATGACAGTCGCAATACTTCCCCATGCAGAACACGGTTTCTTTATGAACTGGGCAGGAAGCCAAAAAGGAGAAGGTTTCGAATTCCATCTATTGATGGTAGCAATCTCCCTAGCATTAGTGATCAAGGGAGGAGGAAAACTCTCTGTGGATGGAGCAATCTCCAAAAACTAAAACGTACCATTATACCTAACTACCAACTTCAGAGAGGTCTTCGGACCTCTTTTTTTTTATCCGCATAACGTTCCGATCTTTCGAATAACGTGCAATTTTCACGACGAAAAATTGTTTTAAAAAGCGATTCAGATTTGTGAAAAAACAAAAAACTAATCACAAGTATTTAGTATTCAATTTATTTCAGGCTATTACTTAAAGAAGAGAATCCAGGATCTTACATAATTCATTATGAAAATAGAAACAATTAAAATTCCCTGCCGCTTTTTATTCGAACTAGAGTATTATTGTTTTGATAGATTCCAGTAGTCTATTGATAACAACTATGGAAAAAGGAAAAAAATTCGGTCCCCTTGATCGGATTTTCAAATCGATCCAAGGATATTTAACTCCAAAAGCTCCGAGCTCTTCCGGACTTTCCTTTTGGAGGGAACTCATTTTAACTTCTATCCTATTTACTATGGCGATACTAGGGACCATAGTATACTTTCCGAGCGTTTACCTAGCGTGGACTGAAGGTAAAACTGAAGTTTTATGGATAGATTCATTTTCATTAGGGCTCATATATATTCTTCTACTCGGCAAAAGAATAAATTTTTCGATCAAGGCTACATTGATCCTAGCTATGAATTATTGTTTAGGACTTTCACTTTTAATTTTCGTAGGACCAGAAGGAGGAGGATTACTGTGGTTATTTCCCTTTCCAGTTCTTGCGGGAGTTTTATTCGGCCTCACTCCTTCTCTTTTCGGACTTTTAGCAAATATGATCGCGGTCTTCATAGCCTCTCAAGCTCAATTCTACCTGAGTCTTCCTTGGTCCATGGCTCCGGAAAGATTATATGTAGTAGGCTTAAACTTTCTAATTGCAAATACGATTGTATGCGTTCCACTTACAATTCTAATGAGAGGGTTACAAGAAAGTGTGCAAAGAAGGCATGAATATCTTACCAACCTTAGATTAAGAAAAGCTCATATATATAGATCTAAACGTACTTTAGAAAAAGAAATAGCGAACAGAATAGAGATCGAAAGGACCTTAGAAGAAAATTTAAGAGAAAAAGAAGTACTTCTTCATGAGATCCACCATAGGGTAAAAAATAATCTTCAAATTGTTTCCGGAATGTTGAACTTACAAAACATGTATTCAAGTGAGTCCACTACTTCTGAAATTTTATCTAAGGCTCAAAACAGGATCACAGCGATGGCAATGATCCACGATCATCTTTATAAGCAGGACAAATTCGCAAACGTGGACATGAAGACGTATTTGGACTCTCTTTTGAGACACCTTGTCACTTCATATTTTCCATCCGGAAATCGTATTGGGTTCGAAGCCGATATTGATCCAGTCAGGCTTTCTATGGAGAAGGCGATCCCTTGTGGTTTAATAGTGACTGAGCTGATCTCAAACTCTCTCAAACATGCATTTCCTGAAGAATCAAAGGGAAACATTTCGGTTCAGCTAAAGTTAAAAGAGAATAAAGTCCATCTGACTGTCAAAGATGACGGTGTTGGAATGCCTTCCATTCAAGAATGGTTCGGGCAATCTTCTTCTCAAAAGCAAGATCAGGATTCTTCTTTAGGACTAATGATCATTCGTTCTTTGTGTAGTCAACTTAAGGCAGAGCTAGATCTGAAAAACGTAGGTGGAACTTCCGTTTGCTTGATTTTTAAAACTTGATCGAATTCCATTGATTTGGCGTTACTAAACTTTTCCCAAAAGAGTCGAATCAATAGAGGGCAAAATGAATTCAGTCCAACACGATATTGCAGCCAAAAAATTCCTAATCATACAAGATGGAAGAGAAGCTCATTTAGTTTATAGAGAAATTGGCGCCCATGTTTGGGACTTGTATCATACATTTGTTCCGACTGATTTTAGAGGGAAAGGTATCGCCTCTCAACTCGCAGAAGCCGCTCTTAAAACCGCAAGAGCAGAAACCAAAAAGGTCATACCCAACTGCTCTTTTGTACAAACCTATCTGAAAAGACACCCTGAATATTCAGACCTGGTGATTATGGAATGATCCATCATATAGCGATTTCCACACAAGATCCGGAAACATTAAGAAAATTTTATATAACTATTCCTGGATTATCTTTCGAAAAGGATCATTTTTACCAAGATGGCAAACTCAGATCTTCCTGGTTTTTAGCAGGATCTATTCGCATAATGATAGAAAAAGAAGAAGATCCCAAGGCCCCTCATGCTCTCATCTTCTCCGCGCCAAAAAGGGAAGAAAGAGAAAAGATAGATTCCTTATTCGGGAATTCTTTTATAGAAAAGACTGATTATACAAAATATTTTAAAGATCCAGACGGGAATCGTTTAGGATTTAGTTCTTATCCTGAACTTTGGGACTAGTTATCCGCTATTGCTTTGGCTGCGATATAAGAAGTGGTCCAAGCGTTCTGAAAATTAAATCCTCCTGTGATACCATCTATATCCAAAACCTCTCCAGCAAAATAAAGTCCAGGATGAAGCCTACTTTCCATTTTGGAAAAATCCACTTCCTTGCGACGAACTCCACCACAGGTAACGAACTCATCTTTAAAAACTCCTTTTCCTGAAACTTTCAGAACGGTTCTTTTTAAGATCTCTTCTGCTTGGTGAAATTCTTTAGAAGATATTTCAGACCATCTCTTTTCGGAGCCACAAGACTTCTCCCAAACTCTTTCCCAAAATCTGGAAGGAAGATCAAATTCGGAACGACTTGACGGCTTTTTGGAAGGACTATCCTTCTTCTTTTCTAAAAATATTTCTCTCAATTCTTGTCTGGAAAGGTTAGGAATCCAATCTACAAGTAATTCTGCTTTATAATCTGAATCGAATAATTCCCTTGCCGCCCAGGCAGAAAGTTTCAAAACCGCAGGACCACTTAAACCCCAATGTGTAAAGAGAACGGGACCTCTTTGTCTTAGTTTAGAGTTTTTGAATATAATCTCTACATCCGAAACCGTAAGCCCCTGAAACCCATCCAGCAATGGATCCGAGATCTCAAATGTAAATAAAGAAGGAACGGGAGATTCTACTTTATGGCCCATATTTTCCAGCCAACCCCAAACCTTGCGAGAGGAACCACTTGCTACCAGGACAAAATCGAAATATTCTTCTCCTTCTTCTGTCTGTATCCTGAACCTTCTATTATTCGGATCTTCATTTTTATAAATTCCTAATATAGAAATTTTAGTTTGGATTTTGACCCCTGATTTTTTGGCTTCTTCTAATAAACAATTGATGATCGTTTCTGAGTTATCGGTTACGGGGAACATTCTACCGTCGTTCTCCGCCTTTAATTTAACTCCTCTGGATTCGAAAAAACGGATCGTATCTTTAGGCTGAAAGATCTCGAAGGCTCTTTTTAATTCCTTCTCTCCTCTAGGATAACGTTTGGATAATTCCTCCGGATCAAAACAGGAATGAGTGACATTACATCTTCCCCCTCCTGAAATTTTTACTTTGGATAATACGTTTGGAGATTTTTCGTATAATTTTACTGATATTCTTCCTTCTGAAAGAATTCTAGTTTGAATGGCTCCGAAAAAACCGGCGGCACCGCCGCCGATCACTGCTAATTTTTTGGTCTGGACTTCTTCCATGAATGGGGAGTTATATTGTCCCCATTTTTCCTGCGGAATAATCCTCAAAAGCCTGTTGTATTTCTTGAGGAGTGCTCATCACAAAAGGGCCATAACGTGCTACTGGTTCGTTCAGAGGTTGTCCTCCTAAGATCAAAACTTCCCAAGCAAAATTTTCGGGAGCCCTAAGGCCGATACTACCTTCTCCGCCTTGGTAAAATACGGTCTCACCCTCTACTAGATCGTGTTCAGCATCTGCATCGATTACAGTACCTTCTCCCACGAATGGATATGCCAGAATATTATAATCTTTTGGTACAGGCACTTCTGCATATGAACCTGGAGAAAGTTTCAAATGGAAGAATACGATTGGAGTCTGAGTTTGGATAATCGCATTGGTTCCCCAAAGATCTCCTGCTATAACCTTTGCCCAAACACCGTCTTTTTCTGCCACTGGAAGTTCGGACGAATCCATTTCTTGATAATTCGGGGAAATAAGTTTTTTATCCCTTGGGAGATTGACCCAGATCTGGAATCCATGCATTCTTCCACCTCTGGACTGAAAATCAGCAGAAGGAAGCTCTGAATGTACAAGACCTGCGCCTGCAGTCATCCACTGGATTCCACCTTCTTTTAATTTTCCTGCATGTCCCCAGGAATCTCTATGCTCCATTTCTCCGGATAAAAGATACGTAACGGTTTCGAAACCTCTATGAGGATGATCTGGAGCGCCGATAGCTTTGCCCGGTTCGTAGACGACAGGTCCCATTTCATCCAACAATAAAAATGGATCCCAATAAGAAAATTGCGGAACTGGGAATGGTCTGCGGACTGGAAATCCTCCACCTTCGATAGTTTTTTCGGCGATTCTTGTTCCGGTTATTCGTCTAAAACCCATATTTCCTCTCTATATTACATTGGACTCGAAAAAGGATCCTAAGGGAATTCTTTTTAAAGAAAGAGAGAAGTTTCCATGGCGACGACTACTATTGCTTTTACTGTGCCGATTTCTTTAAGCAGAGCGTTCGATTACGTTTCTAATTTCGAACGTTTGCCTGACTGGTCAGGAAATATTCTCTCCTTTAAGAAAAATGAAAGTATTCCTGGTTTTCAAGTGAAAACTAAGTTTTCATTTTTCACATGCAAGTTCGAATACCAAATTTTAGAATCCAAATATCCAAGTCGATTGGTAGTGAGAATCAAGAGTAGATTTTCAGATCAGATTGAGACCTTCTCCTTTTATCCAGACCCAAAGGGTTCAGACACTGACACTAAAATACTTTTTACAAGTCAGATGGAGTTATCCGGATTTTCTAAAGTTTTCAGATCCTGGATCTTCTCCAGAGCGTTCAAAAACACGAGAAAGGATATCCGAAAATTGCAAGAGATCCTTTCTCAAGGCAAAACCTTAGGAATTCGTAATTTTCAAGTCATCCATGATTGATACTGAAAATAATCTCTAAAGAGTTAAATCCTTGTGTTTTTGCTTTCACTCAGGAGAATATGGCCCATCATTTTTTAGTCCTATAATATACAATATTTCATTATGGAAAACCTTCCCTATAGTGTCGCTCCCCTACCCGAAAACGAAAAAGATAGGGTACAAGCATTAAGACGTTATAGAATCTTAGATACTCCTCCTGAGGAAAAATACGACGGGATCATAAAGGCAGCCTCCCTAATTTGTGGAACTCCCATGGCTTTAGTTTCATTGATCGATTCAGAAAGACAATGGTTTAAGGCAAGAATGGGTCTGGAAGTAAATGAAACTCCTAGGCAAATTTCATTTTGCCAATTTGCAGTTTCCGAAAATAAGGCCTTGGTAGTTGAGGACGCTTTAAATGATCCTAGATTCCGACAAAACCCTCTCGTATTAAATGATCCGAATATTAGATTTTATGCAGGCGCTCCGTTACGTACGCCTGACGGTTATGTACTTGGCACACTTTGTGTGATTGATACCCAACCGAAAAAGATATCCGAGGCGGAGGTAAAGGCGCTCGAAGCATTAGCAAACTCAGTAGTTTCCTTTATGGAGTTAGATGCCAAGTCTCAGGCGCTGATCCAATTACAGTCTGTAGCATTAGAATTACAAAAAGCTAAAGAACAATTTTTTATTAATATGAACCATGAGCTTAGGACCCCAGTACATGGTATTCTAGGAATGGTGGATCTATTACATCAAACGAACAACATAGAACTTCAAAAAGAATATCTGGGATCTTTAACTGAAAGTTCAGAACATCTGATCCGATTAATCAACGATGTAATCGATTTTAGTAAGGCCGAATCAGGTTCATTACATTTTAGTTTTAAAGAATTCGACCTGATCACTCTTTTAGAAAGATACACTGAAGAAGCTTCAGACAAAGCATTTAAGAAAGGATTAGCGTTTAAGACTATTTTTCCGCCTGCAAGAGAAAGTATCGATGTGAAATCGGATTCTATTCGTGTAAGACAAATCCTTTCGAATTTAGTTTCTAATGCATTGAAGTTCACCGAAAAAGGTGGGATCACTGTAGAGTTAGATGTAGCGAAGGAAACCGAAACGGACATAACACTTTCGCTGAGCGTGAAAGATACAGGTATAGGGATAGAAACAAATAGGATCCCGATTTTATTCGAAGCATTCTCTCAAACTGATATTTCTATTTCCAGAAAGTATGGCGGAACAGGTTTAGGACTTTCTATCTGCAAAAGAGTCTGCGAAGCATTGGATTGGAATATATCTGTCGAAAGTGAATTAGGCAAAGGTTCAAAATTCGTTTTAGAAATGACTCTTCAGAAAGCAAATCTATCTGAAAAAGTTAAAATTGCAGAATCCAAAAATCGGACCAATTTTAATTTCTCGGAACATGGAGATCTGAAAATCCTTGTGGCAGAAGACAATCCAGTTAACCAAAAGTTAATCCAGAAGATGTTGGAAAAATTAGGGTTAAGTTGTGCGGTTGTTTCTAATGGTATAGATGTATTGGTTTATTGGGAGGAGAACGATGTGGATCTTCTTCTTTTAGATATACAAATGCCCGAGTTAAGCGGACTTGAAGTAGCAAGGATCTTAAAGAAAAAGCCTAGTGCCAAAAAAGTTCCTTGGATCATCGCAGTCACCGCCCATGACAGCACCGAAGACAGAAGAGCCTGCGCAGAAGCTGGCATGGACGATTATCTAGGAAAACCATTTCGAATAGAAGATCTGGGAGAAAGAATCCAAGAATTTTTGAAAACTCCCCGTTCTTCCATTGCGTCCTAAATTATATTAGGAAATTAGAAAGCATCTTTCTTCCCCCTTCGGTGGCAAAAGACTCGGGATGGAATTGAACACCCTCCATTCTTTTTTCTCGATTCCGAATCCCCATAAGTTCTGAGCCTGCATAAGCAGTTCTTTCCCATTCTTTTCCGAGAGAATTTTCATCCACCAATAAAGAATGATATCTCATCACTTTTAGATGGGAAGGAAGATCCTGAAATACTCCCTTCCCATCCGTTTTAATCTCAGAAATTTTTCCATGCATCGGACATTCTGCTTTTATAATATTTGCTCCTGCAAAATGTGCTATACCTTGCATTCCCAGACAAACACCTAAAATCGAAACCTCTCCTTCTAGCTGTTTTAGCATTTCCATAGAACAGCCGAAATATTCTGGGTCCTCAGGAGTTCCAGGTCCTGGAGAAAGTATAATTCTATCGTATTTCTCTTTCAAGACCTTAGAAACATCCGTTTCATTCTGGCGGATCACATCTAATCTAAATCGATAAGGGAACTCTTCTTCTAAAATTTCTCCTATAAGTTGGAATAGATTATAGGAGAAAGAATCATGATGATCTACTAATAGCACTTTCATTGAGCTGCCTCCATTGCTTTTAAAACCGCTCCCAATTTATGACCGATCTCTTGGTATTCCGCATCCGGATCTGAATCCATAACGATCCCTCCTGAGGCCCGAACCACTGCCTCTTCTTCTTTTCTGAAATAACTTCGGATTGGAATGCAGAAGGAACAATTTCCATCAAAGCCGAATCTTCCGACAGCTCCGCCATACGGCCCTCTTGGATCATTTTCTATTCTATGAATGATCTTCATAGATTCTATTTTAGGAGCACCACTTAACGTTCCGGTAGGAAAGGAAGAAGTTAATCCGGTAAACATATCCTGACCCGCTCTCAAGATGCCCGAAACTTCCGTAGACAGATGTTGCACGTGACTGAATCTTTTAAGAGCAAAAGAATCTCTTACCTTCACAGTTCCGAATTTGGAAACTCTGCCGAGATCGTTTCGATGCAGATCCACAAGCATATTATGTTCTGCAATTTCTTTCGGGTCGGAGAGAAGTTGAAGTGCAAATTTTTGATCTTCTTCTTCGTTTGTCCCTCTCCGAATTGTTCCTGCTAATGGAAAACTTTCTGCGAGTCCGTCTTTCAGCCTAAATAAAAGTTCAGGACTTGCTCCTAAATGAACTTCTTCAGGAAAACTCATGAAGAACATAAAAGGAGAAGGATTTATCTTCCGAACCGATTTATATAATTCGAAGTCTCCTTTCTTTCTATCTGCTGCAGTTTCACCCTCTCCTACTAAGGATGTTTTTCGAAATCCTACCTGGCATTGGAAAGTATTTCCTTTCCGGATCTCATCTAAAACTTCATCCACCATGGATTTGTGTTCTTCTTTTGTTTTAGAAAAACCTAAATCAACTGATTTAAATTTTCCTTTATCGGGAGTTTTCTTTTTATAAATTCCCTCAAACAAATCGTATCGATCTACTCCATAATGGAAATATTTAGATTCTCCCGTTCTTCGGTCTAAAAGAATGCCGTCTTCCATCCAAGCAAAACAAAACTTCGGGAATTTAGGATGTTCTTTTAGAAGAAGACTAGGCTCCATATCATTCGCAGCCTCATAAGAAAGGTATCCGTATAAGCCTCCACCTCCTGCCTCTGTATATTCTAAGAAAGATTTTCTTGGAGGAAAAATTTCGGAAAATAATTGGTAAGGGTTTCCTTTCCCGATCTCTTTTCCGTCACATTCTAATTTATCTCCCTTTGCTTTAAATACTCTCTTTGGAAAACCTGAGATAAAACTATATCTGGAATTATCCGATTCAGGCCCTAAACTTTCGAATAGAACTGCGATCTCAGTTTCCTCCATTAGTTTTTGAAAATATTCCAAGACACCTAGTTCCTTTAATGGGAAAGATCGGAGTGTTGGTCGTGGGAAAAGTGAGTTTACTTCTTTTCTGATATTTTGGATCTCTATGGACATATTAGTCTCCTTAATTTTGAACCAAATAGGCTCAGTAACACATTAGAAAAAAGGAATATGTAGATACGATTAGGCCCGGGAGGGCCACCAAGAGAAATTGCAAGACAGGATAGAAGAAGAGGAATTAAATGAGGAAGACTCGGACTTCTCGATCAAATCTTTGACCGAGAAGCCTCGTAGAAATAAACACCGTCTGTAAACGGAAATTTTCAACCTAAGAGCATCTCCAAATTACTTTTTCCGGGAGGAACCATCGGAAGAACTTGAAGATCTTGATCAATCGGAACAACGATCAGTCCAGGCCCCTTCTCTTTTAAGAAAGTTTCTAGGTTTTCTAATTTTTTTTCCTCTTCTCCCAGATCTAAACTGGAAATCCCGAAAGCATTTGCTATCTTAGAAAACTTAGAAGAAGAAGGATAGGAGCTTCCATTATACCTACTTCCGTAGAATAAATTCTGCTGCTGACGAACCAGCCCTAGATTCCTATTATCGAATATTATAATTTTCAAATCTGATTGTAGCTCACTTAAAGTGTCCAATTCCTGGATATTCATCAATATAGACCCATCTCCGGAAAAACAAACGATCTTAGAATTAGGGTCCCCAAGTGAAGCTCCAATTGCAGCAGGTAAACCGAAGCCCATAGTGCCCAATCCACCGGAAGTCAAAAAGGTTCCGCTTTTCTGAAAAGGATAATATTGAGCAACCCACATCTGGTGTTGACCAACATCTGTAGTGATCCTTGCTTTCGGTCCTAAAAAGTTTGCAACGGACAAAATAATATCCTGAGGAGAAAAACCTTTAGAAGTATTAACAGAATTTAAAGGATACAATTCTTTATAAGAAAGGATCTGTTCTCTCCATTCTTTTCTTTTACGAATGGGGAATTCTCCCATATTCTGCAAAAAATATTTTAGATCGGAGCAAAACCCGAAATCAGGTTTTCTTAATTTTCCAATTTCCTTATAATCTATGTCTACATGGATCACTTTTGCATTTGGACAAAATGTGTCTAATTTTCCAGTGGCCCTATCATCAAAACGAACCCCGAAAGCTAAAAGAAGATCAGATTCAAATAATAATCGATTCGTATAAGGTGCGCCGTGCATTCCAAGCATTCCCAAAGACAACTCGTGAGTTTGGGAAAAGGAATCCAATCCCATCAAAGTACAAACAACTGGAATATTCTGAGCTTCCGCCAATTGTAAAATTAGTTCTTCTGCACCTGAACCTTTTACTCCCCCGCCTAGATACAAAACGGGTTTTTTAGAATTTTCTAATAAAGAGAAAAATCTAAGCTTATCTGCTTCTGAGATAAAAATCTTATGTGAATTTGTTACTTCCTGAGAACTCCAAATTGATTCTATCTGGGACATAGAAAGTGATATTGGCGAAGCCTGTATATCTTTGGGAACATCTATCCAAACAGGTCCAGGTCGCGGTCCTTCTGCTATTTGAAATGCTTCCGGTAAAACACGGATAAGCTCAGATACGGAACGAACCAAATAAGTCTTTTTAGTAATAGGTAAAGATAATCCATAAGTATCTATTTCTTGGAAAGCATCTGTTCCAACGAGAGATAAGGGCACTTGGCCTGTAATTGCGACTAACGGTATAGAATCCGATTTTGCGTCCGCGACTGCGGTGATCAGATTAGTAACTCCTGGCCCAGAGGAGGCTAGACATACGGCAGGCATTTTGGTAACTCTGGCTTCTCCCTGAGCCATAAACCCACCACCTTGCTCGTGTCTTGCAAGTATATGACGTATTCCGCTATTATGAAGCGCATCGTATAACGGCAAATTGGCGCCACCCGGGATACCATAAACATTATGGATCCTTCTTCTTTTTAAATAAGCAACGATCAGTTCGGCTCCATTTTGCGGAACCTTATCTTCTCTAAGCCAGGCCTTGTTTTTTTCAGTAATCGTTTCCATTTTGCCTCACACAGTGTAGAAATAAAAAAAGCCCCCCTCGGCTTTACGCCGAGAGGGGCTTTTCGAAGATTGCAGACTACGAAAGAACCTTAGGGCGTAATTGCCAACCATGGTAGCGTGACCACTACCACCATCCAGAGGACGACCCAAAGGGTTTGATTAGACTGTAGACCTAATTTATTCATTACTTAGTAAAAATGACAGATAAACCCGCCTAAGATATTCACGATTTACTCAGAAAAATTTGCAAGAACTTTTTATCGTTGCTCAAATCCGATCACAGCATATCATCCCTTCCCAAGGAAACAAAAATGGCAAGCGTCACTCTTAAAGGTAACCCAGTTCAACTCGAAGGAAAATTATTAGAAGTAGGTGCAAAGGCCCCCGACTTTCACGGAACGGCAAAAGACTTAAGCACCAAGTCTCTCAAAGATTATAATGGAAAAGTGAAAATCTTGGTCTCGGTTCCAAGTTTAGATACATCTGTGTGTGCAATGGAGACGAAAAAATTTCATGAAAGAGCAACAAAGTTAGATGGAATCGTAACAGTTGTTGTTTCAGGAGATCTTCCTTTTGCAATGAATCGTTTTTGCACTATGGAAGGATTGGATTCTCCAAATCTAGTTACACTTTCTCAATTCAGGGATTTTTCTTTTTCTAAAGCGTATGGAACACATATTGCTGATGGAGGTTTACAAGGGCTTTCTGCAAGAGCAGTTTTCGTTTTGGATAAAAATGATACTGTACAATATGTAGAATTAGTTCCTGAAATCGCAAGTGAACCGAATTATGAAGCTGCGATCGGAGCTGCTAAAAAATTAGTTTAAACGAAACATTCTTTCTAGAAAGAATGTAATCATGCAGAAGCTGAAAGGCCATTGGAAAAGGTTACTTATAAACGTAAGACCGGCCTTGCTTCTGCTTTTAACATTTCCGCTTATCAATTGCGATAAAGATCCTTCTTCCGATCCTGAAAAACTAATTTCTTATCTTTCTAAACCTTCTTTAGCGATGTACGGAGACAGCATAGTAGCGTCTTGGCCTGTCGATGACCAACTTTCCGGTTTCAACGTAGTCAAGTTTGCTTTTCCTGGGATAGATACGAATAAAATCCTGTCATCTGTCCAAAATGATAAAAATCGTTATAATGCATGTTTATATGAAGGAGGGATCAACGATTTTTTAGGAAATTATTCACCCACCCAAGCTCAGGTAGACGCGACAATAAACAGGCAAATCCAAAGTATACAGATCCTTTTAACAAGGTGTGAACATGTAACTGCATTAAATCTTTGGAATATTAAATTCCCGTGGCCCACTCTTGCCGTTGCAATGATCACTGCGGAAATGAAAGAAAAGATCGATTTTGTTCCAAGAATAGACACGGAACTATTGATCCAAGACGACATGTTGACGGATGGGAATCATCCCAACAAAAATGGTTACTATATTCTCTCCAAAGCAGTTAGAGAAAAACTACAACCGTTCTTCCCGATATTATATCTGAGCGAATAAGGCAATAAAAATGAAAAGAAAAAGTTTTATAGCCTGCGCTTTCATATATTCATCTTTTATAATCCCTTTATCACCCGCTCCAGGAAATGAAGAAAGACCCGTACATCCAAATCTCAACCAGGAATTGGCAGTATACAATAAAGTATATATTTCAGGAACAGCGGCAGATAGGACTCCTAGACAGGAAGATGGTTACGAAAGAGATAGAAAGATCTCAACATCCGGCGAAATGAAACTTACCGATTCATTTTCAGTTACTGCAAATTACGGATATGTTGATCATTATTCCACTACTAGAAAAATTTGGAGTGGCTGGGATAGGTGGGCAGTAGGTGCAAAATATTATGTAAAAACAGATTTTGCGGCATTCGGGGGTGGAATCCAATTCTTAGGACCTTCTGTTTCTCAACCAAGAGAAGCAGATATCAATCCAGATCTATTTTTGATCCGCGCTTATTTTGGCGGATTAAAAAGATTCGGTGCGTTTTCCATCCAAGGAACTGTAAATTTCGAATCAGAAACCAATTCTTCAGGAAAGGAAACTGCAGAAGAGAACTTTAAAAGATTCTTATATTCGGGAATTACTCTTTCCTATAGCCTATCTTCTAAAACGAATCTGCTCCTGGAATTCAGTCACAGAACTACCGTTTCAAATACAATTACTCCCTACTCTGATTTTTTTGTGATCGCACCTGGAGTCCAATACCCGATAATCCCAAATGGATATCTCACTTTCTCTATGATGCTGCAAACAAGGACCGATTCGAATATGGATCGCGGATTTAAAATAGGATATCTATATTTCTTTGGGGATTAAATCTCGATCTTTGAAAAGAAATCGCTTAGACGATATTCGCTCTTCCAACCTTTAAAAATTAAACATACCACATAAAAAATTTCTCCATATTTTTCGGGACCTGATTTTTCCGACCAGGTTCTTATCCTCCAAATCAATTCGAGGTAAATAACGTAGAAACTATGTTGGCTGAAATATTTATTATAGCTGGGATATGCCTAGTAATCGAACGTATCATCCCTGGTTGGAAATTACCAAAAGTAAAAACTTGGCCGATCCGAGTAATCGCAGTGAATTGTATCCAATTAGCTGTAGTTGTATTAGCAGGTTTTACTTGGGAAAAATGGTTTTATGGAAATTCAATATTCCATATTTCAAAATTTTTGAATCCTGCAATCGGCGGAATATTCGCTTACTTTATCGCAACTTTCATTTTTTATTGGTGGCATCGATGGCGACATACATATGATTTTCTTTGGAGGGGTTTTCACCAAATCCATCATAGCCCGCAAAGACTCGAAGTAATTACCTCCTTCTATAAACATCCTGGAGAAATGATTATCAATTCAATCATAGGAAGTATATTAATTTATGTGATTCTAGGATTAAACTACGAAGCAGGAGCAGTTTATACTTTCTGCACCGCTATCGGAGAATTCTTTTATCATACAAATATCAAAACCCCACGATGGATTGGATATTTTTTTCAAAGGCCGGAGATGCACAGAATACATCATCAATATGACAGACATAAAAATAATTATGGAGATATAGTATGGTGGGATATGCTTTTTGGAACCTACGAAAATCCTAAAACCTTCGACTATACTTGCGGCTTCGACCCAGAAAAGGAAGAAAGATTGCTGGACATGCTTTTATATCAAGACGTTCATAAAGGGTAGAGGTTTTAAATGCAGATAGAAAGATATATTGGTATGTTCACGAGTGGTATTTTATTCTTTTTGTCTGCATTACATGTCTACTGGGCATTCGGCGGGAAATTAGAATCAGTGACTGTCATACCTGAAACTAACGGTAAACCAACATTTATTCCAAGCAGAGGATTGACACTACTTGTTGCGATAGGGCTATTCGGGTTTGGCATGGTAGCACTTTGGGCCTCCGGAAATATTTTCTTCCCAAACAAAACATGTGCAATCTTCTCCTTATTAATCTCCTTGATATTTTTAGGAAGAGCCGTCGGAGACTTTCGATTCGTAGGCTATTTTAAAAAAATCAAAAATACTAAGTTCGCAAAATACGATTACTTACTTTATTCCCCCGTTTGTATAATATTAGGAATCTCTTATTTATATCTGGGATACATTAATTTTTGAAAATTGCTGATTGTAGCAGAAGTCAATATGCCTGTAACTACAATCCTAAGCCCTATACTTTGTTTTTCCAACCAATAAATAATTTGATATAAAACAATAATTTCCCTTTTCCGAATTTCCTTCATCTTCAGCTTGGGAGAAATAGGAGCCCAATATGCAAATTTCTAAATCATTCTTTTATGAAATCCCGGTGCTATGGAGCCAATGTGATCCGAATGGCCATTTGAATGTTGGAAACTTCCAAGTATTTCTTCATGAAGGACGAATGGTTGCTCTGGAAGAGGCTGGCCTTTCTTTTTCTCAAATGAAATTGGAAAATATAGGCCCAATGATACTGAGAGGAGAAACAGATTATAAAGCAGAAATTCGTTATCCAGATACCACTCTGATAGAAACTAAGTTCGGAGAAATCTCAGGCTCCAGATGTAAGGTATTTCAAAAAATGATCAGAAAATCCGACGGTAAAGTGTGCTGCGAATCCATCTCACATTGTATTATGTTTGATTTCGGCAAGAAAAGACCTTGGAAGTATACAGACAAATTTTTAGAAGGATTAGGACTTTTGGAGTTCCAACGTTAAGAAAATTGGGCGGCCCCCTCCCTAATCTCGGGTTGCGCTCCTTCGATTTTGTAGGAGCTCCTACAATGAATACGTAAAATTATAGTTGTGAGTTTTAGAAATTTCTGATACAGGGAAAAAAGCTTCTCCCACAAGCCCACCTCCTCCACCCGAACCTGGGCGGGGGCCGTCTTCCACCCTATGTAGGAGTTCCAACGTAGTTCCCAGAAATAAAAAAAGCCCTCCGAAGAGGGCTTTCAAATCGAAGAAAGTAGAAGATGTTTTTAAACGAAGAACTTTTTAGTGAATTGAAGCATTTTATCCACAAAGCCTGTGTATGGTGGATACAACATTTCAATAGAGGAGAATGGAGCTTGTTTGAATACAGATTTCTCGTGAGAGAATGTTCTGAATCCATACCAGCCATGGTAACTTCCATGTCCAGAGTGATTGATCCCTCCGAATGGTAGATTCGGGTTTGCCAAGTGTACGATAACGTCATTCACCGCTGCTCCTCCGGAAGATGTTTCCTTTAGAACCTTGTTGATATGTTTGTTATTGCTTCCGAACACATAGAGTGCGAGTGGTTTTGGTTTAGAGAGAACCTTCTCCACTGCTTCATCTAGGTCTTTGTAAGTTAAGATGGGAAGCACCGGTCCGAAAATCTCGTCTTCCATGATCCTTGCATTTGCTGGAACATTAGCAATAAGTGTTGGTTCAATATAGTTTTGAGAAGAATCTGTTTCTCCTCCCATCACTACTTTTCCACCCTTCTCAACTGCTTCGTGGATATATCCGGAAACTCTTTGGAAATTCCTTTGGTTCACTAAACGACAAAAGTCTTTGTTACTTTTGATATCTGCAGAAGTTTCTCCATAGAAAGATTTCACAGCGGCCTTCGCTTGTTTTACGAATTCTTCTGTTTGTCCTTCTGGAAGAAGTAGATAGTCAGGTGCAACGCAGGTTTGTCCAGCGTTCATGATCTTTCCCCATACCAATTTCTGAGCTGCTTTTTTCAAGTTCGCTCCAGGTACGATGATAGCAGGAGATTTTCCTCCCAACTCTAAGGTTACAGTAGAAAGATTTTTAGCAGCTGCTGCCATTACGATCTTTCCTACATGAGTACTTCCGGTGAAGAAGATATGATCAAATGGTAATTCCATTAGAGCCGTAGAAACAGTATGATCTCCTTCGAATACCGCAACTTCGCCTTCTTGGAAGGTTTCTTTTACTAGCTTAGTTAGTAGTTTAGAAGTTTCAGGTGTGAATTCAGAAGGTTTGATGATCGCTGTGTTTCCTGCTGCAAGTGCCGCAGTTAATGGCGCAATCGCAAGATAGAATGGATAGTTCCAAGGAGAAATGATCAGTGTCACTCCCTTTGGTTCATAGGAAATGGAACTTCTTGCTCCAAAGAGTGAAACTGGAGTTTTTACTCTTTCCGGTTTCATCCAAGTTTTTACGTGTCTGATCGCATCTTTTAATTCCGCGATAGAAGGCATAACTTCTGTCAGATCTGTTTCGTGAGGAGCTTTTCTAAAATCGTTTTGTAAAGCCTGTTTGATTTCTGGAGTAAGTCTTTCTACTGCTGCCAGTAATTTTTTCAATAATACGACTCGATCTTTGGCTTTGGATACTTTCAGAACCTTATGAAAATGACGTCTTTGGACATCGAATACTCTTTGCATCTCCTTAGGGTTCGCAGCGGGAAATGAAGCCGTTCCACTGGAAGCGGGAGAGACTGAGCTCGCCGGTTGTGTAGCTGTGCTGGACATGAGGGGTCTCCTAAGTTCTAACATTCTTCCGGTCGATCCGGATTGGTAGAGAACCAAGGTATAATTTCATCAAATTAAGGATTTTGATGCAACCTTTTTATTGAATGATCATTCCGTAACTTTTCAAGAAAATATCCCCCCTCTGGACCCAAGTCGCTTTTTATTCTACCCGTTATGATAAAAATTTTCCTACTCAAACAAGTGATAAATTAGTCCAAAGGGACTATTCGCGACTGACGTTTTTGGAAATTTATTTCTGACAAAAATTGAAAGATAAATATTTCTCTTGGTTATTTTTTCAAAGTTTGATCCGTATAATTCGCTTAGCAGGATCTTATTTTTCATTTATAAGTTTCTCTAATTCTTGACAGAGACCACTAACGTTTTTCAGAGTTACATGATATGAGCCAAGGGAAAACCCTAGAACTTTTCCATCACAAAGACCAAGGTATATTCAGTAATCTGAAGGACCTGAATCATCCTATTTCCGAAAACACCCCGTTTCATTTTAAATTTTTCAATCTTACCGAAAATGTAGATAGCATTCTCTCTAAGACACTGGATCGTTATCTTTTACATTTAGATATCATATTCGTAAGAGATTCTGTCCTCGCAGCTTTAAAAGAAACGATTACAAATACGATCAAGGCTAATATTAAACGTATTTATTTTAGAGAACTTCAGGCTGATATCCAAAATCCAAGTGTGTATCGCAGTAAGATCACCGGTTTTAAGCAAACTTATCTAGATAATAAGGAGAAGTATGAAGATCTTCTCTTTAAAAACAACTATGTTGTACTTGTTTCTTTCATTCACAATAAGGATGCAATCCGTATCCGTGTGATGAATAACGTAAAACTCAGCCCCGAAGAAGTAGATCGTATCAATGAAAGGATCGAAAAAGCAAAAACGTATAACGACCTTGCAGAAGCATTTTTAGAAAAAGGGGACGAGACAGAAGGAGCAGGTCTTGGACTCATCATGACTCTCATGATGTTGAAAAATGACGGCCTAGGTGCAAGTTCCTATAAGGTAGAAAGCCAAGGCAATAATACTTCTGTCATTATCGATATCCCTATTCGCATTCAAAAAGAGAATGTTCAGATCCAAAAAGCAGAAGAGATCATTAAAGAAGTAGACCAACTTCCTACATTCCCCAAGGCAATCCAGGACATCCAATCTGCTATCGACAAACCGAATTCAAGCATCGGCCAGATTGCAGAGATGGTGAAGAAGGATGTGGCTCTTGCAGCAAACATTCTGAAATTATCCAACTCGGCAGCTTTCCGAAGAGGAAACAAAGTAGAATCTTTGGATAGAGCGATTCAGCTCATCGGTTTGAAAGAGTTACAGGTTTTATTATATTCTCTTGGAACGAAACAGATCTTAGAGAACAAATTCCCTGCATTCTTAACAATCTGGGAAAAATCTAACCAGTGTGCATATTACTGTAAATTGATCGCTCAAAGATTAACTATGCCTAAGGATGCAATGAGTAATCTGATGTCAGCAGCACTTCTTCATGATATAGGAGAGATCATTCTTCTTTCCTTAGAACAAGAACGTATGGGCAAGATCCAAAATTATTCCGCATCCAAAGAAATCGCCTCTTCTCTTTCTATGGAAGAAGCAGCATTTGGTATTACTCATACTAAGATCGGTGCATTGATCGCTGAAAAATGGAATTTCCCTGAACTATATTCTAAAACGATGGAATACCATCATAGACCACAATTGGCGGATGAACAATATAAGGAGATTATCTTCCCTATTTATTTGGGGGATATGATGATCAAGATCAACAACGAAGAAGCAAAGTTCTCGGAAATCCCTGAAGAAGTATTAAAACATTGTAAGTTTTTCTCTTCCGGAGATTTCCATTCTTTCCGGACCAAGGCTTTAGAAAGTTTCCAGGCTACTCTTTAATTCGCCGGTTCTCCGGCAATTAGAGACTTCTTTCGAACAAAGTACCAAAAATAGTATTAACCGAAGGTTATTGTAATCTAAACCTTCGGGCGTATTGCTTACCTGTGGGATATAGGCATAATGATGACATCCGTACGGGTGCATATATGACAAAAAAAATCCTAACATGCTTTTTAGCCTCTCTCAGTATCTCTTTCGCCTCCTGCGCATCTTCCAGCGATCCTAACTACGCATGGTTGATGAGTCTTGTAGCAGGAGCCACTGCGGTGGAGGCTCCTTCTGGTCCTACTGATTTCGGAATCGATATCAATGACGAGACAACCCCTGTTGATTTCGTATTCGATACTACACGTACTATTACAGTAAACGTTCAAGTTATAGATCCTGTTGCTCCTGTGAACGGCAGTATGGTGCAAGTTACTGTTCCTTCTGCCACACCTGGCGCCGCTAGTAATAAATCTGTTTTCAAAGCTTATACAAATCCAAGCGGAGAAGTTACCGGAAGTTTTACAATTGATGGTGATACGAAAACCGTTCATCTATCGGTAGAGGCTTATGGTAAATTTTACGAAGCGGATATTTCCATCGTTACCGTAAGTAAGGTAGATAGAAGGATTTCCATCGGGTTCACTGCAAGCACTCAACAGATCATAGACACTGATGGAGATGGTGTGCAGGACTTTGAAGATGTATTCCCTAACGATCCTACAAGAGTTAGCTCAATCCGTGTTCCTGCAGAAGATTATTACACCACATCCTATGAAGACTTATTTCCTAAACAAGGAGA
The DNA here is from genome assembly GCF_002150035.1 of Leptospira venezuelensis. NCBI lineage: Bacteria > Pseudomonadati > Spirochaetota > Leptospiria > Leptospirales > Leptospiraceae > Leptospira > Leptospira venezuelensis. The sequence goes on along the minus strand of NZ_NETS01000010.1, from coordinate 1,566,206 downwards.
TGCAGACTTCAACGACTATGTGATCCGTTCTTATTTCGAAGAAGATCTGAACAAATCCGGAGAAGTTGTAAGAGTGAGAGGATATTTCACTCATGTTGCAAAGGGCGCCGGTTATAATCACACTCTTCGTTTCGGATTGCCTGGAGCTAGTGTAACTAGTTATTCACTTCTACGCTACGCAGCCGATGGAACCACATTGGAGGAAAACCTAAGTGGAACTCCAACATCTATTTCTGATCTGGAAATTTTAGGAAATAGTTCTACTACGATCTCCAAATCAAACGCGTCCAAAACAGACACAGTCTTCGTAAAAGGTAAAACTGCAAAACTGGAAATAATTCTGTCTGCTCCAATCTCCAAACTGGTGTTAGGACCTGCTCCTTATGATACATTCATAAGAGTGGTGAACACCGGCAAAGATATACATGCTGCTGGTAAGTATTTTGATGCGGAAGGTAAGGACATCTATAGAGATGCTACAGGTTTTCCTTGGGTACTTCTTGTTCCAGGCAATTTCCAATGGCCTTACGAAGCTACTGACATAAGGAACTCCTACCCTACCTTCAAAACTTGGTATGAATCTCTTGGAACCACCAATACCGATTGGTTCCGAACTCCGAATACTTCGGATGTGTTTCCGTCTACGCCCTAATTTGGGACTCCTGAAAGAGTAAAAGCAACCTCCCCCTTCCCTCATTCGGCCGAGGGGAGGGGTTTTTTTCTTTTCGATCCATAAGCCGGACTATATCCTGATCTTTAAGTGGCTTCAGGACTTCTCAAACGAAAAGAAACCAAACAATCAGGCTCATACTCTGGTAAGGAGCAGGCCTCTAAATTTTTATCCTTGGTAGAGGAGATCTCCCCAATCGTAGCCTTGGACGAAAACAATATAGTCCGATTCGCGAACGCATCCTTTAAAAAAGAGTTCCGACTTAGATTTGCAAACCCTGCAGGCAAAAACCTATTCAATCTATTAAGATTGGATTCAAAGGAAGAAGCCAACCTAAGAGAAAATCTTCATAAGGCTCTCAAAACAAAATTACAAAACCAAGAATTCAAAAAAGGAAAGAAGTCTTACGGATATTCTATCTTTAAATTCAAAGACAGCCTGGGAATGATCCTAAAGGATATCACAGAGAATAAAAAGTTAGAGAAGAAGATCGCAACTCTACACACACAAGTGCTCGCATCCCAAGAAGAAGAAAGATCCAGACTCGCAAGAGAACTTCATGACGGAGTGGGTCAACTTATACTCGCGGCAAAATTACATTTCCAAGCGTATCAAAAATCTGAGAAGGAACATCCAGAATCGTTTGGCTCCGGTCTTGGACTCATCGATAAGGCTAGCCAAGAACTCCGCGAAATTTACACAAATTTGCAACCTTCTTCATTAAAAGAACTCGGCCTGGAAGCGGCTTTAAACTCTCTAGCGAACCAAATTTTTCCGATACAAAAAATTAAAATAAAATCTGAATTTAAGGTTCCCGAAAAAATTCCTCAGGAAATACAGAACCAAGTTTTCAGAATATTACAGGAAATTTGTGCGAATATTCTAAAACATTCCCAAGCAAATAAAGTGGAGCTAAAGATCTTTTCCGAAAAAGATACTCTTGTAGTTTCTGCAAAAGATAACGGAAAAGGATTTAAAGAAAAAGAAGCTAGAATAAAATCTACCGGATACGGATTGGAAAATATTCGGAGAAGAACCGAGGACCTGAACGGTACTCTTTTTTTAGAATCGGAACCCAATAAAGGCACTCAATACGTGCTAAGGATCCCGTTAAAAAAACGTTCCAAGGAGAAAGTATGAACGCCCAACCCTCCGTTTGCAAACTCTATCTTGTAGACGACCACGCTATTTTAAGAGAAGGTCTTAGACTGATCATTTCCGGACAAAACGATTTGGAAATCATTGGTGAAAACGGGAACGCCGAACAAGCGCTAGACGAGATCGGCAAATTAGAACCTGATATTCTGATCACAGACATCTCTATGCCTGGAGTTAGTGGTATAGACCTCGTAAAGGGAGTCAAAAGATACTATCCTAAGGTTCAAGTCATTATTCTATCCAGACATGATAACGAAGAATACATCCAAAAACTCGTGGATCTTGGTATCAACGGTTACGTTCTGAAAGACGATGCTGGAGAGGATCTACTCAGAGCAATCGATGCTGTCCGCAGAAAAGAAACTTATTTAAGCCCAAGAATTGCAACTCGAGTTCTTTCAGGAATCGGACGTAAAAAAACGGGAGAGCTTCAGGAAGAAGGCCCATCCGTATTCTCAGTACTTTCCGACAGAGAAAGACAGATTTTAAAATTGATCTCAGAGGGGAACTCCAACGAGAAGATAGGCAAACTTCTTCATATATCTCCTGCAACCGTAAAGGTGCACAGAGCAAACATCATGAAGAAGTTGGACTTACATAAGGTGGCTGACCTTGTGGTCTACGCAATCCGAGCAGGTATCGTAGAGAGTTAATTTCTAACACAAAGCAGACTTAAGGGAGTATCGCAAGTATTCCCGAATCCTGCACCCGAATCAAACGCAGTCTCAGTCTGACTACCTGGGCTGCCATAATTCGCATCATCTGTGACATTTGACGATCCCCAATTATTACAATTCGTTCCTGAGCTGTATCCGGCACCTGTATTCGAAATTCCTGTCCAATAATCGCCGACTCCTGGAATCCCGGTTGCGCTGCTCATCGGCAAAACAGGAAGTCCAGACCCATTCGTACGAAAGATCAAGGTTTGTCCAGGATCCATTGCATAATAATTCGTATTTGGAAATAGAGGCCAGCCTGCTCCACCCGGAACTCTGGAAGAAGCAGCAAGTAAGGCCATATATTCCAAAGGTAAGCCAGGCAGATCTGGAACCTCAGCATTTTTCGCACTTTGACAAATCAAATCCGCGCCTGCAACTCCGCCGAGGTCTCCCGTATTAGTAGAAGTAGTAACGAACAAATAACGTGTCTTGCCTAAAATCCCGAGTAGGATAAGCTCGTCCCCTCCAGGAAACGGCTTAGAGCAAGCCGAACTAAACAAACCGGAAAGAAGAACGAGGAAAGTAGTAACTCGAAGAGCCATAGATCAAAAGCTCCTTGTATATTGGACTTCCCATCTGTTCTGAGAAAATCCGGTATTCGCAAAAGTATTTAAATTTCCGCTTCTGTCAGGACTCACCTTGAACTGAACAGTATCTCCTTGCGGAAGTTTGTTTTCCAACCAAAGAGAAAGTCCTACACTTAGGATTGCAATTCCGCCGATGAGAGCCTGATTGTTTTGGTGTATTTCGTATTCCTTCTTATCATTCTCTCTTGCCTGCCAAAGGTAAAGAGTGAATGAAGAAGGTAGATTTAAACTTAAAACTGCAATATTCATCGGGTCGTTTAACGGTTTTGAGGCGAGGATATTCCCGGCTTCTCTTTCTGAATTTCCGAGATACGCAAGAGCTCCAAACCATGCCCAAATACTGTAGGACTTCCATCGTTCACCTTTAGAATAATATCCTGTTCCAGGAATCCAAACAAACTTAGAAGTTTTGGTTCCTTTACTCGCCTCTTCTTTTTCAGCCAAGGCAACTGCTTTAGGGCGGTCTTGTTCTACTTTAAAATTAGTCCAGGGTGTATAAGAAGAAGGTTTTCCGAATCGATTTAACGCGGCAATCCTGTATTCATAGGTGCCTGCTTCTAAGGAGAATTCTATCTCGTTCTCGGAGACTTTCTTTTCTAAAAATAATTCTTGAGGAGGTTCCGTTTTTCGGACTTCTACCACGTAACCGCGGCTGCCCTTCACTTCTTTCCATTCTATATAATATACGAAACTTTTTTTCTCAGCGAATACGCCTGAGGGTATGGAAAGAAATATTAGAATAAACTGAAATACAATAGCGAAATTTTTTCCGCGGAACAAGAACATGTATTCTCCTTAAGGGCGGGCGCCACTGGATTTTGTTTCCGGGGCTTCCAATTCTTCCCTAAGCATTATTTTGAAATCCGCTTCTGATCTTAAGCTAGGGTCCGCATCCGATTCTATAGTCCATCTGAATGTTCCCACATCCAGTTTTTCCAAGTCTTTGAACACTAACCTGTCACCTTTTGTCTTTTTTTCGTAAATCAGCTCGTCGCTTGAGCCTCTCTTATAGAAAAGACGAAATTTCCACTCGCTTTGTTTCTGTTTGGCGGAGAATTTCCAGCGGAAAGAGATACTTTCTTTGCCTGTCATATCCACCAAAGTGCCGTTTTTCGGGAAATCTACTGAAAGATCCGAACTTGCCTGCGTTTCAGAAGTCGTAGCGATTTCTTGTTTTGTTTCTGCAACCTGGATCACTGGAAGAGAGATAGAAAATTTACGCACTTCCGAAAATGTTTCTGTTCCAGGAAGATTCGTATAAGACTGAATTCTCCAATAATAAGTTCCAGGATCTAATGTGAGTGAAAAGTTCGTACGGAAAACTTGGGTTTCGGAAACCGATCCGAAATTAGGATCTGTGGAGATCTGTAATTTATAACCGCTTGCTATCTTTTGTTTTGCCCAAGAGAATGCGACGGTTCTATCATCTTGAGAAAGATCTTTTTTAGGATAATGTAATTCTACTGGAAAGTTGGGGAGAACTCTGAACTTTCTTACTTCGGATACTTTTTTTCCATCCTTAGAGTTGATTCTCCAATAATAAATACCTTCCGGAAATTTTTGTTTGTAATAAGGCTCTTTAGAAGGTCTTTTGGAAATATAAACGGAGAAGTCCCGTCTAGGCGAAATTTCTAATATACCTTCTTCTCCGCCTTCCCAGCGGAATTCAACGGCCTGCTCTAATTCAGCAGGAAAATATCGATGAGAATCCTCCGGACTTACCAGGCTCCAATTTTGATTCAGTTTATTTCCGTTTAACGAACTTTCTTTTTCGCCTAATGTTTGTTTAACGGTTCCGTTTTCGGACCATTCTACTTGTCCTCTTTCAACATCTACTCTAGTGCCATTTTCATTTTTGGTGACTTGGAATTTGGAACCTAATTCAGCTTCTAAACCTACTGTTCCTGCAATTACTGAGAGTACTTTTTTTCCACTCTCTACCAATATATTCCCTTCGTTCAGATCCAGGTTTTCCTTATTCTCTTTTAATTGGAGAACCACCATTGATTGAGGGTCTAATTCTATTCGAGTTCCTGATTTTAAAAATACAATCGCTTCAGATGCCTCATCTGTACGGATAGAGTCTCTATCGTATACAGGCATTCCTTGTTCCAAATCTTCCCATAACATTCTATCCGGAAATTTTCTTTGTGCGGTCTTATATCGGAAGGAGACAGTTCCCATAATCTCCTTCCCAACCCCTCCATTGGATTTGGATTCGAAATATAGAAGGTATAAAGATAGAAAGAGTACAACAAAGCAGCCTATACCGACCTGCCATTCTCTTTTGTATATTCTCCAGTCCATATCTTATTCCGCGATAGCCTTTGAAGGAGAATCAGGTTCAGGTATTCCACAAACTTTGCGAAGTTCCTGTAAATTTTTAGGACAATCCGGATCCTCTAACCAACCTAATACTGCATAGAGTTGTTGGGGTTTTTCCTTGCCTCGGATCCAAACAGGAGGAAGTGTTTCAAATTTATAATGATCTTTTACTTTTTCATAAGATGTTTCAGAAACCAGTATATCCGTTCCAAATTCTTTAGTTAAATATTCTATCCGAGAAGCGAGATTGACTGCGTCACCGATGACGGTGAACTCTAGTTTTTTTTCGGAACCTATCTGACCTACTACCACCGGCCCAGTATTGATCCCACATCCGAATCTTGCTTGAGGTCTTCCAATCTCGTTACCAATTCGATTAAACTCGAATAAAGCATTTCTCATCAATAATGCAGAGTTGATCGCGTTTCTTGCATCGTTCTCATCAGTATACAACGCACCCCAGTGAGCCATGATAGCGTCTCCGATGAATTTATCCACGATTCCTTCTGTGAGATAAATACATTCCACCATCTCAGTAAAGTACGCATTTAGAAAATCAACGACCTCACTTGGTTTTAATTTTTCCGACATCCCCGTGAAGTTTCTTAAGTCAGAGAAGAATACTGTTACATCCTTTGTAACTCCGCCTAAGGGCATGTCTCCGGCCAAAGCGCGCTCCGCGATTTCTTTGTTCACGAATTTTCCGAAAGTATCTTTAATCTTCTCTCTTTCTTCTAATCCATGAGCCATTTTGAGGAATGAGTTTGTTAGAACTCCAACCTCGTCTCTTGTAACTGGTTTAATTCCTACTTTATAATTTCCTCTTTCGATCTGTCTTGTGGCGCTTAATAGATTGATTAGTGGCACCGTTAAAGTTCTAGAGAATAGGAAAACGACTAAAAATGCAAGGCTCAAGATTGAGATCAGAATATAAAAGTTTTGTCTTCTGATCTTATATACCGCTTCGAATGCTTTGTCTGCTTCGATGGAAGATACTACTGCAAGGTTTCCATCTTCTAATTGTTGAAAAGACCCCAGAGTTTCTTTTCCTTCGAAGATAGAAGTTTGGGATCCATTATCTGCGGGGCTTCTTAATAAAAATTGCACCAACGGATTTTTAGAATAATCTTTTGCAGAAACTGTTTCGGATTCTTCCGTATGAGCGATCAACCTTCCTCTGGAATCCACTACCCAAATTGCAAATAATTCAGTTTGTAAGGCTGACCTAGCTGCTTCCCAAAGATCTTGAGGAGAAATTAAGAAAAAGCCGAGTCCTTTTCCGGATGCGTCCTTCTGTATAAAAAGTACAGCGGGGAATCCAAACTTAGAACTAATATTTTCCAATCGAGTGGAATCAAATTCAGAAGCAAAAAATTTTTCTTTTTCTTCTTTGGGGATTGAAACCCATAAACCGCGGATCTCATCTTCTTCTTTCCTAAGATCTCGGATAAATCTTGGATTAAAAACGAGGGCAGATTCTCCCTGTTCGTATTTTCCCCAGGCAAGTATTTTAGGATGATTAGAGAAGAACCCGGCGATATGAGAAGGTGCCGAAATCTTCTTAGAATCAGAACCTTTGGAAGGACGAATATTCCATTTATCCGAAAATTCCGCTGATTTGTTGGAAAGTTCTTTGATCCTAAGACCTACTTGTAGTCCAGTCAATCTCGCCAAACTCAAGTTATACTCTTGGATAAGTGACACCGTATAATTTCTGAAAAGACTCGTGGCGAGCCCAATAACAAGTCCCATACTCACGACTACAATAGCTGAAACGATCGCAAGAAGTTTGACTCGAATCGTGATCCTAGATGCTTTGAAATCTTCTCCATGATTCTTAGGAGGTTCTTCTTTTTCTTTTTTAGGTTTATCAGAAGTAATATTAGGAGAGTATGGTGTATATACTTTGACAGATTCTTCCTTTTTGCCGGAAAGGATCTCTTCCATCAATCTTACGAATTCATTAGATTCATTTTCAGAATAACAAACAAGTACGGAACCCAAATGAGATCTAAGAAAACGATCTAATTTTCTCGCAGAGTCCGGAGAAGAACGGAACTTCGCTCCGTCCATTGTCGAAAGACGGATTTTATCTTCTTGGAGTTTTTTCACCAAATCCTTGAATACTTGGCTATTTTTCCAACCGCTTGCTTCCGATTTGGTTCCCCAAAAAACTACGTCTTGGATACCTCTAGCATGGATCTCATTCATCCATTCAGAAAGGTTTCCACCTTCTTCCGGAAATCGTAAGGCGTATGCGGACATAGTGTCCGTCAGAGGAACTTCTAAAATTTGATTTTTTCCGACTCCCTCTTGCATGGGGATAGGAGTCTCCGAAATCACTCTAGTTTGTCATTACAAAATCCAATTTTATCTCTCTTTAGATTTGCCCTCGGTTTGCCACATAATTCGGCACTTCCATTTTTTCTTTTCGATAAAATACTTCCTCTTAATCTGGGAGAATGATTTGGATGGACTCTGTTTTAGGTTCTAATTGGTTATTAGGAGTCATTTCGGTTATTTCCGGAATTCTTTTGGGTTATCTTTTTGGTGGGTTCATAGTCCCTAGGCTCGCAAAAACTCTCACAAAAGATAAGTTAGACACAAATCATCCTCTTTACACTGCACTTCTCTCGTTAGTTAGATTTTCCTTTTTTATTTTTGGATTATATACTGCTCTTCGATTCCTAAAATTAGATCCTTCATCAGAAGAAAAAATTTCTCTGTATCTGAAAGTGTTCGGGATTTTAATATTCACGTTCTCTTTTGCAAGAGTTGGTTCCGGAGCTTTTACATTATATTCTTCAAAAGCAGAAGGACTTCTTCCATCCGCATCTATATTAAATAATATAGTCAGAATGCTGATCTTACTCACCGGGGGTTTGGTCGCATTACAAACCCTTGGGATCTCAGTCACTCCTGCCTTGACCGCGTTAGGCGTAGGAGGTCTTGCATTTGCATTAGGTTTACAAGAGACTCTTTCCAATTTATTCGCAGGGCTTGGAGTTTTGCTCGGTAAAAAAGTATCAGTAGGAGATTATATTTCTTTAGAAACTGGAGAAGAAGGTCTAGTAGAAGATATCAACTGGAGAACCACTTCTCTAAAAAAGAGAAATGGAAGCACCATTATTATTCCGAATGCGAAGATGTCCAAAACTACTTATACAAATTATAGCCTTACTAACGCAGGACTTTGGACTGAGTTAGAGGTTAGTATTCCTAAAGAAGGAAATTTAGAAAAATTAGAATCCATACTTGGAGAAGCTGCTAATTTTTCATTAACTCAAATCTATGGAAAGAATGGTTATACTGAATCCAAAATTTCATTTCGTTATGTTTCTTTCGGTCAATCTAATATCGATTTGGTGGTCCATCTTCCTCTAAAAAACATAGATGACTCTGGACAAATTAAGTCCATATTCATAAAATCCTTGCATTCTCAATTTAGATCAGAAGGAATCGATAACATATCCGCGAAAGCAGTAAAATAATCTGAAACAACCTAATCTATTCGCGGAAATAAGTCGTAATAGAGATCGTATGCGAAACGTTTTAGAAAACAAACTTTGGTTTTATGTTCATGTCCTAAGCTTGGATATTTGTCTTGGCGTTTTAGGTTCTGGTGCCTTGGCAACAATAGTGACCGGTGCCAAGATGAAAACCGTCTGGTGGTTTCTTCTTCCATTAAGCGTTTGGGTAATCTACACCTTGGACCATTTATTGGATGGAAAGAAGGTGGCAGAAAATTCTATCAACCCGCGTCACAAATTCCACTACGATCATTCCAAAGTTTTGACAATACTCTGCACAATTGCGGCAATCATCTCTGCAGTTCTTGCATTCTTATTATTGAGAGAGATTGTTTTATTAGGCGGAGTGCTATTAGCTGCCTTGGCAGTTCTTCATTTAGGAATTGCACGCTGGGGAAAGATACGTTTCGGAAAAGAATTTTCAGTAGCATTGATCTATACTTTAGGAGTTTGGTTCGGCCCTCTATTGGTTGTTGGGTTTCGTTCTTGGACAGTTCCACTTCTACTTTTCTTATTCTTCTTAGGTACAGTCCTAAATTTAGTCATGAACTCTCTCATGGAAGCTGAGTTAGACGCGAAAGAAGGTCAGGTATATCTATTAGGAGTTCTCTCTCCCAAACTTGCTAAGGAATGGGTGTTACGATTGTCCTTGCTCGGATTTCTGGCTGCCTTAGTATTGGCCGGCGGAATACGGAAATGGGCGCCCGGCACCTCGGTTTCGGCCTCTTTGGTGATCGCTCTTATCTGTGCAGTTCCGGGAGGAATTTTGCGGTACGCGGATAAATTCCAAGATTCTCAAAAGTATAGGATCGTCGGAGAGGGAGTTTTTATCTTGGGGTTAGTTCCTTGGTTTTTAAACTCCTTTTAGATCTAAAAGACCGCCTAAGAAATTTAATATCGGAGACAAATAATGGGAGAATTTTTTAAAAACAAAGTCGTGTGGATTACAGGAGCTTCTTCTGGGATCGGTGAATCTTTAGTGAAAGAGGCGGCAAGGAGAGGAGCGACTTTAGTTCTTTCTTCCAGAAGAGAAAAAGAACTCAAAAGAGTTCGTAAAGAAAATGGATTAACAGATTCAAACAGCATGATCCTTCCCTTGGATCTAGAAGATTATAAAAAGTTAGGAAAAGCCCCCGCTCAAGTTATCAAAACTTTCGGAAAGATCGATGTGCTCATCAATAATGGTGGGATCAGCCAACGCTCAATGGCTCACGAAACTTCCCTTGAAACTTATGAAACCTTAATGAAGGTAAATTATTTCGGAAATATCGCTCTAACTCTTGCAGTGCTTCCTCATATGAGAGAAAGAAAACAAGGTTGGATTTCCACAATTGCAAGTGTTGCAGGACTTATTGGGGTTCCTTTGAGAACAGGATATTCCTCCACAAAATTCGCTTTAACTGGTTTTTATGAAGCTCTTAGAGCGGAAAACACTAAAGAAAATTTGAAAGTCACTTTGGTTTATCCAGGTTTCGTGAAGACCAATATTTCGCATAACGCTCTCAAAGGTGACGGAACACCTCAGAAAAAAATGGACAAGGTGATTGAGAATGGGATCGATGCGGATGAATGTGCACGCAAAATTCTGGATGCAATTGAGAAGGAAGATCTTCAAGTGATTATCGCCGGCGGAAAAGAGAAATTCGGTTTATTCCTAAGACATTATTTTCCTAAGTTTTTCGCGAAATTCTTATCTAAGACTGCAGTAACCTGAGATAAAATTTTGGGCGACTCCTCGCTACGCTCCGAACGCGCTTCTGCGGGCTCGGGCAGTCGCCCTCGTCCGGGATAAATCCCGGACTAAAGCCCTCCGCATCGCTGTCGCATTTAGTCTCGCAGAAAAACTAAAAGATCCTTCCTTATATATCCAATAACTCTGCATGAGCAATCGTCTGAGATCGAAACATGTTGGAAATCCAACATGATATGTAAAAATGGCCCCCGCCCTGGTTCGGGTGGAGGAGGTGGGCTTGCGGGAGAAGCCTTCTGTCCTATATCATAATATTGCAAAATTCACAACTACAAATTCCTGGAAACTTTGTAGGAGCTCCTACAAGCATTGAACTCACTTCCTCATTTTCCAAACAAATCGTATCTTTTCATTCCGAAAGTCTTCTGGATGAGTTTGTTTGGTAATATCCTGAATATCTTCCCAAAGAATTTCATCTTCTTCTACTTGAACTTTCTAAAATTTGTAGAGAAAAAAAGAACAGCGCCGGGCGCTGAAAAATCTCTAAAGATCGAATTTAGTAGAAAGGAATAATCTCTTTGCACATCAAAAATATCTCTCATCTTCTTACTGTTAGAAAAAGTGGGAGGGTCAACTATTATTAGATCATATTGTATTCTTTTAGGATTGTTTCTTTCTCTCTTCAACCATTCAGAAATATCTTCTCTAATAAACTCATGATCTTCATAAAAAAATCCGTTTAGTTCAAAGTTTTCTTTTGACCAGTCCAAATATTTTTGAGAAAGATCCACGCTTGTGATTTTTTTAGCTCCACCATCAGCAGCATAAACCGAGAATGCGCCGGTGTAAGAATATAAATTTAGAACATTCTTTCCGGATGCTTCTTTTCTAAAAAGATCTCTAGTAGTTCTATGATCCAGAAAAAGTCCCGTATCCAAATAATCGCTTAAGTTTATCTTAAACTTTAATCCGCCTTCGTTTACTAAGGCAGATTTTTCCTGAGAGTCTAATTTTTCGTATTGGAGATTCCCTTTTTTACGTTCTCTAGTTTTCCAAAATAAATTTTCGGGAGCAATCTGAAGAATTTCGATGATAAAATTGCGGATCGTATTTCTTTCCGATTCTCTTTCCTCATCGGACATCGGATATGAATTTAAGTATTCGGAGACCAAACAAAAATTTTCGTATAGATCTATTACAATCGGGACCTGAGGAATATCTCGATCATAAATCCGAAAACAAGTGATCCCTCTTCTTCTCGCCCATTTTTTCCAATGCTTCGACATCCTGGTCAGGCGATTGGAGAACATTTCTAAATGTTTCATATGTATATTAAAACTATCGAATGCTTATATGCAGTTTTTTACCTAAAACTTTTGCAACTTTTTCCAAAGTAGACAAACGGATATCTTCTGCATGGTTTTCCATACGAGAAATCACACTTTTTTTGGTTTTCAGTCGGACTGCAAGATCTTCCTGGGTGAATCCTTTTTTGATCCTGAGCTCTCTTAAATACAGTCCTATTTTAAAATCATTAAATCCAGTCTCAAAATTTTCTGCAAATTTCGAGTCCTTTTTCTTTCGTTTATTAATATATTTATTTAGATCACTCATTTACCTTAGCCTATCAAAGTAATTCTTTCTGTATTTTTCTGCTCTTTCTATTTCCTTTATGGGAGTTTTTTGAGTCTTCTTTTGGAATCCGTTGGTTAAAATGAAAGTATGATTACCTGACCAGAAACCTAAAATTCTATAAGCATTCGAACCATAATCGATCCTACATTCCCAAATTTCGTCTCTTCCACTCATCTTTTTTAAAAATTGTTTTGAGATATTCTCTCCTTCTTCGATAATTTTTAAAACCCAGGTAATCTTCTGCGTAACTTTTGCAGGCTGAGAATCTAAAAATTCCTCTACAAGACATCTTCCGTTTTCTGCCTTAAAAAATTCGATCCGATTCATTCAGATCAAAGGTTAGCTTTTATGCTAACCAATGTAAAATAGAATCATAAATTAAGGCAAGCTATAAACAAGAATATTGATTCCGTCAGATTTCGGGACAAAGAAAGACCGTTTCATTTCTCCCAAAGTTTCGGATCCACCTCTACTAAGGGATAAACTTTCGCATCCCCGTCATTATAATGCCACCATTCAGAACTGATCTGTTTGAATCCATGCTTTGTCAGAATTCCAACTAAGATCTCCAGATTTTTAGAAACCACAGGCTCCAAATCTTTTCGAAAAGGAGAAGCTTTGTAGGTGAATTCATCATACAAACTTGGCATCTCCAATTCTTTTCCTCCCGAATCTATTAGTGTTAGATCCACTGCTCCTCCTCTATTATGAACTGAACCGCCCTTTGTAGGATTTCCAACATATCTTGGATTTGGGACCTTCTCCCATAAGATCTTTTGTGCATAAGGAGGGCGATAACCATCCCAAATTTTGATCCTATATCCGTAGGTTTTGAATTCAGAGTTAGCAGCCTTTAATTTTTCTGCAGTTTCCTTTCTGAGTAAGCAGGTTTGGAAAGGATAGATGATAGAGCCTGTAAAATTTTCCGGAGTAGAATAACGAAGATCTATCTCAATACTCGGATCAATATCTTTTACGTTTACTAATCCGTTCTCGATCTTTAAAAATGGAGGGTTTTCTTCTAATTTTAAGGCTGTCGGCTTTTGACAAAGGGAGAAGGTAAACAGATATAAGATCAGACCGAAACTGCGGACTCTCATACAAGAGTTGATTTCGATCCGAAGACTCTAACTGTCAATACTTATAGATTTCCTATATTTCAATCAGATAATTATAATCTTCCTGCAAAAACAAATCTGGTCTTATAATAATTTTCGTCCAAGGAATTAACCGTTACACCTTTTACCACAGAAGCATGTACAAATTTTCTATCCTTGAGATAAACACCTATGTGGCTGATCTTCTCGCCATATATATTAAAAAATACTAAATCTCCCTCTTGCAGTTCGGACTCGGAGATCTTTTTAACCTGTTTAGCGATACTTTCGGAAGAACCTGCAATTGTTTTGGAATATGCTTTTTTCACCAACTTCGCAGCGAGGCTAGAGCAATCTATTCCAGATTCATCTTTTCCATTATCTTTATGAGGAATCCCTATCCAATGCTGGGTTTCTTTGAACAGTTCCAAATTATCCTTGGGTTCAATCTCTAGTTTCCAAGTTTCATAAAAATATTTGTGGACTTCTTTTTCGGATAAGGATTTTGCTTGGTCTGCTACAAGTACCAAAGCGAAAAAAGGAATGATCAAAAAAGAAAGCGCTCCTGAGTTTGGGAGAACTTTCTCTTTCCATAAAACTAGAATTTTTTGGATTCCGTTCGAGATCATGTTTATCTGACCTTTTTTAAACGGATTCGGTTTCTTTTTTTTAGATCTCTTTCGGACGCACCGACCTAAGGTCTAAACTTTTTTCCTCAACCGATTTCCCAAACAAACTCTCTGATCTTTTCACTCACCATATCAGGCATTGTTCTTTGGATCCAGTGATTGCTATCATATGTATATTCTTTATAAGAATCGCAGATCCTTTCATGAAGTCTGTATAACTCCGGTCGGATCGCAAAATCTTTAAGCGGAATTAGAACTTGAACCGGAGCCTTTATATGTTTAGGTTCCGGATACTTCTCCCCTCTAAGCAACTCTCTATATAAATTCACATTGGAAACAGTAGTCGCAACAATCTCTTCTTTGGATTTATTTCTAAGCGTATCATTCTTAGGAACTCCACCCGTATTCATTGTATACTTCCAGAAAAATTTACTGAAAGTTTTCCAGACCCATTCAGGCACAAACGGAATTTGGAAATATAAAATGTACCATGATCTTTTGAGCTGAGAAAGAGCCTTATACAAAGATAGCGGATTTCCTGAAAGAGCCATTTGAAAAGCGCTTCTGCGTCCAAGTACAGGATGAGGTCCACCCATCGCTGTATACGATTTTACCCAAACTGATTTTTGTTCGTCAGCAACAAATGCCCAACTAATCAAAGATCCCCAATCATGAGCAACAAGATGTACCGGTTTATCGTTCCCGATAAACCGGATGACCGTTTCAAGATCTTCGAATATTCTGCGAACATTATATGCTTTTTGTTTTTTAGGTTTATCCGATTTTCCTGAACCTCTTAGATCCAGAGCGGCCACATTATAATCCTCTTTTAAGGACTCCATCTGGTAGGACCAGACCCTATGATCGTCAGGATATCCATGAACGAATAGAACGGTGGGTCTGTTCGGTCTTTCTTTCGCCGTATGATTGTACTTCACATACAAAGAAACGTCGCCATTCTGAACGAAGGTTTCTTTAAAAACTTCCGCTCTTTCCTTTTTTACTCCATTTTCCAGTTGGGTAGCCGCCATTTTTTTCGCCTCTTTTCGTTTAAGAAAATTTTTGTCCTAGTCTTTCCATTCCTCTTAAGAAACCAGGAGACAGTCTGGTTAAGAAACGCAGTAACTTCGCGGTGAATCCTGGGAAGACATGCATCTTTCTTCTTTCAATTCCTCTTACTATGGCTCTGACTACCATTTGAGGACTGTCTACGATCAAAGAAGGAACTACTTTAGGTTTATCCGTTCCGAATTGTTGAGAATGTAAAATATTAGTATTTGCGAAGAAAGGATACACATTAGTTGTATATATTCCTTGGTGTCTATAACCTGAATCTAATGCTTCACCCAAGGCTCTGATCCCGAATTTAGAAACAGAATAATACACTAATTCACCAGGAGCAGTGATTCCTGCGCAAGAAGATAGATTTACGATCTGTCCATATTTTCTTTCCAACATTGAAGGTAAGAACAAACGAGAAAGAAAGATTGGGGCGTATAAGTTTACATCCAAGATTAATTTCCATTTGTCCATTGGAACATCCAATAGTCTTCCACCGAACGCTAAGCCAGCGTTATTTACTAAGATATCAATCTTAGGTTGGATCTTGATCGCTTCTTTATAAGCTTTTTCGCAACCAGATTCGCTACTTAAGTCAGCTGCAAAACTTCCGAGTATTTTACCTGGAACTGGTTTGGAATTTTCTAAATAAAACTCTGCCTTGGTTTCTGGTGCTTTCATATCCGTAAGCACAAGATTAGCGCCTTTCTTTAATAATTGTTTGGTTAATTCTTTACCGAAACCACCACTTGCTCCGGTGATCAAAATGTTTTTCCCGCTTAGTCTGCTCATGCAATTTCCTTATAGTCCGTCCGAAAGTTTAGGTTATCGGTCAGTATTTAATTTCGGGCTTCAAAAGCCTGAGCCATCTGGTCCAGGCTATTGTATTTATGCTCTGGAGATTCGAAGATTATCCTGCTCAATTCCAGATTATCTTCTTGTTCCGGATGAAATCCTGGACGGAAGTATCTAAAGAATGCACCCAGCGCATGGAAGAAGACCTTTTCATCTATAAAGATAAAACGGAAAGCATCTTTTCTAGTTTTCCACTTAAAAGTTAATCCTTCTTGCCAAAGAAGAATTTCAGCGCCTATAAATGTTGCTGCCCAGAATACGATTGTCACCCCGAGGAAAGTGATCATTCTTCTGAGATAATTTCCACTAATATCCAAGAATACATCGTAAGCAGCGGATTTATGTTCTATCTCTTCTGCCGCATGCCATTCCCAAAGACGTTTCATCTCTGATTCTGCCTTATCTAATGCTTTTATCTGTAAACCAATAGTAGCAACAAGAGAAGTATAATGTTCAGCACCTGCTGTTGCCGCCAAACATGACTTAGCTGACATGATCTTTTCCACAAAGTTCACAAAGAAAGAATTCACAAAATCAGTGAATGCTTTGATTTTAAAACCCTGGTCCTCTAGGATTTTCCAAGTTTTTTTATGCTCTCCCGCATGTTGTGCTTCTTGGCCCATGAATGCTTTTGCATTTCGGAGAACCCTTGGGTCCTTGATATTTGGCAGAAATTTCTGGATACTTCTGATAAAAAATCTTTCTCCATCCGGAAAGAATAGTGTCCAGGTATTCAAAATATGGGTTTTATAAGCGGAACCGTCCATCCAATGTCTACTGGTGCCGTTCTCGCTGAATTCGAATTTAGGTTTTCTAACGGGATAAAAATGAAAATCCTTATCCTGTAATATTTCGCTGCTCATCATAAGCCTTCTAAATTAAATATTAAAATTATTGAATATATTTCAATTAAGCCGGAACTTTTTCTTTTTGTTTCTTTATTTTGGAAGCCGGCTTGGAAGATTTAGATTTTTTCTTTTCTTTCCAGAGACGAACATGAGGAAGATCCTCATCCAACCAATAAGCAGTGGAGTCAGTAACCACTAAAATCTCTTCCCATTTTGCCCCGAAGGATTCCGATTCTTTCGAGCCCGAATATATTTTACCGATATGAGGTTCTACAGCCCAGAGTCCTGGTTCCGCTCTGAAGTCGGAGGCTTCTCCCCATAATGGAGAATGCCCTGAAACTCCGGGGATCAGATCTTTTATCATTTGAGGGAATAAGTATGCGAATGTTTGGAATGGAAATCCATTCACTCTTCCGCCTGGAAAATTATAAGCAGGAAGTCTTCCTACCTTATGACCTAATACCCCCTGAGGATAAATAGAATGGCAGTTAACGTATCCGGATGCACGGATCCTTGCATCTACTTCCAAATAAATTTCAGATAAGGTTCTTTCTTCTAAGACCCTTCTTAAAATTAATTCTCTATATTCTTCTAAATTTGCTAATGCCTTATCATGTTCGGGATTTTTTCCGAATGAGAATGCATAACCAACATCCGCCGCTCTTCCCGCAAACGTAGGAGCTACGTCTAGGATCACCGCCATTCCTTCTTCTAATTTGCGATTGGAAGGTTGGAATTTTCCGCCGAAGTGTGGAAGTAAACCTTCACCCTTTCTTAAATAATTCAGTGAAAGTGGACGTTTGAATCCTCTGAATGCGGTTCTGTCCCCGAACCATGCAAACCCATAATGAAAGAAGGATGTGCCTCCCGCATTTCGGATATAATCGTCAATTTTGTGAGCTGCTTCTTTTTCGGTGATCCCTGGATAGAGTTCCTTGCGCACAGATTCCACCGCTTCATAAGCCAAGGCTTGCACTTTGCGGTAAGATTCCAGTTCTTCTTTAGGATATGTTTCTCGGGACATCGGTCTCTTCTCCTTCCTTGCGGAATCCAACAGGAAGGTTTTATCCTAACCGATATGCGAAAAACAATCGTCCGAACTTATAGTTTGCTACCCTTTTTTCTCCATTCTAAAGGAGTCATTCCAGTGATTTTCAAAAACTGTGCATTAAATGTGGACTTAGTATTAAATCCAACATCATAAGCGATAGAGAGAACTGTGCGCTCCAGGTCCTCTAATAGTAGAGTTTTGGCCTCTTCTACCCTAAAGGAATTTAGGAATTCATTGAAGTTTTTGCCGTAAGTTTCGTTTAAAATCCGGGAAAGTTGATGAGGAGAGACCAAAAGTTTTTCAGCGAAGTCTTGGATTTTCAGACTTTCTTCTTTATATATTTTATCAGCCTCGACCAACTCTTTGATACGAGTATGAAGTTGGTCCAGATCCAATCCATTCAGTTGGGTCCTCTCGTATCTTTTCTGTTGGATCTCCGACTTCAGAGAAATGAAAAAATTTGGATACCTGGAAGAGAATAAAAATACGAGAACAATCCCCAAAGTTTGAAAACTAGAACCCACGGCTAATAAAAACTGATTCTTCAAAAAATATCCGAACCAACAAAGCTGAATGGTTGTAAACACCACAATTAGGATTGTATAAACTAGAGAAGAAAGTGGGATCTCAGTTTCTTTGGAAGCCTTTCTGAATAATACCCAAAGAAATATGGAATAAACAGTTTGGTGGATGGAACCGAAGATCGTGACTCCAGTAAGAATATCCACCTTGGAACCGAACATTGCATTTCGAATATATTCTCTAATCTCTTCTGCGGGCAGAATGATATAAGCAATTAGTTCACCAAGTAAGAGTAGAATTGCCGGAATAAAATGTTTTCCAATTTGAATCTCTCTGTCTAAGGCAAATTGGACCATATTCTTAGAGACCAAAAGTAATGTAGGACCGACCGCCCAGACTGCAGGAAAGAATGCTGGCCAAAACCAGATATGATCTGCGGCCCATGGCAGCAGACCTAAGCCCAATCGGCTCTCTACCAGAGCTAAAATTATGGCTAGGTAGAAAATCCCACCTGGCATCGCATTTTCCCTTTTCTTGGCGAGCTCCATCGCTGCTAGAAGTAGGCAAAGTGCGGTTCCAAATTGGATCCAAAAATGAAGAAAAAAACCGGGCAGATGCTCCAAAACAAAATTCCTTCGAAACTTCGGGAGAGTAAATCGAAGGCGAAAGTTTTGTCCAGTCGAAAGGGAAAATTGCGATAGGCGCCAAGGAAGGTTTGACTCTTCTACCCTTCCCCTGTTTCCTATCGGTATGAGCGATTTCGTAGAGTTGAAATTCGGAGACCAGGTTCACCGTCTTCCTTTAATCACCGGTACTGACGGGGATAAAGGAATCGATATTAGAGATTTACATACTAAGACGGGACTCACTTCTTACGATCCCGGTTTTTTTAATACAGCATATGCCCAGAGTAAAATTTCCAGAAGGGACGCTCTGACTGGAGATTTACAATACAGAGGATATGATGTCGCAGAATTAGTGCATTATTCCACTTTCGTAGAAACTAGCTACTTGCTGATTTATGGAGATCTTCCTAACGAAAAGCAGCTGAAAGAATTCTCGATGAAACTTTCTAAACATAGTTTGATCCACGAAGATATGATCAATCTATTCGATGGTTTTCCAGGTAGAGCCCACCCACTTGCAGTTCTTTCAGTAATGGTTTCTTCCTTATCTAGTTATTACCAAGACGAATACGAAGAATATCTGGACCGAGGCATCGACCAAGCAGCACGACTTCTCGCGAAGATCAGAACGATTGCTGCTTTTTCTTATAAGAAGATGATCGGCCAACCTTTCGTTTACCCGGTGGATCGTCATCCATACTGTACAAATTTCTTATATATGCTCTTCTCAATTCCTTCGGTTAAATACCAACCTTCCGAAGAGCATGATAGGATCTTAAACCAACTTTGGATCTTATACGCAGATCATGAGCAGAACGTTTCGAACACTACCGTTCAATTGATCGGATCCACTCAAGCAAATATATTCGCATCTGTTTCCTCTGCGATTAACGCACTTTGGGGTTCAAGAGAAGGTGGAAGACAGGTTGCTGCTGTAGAGTTAATCGAAGATATCATCAAATCCAAACTTTCCGTTCCGGAATTTTTCGAAAGGATGAAGAAAGGAGAATATCAACTTCATTCCACTTGTTTTGGTCACGACGCATACAAGGTAAAAAGCAAACGTTCGACTATCGCCCAAAAACTGTTTATAGATTTTTATAAACAGAAAAAGTTAGACCCAATTGCAGAAATAGCTCTCCAGGTAGACGATTTCGTAAGTAAAGACTCTTTCTATCTTGAAAAAAATCTGTATCCAAACCTAGAGTTCTATAGCGCGATCCTATTCCATAGTTTAGGAATTCCTAAAGAACTTTTCACCGCAATGCAGGCGATAGGTAAACTTCCTGGTTGGTTGGCTCACTGGAGAGAACAAAGGATTGGTGTGAACGCTTCTCATAAGGTTCGCCCACGTCAGATCTTTACAGGCGAGACACACAGAAAATACAGACAGATCTTAGAAAGATAAATTTTTTCTAAAAACCTCAGTTGCAATCAAACTGATCGCATATTAAAGTTGCGCAAACGATTGCACTCAGGTTTTGCAAATCACTCGGAACGTTTAACTTTGCACATACTGCTAAGTAAGCGTCTCATATAGCAACCGATAGGCGATTGATCTTATAACTGAAATTTCTTTTGTCAAGCGAGGAGTCGCAGAGAGTGGCTTCAGGGGGAATTTATAAGAAGATAAAAGGACCCATGTAGGAGTTCCAACATTGTATTTAAACTATAATGCCTAAAAAACCCTCTGCACCTCGGTGTGCCAGTAAATCTCTGCGACGACTCTTCTATCTCTGTGTCTCCAAAATACAAAGGCAAAAAAAA
This sequence comes from Leptospira venezuelensis, assembly GCF_002150035.1. Taxonomy (NCBI): domain Bacteria; kingdom Pseudomonadati; phylum Spirochaetota; class Leptospiria; order Leptospirales; family Leptospiraceae; genus Leptospira; species Leptospira venezuelensis. Next base: position 1,545,438 of record NZ_NETS01000010.1, on the reverse strand, counting down.
ACCGTCTCCTTGCGGAGCCGGTCTGAATAGGTTTCAATTCTGTAAGTTCGTTTGATCTGCGATCTAATTAATTAGACCGATTTTTATCCGATAATGCCTTCAGGAAAGATACTATAGAATCAACCTCTTCGGTGGAAAGCTCTTTTCCAAGCTGCAAATATGCCATTTTTTTCACCGCTTCTGGCAGGGTGGCTACCTTTCCATCATGGAAATAAGGGGCGGTTAAGGCTATATTTCTAAGAGACGGAACTTTGAAGAAATACTTTTCAGCATCGTTCTTACTCACTGCAGATCTTCCAACATCGGTTGTGTTTTCGTAAGGATTCACCTGTCCAAGTTTACGGAAGCTATTTCCTCCCAAAAGAGGCCCATTATGGCATTGGATACATCCAGCGCTTAGAAAAGTTTCCAGTCCCTTCTGTTCTTCAGAAGTTAAAGCTCTATGGTTTCCAGCCTGGAACTCGTCAAAACGATCTCTGGTAATCAAGGTTCTTTCGAACGCAGCAATCGCTTCTGCCAAATTGTCATAAGTGATTTTTTTGTCCTGATCTGGGAACGCTTTTGCAAACAAATCCACGTATTCCGCGATTTCAGAGAGTTTTTTCTCTACTGCAGCTTCAGAAGGCATAGCCATTTCCACTGGGTTTAAGATCGGACCTTTTGCCTGAGCCTTTAGGTCAGCTGCTCTTCCGTCCCAGAATTGAACGAAATGGAATCCTGCATTCAGTGATGTAGGAGAATTCCGATCTCCATTCTTTCCGAGCGCGCCTGGAGAGGTAGGAAGATTGTCCACCCCAGCAGCTTTTCCCAAAGTCCCATGGCAGGAACTGCAGGATTGTGAGTCATTGATAGAAAGACGTTTTTCGAAATAGAGTTTTTCGCCTAAAGCAATCCTAGCCGGAGTATCCTTTTCGGACCCTGGCATTTTTTCCGGAAGGATTCCGAAGGAAGTCTTCGCGTCTTGCATGAGCTGTTTTGTTTTCTCGGATGGGCCGCATGCCGAGACCAGGGCCAAAAGTAGACCCATGTAGAGTATTTTTGTATTCTTCATTTTCATCACCACAGATTAGAATGATTCTAATCTTGTGTAGAATCTCGGGAACTGAATTAGATACAACTCTTTTTCAGAAGAATCCGATTTCTCTCCCGAAAAATTCTACTAAGAATGCAATCTGAGTTCGAATTCGAATTTTCCGGGCTCACTGAATAGGAAAAATCTTGCTCCCAACTTCTCCGCCCTCACTTTTAGGTCTGCTTCGAGAAGAGAAGAAGGTTCTTCTTTTGTTTCGCTGATTCCAGTTGCCTGTAACCTGAGTAATATGGAATCCCCTTCTTTTCCCCAGAAAATTTTGGATTCGCCGGACCTTCTCGCTCCAATCTTTACTGCGTCGGAGAAGATCCTTTGTACTTGGAGGCATTCGTCTATTCTCAAAAATTGAGATACCGTTTGGATCTCCGAATGAGAGAATAACGGGTTTTTTAAGACGAACTTTCTCATTTCATCTTCTACCAACTCTTCTTTTCCACCCTGATGATGCATTAAGTCCAGAATATCCCGAACACCGGAGAGAGTTTGGTTGAGTTCGTTTTTGAGTTTAGAAAGAGATTTGTCAGAACTTTCTTTGGATTCCAGCTGATCTATCAGAGAATGAAACCCCTTATCCATAGATTGGTCCACTAAGGTGGCAAACTTTGCTTTTTCTTCTGCGTTTAGTCTGAGCTGTTCATTATACTTAGATTGTAGTTCTGCGAAAGTCTCCGCCTTCTCCAGATCTTTAGTAAATCTTATTGATATAATATAAGAATTGAATGCTATAAATCCTACAAGCGCTGCAGGAAAACTATAAGGGATTAGAAAATATACTTCGTATAATCCCCATATCACATCATTCAACATCGAAACTGCAAGTATGGTCCCGGAAAGAAATACTGTTCTAGCTCTGTCTTCTTTTTGCCACCACGCGTATCCTAATGCCGCCAATAGAACTAAAGTGTAAAATGGAGGAAGATGCATGAAGAAGGAATACAGGTAGATAAGTTCCTCTTCTCCTAATACAAAAACGGAAAGAACGAAAATGAACATCGTGCTCATTAAGATCGCCATCCATCTAGCTCCGAATTGTTTCGGATACATTGTCCTAAGGATCATATATACAGAAGGGACCAAGCATGCTTCACAAAAATATTCCATTCTGATACGCAAATCTAAAGTGAGCTCAGGTATTAGAATATATTGAAGTCCGGACGTTATGAAAGAATAGAAGGCCACTAAAAAGCAAAATAAAGAGAAGAACAATGGCACCAAATCCTTTCGATAGGATGCAAAGAAGATCAAATGGTATAAACCAACTGAAAAAATAATCGCGATTAAAAGTGTTTCCCAGATCGTCTCCTGGATTACTTTAAATTTTAATGCATCTATATCTCCGATCAAGAATGGATTTCTGATCCCACCTTTTAGAAAGTTTCCCCTATAATTCGAAACATTCACGATCAGTTCCGTATCCAAGGAATCCAAGAGATAGATTTGTGCATTAGGATGCGCTAAGAACTCAGTATTGATCCTATCTGTTCCATTAATCCCATTAGCAAAGACCATTCTTTTTCCAAAATATACAGAGTATATCCCGGGTAATCTAGGTATGTAGATGGCAAGATTTTTTTGTTCGGGAGATTTATGGATCTTTAATCTATAAGAACCATGCCCCTGTAGTGTAAATTGAGGAGAATACTCTCTCCAAATTCCTGGGACAGGAAAGTATTGCCCACTATCCACATAACCTGTATTAGGTGAATATAAATTGCCCCAATTAAATTCCCAATCACCTTTCAGTGGGTAAATTTCACCCCAGTGACTGGCCTTACTCATGTCTATATTTCCTTTAAAGAGTATGGGAGCTTTTTCAGAAGTTTTAGTAGAGCAAGAGGCTAAAAAGAAGAAGGCGCAGAGAAGGAATACTAGATTTCTTTTCTTATTCGATCCATCAGAAGTTATGCCCACAAGTATATTCAAAAAATTCGAAACAAGGAAATCAAATGAAAAACTTCACCTAAGCATTACTAGACTATATTAGGCTCTTATCTTTTTATATGATAAGAATCAATCTCTATACTTAAGGGATGAAAAATTATTTCCTATTCTTCCTGCCCCTTTCTATCTTAAATGCAATCCCTTGTGCATTGATTTGTGAATCGAAGCCAATAAATCGTTCCTCTTTTTCACCAAAGGGAAGATGCCGAATACGGATTTGGTTTTCTAAATAAGAACGGACTCTACCTTCACAGAAGGCAACCAAGGATTCTCCTTCCAAACCTGTCTTTTCAGCGGAGATCATAACATTCTTCATAACATTAAGACCTTCTTTCATTTGAGTAGCTCCCGAACGGATATCTTCCCAAACTCCAAAATGTGTGAGATAAGCTTTGTCAGCACCTGTTGCGATTATCTTATCCACTGATAGTATAGCCTCTTCCGGATCAAAATCGGTTGGCGTGGTAGATGGAAATAATAAAGAATCTTTTCCCTTTCTAAACAAAGTATATCCGATCCCGAAAGTATCTCCCGTAAAGATACCATTTGTCAATGAATCATAAATGCAAAAATGATGATTTGCATGTCCTCTTGTATGCAGAAATTTGAATGTTCTTTTCTGCCAGTTCAATTCCTCTCCGTCAGCCATGGTTCGGACCTTATCTTTTGGAACGGGGAGGATCTCACCGTATAACTTGTAGTAATTCTCTTCTCCGTATACTTGGATCGAGCTCTTGATAAGACGAGCAGGATCTATTACATGAGGTGCAGCTTTCGGATGGGCAAGTACGGTTGCATTTGGACAAAGAGAGATTAATTTTCCTGTTCCACCTGCATGATCCAAGTGAACATGAGTGATAATAATATAATCTACTGCTTCAGGAGTAAGACCTTCTTCTTTTAGTGCTTCTAATAGAATAGGGACAGCATAATTCGTATTATTTTCTACGAATATTGCTCTGTCTCCATCCACTATCAGGTAAGCACAGGCAAGTCCAGCTTCCACATATCCGCAATCTATAGTCCGAATCTTATCCAAAAGTTTCTCCGTAAATATTCTGGAATATTTAGACGAGTCATCGCCGATTAAACCACTATACGGCCTACCTCTTGGGTCTCTATTTTCGGATTTCCGAATTTACGATGCAGATATTCGTCAGGGATAGACTGCAAGGCTTCTAAAAGTAACTTAGGACTCGGGTTAGAATACATTTTTTCCGTGAGAACTCTACGATAAGTGCGGGCGCCTCTAATCTCATGAAATGCTCCGAGCAAATGTTTTAAGATACGACTCGGCTTTTCACCTTCTGAAGTTTGAGAAGAAACATATTCCTGCATTGATTCAAAAATCTCTCTAGGACTTAGATTTAAAGGCTTTGCTCCGAAAAATTCTGCATCCACATCTGAGAATAAGAAAGGATTTTCGTAGGCAGCTCTTCCTATCATTACACCATCCACCTTATCTAAATGAGAGTGTATATCTGAGATAGTCCTCACTCCTCCGTTCAATTCTATCACAAGATCCGGAAAACTTTTTTTGATAGCATACACATCTTCATATCGTAACGGAGGAACAGTTCTATTTTGGGCCGGACTTAAACCTTCTAATATTGCAATTCTTGCATGTATTGTGATCCTTCTCGCCCCTGCTGAGCTTACAGACCGCACAAATTCATGCAAATCTTCTAATGTTTCTTTTCCTCGAACGCCAATCCGACATTTCACAGTGACAGGAATTGAAGTTTTAGAATCCATTTCAGAAATACAATCAGCGACCTTATTTGGATCCTTCATTAGACAGGCTCCGAAATTTCCTACTTGAACCTTATCACTTGGACAACCCACATTCAGATTGATCTCTGAATATCCGTATTCTTCTCCGATCTTAGCACATTCCGCAAGTTGAGAAGGATTGTCGCCGCCGAGCTGCAAAGAAAGTGGGGATTCTTCCGGAGAAAAACGTAAAAATCTATGTTTATCACCTCTGAGTATGGCACCAGTTGTTACCATTTCAGTGTAGAATAGTGAATGTTTAGTGATCAGTCTTAAGAAAAAACGAAAATGCCTGTCCGTCCAGTCCATCATTGGGGCAACGGATACGGGGTATAAGATCGGTTGTTTTTTTTCGAAAGACATATACTTCGACATATACGATCCTCGGTTTTCAGCGTGAGCAGTCAAGCCCCATGAAATGGGCTTGGTTTGATTTCTGACCGTTTCATTTTGGTTCTATCGAATGGATTCAAAGAGACTAAATCCGGATTTTTACCGCAAAACTATAATCTCCTGCTTATTTCTAATTCTCTCTTCGTGTAAGAGTATGAGTGGGATTTTGGATTCGATCATTATCAATGCGGGTGCGGAATATACCGCCTTGGATTTTTTTACTCATCCTTCCAATGTTCAAGGAATACCGATCAGTAAGTTTAGCGCCCCTGGTTCAGATACAGATACAAGTGTGGTTAGTAGAGATTCTACAACGACACGAGCATTCTATTCGATTGGATCCGTTCCAAGCAGGATCCCAGGCACTAGAGATATCAAAGGATTTTTTTCTTTCTTAAGCGGACTTGCTTGGTCATTCAATTTAACTTCTCCCAGAACATATAGAGGGAATCTAATTAATTATCCGGATGATGGAAGACGTTATCTCGCATTTGATGAATATGTTTCCAATCAACTATTCCCTCTTCCTCCTCAATTAGGAAGAAATATGGAATATACTTATGAAGATTATCAAATGTATTTCACACTATATTTAGGTTATTACGAAGGGAAAAATGTAAACTTTGGAGTCGGCCCAATATACGGCCTGGCAGTCTACAGAATGGACATCATAGAAAGAGAACAAAGAATATCTAGCGTCAAGAACCAACTACAAGAATTAAAAGGACTCCGTCTATTATTAGAATATAATATAGGTCAATACTTTCCCGATACTATCCTTTATAATGCATATCTGTTTTTAGAAATTACAAGTTTCGGAGACTTGGACGGGAAAGGATTGAATATCAAAAATCAGGTCGCAACTGCAAATGGCCTTCCTGCTCCTTCCCTTTATATGAACATGACTACTTACAGGATGGGCGTTAGAAAAGAGATACAACTCTCAAAGGAACCTCATAAAAAAGAAGAAGGTCCAGCATATCCCCCTCTTAAAAACCTGCCTTCTGCAGGTCTTCCTCCTAAAGAAGATACTAATCCCGATGCGGAAAATCCGGGATGATCAACTGGAAAGAAAACGGCACCCCTGTTTCCCGAGAATTTAACGATATATATTTCTCTCCTGAAAACGGATTAGAAGAAACCAAACATGTCTTCTTAAAAGGAAACAAATTAGAAGAAAGATTATCTTCTCCCGAAACTCAAAATTCATTCTCGATTTTAGAATTGGGATTTGGAACTGGCTTAAATTTTTTCGCAGCTTGGCAGCTTTGGAGAATTTGTAAAAACAAATCTAATGCCCGAGTTCTCAGATTCACTTCCTTCGAAAAATATCCATTAGAAACTGATGATATTCGTAAGGCGATTTCTGCGTTTCCCGAACTAAATGAATTGTTGGAATTATTTTTAGAAAAATATATATTACTTATCCCTGGGTGTAATACGTTCTTATTCGAAAAAGAAAATCTGGTTTTGGATCTTTGGATAGGAGATGCGATCCAATGTCTTCCAGAAACATCCGGAAAATTTGATACATTCTTCTTAGATGGATTTGCTCCGTCTAAAAATCCGGAACTCTGGGGAGAAAATATTTCTCTTCAACTCAAAAGACTTTCCAATAAAAATGCAAGTTTTGCCACATTCACTGTGGCACGATCTGTAAAAGATTGCTTAAGCAACGCAGGCTTCTCTCTAACTAAAATTCCAGGTTATGGAAGAAAAAGAGAAATGCTTGTTGGGGTATACCAGTCCGAACCAGAACCGGATTTAAATCCAATCCCATTTTTAAGAAGAAAAGATTCTGACAAAACTCCAAAGAAAGTATCTGTGTTAGGAGCTGGACTTGCAGGGGCAAGTATTGCCAGAGCTTTAGCCTGGAGAGGAATACAAGTAGAAGTTTGGGATGAACATAACGCGTTACGCGCATCTTCTGTCCCAATGGCAGTCTCTCATCCACATATTACCAAAGGAGAAACTCCTACCAGTTTATGGACTCTACGTTGTCTTGGGAATTCTGTTCGTCGCTACTCCGATCTTTTGCCAAAGGATTCTTACCAAATCTCTGGCACATTACAACTTTCAGGGGAAGATCTTCCTTGGGCTCGATTGGAAGAAGGAATTAAGGCTCATCTTTTATCTAAAGAATTGGCAGAATTAAAACCAGAACTCGGAGATAAATTTCCAGGAGATACAAAAGGTATATTTTATCCTTCCGGCTTCTGGACCGACACTCCAGTCTTAACGGAAAAACTTTTAAATCATCCTAATATCTATCTCAAGCATGGAAAAATAAACTCGATCTCTTTCGAAGTCGAAGAATGGACATTATCCTCAGAGAAAAATGAGACTTTAAGTAAAACAGAAGTTCTGATCTTAGCAAATTCTTTTGGAATAGAAAGTTTACTACAAAATTTATGGGATGAATCTCCCTTCTCTCTCAGATCCGTAAGAGGGCAATTGGAAATATTAGAAGATTCGAATATAGAATCCGAAAAAGATCCGATTTATGTAGGAGAAAAATATCTGACTCCTTCTAAAAAGGGGATCAGAGTAAACGGCTCTACATTTGATGAATTTGATTTAGATCCAAATCCGAGAGCCAAGGATAGAGAAGAAATTTTAGAATATTCTCAAAAAACGTATTTGGGCATAGATTGGGAACAAATCAAAGTTCGCTCCGATTTTGTTGGGATCAGGTCCCAAACGCCAGATCGATTCCCAATTATTGGCCCGGTCCACTCTCCGGAGCCTTTTCGAAAAATATACTCGGGTATGAGTCTGCCAAAAAATCGAAAGAAAGAATTCCCTTTTTTAGAACCGCAAAAAAACCTGTTTGTGTTCGGCGGTTTAGGGTCCAGGGGAGTTTTGACTTCCCTATTGGGAGGGGAAATTTTGGCGGAGATTCTTTTAAACGAACCTTTATCTATCGAAAATAGCTTGTACTCTTCTCTGCATCCATCAAGATTTCTTTACCGCAAGATCCGAAATCAAGAATAAGGAAGAAGTTTCAACTTGTCTGCTAACACTGGAACAGCCTCCTCTTCGATAGAGGATTGGAAAAAGATCCTACATACCCATTTCGGTTTTTCTCAATTTAGACAAGGCCAATGGGAAGCAGTACAGGCCTTATTGGGAAAAAAGGACGTGCTCGCAATTCTTCCTACAGGCGGGGGGAAATCTCTCATCTACCAATTGCCCTCCTTTGCAGAGGCAAGTTCTCTTACGATTGTAATCTCTCCTTTAATTGCTTTAATGAAAGACCAAGTGGACGGTTTAAAAGCGAGAGGTATCCAAGCTGCTTATTGTAATTCTACACAAGATGATCTGGAACAAGTTAGAGTATTATCTTCAGCTGCAACTGGCAAGATTAGAATATTATATATTTCTCCTGAACGAGCAGTCTCTCGTTCTTTCTTAAATCTTCTTCCTAAACTGCCAGTTAGTTTGATGGCAGTAGACGAGGCCCATTGTGTTTCTCAATGGGGTCATGATTTTCGGCCCGAATACAGAAAACTACATACATTACGTTCTTACTTAAAGGAAGGAACTCCTTGGGTAGCTCTTACTGCAACGGCGACAGATAGGGTCAAAAAAGATATCTCGGATAGTTTAGGATTAAAACTCCCTTTACACGTGCAAGGAACATATGCCAGAGAAAATTTAAAATTTTCGGTAGTGTATCCAGACTCCGAAAGAGAAAAAGAAAGTTTACTTTTGGAAATATTAGAAAAGGGTAATTTTCAAAAATCGATCTCAGGAAAAGTAATAATCTATTGCTCTACTCGCGCAAAAGTGGACGAAATTTACGAACTTCTCCGCAAATCAGGATACAAAGTAGGAAAATATCATGCTGGAAGAACGGATTCCAGCAGAGAAAAAGCCCAAGAAGGATATTCATCCGGAAAAACGAATATACTCGTAGCGACAAACGCATTCGGAATGGGATTGGATAGCCCGAACGTGAGATTGGTCCTTCATTATCAGGTACCTTCTTCTTTAGAAAGTTATTACCAAGAAGCCGGGAGAGCTGGGAGGGACGGAAAAAATTCGGATTGCATATTATTCTTTTTACCCGGCGATTTAAGTGTTCAAAGTTTTCTTTTATCAAAAGAAGCGAATTATAAGGGAGGAGAAACCCTACTCTCTCACGTAAAATCATATGTAAGTTCTCCTGAATGCAGACAAAAAATCTTATGCGATTATTTTGGAGAAGAAATTTCCAGCTGTGGATCCTGTGATACTTGTACAGATTCAGCTTCCTCTCACTCTGCAAGGCTTGCTTATACTGAAAGAGAAAGATTAAAAGCAGAGAAGAAAAAGGAAAAAGAATCTCATATTTTCGAGTCTGATGAGATCAAATCGATAGAAGGTTTGATCTCAGAATATCCTGCAAAATTCGGAAAAAAGATCATAGCAGGCACATTAAGAGGAGCAAAATCCAAGGACATACTTCGCAGAAGATTGGACAAGTCACAATATTATTCTTCTTTAAAGCATATTCCCGAAGAATCGATCTTCAAACTTCTGGAAGATTGGCAGAAGACCAAAAAACTTTCGGTTAAAGGGGATAAATATCCTAAAATTTATCTAACTGCATTCGGAAAACCTAAACCATCTTTCGATGATCCAGACAAACTTCGCAAAAAAGTCCCACTCAGCGGGGACAAACTAATTCTAAATGAACTCAAAAACTTCAGAGACAGGATTGCAAGGCGTAACAAATGGAAGAAGTTTATGGTAATCCAAAATCCTGTACTTTCTAGAATTGTTTCCCAAAAACCAGAAACCCTGGACGACCTAATGGCGATCAAAGGAATGGGGGAAGCCAAAGTTAGGCAATATGGGAAAGAAATTTTAGCTATTTTAGAGAAGTTTTAATCTTCTCCGCTTTTCTTTCCTTAAAATCACCTTGCCTACTTATTAAAGATTTCCTAATCTGACCAGCCAATCCTTTTCAGCTGATTTTATACATTAGGAAAACAATATGTTTCTGATCCGCCTTATTTTTCCCTATTTCAAGGTTTCGAAAGCCAAAGCATTAAACGAAGTAAATGTTTGGCTGCAAAGTAAAGAAACGAAAGATTCTCTTCCCGCTACAGATTATATTCCATTTATGGATAACCTAGCATTTCAACAATACAAGGACAGGATTTCCAAGAAGATGGGAATCCCCGAATCCGAATTGGAAGTGTATAGATCTACTGAAAGAACTAAACTTATATATAGACCGTTTTTTATCGTATTTATCTTGGGAATGTTGTATTTGGGGATTAATCTATTCTTAGAGATCCAACCTTATTTAGGAAAATCTCGATTGGAAAAACCTTTTATAGAAAACCTTCTGCCTTCCGGAAAAAAAGAATTAGTGGAAATGGACGGATCTTTTTGCAGATACATGATCAATAATGCTTCCGAGATTGCAGAAGATTATTTTTATATAGGTTGGTATCTATTCAGCATCGGCTCAATTTGCACGTTCTTAGGTTCTATTATGGACTCTAAACATCATGGGATCCTAAAAATTGCATTACCTTTTGTGGGATTATTTATCCTGAGCATAGCATGGAAGATATTCGATAATTCTAAATTAGCAGGACTTGCTGCCGGAAGATCTATGCTTCATTATAATGAAGAAAAAGATTCAGACAAAAAATGCCGGCAAGAATGGGCAAATCTGAGACAGGGTATTGCAAACTTAGTCCCTTCTGGGATAGACGGAGACACATCGAAATAGTTTAGAACAAAGAAGGGAATAGATACTCTTGATCTTCATTTTTGGCTTGTGAATTTTTAGAAGAACTTTCCGGATGAGAAAGACTTAAACCCAATAAGCGGATAGGAAAAATAGCTTTACCGGATTCTAATATAAATTCTTCCAAAAGTTTAGATCCGATCCGATAGAGTTCATTTTTGTCTATATAGGAATAATCTTCCGTAATACTTCTGGTCTTTTGGGTGAAGTCTGAAAATTTCACTTTTAAAGTGATTGTTTTTCCAGGAAAAGATTTTTGTAAAAGCCTTCTTTCTAATTCTTCTGCAATATCCGAAAGTTCTCTGAATATCTCGGAGCTATTTTCTAAGTCCTTAGCGAATGTAGACTCGGCACCTAAGGATTTTCTTTCTCGAAAAGGTTCTACCGGTCTATCGTCCAAACCTCTGCATACAGCGTAGAACCAGCGCCCTGATTTACCAAAATTTTGATCTAACATCTCCAGACTTTTTTCTTTTAGATCTTTTCCTTTTTTGATCCCAAGTGCATGCATTTTTTTTAATGTAACTTTTCCAATTCCCGGAAATACGGAAACATCAAGGGAATCTATAAATTTTTCAATTTGTTCCGGACGGACAATTGTCATTCCGTCCGGCTTATTTTGGTCTGTAGCAATTTTGGCTAAAAATTTATTGATGGAGACTCCGGCGGACGCGGTTAACTGTGTTTCTTCGAGAATTTTCTCTCTGATCTCTTTTGCCACCTGACTAGCATACGGAATATTTTTCTTATTTTGAGTGACGTCTAAAAATGCCTCGTCTAAAGAAAGCATTTCCACTAGATCAGTGTACTCTAAAAAAATCTGCCGAATCTTAGAAGATACTTTTTTGTATGCTTCAAAACGAGGAGTTACAAAAATCCCCGAAGGACAAAGTCTCGCCGCTTGAGAACAAGACATTGCGGATCGAACTCCGAATTTCCTAGCCTCATAACTTGCAGCACATACTACTCCCCTGGAATCCGGAGGACCTCCAACAATGATTGGCTTACCTCTATAACTCGGATTATCCCTTTGTTCTACAGAAGCATAAAACGCGTCCATATCCACATGTAGAATTTTTCGAATCATCTTCTCGCATCTATACTAAACGGATATATAGATTAGTCAAGTTTAATCCGAGACCCTAAGATAGGTTAAAACGTAAACCGACTTTGTACCATTCTTCTTCAGAATTCTACTCGCCTCGTTCACACTCGCACCAGTCGTAAATACATCGTCCAACAATAATATTTTGGATGGGCAACGATCCTTCCAAGTCGGTCCGATCTCCCAAGCAGAATGAGCATGGAAAAATCTTTCTGAAAAACTTTTGCCCGCCTGTCTTTCTGAGCTTATCTTAATTAATGGATCTATTAAAGGTATTTTTAATATTCTTTTTGTTTCTTCATACAACCTGCTACTCGGAGAGAACGGCCTAAGATTCGAATTAACAATTTTCCTTTTAGAATAACTTGGAAGTAGGATACAAGCATCTATATCCAAGTTATTCAACTCCCTTAAAGTTTTTCGGATTCCCAAAGAAAGAAAAATAGAAACAGGATACTCATTATTTGATTTCAGTTTATTTAATAATTCTCCTGAAAGATCCGTTCGATCTCTAAGACCGAACATTTTGGTAAAGAATACATTTCTGGAATCGCAAAACTCACAAACTGTAAGAGGGGTCCGTAATGGAGAAGAACATACATCACATCTGTGCGATACCTTAGAACTGCGAGTTGCATAAGCGCATCTTTTGCAGAGGCCAACTTTTAAAGAAAAGAAGTCCTCTCTCCCGCAAATCCCACAAAACAAAGGAAAGAAAAAATCCAGTAGCCTAAGAAAGATTAATGAGCCCATAAAATAAACAGGTGTTAAATAGCTCTTGTCGCGCGTATTTTTTCCCGTTTAGGGTAATCTTAAAGATCTAGCCGGTCAGCAAAAAACCACCTCCATCCAAAAAGACTAACAAACTGGAACATCTTTTATTTAAACATATTTAATAATTTATTGCCTCTCCAAGATACATACGTTCTAATATCCCACGTTATGGGAAGTTCCAACATAAGAATCTGCTTATTAATCCTTTTATTATCTTCCCCCGTAGTTGAACTATTTGCAGAATTGCAAACAATCTACATGAGGAACGGACAAATCTTGCGCGGAGAAGTCGTTCAACAAACTGCAACCACAATGCAGATCAAAATGGAAGATGGAAAGATCAAACAACTCAATAAGAAAGAGATCCAAAGAGTTAGCTACAAAGAGCCTACTATTCAAGAAAAGAAAGAGTCCGAAGAGCGATTAAAACAGCAAACTACAGTTGTGGAAGAACCGCCTCCTCCAACGCCAGAACCAGCTAAAAAGTCCGAACCAGAAGCAGACAAGTCTGCAAGTCCTTATACAATCGATCAAACTAAAAGAAAGGACATAGAGTTATTCTTCGGAGCAGGACTTGGAACTTACCGGCCGCCTACAGAATCCTATTTGAATGAAGCCTCGGTAAAAGCCAATTTACTAACTGGACAGCTTCCACCTGACCATGATACTCCTAGTTATAAAAGAGGATTAGCATATAGTATGGGTGCCACATACTATTGGAAAAAGTTCGCATTTGGTCTGAGCGGAAATCATTTCAGTGGCCAAACTTCTGACAGAGTAAAGGTATACTCTAACTCTGGAAGCCTGCAAGAGATCGCTGGAACATTTCCGGAAAAACAAAGCTCCTTAAAAGCCGATATCTCATTTTTAGTGTACAGTAATCAAAGGTTCGATCTAAGACCTAGCTTTGGTTATTCTCAGTTTTGGGGGAAGACGGACGACAATAATACAATTTCGACCGGATATAACGGAAATGATCTGACTTCCTTCTTTAAATACCATTATTACTTTCTGGAAAAGTTAAAAGGACCTTCTGTCGGATTAAAAACCACAATCAGACAAGGAGAGCGATGGGAGCATAGAATAGAGCTACATTATCTAATTCTTTCCGGTGCTCAATACGGAAATGGAAGTTTGACAATGCTTAACACTCCTAATTTTTTCGATTATGGAGTAATTCAGAGCAATATACTATGGGATGCGAAAGGATTCAATTTTTCTTATAAACTATTCTATAAATGGACAACCACTCTTTCTTTTTGGGTAGGAGTCCAAGCTTTCGAATGGAAATATTCTATAAAATCATTTGATCAATCTTTCAATGGGTTAGCCAATATAGACAACCCCAGCCCGGCAGCAGAATTGGTTGCTATAGATTTTCTATTAACTTCCACAGCAAAAATGACACCGGCCACGAGCAAGGCTTCGTCATTAGAATTCGGAGTTATGAAAAGATTTGAATTCTCTCAGTAATTGAAGTTAATTTACAAATCGAAATTAAGAACGTTAAATTATTGCAACCTACAAGAATACGTCGCAGATGAAATTGATTCTATTTCGGTTCCTTCTACCTTTCGCTTTCTTGCTAATACCTGTCGTCGCCTTGTTTGCGGAAACGAAAACCATCTATCTAAAGAATGGCCAAATCATCCGTGCAGAAATATTACAACAGACCGCGACTAACATGACGATCAAAACTGTAGAGGGAAAAACGATACAGTTAAACAAATCTGAAATCAATACGGTTAGTTTCAATGAACCTGTAAAACTTCCTCAAGAAGAGAAAAAACCCGCGCAAGTAGATCAATCCCCTGCCCTACCAACTGCAGAACCTATAAAACCTATTATTAATTTTCATATAGATCAGTTAAAGAGAAATGACTTAGAGATTTATTTTGGTTTAGGAGCGGGAAGATATTCTCCAGAGACGCAAGGACTTCCAGTGCAAATCCAAAACAAACTTGGATTAGCCTCCGGGATTCTACCTACAATAATTGATAGTCCAAAACATTCTCCAGAATTATCCCAAACTTATGGAGGAATCTATACTTGGAAAAGATGGTCCGGAGGGATTACTGGGTCATATCTTGGAAATAGAAGTACATATGATAGTCATTCTTACGCAAGCGGGATGATACAAAGCACCGGAAGTTTTCCTGAAAGACAGAGTTCTTTGAAAAACGAATTATCCTTTCTTGCATTTACAAACGAAAGATTCGATCTAAGACCTACGATCGGATACCAATATTTCTGGGGACAATCACACGATACAAATTTATCCACATCCTATTATATCGAAACTGGATTATATTTATATTCGCAAGGTGTAATGAAGTTTGATGAAACACTCAAAGGTCATACTATCGGATTAAAAGCAACGATACGAATGGGAGAAAGATGGGAAAATAGATTAGAATATCATAATCTAACTCTTTCAGGACACCAAAACGGAAGTATCCTTTCTTCTCTCGCTCCAACAAACTTATCTCAGGTTGCATTCATTAAACAGGGTCAGAATATATCTTGGGATGCGACTGGTTTCCAATTTCTATATCGTTTGGTTTATAGAATTACTCCAACTCTTTCGATCTACGCGGGGTTTCAGTTTTACGAATGGAAATATAGTTTGAATTCCTATTTCCAAACAACTTTCTCATCCAAAGACGGATTAATTGGGGTAGACTTAAGCAATCCAAGTGCTTATCTATTACAACAAAAGTTAATGGAAGCAATAGGCAAAACAATCAATTCCGAAAGTAGATCGGCAATTTTGGAATTTGGGGTGATGAAGAGGTTTGAGTTTATCTCGAAGAATTAGCCACCGGCCATATAAAATTACCGTTTAACGGTCAATCTCTCTTATTCTCCTTATAAATATTAGTTGTTCTATATGCTCCTAACAAAAAGTTTCCCATATGCATGTTCTCAGAAAGGTACTATTAGCCGTTGTGCTGTCTTTCCCTTTCTATATAATACCGAACGAAGAAAAGAAAATTCTTTTGAAAAACGGCATATCTATCCAAGGAACTATCATAGAAGAAACGGATATCTACATTAGGATAAAAACGAAGGGAGGAGTGGAAGGAAAATTAGAAAAACGTTTTATTGAGAATATTTTCGGTGAAGCTCCGAATTTTCCGAAAGAAACAAGATCAGTTTCTAATGAAGCGCAAGAAACGGATCCTATTTTGGAATCCAATCAAAGAAAAGAAGAAGTAAACCAAAAACCTCAGCCTGAAGAACTCCCTCCATTTACAGAAATTCCTTCCAAAGAACCGAACTCGAAAATTGAGTCTTTTGAAACACCACCAGAGAACGATAAAGCAAAAACGAAATCAATCGAATACGCATCGGAAATAAAAGATCATAAATTAGAAATTTATGGAGGGATTGGGTCCGGCGGATATCAATCACCCGGTTTAAAATTCTCCGATCGATACCAAGATATCGAAGTCGGCATTACTGACCAAACGGTAAGTTCACCGATTCATAATAGCAGCAAAGAAAACCTGTCAAACAGCTTCGGCTTAAACTATTATTGGAAAAAAATATCTGTTTCTTTGGAATATCATCAATACAGAGGTAAAACCAATCACAAAAACCTAGGATATTTTCAGGATTTAACAAGCGGGGCCCCAGTCCCATTCTCTTCTCTAAGTGAACTTCCCGAAAATCAAAACATCAGCAAGGGGGATTTAGCTTATTTAATATATTCTAATTCTATAATAAAAATCCGCCCATTAGTCGGATTACTTCAATCCTATGGAAGCATAAACGATGATAATACATTATTTGCGGTCTATAATTATGGAACCTCCAGACTGCCTTATAGCGGGTTCCACGACGGAAATATTTCCGAAGCTTTGCAAGGATGGATAACTGGTTTAAAATTATCGTTCCCGATCACTGACCATTGGGAGATAAGATTAGAATCTTATTATCTTTCCTTAAGCGGGAATCGAAGTTACAACGCAATTATCCCCGCCGCTGCATATCCAATCGATCTTGTTACTCCTGGAGAGCCGACAATTTTAATATCCGCTATCATTGAAAAGGTTAAATGGAGAGCGAAGGGACAAAATTACGATGTTAAAATTTTTTACCATTTTAATAATGGCCTCTCCATTTGGCTCGGAACGAATTCAATTGAATGGCAATATAAGTTGGATTATTTAGCAAATTTTTCGGTCAATCGAGAATTAACTGCAGCTGCAGAGATCAATAGACAAGGTTTAGTAAATCTAATCGCGAAATCCGATATTCCTTCTTCCAGATCTCAATCAGTTGAAATAGGTTTGATGAAACGGTTCGAGTTTTGAACAAATAATTAACATCTAGAATATTTAAATCCGGCTCATAATGAAAGTCTATCTTACTTCTATGTAAATATTGATTGTTCTATAAGCCCTTGGCAAAAATTTTTCCATATGCATATTTTCAGGGGTATATTATTAACCATTGCGATATCATTTCCCTTTTATATTTCACCTAGTGAAGAAAAAAAGATCCAGCTTAAGAACGGCACGACCATACACGGAAAAATCATCGAAGAAACGGAAAGTTATATAAAAATTAAAACAAAAGGAGGAGTAGAAGGTAAATTAGAAAAACGTTTTATTGAAAATTTGAATGATGTAAAATCTTTTCCAAAGATAGGTAGTTCTATGATTCCCGACAACATTAAGGCATTGGAAGAAACTTTCGAACTCCCCAGTAACCCGAATACAGAAAATAATCCTCCCGATTTTCCTTCCCATAAAGATAAGATCCTATCCTTATCTCCAAATTACTCAGAACAGGAATTTAAAACCGAACTCCCTAAACCGCAGGAGAATTTAGTTATAAACGAAAGTAAGAATGAACAATCCAATCAAAAACTGGAATTTCTATTGGGTGCGGGATGGGGAAAATATGCTTTGCCTGGAGAGGAATATACTCATCGTTATCAAAATTCAGATGCGTTTCGGAATTTCGGAAGCTTGGGATCTTCAAATCCCCCAAAACAAAAAGGAGATTATTTCTATAGTCTCACGATTAATTATTATTGGAAAAAATTAGGCATTTCTCTAACTAGAAATAGTTTTAATGAACAAACATACCAAACAAGCGCACTTTTTGCCGATAATATACCTTCCGGAGAATACTCTTATATAACTTCCGGATCTTATCCAAGCCGACAAAACATTACTAAAGCCGATATTTCCTATCCAATATATTCTAATTCCTCAATCGAGTTTCGATTGTTAGCAGGACAATTAGAATCTTCCAGTACGAGTGAAGACCATACATCTAAGGTTCTATTTTTTCAATCAGATTCGATATCTTACGGGAAGCGTAATGTTGAAATTAAAGAAAATTTGAAAGGTGAAATTTTTGGAACGAAATTGAATATTTTATTCGGAAGGCTTTGGGAGACAAGAATAGAAACTTATGCGCTTTCTCTGAAAGGAGATAGGAATTATTCTGAACTTTCATATCAACCGTTAGTTTCAAGCACTGGCCCTATTCCATTCGGAGGCATACTGAATATGTATGACGAAATGAAATGGAAAGCTTATGGATTCCATTTCGGATTAAAACTTTTCTATCATTTTTCAAATGGACTTTCATTATGGATCGGTATAAACCTTTTCGAATGGAAATACAAACTAAGCTCTATGTTAGCAAAGTCGAGTCCAATTAAGTCTAATTGGCCAAATGACTTAGAAAGGCAGATTATCTTTAATATAATTGCTAGTCAGAATATTCCGATTTCAAAATCTCAATCGATTGAACTTGGCTTAATGAAAAAGTTCGATTTTTGAATAGATCCTGGATCTACTTCTTCTCTAACGCTCTCCTGATAAAAGACATCATTCCTTTTACAACCTTCTCATCGTTATCAAAGTCTTTCCCTAAATAAACTTTCATTCTTTCACGATAGTACTCCGTTGCGTAAGAAAATTGGAGTATCATAAAAAGATTATCAATGCAGAAGGCGAAAATTTTTTCGTCTACATCTTTGCCGACAGATCCCGATTTCTTAGCCTCCGCCAATAAGGAAGTATATACTTTTGCAGAAACACTTTCCATATCGGAGGAAAGTCCTCGGATCAATTCCGAATTTCCTTCCGCAGTGATCTCATTGTATAAACGAATGATATCTCTATTTTCTCTGGAATGTTTTTGGATAATTCTTAATATTCTTTCAATCTTACCGAAAAGATCACTTTCTTCGCTTAAGACTTCTTCAAGAGTTTTTTCTAATTGGTGGATCCCATAGCCAACAGCAGTTAGAAAAAAATCTTCTTTTGTATCAAAGTATTTATATAAGGACCCGACGCTGATGCCGGCCTTCTTCGCAATAATATTCGTATTCGCATTATTGAAACCTCGGTTTGCAAATTCTGCGATTGCCACGGAAAGTATCCTGGTCCTTTTTTCTTCCGGGATCTTATCGAAAGTATCTCTATTGTATTTTGAAGTGGAAAATTCGGCCACAGTACTTCCCTATATTTACTACCTGAGCGGTTCCTAAGCTCCGGAATACGGAAAATTTTCCCGGGAGCTTCTTTTCTGTATTTTCTAGTTGACAGTGAGTGAGTATTCACTCACTGTCAACCTATATTCCGTAAAAAAAGGAAAAAGATATGTCCACCGGCTTCGCAATTTCTCAATACCCTGACGTAAAAGGGGTTTATAAACAACTTCATGACCTGATTCGCCAGCCAATTCGCTCCATTAAGAAGAATGAAATGGAGAAATACCTTCAGGAATATTTTGAGAAGAAATGCTCTAAATCCAAGACAATGATTGCGGAAGCATCCGAATATATTCCAGGCGGAGTACAGCATAATCTCGCATTCAATTATCCGTTCCCTCTTGTTTTCACTAAGGCATCTGGAGCTCATTTATTTGACCTAGATGGGAACAAATACATAGATTTCCTACAAGCAGGAGGTCCTACAGTTTTGGGAAGTAACCCTCTTAGTATTCGTAAGAAGGTTGTTAAACTTCTGGAAACCACAGGACCAGTGACTGGTTTATTCCATGAGTATGAGTTAAGACTTGCGGAGAAGATTGTAGAACATATGCCTTCGGTGCAAATGTTCCGTATGTTAGGATCCGGAACAGAAGCTTGTATGGCTTCTATCCGCGTCGCAAGACTTGCTACTAAAAAGAAAAATATAGTAAAGATGGGCGGAGCTTATCACGGTTGGAGTGATCAACTTGCTTATGGGCTTCGTCTTCCAGGCACAAGACATTTCGAATCTCACGGAATTCCTAAACATGTTTTCAAATATACTCAAGAATTCTATCCGAATGATCTAAACGCATTAGAAAAAACCTTAAAAGGAAACCGTTGGAGAGGCGGTACTGCTGCAGTTATCCTAGAACCGATTGGACCAGAAAGTGGAACTCGCCCTATCGATATGGACTTCAATAAAGGAGTCAGAGAGCTTTGCGACAAATACGGAGCATTATTAATTTTTGATGAAGTTGTTACTGCATTCCGTATTGGATTGAGCGGCGCTCAAGGTTATTATGGAGTTACTCCTGATCTAACTGTATTCGGTAAAGTGGTTGCAGGTGGTTATCCTTCTGCTGGTGGATTGGGTGGTAAGAAAGAATACATGAAGTATCTTTCTGCGGGACTCCAAACAGGTGTAAAAAAGGCCCTGATCGGTGGAACTATGGCAGCAAACCCTCTTAGCTCTGCTGCAGGATATTATACTCTTCTTGAGATCGAAAAACAAAAAGCCTGCGAAAAAGCGGGAAGAGCAGGAGATAGGATCACTGCTGGTTTACAAAAATTAATTAAGAAGTATAATCTACCTTTCGTGGCATTCAACCAAGGATCTATCTGCCATTTGGAAACAGTTGGGACTATGCTTTTAGAGATCGATATCAAAAAATTCTGGAAGATCAAGTCTACAATTCACGAAGCTCATACTCGCAAAAAAGCGATGGAAGAAATGGGCGCGGCTTACATGGCAGAAGGTATCGTTACCTTAGCAGGAAGTCGCTTGTATACAAGTGCTGCGGATACTGATGCAGTAATAGATGACGCATTAAAAAGATTCGAAAGAGTTTTCCAAAAAGTCGAAGGTGTATAATCCTTTAGGTCTGCTGAATAGGAGAAGAAAATGGAAATAGATAAGGCCAAAAAAACCGTAAGAGATGCAGGGATCCGACTTCTTAAGTCTGGGTTGATCGCAAGAACTTGGGGAAATATCAGCCAACGTATCGATGAGAATTATTTTGCGATCACTCCTACCGGCAGGACATACGATGATCTAACTCCGGAAGAGATCGTGCAAGTAAACATCGAAGATCTAACTCATATCGGAAAGATCAAACCTTCTTATGAGAAAGGGCTTCATTCTGCAGCTTATAAACTCCGTCCGAATATAGGCGCAGTAATTCACACTCACCAACTACAAGCCGCAGTAGTTGCTGCAGCAAGGAAAGATGTTCCCGTTCTAAATCCGCAGATGAAAAAGATCATCGGTGGGCCGGTGCTTTGCACAGACTATTCTCTGCCTGGAACTAAAAAGCTGATAAAGATGGCGATCCATGCATTAGACAAATCAGGAAGTAAGGCAGTACTTTTAGCAAACCACGGAACTCTTTGTGTAGGAAAGGATATGGAAGATGCTTTTCAAGTAGCACTCGAATTAGAGAGGGTTTGCCAACTATTCATTGAGAAAGAATTCTTAAAAGTGTCCGGTTACAAAAAAGGAGATAGAGATTCTATCCGTTCTTGGTATCTCAAAAACTATGGACTGGTAAAAACAGCATGAAAGCTCCTGATAGCCCAATGGATCTTCAAAAATTTCTCCCTCAATTAGTGAAGGAAGGAATTTTAGCGAAGAACGGATGCGCAAGTGTTAAGATTGGAAAAAGTATTTGGATCACTCCTAAAAAAGCAGATCTAAACACGATCGGCAAGAAGCCTAAGACCGCTCTTTTAGAAATTCCTTTGGAAGAAAATCAAATCTTTCCGAAAGATATTCCTGATGAAGCAATACAACATCTTTCTCTTTATCTAGCGAGACCCGAATTTACTGTTATCTTTCATTCTACTCAAGAGAATGTGATGACATGTTCCATGGCAGGAGAAACCGTCCGACCTTATTTAGATGATATGGCTCAAATTGTAGGACCTAACGCTAAAGTGGTGCCTAACGTATCCGATGAGAAAGGTTTAAAAAAAATAGTCTCCGCAATCGGAAGAAGAAATGCAGTCTATCTTCAAAACGCAGGGGCTTTATGTGCTCACAAAAGTATAGATGATGCTCATGCAGTGTGCATGGTTTTGGAAAAAGCAAGTAAGGCCTTCGTAGAATCTAGAATCTTAGGCGGCGGGAAACCCGTCCCTTGGTTAGAGGCAGAAGCAATTAGATTTGTTTATCAGAGAAAATATTCTAAACAAGCAGAGAAGAACAGAGGATAAGATTCTATTGTTCTTATTATAGGTCTGGATTTGTTCGAGGGTGGCCCCACCCTCTTTGGGTGGGGGCTGGCCGGTGGGTACACTAGATCTCCCATATCACAAAAACGAATCTTTCACAAGCAGAATTTAGCCTCCTCCGCCTTGTTGGAATTCCAACAAAAAGAAATTTAAATCCTAATTCACAAGTCGTATCCACTTCTTCTGAGCATTCGTATCCCACTCACTTCTCTGATACTTCCAATTTTTTACTAAGATCTTCTAGATACGTTTTCAAAGTTGCATCATGACCAAATACAAATTTAGAAAGAACTCTGAATAAAGGATTCGTTACAAAACCCTTCTCCGTTATTTTTAGTTTAGAGTTTGGGCCATTCTGATTAATCTCAAATTCCCAACCACCGCCGAAAGGAAGATCTTCATTTAATATTTTATTTCTTAAATAATTCGGAAAACGTTCCTCGATAATTCCAAAACGGATATTATTTCCATGAGCATCTGATTCCATCCATATCTTATCAGATTCTATAGATACAGACTTTAAGCCGCTTCTCCAATTCTTATATTCACTAACATTACGAATAATTTTGTATATATTTTCCGGAGAAGAAGGAAAATTTCTCTCCACACTTGCAATATGATCTTTCGGAAGCAAATACCCAAAGAGCACAAGCAAAACTATAAATCCGGTTAAGCTAAATAGAATGACCCAAACAATTTTCATCCAATATCCCCTTACATTACGCTATCGTAGTATATGGACCAAACTTTACGTTTGATATCCAAACATTATAAATCTTACAAGCGGACCTAAATATTAAGAATAATAAACGAAAAAAGAGCCCAATATACTTTGCGGGTTAAATGACTCACAGAGCTTATCCGGCCGAAGAGTAAAAGAAAGTTATAAATTGCGAGATTGTTTTTAAAGAAGCCACTTACTTTTCTCTTATTTTTTTCCGTCTCAAGTATTTGGAGGCGAGATTATATTTTTACAACTATCCTACATTCTGTAAAAAATTTGTAGATGATACGTTCAAAAATATATTCACTAATCCAAATACTATAAGGCGATATCAAAAGAGGGCCGACTAGGGATGGAAGAAAAAAAGGAACTCATCACGGAGCGAATTATAGCCTCCGGTCCACTTACGATTAATCGAATTCGATTCGGTTTAGCGGGACTTTTTCTAGCCTCGCTTGCCGCATCCTGGACCCAAAGCTCCGCAGTTCAAAACGCAGCATACCTCATTGGAACTAGTTCTATGATAGGTTACGCGTTCTATAATTATTATTGTAATAAGAAATTTGGAATGATTCCTTCCATGGTCGGGAAGGTTTCCGTAATCGCGGATATAACGATCATATGCGTGGTCATGTTCGTCGCTTCGTGGACGGATCGAAATATGGCCTCCGGAGTGATCCGGCAGATGGTTTTATATGCCATTAATATGATTTTCATCGTTTATTCTGTACTTCTACTTTCTCCTACGGTAGCAAAACTCTCTGGAATCGTCAGTGTCGTAGGGCAAGGACTTGTGATCATTAACACCATCTTCAGAGGGGTGGAATTCACCGAAGACGAACTAAAGGTAATTTCTCCAGGATATGCATCCATTTCTGAACAGTCTTTAAAGTTAGTATTCTTAGCGGTGGTATCTTATATTACGCGAAGTGTAATCCTAATATTCCGCAGGATAGGCGCGGTAGAAGAAGAATATGCAAGCACGCTTGAACAAAAGGTCGACGAAAGAACGATAGAAGTCACAAAAAGAATGGAGGAAATCCAAGCTCTTAAAGTGCAGCAGGATGGGGATTATTATCTTACTTCTCTCTTGAGTAAACCACTCATGACAAATTGGAATACTTCCCAAGATGTAAGCACCATCTTCTATATAGAACAAAAGAAGAAGTTCACGTTCAAAAATAGAGAATCGGAATTAGGCGGGGACATTTGTATTAGCGGCAATCTTCTGTTCGGTTCTGAAAAGGAAAAATGGACCTTCTTCTTAAATGGAGATGCAATGGGAAAATCTCTGCAAGGTGCTGGAGGAGCAATCGTACTCGGGACCGCAGTGAATAATATTTTGTCCCGTTCCGCAAGCCATGGAAAAACAATCGAAATAAACCCGGAAGCATGGATGCTCCAGACTCATAGAGAGCTAGACGAAATTTTCAGAACATTCGATGGAACGATGATGGCCTCTGCGATCTTTGGACTTATACATGATAAAACAGGAAAGATATTCATACTGAACGCGGAACATCCTTGGCCTGTATTATTCAGAGATGATAGATCTTCTTTCTTGGCACCAGAACTTTCCTCATGGAAATTAGGATCTCCATTCGGAGCAAATATTAAAATTCATGAATCTTATCTGCAACCTGGAGACGTTCTGTTTCTAGGTTCGGACGGAAGAGATGATATCAATATCAGTTCAGACGGAATCAATTGGAAAATGAATGAGGACGAAAACTTATTCGTTCGCATAGTAGAAGATTCTAAAGGAGATCTAGACACGATCGCAGGCAAGCTGCACGGAGTAGGAGCAATTGCAGATGACCTTTCTCTCATCCGCATCGGTTATAAAGAATTAATAGATCCGGAACATCCTAAGTATAATGATGCAGTAGCAAAGTACAATCAAGCGAAACAACATATAGCAAAAAAAGAAGTACCAATAGCTCTCGAACTTCTAGAATTATCCTGGAACTTGGCTCCAAATTTTAAAGAATCTGCAAGATTGATCGGGCAGATATATTATGATAAAAAAGAATTCCCGAAAGCATCTAAATGGTTAGAGCGTTATTTGAATTTGGACCCTGAATCACACAATATTTGGTTCTTATTGTCCTTATGTTATAAGCATATGAAGGAATTCCAACGTGCAGCTGAAGCCGCGGAGAAGGTCCGGCATACCCAACCTCATCGTCTAGCGAACCTGATTAATCTTTCGGACAATTATAGACTTCTGAATAAATTCAAAGACGCAAGATCCGTATTAGAAAAGGCTAAAGAGTTAGATGGAGAAAGTGCACTCGTAGGCAAACTGGACGAGTTTCTAAAATCGAAAGGATTCTGATCGATCAGTTCTCACCAATCGTTATCCCTAAAAAAGAAAAAACCCCGATGCTGTTTCCAACACCGGGGCCCATATATCTCCCATCTCTTCGGGGATTATATATATTATTTTTTCTTCTTAGGAGCAGCTTTCTTAACTGCTTTTTTTGGAGCTGCAGGCTTTTTAGCTGCTTTAGGTTTAGGAGCAGCTTCTTTTTTAGGAGCCTTTTCCTTTTTAGCCGGAGCAGGGGCTGCCGCTTTTTCCTTTTTAGCGTCGGAAATAGCTTCTCTCTTATCTTTGATCTCTTTGATTAGAGAGGAACGATCCTTTCTGTTAGTGAGCTCTAAAATTCCTACTTCGGAATTGTCGGAAGCTCTGTTAATCATTTTCAGGATTCTAGTGTATCCGCCGTTTACAGCCGCATAACGAACTGCGATATCTTCAAAAAGTTTCGTAACAATATTACGATCCTTTATTCTTTTTAGAACTTCACGTTTATTGTGAAGTGCAACCGCAGGAGCGATATCAGTCGCGAGATTTCTTTTCGCTCTGGTGATGATCTTTTCAGCGTGAGAACGAACCACTTTCAATTTTGCTTGAGTGGATTCGATTCTCTCATATTTGAAAAGACTAGTGATCATGTTATTGATCAGAGCGTCTCTATGACCTTTTTCGCGGTTGAGATGTTTTACTTTATTTCTTTTGTTCATATTAGAAATCTCTCATTCCGAACGAAAGTCCTAAACCAGCAAGTTTTGACTTCAGTTCTGCGAGACCTTGCTCGCTATAATGTTTAGATTTGGACATCTCTTCTTCAGATCTCTTCACGAGGTCTCCAACGAAGTCGATTTCCAAACTGCGAAGAACGTTCAGAGAACGTACAGAAAGTTCGAGTTC
This sequence comes from Leptospira venezuelensis, assembly GCF_002150035.1. NCBI lineage: Bacteria > Pseudomonadati > Spirochaetota > Leptospiria > Leptospirales > Leptospiraceae > Leptospira > Leptospira venezuelensis. The sequence continues at coordinate 1,519,221 of NZ_NETS01000010.1, read as the reverse complement.
TTCCACATGTTTGGAAAGGGAAGCTTTCAATTTTTCGTCTGCTTCGTCTAACTCGTCTTCTTCTTCCTCTAATTCTTCTTCGAAGTTGATGAATACTGTAAGGTGTTCTTTAAGGATTTTAGCCGCTTGAGCAACTGCATCCTCAGGAGAAATGGATCCGTCTGTCCAAACTTCCAGAGTCAATTTTTCGTAATCGGATCTCTGAGCCACACGGGTCTCAGAAATTTCAAAAATTACTTTTTGAACTGGAGAGAAGATAGAGTCGATTGGGATAGTTCCAAGAACTTCAATATCCTTCTTCTTATCTTCTGCAGGAACGTATCCTCTTCCTCTTTGAATTTCCAGATCCAATACAAGGTTCGCGTCTTCATTCAAAGTTGCGATGTGTAGATCCGGGTTCATGATCTCGATGGAAGAATCCACAGCCAGGTCTCCGGCTCTGAAATATCCTGCACCTTTCAATTCCAAATGGATAACTTTGCTTTGGTCCTTGTCCTCTGGCTCGTATTTAATACGAACTTGTTTGAGGTTTAGGATGATACGAGTAACGTCTTCAGCGACTCCTTCGATATAAGAGAACTCATGGTTCACACCTTCGATGCGAAGAGCGGAAATAGCCGCACCTTCGATAGAAGACATTAGAGTTCTACGAAGAGAGTTTCCGATTGTGGTCGCAAAACCGCGCTCGAAAGGTTCCGCTACGAATTTTCCGTAGTTCGGAGTATTCGCTTCCGTAGTAAATTCGATCTTTTTGGGACGTTTAAATCCTTTGAGTAAACTTTTTAGAGACACTTAGAAACCCTTCCCAATAAAATTACTTGGAGTACAACTCCACGATCACCTGTTCTTTCACTGGAATGTCGATATGATGACGTTCCGGCAAAGACAGAATTTCTCCTGAGAACTGAATGAAATCAGAAGACACCCAAGAAGGAATATTATTCAGAGACTGAGCCAGTTGGATATTCTGGGTAATAAAACCAGAAGTTCTGAATTTAGGTTTGATCTCGATCTTATCGCCTACTTTCAAGCGGAAAGATGGAATATCAACTTTCTCGCCGTTTACCAGAATATGGTTATGAGCGATAAAGTTTCTCGCCTGACGTCTAGTCACTGCGAAACCTAAACGATATACTGCGTTATCCAATCTTCTTTCCAAAAGTTGGAGAAGAATTTCACCGGTTACACCGTGAGCGTGAGACGCTTCTTCATAAAGGCTACGGAATTGTTTTTCTAAAAGTCCATAAGCTCTTTTCAACTTCTGTTTTTCACGAAGCTGAGAACCGTATTCGGAAATTTTCGGTTTCCTTTTAGGTTGCATTCCAGGAGGTCCCTTTTTGTGGAACTTATCTCTATTGAAAGTAAAACTGGATTTGAGGTAAAGGTTAACACCTTCTCTCCTCATTAGTTTAACGACAGGTCCTCTATATCTTGCCATATTATTCCTACCTTAAACCCTTCTTCTCTTACGTGGACGACAACCGTTATGAGGTAAAGGTGTAACGTCCTTAATCATCTTAATAGAAAGTCCTCTAGCTACTAAGGAACGGATTGCAGATTCGCGTCCGATACCTGGGCCAGAAACCAGAACATCTACTTCAGCTAAACCGGTAGAATCGATTGCTTTCTCGGCAGCATTTCCCGCAGCGATCTGAGCCGCATATGGAGTAGATTTTTTGGATCCACGGAAACCCATTGCACCAGCAGTTGACCAAGACAGAGTGTTTCCCGCTAAGTCAGTGATAGTGATAATGGTATTGTTAAAAGAAGCGGTGATATAGACCTTTCCACGAGGAACGACCTTTTTCTCCTTCTTCTTAACCTTTTTCTCTTTTTTGCCTTTTTTATCTTCAGCCATGATTACTTAGTCACCTTCTTCTTATTGGCAACGGTCTTCTTAACACCCTTACGAGTACGGGCATTTGTTCTGGTTCTTTGACCGCGAACTGGAAGACCTCTTCTATGACGCAGGCCTCTGTAACATCCGATATCCATCAATCTTTTGATATTGAGTTGGTTTTCGGAGCGAAGATCTCCTTCTACCTTGATACTTTCTTCGATCGCTTTTCTGAGAGCAGCTTCTTGAGTGTCAGTTAAGTCTTTCACTCGGATTGCCTCATCAACTCCCGCTTTCGCGAGAAGTTTGCGAGAAGTAGATCGGCCGATACCAAAAATATAGGTCAGACCAACAACGATTCTTTTTTCTCTTGGAAGATCGATACCTGCGATACGAGCCATGATTATGCTTGCCTTTGCTTGTGTTTAGGGTTGGTGCAGATCACTCTGATCACACCTTTTCTTCTGATAACTTTGCAGCTAGTGCAGATTTTTTTTACGGAAGTTCTTACTTTCATAACGTGTTCCTATTTTTTGCGGTAGGTAATCCTACCCTTGGTCAAATCGTAAGGAGAAAGTTCCACGGTGACTTTGTCGCCTGGAAGGATCCTGATATAATGCATTCTCATTTTACCGGAAATATGGGCCAAAACTTTATGACCATTTTCCAGTTCAACCCGGAACATTGCGTTTGGGAGAGGTTCCAAAACGGTACCGTCCACGGTGATTGCATCTTCTTTCGCCAAGTTAAGCTAACTCCTTCTCGATCAGTTTTGTGACTGTATCCAAGTTCCCCACTCCGTTTACACGGGAGAGATTTCCTTTTGCAGCATAGTAGTCCAATAATGGAAGAGTCTTCTTGTTATAAGTTTCCAAACGACTCTTGATCGTAGTCTCGTTGTCGTCGGAACGACCTTCGATTTCTGCACGTTTTAATAAACGTTCCAGAAGTTCTTGATCAGGAACTTCTAGATTGATCGCTCTTTTGATTTTCAAACCTTCTGTGCTTAGGATTTTATCCAATGCATCAGCTTGCTCTACAGTTCTTGGAAATCCATCCAATAAGAATCCGTTTTTGCAATCAGGTTCAACCAAACGATCTTTGATAATGCCAATAACAACTGAATCCGGAACTAGATCTCCGGCATCCATGTATCTCTTTGCTTCTAATCCCATTTGGGTACCATTTTTAACAGCCGCTCTCAGAATATCTCCTGTAGAGATCTGAGGGATTCCCAAAGTGTCGCAAAGAATCTTTGCTTGGGTGCCTTTACCAGCACCCGGAGGGCCCATGAAAATGATGGAATTCATTTTCTTATGACCTTCCCTTGATTTTAGTTTTTTTCAAGAAACCATCATAGTTTCTCATAAGCAATTGAGACTCTAATTGTTTCAGAGTTTCCAAAGCCACCCCTACCATGATGAGTAGAGAAGTTCCACCGAAAGTGTAAACCAAGGATCCACCACCGGAGTTAGTCCCTAAATTCAAGAAACGAATAATGATATAAGGAGCTAATGCAAGTCCTGCTAAGAAAACTGCACCAGGAAGAGTGATCCTGTTTAGGACCTTCTCAATATATTCCTTAGTATGAGAACCTGGACGAATCCCAGGAATGAATCCATTATACTTACGAAGATTCTCCGCAAGTTCTCCCGGATTGAATTGGATTGCAGTATAGAAATATGCAAAGAACACGATTAGCGCAATATACACGAAGAAATAGAACGCAGCGTGATACCAAGTCTGAGAGAATGGATTCAAATAATCCAATAGAAGAACCCAACCCGCCCAGTTAGGAAGCTCGGATATCTGTTGGATAATTGTTTGAGGAAAAAGTAATAAAGAAGAAGCGAATATGATCGGCATTACGCTCGCGCCATTCACTTTGAAAGGAATGCTTTGAGACTTAGCTTGGACCATTTTTCTTCCCACCATTTGTTTTCCGTACTGTAAAGGAACCTTACGGACACCTTGGGTAAGAAGAACAGTTAACGCGATGAGTAGAATGAATAAAAGAAGAAGGATGATAATGTTCAGTCCGTCTACGAAGTTCTCACGGAACAACTGAGCTACGGAAACTGGAAGACGTCCTACGATACCGGCAAAGATCAAAAGAGAAATTCCGTTACCGATCCCTCTCTCAGTGATTTGCTCACCTAACCAGATCAAAAGAACTGTTCCAGTTGTAATGGATAATAAAGCGATAAAGAAGAACCAAGATTCAACAGAAGAGTGGATGAGTCCCGGGTGAAGAGCAGGCGCATTGTCTGCTCCGTAAGACCAACGTTGAGCCAAACGGATAACCGCTAAAGACTGAACTCCACAAAGTAGGATAGTTCCGTACTTAGTATATTGGCTGATCTTCTTACGACCTTCTTCTCCTTCTTTTTGGAGTTTTTGTAAAGAAGGAACAAGAACCATCACTAACTGCATAATGATGGAAGAAGAAATATAAGGCATGATCCCTAATGCGAAAATGGAGAAGTTCAGAAGAGCTCCTCCCGCAAACATATCGAACATTCCTACAAGACCTTCGGCTGCATTTGCATCTAGAGCGATTGCGGAAACTACTTTAGGATCGATACCTGGGATGGTAATATGAGTTCCAAGACGGAAGAGTAAGAGCATGCCAAGAGTAAAGAAAACCTTGTTCCTCAACTCTGGAATTTTGAAAATATTTGCAATCGAAGTCAGCATGCGGCTTTGTTCTCTTTCCTTAGTCCTTGGTCATTCCCCTTTCGGGCAAAAGGGACTCAAACATTGAGTCCCTCTATAAACATAAAAGAATCGGTCTTCCAAACGGTCGAAAAACGACTCGGATTAAGCTTCTTTAGAAGCTAATTCTGAGCGAAGTTTAATGGAACCGCCTGCTTTCTCTATCTTTTCCTTAGCAGAAGCGGAGAATCCATCCGCTACTATATGCACGGCTTTTGTGATCTCACCGGTTCCCAGAATCTTGAAAAGAGAGCTCTCTTTATCAAGAATCTTCGATTCAACCATAATTTTGGCATCTATGTTGCCGGTCAACCCGCTTTTCTCTATGTCTCTGAGGTTGATTGGGAAGAAATCCTTATGAAAAATAGAAGTAAATCCGCGTTTTGGGAGTCTTCTGTGGATAGGCATCTGCCCACCTTCGAATCCTCTACGAACGGTATTACGAGCATACTGTCCTTTGGATCCGCGGCCCCCAGTTTTACCGGTTTTGGAACCGATACCACGACCTAAACGTTTTTTGTTCTTAGTAGAACCTGCTGGAACTGGAATGATGTTCCCTGCTGGCTTATCTCCCTTTTCTTCGCGCTCCTTTCCGAACGCTAGGGCAGCCTTAATTCTTTCTTTACTCATTTCCCTTACCTAATTACGCCTTTTCGACTCGGACCAGGTGTTGAACGTCATTGATCATTCCTTTCACCTGCGGAGTTAGAGTATGTTTTCTTTGTTGTCCGGTTTTACGGAGTCCCAAAGCAGCCAGAGTTAGCTTCTGGCCTTTTTTAATCCCGATATTACTTTTGATCTGAGTAACGATTACGGTTTCCATGTTTATTATCCTACGTCGTTTCCGAAAAGACGAGCCAGAGTGATTCCTCTTTTACGAGCTGCTAATACCGGAGTCTCCAATTGTTGAAGAGCGTCCAGAGTCGCCTTTACGATGTTTACTGGATTCGAAGAACCCCAAGATTTGCTAAGAATATCTTGGATTCCAACCTTCTCCACTACCGAACGAACGGATCCACCAGCAATGATTCCAGTTCCCGCAGTAGACGGTTTTAGAATCACTCTTGCCGATTTGAATTTTCCGATCACTTCATGAGGAATGGTATGTCCTCTGAATTGGATTTTCACCAAATTCTTCTTAGCAGACTCGATGGATTTACGGATCGCGTCTGGAACCTCGTTCGCTTTACCGAATCCGATCCCTACTTTACCTTTTGCATCTCCAACTACTGTCAGAGCGTTAAAGGAGAAACGACGTCCACCTTTTACAACTTTAGCAACACGATCGATCTTTACGACCTTCTCGTTAAACTCTTTCTGTTCTTGATCTTGTTCGTATGCCATTATTAGAACTCCAGTCCTGCTTCTCTAGCCGCGTCCGCGAAAGCCGCGATTCTTCCGTGGTAGATCATTCCGGAACGATCCAGCATAACTACCTTCACACCTTTAGAAGCGGCTCTCTCTCCGATCGCTTTTCCCAAAGCTTTAGCAGCTTCTTTATCTTTGCGGCTTTTGCCACCAAAAGTAGCTTCTAAAGTAGAAGCAGCTACCAAAGTAGTTCCTTGGCCATCATCTACGATCTGGCAGGAAAGATAACGATTGGATTTATTGAATACCAATCTAGGGCGAGAGCTAGATTGTCTCAGTTTGAATCTGGAACGCTCTGCTCTTCTGCGTTTGGCTGCGATTTTTTTCAGTTTATTAATCATGGCCTTACTTCTTACCGGTTTTTCCGGCCTTTCTCTTGATAAATTCGTCGTTGTACTTGATCCCTTTACCTTTATAAGGCTCAGGAGGTCTCTTAGAACGGATATCCGCCGCAACTTGTCCGACTAGCTGTTTGTCGATTCCGGAAATTTTGATCTTCACTTGTTCAATGACTTCGATCTTAATTCCTTTAGGAGCCTTGTAAACAACCTCGTGGGAATATCCAAGGTTCATCACCAGATCTTCACCGCGCTTAGCAGCACGATAACCAACCCCTGTGATCTCCAGGTTTTTTTCCCAACCAGCGGTCACACCCTTTACGCTGTTCATAAGAAGAGCGCGGGTCAATCCGTGAAGAGCTACAACGTTTTGCTCTTCGCTGGATCTTTCTAATTTTACAGTTCCACCCTCGTTTTTCAGAGAGATTCCTGCAAAAATAGGAGTTTGTAACTCACCTAGAGGACCTTTCACTCTAATTACAGTAGTGTCCTGCTTTACTTCCACTTTATCCGGAAGTTTGATTTCTGCTTTTCCAATCCTGGACATAGGTCTTTATAAGTTTCCGTTACTCTTAAGAGAGTTTACAGATAACCTCTCCTCCTACGCGTAATTTCCTAGCTTTTTTGCCGGTCATAACTCCCTTGGAAGTAGAGAGAATCATAGTTCCCATATTGTTTTTATACGGGCGGATCTCTTCGCTTTTCATGTAAACTCTACGACCAGGTTTAGATACACGAACTAACTCGCGGATCACAGGTCTTTTAGTTACATCGTATTTCAAAGCAACTTTGAAATCTTCGAAACTTCCGTTAGTCACCGGCTCATAGCCGTTGATAAATCCTTCTTCTTTTAATAACTCCAGAATAGAACGTTTGATCTTACTTCCTGGAATCACACAACTTTCATGTTTCGCACGACCAGCATTACGAATGCGGGTCAGCATATCACCGATTGGATCAGATAAACTCATTATAATGTCCTCCTTACCAAGATGCCTTAACTACTCCCGGGATTTGAGCTTGGCTAGCAAGCTTCCGGAAGCAAATTCTGCACATGTCGAATCTTCTTAGGTAACCGCGAGGGCGTCCGCAAAGTGGGCAACGATTGTGAACCCTTACTTTGAATTTCTTTTTTTTCTTATGTCTTTCGATTAAAGAGGTCTTAGCCATGATTGCGGGCTCCTTATCTCAGGTTCCGGAACGGCATACCGAAAGCAGCGAGAAGGCTATAAGCTTCTGCGTCTACCTTGGTGTTCGTTACGAAGGTCAGGTTCATTCCATAGAGAGTGTTGATCTTATCCACTTTGATCTCTGGGAAAATGATTTGTTCTTTGATGCTGAAGTTGTAGTTTCCGCGGCCGTCAAAACCTTTCTCGGAAACTCCTTTAAAGTCACGCACCCTTGGTAAAGCCACGTTTACCAAACGATCTAGAAACTCATACATGTAGTTTCCACGTAATGTAACTGTGGTACCGAGACTCATACCTTCGCGGAGTTTGAATCCTGCGATGGATTTTTTAGCCTTGGTCTTAACCGGACGTTGTCCAGTGATCAATGCGAGTTCTTCTACTGCCGCTTCCAATGCTTTAGGGTTGGTATGAGCCTCACCCATTCCCACGTTCAGAACTATTTTTTCCAAACGAGGAACTTGCATAATGGACTTGAAGTTAAATTGTTTCTGAAGAGCGGGAACGATTTCTTTCCCGTATTTATCTCTTAATCTAGCTGCTGCCATGACTTAGATCTCTTTCCCTTCCGGCTTAGAAACGCGGACTTTTTTACCTTTGTTCTCTTGGTAGCCCAAACGAACTCCCTTCTTCTTCTTGGAGTCGTAGAACATTACGTTGGAAATGTGCATTGGAGCTTCCACTTCTACGATACCACCTTGAGGGTTTTCTTGGGTAGGTCTTAAGAAACGTTTACGTTTATTCAGTCCTTCTACTACTACACGATCCCTTTTCTTATCGATTACTAGGATCTTGCCTCTTTTTCCCTTCTCTTTTCCTGCGATGACAACTACTTCGTCATCTTTGTGAAGGCGAACGGATTTGAATTTTGTATATTCGGATCCCCGATACGTCAGCTTAGACATTATAAAACCTCCGGCGCTAGGGAGATGATCTTAGCGTATTTTTTATCGCGAAGTTCGCGAGCTACTGGCCCGAAAATACGGGTCCCTTTCGGGTTTCCTTTGTCGTCGATAATTGCGACTGCGTTATCATCGAAACGAATATAAGAACCATCTGGACGACGGATTTCTTTCTTAGTTCTGACGACTACTGCGCGTTGAACGGCCTTGTTATGGACCTTTTTCCCCGTGGAATCCTTTAACCCATAAGCAGGTTGTGCGTCTTTAACGGCGACGATGATCTCGTCTCCTACGGAGGCGTAACGTTTTTTAGAGCCTCCTAAGACTTTGATACACATAACTCTTTTGATTCCGGAGTTATCGGCGACTTGGAGGATGGTTTCCTGTTGGATCATCTTACTTTGCCTTTTCTACGATCTTAAATAGACGGTGACGCTTTTCACGGGATAGAGGTCTGGTTTCAATCGCCAGAATTCTATCTCCTACTTGGCATTCATTCTTTTCGTCATGAACCTTCATTTTAACGGTTCTACGAACGATCTTCTTAAACTTAGGGTGAGTCTTACGAGCCTCTACAAGCATCACTAGGGTTTTGTCCATAGCAGTGCTCACTACTTTACCTTCGCTAAGAAGTGATTTTTTTATGTGCTTCTTTGCAGTTTCCATAATCAATTCGTTCCTTTAGCTACTTTCTTAGCAGAAGCATTAGATTTTGCTAAAGCTTGTGTCTTGCGTGTAGCTCTCGAATATCGTCTAGCCTTAGTAGTACCAGACTTCGCAGCTAACTCTCTGTTCTTTTGGATAGTTAGAAGGCGTGCGATTTTCTTCTTCGCATTAGTAATCACCTTCGGGTTTTCCAAAGAACGAGCCACTCCGTATTGGAAACGTGCTGTACGAATAATTTTGTAAGCATCTTCCAATTGTGCTAAAATTTCTGCGTCTTTCAACTCTGCGAGTTTGATCTTTTTCACAGCGTAGACCTCTTCACGAATTCAGTTTGAACAGGCAGTTTATAAGCAGCCAAATCCAAAGCTTTTTTAGCGGTCGCTTCATCGATTCCGCTCATTTCGAATAAAACTCTACCAGGTCTGATCTCTGCGATCCAGAATTCAGGGTTACCTTTACCTTTACCCATACGAGTTTCCGCTGGTTTTTTAGTAATAGGTAAATGAGGGAAGATCCTAATCCATAATTTCCCGCCTCTTTTTACTTGGCGGTTGATGGTGATCCTTGCTGCCTCGATCTGTCTTGCAGTCAAACGTCCGGAAGTAACGGCTTTAAGACCGAACTCTCCGAAGGACACTTTGGAACCACGCTCGTCGTTTCCTTTCAAGCGGCCCCTTTGTCTTTTTCTGAACTTAACTCTTTTAGGTGATAACATCGTTTTTTACCTTTGGATCATCAGAGACGATCAGTTGGTCCTTCTTTTAACGGCGTATTTATCTTCTTCGGACTCTTCTTTACTGTTGATGAAGTCTCCAGTGTAAGTCCAAACTTTCACTCCGATTTGTCCGAAAGTGGTGCTTGCTTCACGGAATCCTAGATCGATTTTCGCTCTAAGGGTATGAAGAGGAATTCTTCCTTCACGATAACCTTCGCGACGAGCCATATCCGCTCCGTTCAAACGTCCGGAGATAAGGATCTTAATTCCTTCTACTCCGCCTCTCATTGCACGACGAAGTTCTTGTTTCATCACACGACGGAACGGTTGACGCTCTTGAATTTGGATCGCGATAGACTCAGCGATACATTGCGCGATAGTCTCAGGTTTCTTAACTTCGATAATGTTAAGATTCAGAGGTTTTTCGGTCATAGTCTTAAGGACTTTTTTAACGGCTTCGATATTCGCTCCGTTTTTACCGATTACCACACCTGGCTTAGCAGTGTGAAGGTTAACGTTGATCTTCTCAGGAAAACGCTCCACTACAACTTTTACAACGCCAGCTTCTTTAAAACGGCCTTGGATAAATCTACGAATTCTAATATCTTCGTGCAGGTTCTTTTTGTAGTCTGCTTGCGAGAACCAGATGGAATCCCATCCGCGGGTAATTCCGATACGAAGTCCGATTGGGTTAACTTTCTGTCCCATGATTTCCCCTATTAATCCGAGATTACCACTGTAACGTGGCTGGTTCTCTTACGGATCCTTGCTGCTCTACCGCGAGCACGAGGACGGAAGCGTTTAAGAATTGGGCCTTCGTCCACCAGGATCTTTTTAATGAACATCTTGCCTGGATCAGCATTATCACTTTTCACAACTGCGTTTGCAGAAGCGGATTTGATAAGTTTGAAGATCGGCTCGATCGCTCTCTTATTAGTATATTTAAGAATATCCAGAGCCTCAGCAACTTCGTATCCACGGATTTCATCCGCAACAAGACGAAGCTTACGAGGAGACATTCTAATAAATCTTGCGATTGCTACGGCTTCCATTATTTCTTAGCCGCCTTTTTATCAGTGTTTCCATGACCACGATAAGTACGAGTCGGAGCGAATTCTCCCAACTTGTGTCCTACCATGTTATCATTGATGAAAACAGGGATAAATTTGTTTCCGTTATGAACCATGATGGTATGTCCGATCATGTCCGGGAAAATCGTACTTCTACGAGACCAGGTCTTAAACGGTTTCTTTTGGTTTTCAGAGTTCAGCTTGATCACCTTGCTCATGAGGTGACTGTCGATGAACGGACCTTTTTTAGAAGATCTCATGATGATTACCTGCTCCTATTTCCCTTTCTCTTCTGGATAATGAACTTGTCAGAAGGTTTAGCCCTACGACGAGTTTTGTATCCTTTAGTTGGAATACCCCAAGGAGTCACTGGGTGACGTCCTCCAGAAGTACGCCCTTCACCACCACCATGTGGGTGATCAACTGGGTTCATTACAACCCCTCTGACCTTAGGACGTTTTCCCAACCATCTGTTTCTACCAGCTTTACCGATGGAAACAAGGTTATGATCTCTATTGCTGCAAATTCCTACAGTCGCGTAGCAGTTCTGGTGAACTTTACGAACTTCGGAACTTGGAAGTTTAAGAAGAACGTATTCTCCGTCTCTACCTGCGATAGTAGCGAAAGATCCTGCTGTTCTAGCTATTTGTCCGCCTCTTCCAATTTTCAATTCCACGTTATGCACGTTAGTGCCTGGTGGAATTTTTCCGAGCGGAAGTGCGTTTCCAACTTTGATTTCAGCCGCTTCTCCATTGGAAACTTTGTCTCCAACTTTCATGCCTTCAGCATTTAGGATATAAGCGTATTCTCCGTCAGAGTAACTAACGAGAGAAATAAACGCCGAACGGTACGGATCATATTCTACAGTTTTAACTGTAGCAGTAATTCCCACCTTGCGACGTTTGAAGTCGATGATACGATATTTGCGTTTTACTCTTCCGCCTTTTCTGCGAACCGCAATTTTACCACCTTCTCCGCGACCTGCTTTATAATTTAAGCTGATCGTTAAAGGGCGATACGGTTCTGTTTCGGTGATTTCCTCGAAGGTTAATACCGATTTAAAACGGCTGGCGGCAGTAACGGGTTTAAACTTTTTAATTCCCATTTCTTATGCTTCCTTTCCGAAGTCGATGCTCGCTCCGTCTTGGAAAGTCACGATTGCTTTTTTCCAATGAGCTTTAGGAGCAGGTAGATGACGGAATCTTTTTATCTTTCCGCGATACACTTGGATGTTTACGGAAGAAGGTACTACATTGTAAATTTTGCGGAAAGCTTCCTTCACTAGAGTTTTGTTCGCTCTAGGATGGATTTCCACAGTGTATTTTACGGTTCTTTTACCGGCTTTCTCACCGATAGTCTCCAGGTCTTGGGACTTCTCAGTGATGATTGGAGATAAGATAACTTCGTTAAGATTCATTTTCCTTCTCCGTAATGTTTGAGAATTTCTCCCAAAGCACCTTCGGTGATTACAAGATTTCTATTATATAGAATGTCACGAACCGCGATACGTTTAGAGTTGATGTATTTTACAGTAGGAATGTTTCGAACTGACTTTTTAAGGAAGTCATTCTCTCCACCTACTAAGAATCCGATCACTCCAGTGTTCTTTAATCCGATATTGCTGAATAAAGTAGAGAATGCTTTAGTACTGAATTCTTTTGGATCCAGATCTTCTACTACTTTAATGACCGCGTCTTGAGCTTTCTTATTCAAAACGGAAAGAACCGCTCTACGTTTTACTTTTGGAGAAACGTTATATGAATAATCTCTCTTGCGAGGTCCGTGAACAGTACCACCGCCCACCCAGTGAGGAGCACGAATAGAACCTTGACGAGCTCTACCAGTTCCTTTTTGGGACCAAGGCTTTTTACCACCGCCGGAAACTTCCGAGCGAGTTTTGGTATGATGATTCCCGGAGCGAAGGTTAGCATTCTCCGCTTTGATGGCGTCGTAAATCGCGCCACTGCTATACTTGGATTCGAACAACGATGCAGGAAGTTCGATTTCCGAGAGCAGTTTTCCTTCTTTTGAATACTTCTGTGCTTTCATGACTAACCGCGGTCTTTATATCTTCTCAATAGTAATGATGGAGTTTGCAGGTCCCGGAACGGATCCGCTTACAAAAACCAAATTTTCTGCTTCGTGAATACGAACTACTTTCAGATTCAATATAGTCTTTGTATCGAAGCCCATACGGCCCGGTAATTTACGACCTTTGAATACTCTACCTGGAGTGGTGTTGGATCCCATGGATCCTGGATGTCTATGAAAACGAGAACCGTGAGCTCCTGGTCCACCATGGTGTCCGTATCTTTTGATAACACCTTGGAAACCTTTACCTTTGCTGGTTCCTGTAACTTTTACAATATCCGCAACAGCAAACACATCTTGAGCTTTTAGCTCTGCGCCTGCAGCCGGCTCTTCGCCGAAATTCCGGAATTCCTTCAACACTCTCTTAGGAGTTAGTCCAGCTTTTGCCAAATGTTTAACTTCAGATTTGGTCAGGTGTTTTTCTTTATCATCCTGAAAAGCTAATTGTATCGCGTCGTAACCGTCCGTAGCTACGGACTTGACTTGGGAAACTGCGCAGGGACCTACCTCTAAGACGGTTACAGGAATCATGTTTCCTTGCTCGTCGAAGATTTGGGACATCCCTATCTTTTTACCGATTAATCCCTTTGCCATTTCTTCTTCCCTTAGGATTTAATATCCACTGAAACACCTGCTGGGAGTTGTAGCTTCATTAAAGCTTCAACTGTGTCTTCGTTGGTGTCCAGAATGTCTATGAGCCTTTTGTGAGTTTTCATCTCAAACTGCTCTCTTGATTTTTTATTAACGTGTGGAGAACGGAGGACTGTGTATATTTCCTTCTTCGTTGGAAGAGGAATCGGACCGGAGACAGTAGCTCCGGTCCTTTTGGCAGTCGCAACGATCTCGTAAGTTGATTGGTCGATCAACTTATGATCGAAAGCTTTAAGCTTTACTCTGATCTTTTGGCCAGCCATTCCCTTACTCTTACTCGGTGATCTCAGCCACTACGCCAGAACCGATAGTCTTTCCACCTTCGCGAATCGCGAATTTAAGACCTTTGTCCATAGCGATCGGGTGAATCAACTCGATGCTCATTGTAACGTTGTCACCAGGCATTACCATTTCCATACCATTAGGCAGGTTACAGACGCCAGTGATGTCAGTAGTTCTGAAATAGAACTGTGGACGGTAGTTATTGAAGAATGGAGTGTGACGTCCACCTTCGTCCTTAGTAAGAACGTAAACTTCCGCGTTGAATTTTTTGTGAGGAGTGATTGATCCTGGCTTAGCAAGAACCTGTCCTCTCTCGATGTCTTCTTTTTTAGTTCCACGAAGAAGAGCACCGATATTGTCTCCAGCTTCTGCGGAATCTAAAAGTTTACGGAACATCTCGATACCGGTAACAACGGTTTTAGTAGTAGGACGAACACCAACGATTTCAACTTCGTCGTTGATTTTCAAAGTTCCTTGCTCTACTCTTCCGGTTGCAACAGTTCCGCGACCAGTGATAGAGAATACGTCCTCTACTGGCATTAGGAAAGGTTTGTCAACGATACGTTTTGGATTCGGAACGTAAGTGTCCAGAGCTTCCATTAACTTAACTACAGATGGAGCTCCTAACTCAGACTCGTCGCCTTCAAGAGCTTTAAGAGCGGATCCGTAAATGATTGGGGTTTCATCACCAGGGAAGTTGTACTTGTTTAACAAGTCACGAACGTCCATCTCAACCATTTGGATCATCTCTTCACGCTCATCAGCTGCAAGCATGTCCGCTTTGTTGATGAATACGATGATGTAAGGAACACCTACCTGACGAGCGAGCAGGATATGCTCTTTCGTTTGAGGCATTGGTCCGTCAGTTGCAGATACAACTAGAATCGCAGCGTCCATCTGAGCAGCACCAGTGATCATGTTTTTAACATAGTCAGCGTGACCTGGGCAGTCTACGTGAGCATAGTGACGATTTGCAGTCTCATACTCTTGGTGAGAAGTAGCGATGGTGATACCACGAGCTTTTTCCTCAGGTGCGTTATCGATTTGGTCGTACGCTACGGCTTTGTTTTTTCCACCCAATACTTTTGCAAGCGTAGTGGTGATTGCTGCCGTTAGCGTGGTTTTTCCATGGTCAACGTGTCCGATTGTACCAACGTTTAAGTGTGGTTTGGACCTGTCGAATTTCTCCTTAGCCATAGCGTTTTTAACTCCTTACTTTATTAACAAATCTGAATACAGACTTGTTTGTTAAAACAATACAGAATGGTTATCAAAGTCGAAAAGGGTGTCCAAAGACAGGACGCCCCTTCCCTGTGCCATATTTCTAAGGACACCGCTAAAGCCAAGCAAGTTTTGCGTAGAAGCGCTTGCCTGGATCAAATGACGCCCTTCGGTCAACTCAGTGACCTTACGAATCTTCGCGTCCCTCTTAGCCAAACTGGCTAATATGTCTCCGAGATATTGATTCGGTGTAAGAATCTCTATCTCAGAAAGGGGACCAATGAAAACCGAATGATTCGGAATTATGTCCTTTAAACCTTTGATGACAGCTACTTTGATCAGGGAAGAAAGATCGAAAGATTTTGTCTCACTTGGAGACTCATAACCTTCGACAATCATTTGAAGACCGAGAACTTCTTCTCCGTCTATTCCCCGGGCGGTGACTTCCGTAAACGCGGATGTTATCGCCTCTTTGATTGGATCAGCTAGCTGAACATTAAACCGCACTCCCTTGGAAAAGTTGTGAGAACTTTCCAAGGACGCGAGCACCTGACCGCTCGAGATCTTTTGATCGAACGCGGTATGCTGAAATGCGACCTTTTGAACCAAATTTTTCCATAGAGCAAATCTTGCAACCTTGATTCCGCTCGTTTGAAAGCTTTTCGAAAAAGACTCCTTCAATCGCGAAAGAGAGATCTCTAAGTGCAACTCACCGGTGCCTGATAAACGGAATTGTCCAGTTTCGGAGAGAATATCTACACTTACTGCTTCATCCAACCAGGCGAGATCTTGCAAGCGGTCCCAAAGCTCCTGTCGATCTTCTTCTTTTTCCGGTTCTATTAAGATCTGAAATTGTTTTCTGATCGGAGTTAAAAGGGTTTTGTTTTCAGTATTATGTCTCGAAAGAATTTCTCCCGGGATCCAATCCAAAAGAGATGTGGTTGCGAGAAGTTCTCCGGCTTCTCCAGAAGAAACTTCTTCATAGTCTCTTGCAGAAATTCGATATAGATTCTCTACCTTATGTCTCGTTTCTCCAAGCAGGAAGAAATCACCGACTTTGATAGGTGCCAATGTTTGAAAATGGAGAAGTTTTCCAAGTTCAGGATGGATTTCTCTTTTGAATGCAATACCAGTTTGTTCATTAGGGAAAAGCGGAGAAGGTTTTCCTTGTGCGAGTATTTCTAAGTAAGTAAGCAATTCCGGAACACCAAGTCCCTGCAGAGCAGACCCTCCAAGCACTGGAAAAATTTTCCCCTCCCAAAAGCCTTTCACCAATCCTTTAGCAGCAAGCTCAGGAAGAAGCTCATGATTCTTGAGATATTCTTCAGAAAGTCCATGGTCCCATTCTATCAATGGTAGGAACTCCGACTCCTCACCTTCTCCCTTTAATACAGGAATAGTTCCGTCTTCTTTAAACAGAAGAATGGGCTCTTTTCCTAAGGCAACTTCCAGGTCCACGAGAGGAGAAAGAATATCAGCACCTGGGCGATCTAGTTTATTTAGAAAAAATAATATTGGTTTTCCTGACTTTCTAAGAGCTTCCACATTTTGGAAGGTCTGGGATTTTAATCCTTCGAATGAATCGATAAGAACGAGACCGAAATCGGAAACAAGTAGAGAAGCGTTTGCCTGGGATTGAAAGTCAAGATGCCCTGGATTATCCACGAACTGCAGAATGACACGAGGCTTTTCTGAATTTGGATAAGGGATCCTGGCAACTGTGGACTGGATAGAAATTCCCCTTTCTATCTCTTCCGGAAGATAATCGGATTCGGTGGTGCCTTCTTCAATTCTACCCGGCGCAGTAATTTTGCCAGTCTCAAATAAGATTCTTTCTAAGAGTGTAGTTTTGCCCGCATCAATATGCGCAAATATTCCCGGATTTAAGAATGGTGGATTCATTATCAGTCGATCGAAAATCCATTCGTTCCTCGATGAACATGTAAGTCAATTCTCAAAGCTCACATGGATATTTGTCCGATCGACCACTCAGTTTTAATAGGCTGCGATAATCGCTCCCATAGCCGACATCACAAGAAAGGAGCATCCACACTCGAATAACCAAAGGCCGAGCTTTCTTCCCATCCAAATCACTTCCATGGAACTCGAGGTCACTACGAAACCGATCCAGAGCCAAAGAGCACAAATCACTCCTCTCCAAATACCCTCGCCTGCCAAATAAGGAGACGGAGAAGCGAACAGATAGATAACGGCAATCACATAGGCGGTCACAAAGTTTGCTACGAGGTTCCAAAATAAATTCGGAAGCATGTCTGAAAACTTTTCATTTCCGGTGGGCACGATATTCGCGAGCCTCATCCATACTTTGCCAAGGATGGGCCCGTGCAAAAGAAACCCTAAAACCATAGCGGCAAGAGTCGCCAATACAACTGAGATTAAATTGATCGATAACATACGATTATCCAAAAGATTTTTTCCGACGCTTAATATTTTGCGAACAGATAAATCTCATTAACATACTAATTAGTATGTTACAAGAAAAATATTTTGCGGAATCCTTTTTTGTTGCGAAATTCGGGAAAATAACTTACTTAGTAGGATAGATTCGGCTTTAAACAAATGAAGAAGCAGGCGGTAAAACAACTCCCCAAAACCAGAGATCTGCAGAAAACCAGAGAAAAGATTTTATACACTGCTTTTCTGAAGTTCTTTCAGTCGGGCTTCCAAGCCACGAGCATGGACGATATAGTAAAGGAAACTGATCTAAGTAAGGGAGCATTTTACCATCAATTTCCCAGCAAGTTTGTTTTGGGTTACGCAGTGGTAGAAGAAGTTATACGACCCCTGATCATAGACCGGTGGATCCGCCCGCTCCAAGATTATAAGAATCCTTTGTTAGGTATTCTGGATCTGATGCAAAAACATATCTGCGATATTAAGCCTGATCTGATCCGTTATGGATGTCCTTTGAATAATTTCATGCAAGAAATGTCGCCTGTGGACAAAGGTTTCAATACTCGATTGAAATCCGCTCTTCAACTTTGGATCCAAGAATTAGAAAAGGAATTAGTCAGAGCAAAAGAGAACGGACAAATCCTAGAAAATATTAATACCCAGGAAGCCGCTTCCTTTATCGTAATGTTTCACGAAGGAGTTTACGGTTTCTTAAAAGGATCAGGCGACCGGAAATTATCCGGTCACTTTCTGAACATGATGAAAAATTACCTGCAATCCATTTCGACTACAGATTAAAATTCACTCAGGTTGATCTATTTTCGATCCGCTTAGTTCGACAGATCTCCGCATAACGAAGTGCACTCAAGCGAGGCTTTCTTTTCATTGTGGTATAATCCACTTCAACCAAACCGAATCTGGGACCATAACCATCGTTCCATTCTAAGTTATCCAAGAAAGACCAATGATAATAACGTTCTACTTTCACACCTTCATCCAGAAGTCGTCTGATCTGATAAAGATGATCTACTATATATTTTTCTCTTTTCTCATCTTTCTCATCCGGAATCCCATTCTCTGTGATATAGATGGGAAGTTTATATTTGTCCCATACACGGTGGCAAACCTTGTAAAGACCTTCCGGATAAATTTCCCAGCCAAGATCATTCTTCTCTGAATCTTGAATACTTGGATCTACTACCGGAGTAGCGAATAGATTTCCAGGATTATAACTGGCCTTGAATAGATGTCTGGAATAATAATTGACCCCAAAAAAATCACAGAAGATCCCCTTCCCTTCCGGATAACCGAATCCTACAGGAAAACAAAGTTTACCTTCTACGAAACCTTTTGTATGGATCTCATGAAAAAGATAATCACTCAAGAAGCGACCAAGCCTAGCGAGCGGATGAGAATTAAAAGGTTCAAATACTGCAAGGTGATGAGCAAATCCTACTTTTGTTTCTCCCGTAAAACCAAGCTCCTTCCGGATCTTGTGAATCAGTTTATAAGATTTTAAATGAGTGATGATAAGGTTTTTGGTAACCTTCATGTAAGCCGCAATATCGCCGTGACTGCCGGGAGGATATTTGCCATCCATATAGCTATCGTTTGCAAATACGTTCGGTTCATTGATAGTGCACCATTCTGAAACCAAATCTCCAAAATTTTTAGCTGAGAAGTCCACGAATCGAATAAAGTCTTCAACTGCGTTTTTAGAAAGCCATCCCCCTTTTTCCTGAAACCATTGAGGGCAAGAAAAATGGTGAAGAGTTACAAGTGGTTTGATCCCGGCTTTGATCAGCCTTTGGAATTCATCACGATAATGTTCCACTCCTTCCTTTGACCATTCACCTTGTTTAGGTTCTATTCGACTCCACTCTATACTCATTCGATAACATTCTTGGTGAAGCTGAGAAAGAAGTTCTATATCTTCTACATATCGATTATAATGATCCGCTCCAGTGATGGAAGATTCTCCATTTCCAACTTTTCCGATGAGAGACCAAGCATACCAATTATTATAAATATCTCCACCTTCTATCTGTGTTGCTGCAGTTGCAGAACCTAATAAAAAATCCTTAGGAAGTTCGAAACTTTTAGTCATGTTAATTCTCCTTCTTTTCTCCAATGCTATCTTTCGTTTCTAAAGCAAGCACCAATAGATCTATTTGTGTTTGTACTAGTTCCATCCCGTTCACACCGAATTCTCTTGGGATCAGAGTTTCTCTAAGAGCAACTCTTTGTCCGAGGCCCCAAAGAACTGTTGTAATTGTTGGAACTAGTATTGCAAAGGAAGAAGGAATTTTAAGACTTCCATCTACTTCTCCCTTTTCTAAAATTTGTATAATGAGTTTTTCGGTGAATTGAAACTCTGCGAACAATGACTCTTCGGAAGAGGCATCCAATTGAAATGAACTTCTCTCTCTGAACACAAAATCGAACTCTGCTGTAAAACGAAGTAAAGGTTTATGAGTTTCTAAATATTTCGCGAGTGTTTTGAGAAAGGAAACAAACTCTTCCCTTCCGGAAAGATCGGAACTTCTGAGTTTCTCAAAAGTTTGGAGTTGGAAATCATTCCAAGGTGCGAGAAGTTTTCTAAGAACTTCTATACTAAGCGCTTCTTTTGTATCGAAGTAACGATACAAATTC
Source organism: Leptospira venezuelensis (assembly GCF_002150035.1). Taxonomy (NCBI): domain Bacteria; kingdom Pseudomonadati; phylum Spirochaetota; class Leptospiria; order Leptospirales; family Leptospiraceae; genus Leptospira; species Leptospira venezuelensis. Next base: position 1,499,111 of record NZ_NETS01000010.1, on the reverse strand, counting down.
CTTCGAGTACAAGATGCTTTGGCCGCAATGTCTTCCATGGAAACATCCAGGAGTCCTTTGGCCAAAAACAGGGACTCCGCGGCTTCTAAGACAAGTTCTCTGGTTTGTTCCCTTGTTCCCATATCCCTTTGTCCCAAATGTCACAATATGTGACATTTGTCTAAAAATGGATCGGAAACAATGGATCGTCAAGCCTTGTTTTAGCTAAAATCAAGAAAGGAGAAGATCTTTTAAAATAGCTGGAATTTCTGCTACAAATAGCAAGTATCGGGTTTCGAGTTATCTCTTTCTTAACTATACTCCAAAACCATGAAAGGACAAGAAACAACCGACTTTAATCGGATAGCGGATGCGATCTTCTATCTTCGCAAAAATTTCAAAACACAACCAAGCTTAGAAGATATCGCAAGCAAACTTAAACTCAGCCCTCATCATTTTCAAAGAATGTTTACAGATTGGGCGGGAGTAAGTCCGAAGAAGTTTTTGCAATACACTACTTTGGAATATGCAAAAGGTTTACTGAAAGAGACAGGTTCCTCATTACTAGATACCGCCTTAGATTCAGGACTTTCCGGAACAGGAAGGTTACACGACCTATTTATCAATCTAGAAGGAATGACTCCTGGAGAATATAAGAACGGTGGAAAAGATCTTTCCATTAACTATAGTTATGCAGAGTCTCCTTTTGGCAAATTGCTTGTAGCTTCTACTCCAAAAGGAATTTGTTATATTTCATTTTTCGAAAGTGAGAAGAAGGTATTCCAAGATCTAAAGTCCATTTTTCCAAACGCGACTTATAATCAAACCGTGGACATGATCCAACAAAACGCTTTGTTTATATTCTCTCACGATTGGAGTCAATTAGGTAAGATCAAATTACATCTAAAAGGAACAGAGTTCCAGCTCAAGGTATGGGAAACTCTTTTAAAAGTTCCTATGGGAAAACTTTCCACTTACGGACAGATTGGGGAACAAATGGGAAATCCTAAGGCCACCAGAGCGATAGGAACAGCAATCGGGAATAACCCCGTGGCATTCCTAATCCCTTGCCATAGAGTGATCCGTGCTTCCGGCGAGTTTGGAGAATACCATTGGGGAGATTCCCGTAAAGTTGCAATGATCGGTTGGGAAGCCGCTAAAACAGACCTTGTCAATAGGAATGATCTGTGAACCCAGGCTTTTCAAAATTGAACTGGGGTAATGGAAATAGGCACACTTTAGGTGCAATCTTTCATTACGTGGTATCTTGATGTTTCTTCATTTAGAACTTCAACCACAAGAGTTAAGGTCTTTGATCCGAAAAAGGAAATTAGATTTCGCTGGGAATTTAAAACTAAAAATTTACGGAACTCTTTCTTGCGAATCAGGCAAAAGGATGAAGAAAGAAAATCGTATCTTCTTTTCCTCAGAGAAAGAAGCGATTAGTTTAGGATTTCGACCTTGTGGGCATTGTTTAAAAGAAAAATATAAAGTTTGGAAACATGGAACTGTTTGAGTCGGAAAAACTTCGAAACCAATTACCCAAGGACGGGGTAGTTACTTATTACGGAACGATCCTTGCTGGCAATTCAGCTGATAGTTTCTTAAAAATTTTACTCGAAGATATTCCCTGGAAAAACGACGAGGCGATTATTTTCGGGAAACATATTGTTACCAAAAGAAAAGTTGCCTGGTATGGAGACTCTAACTACGAATATACTTATTCGAACACGACTAAAAAAGCATTAGCTTGGACAAAAGAACTTTCTGTTTTAAAAAGTTTAACCGAAGAAATTACCGGAACCAAATTTAATTCCTGCTTACTCAATTTATACAATAATGGAGAAGAAGGAATGGCATGGCATAGTGATGATGAAAAGGCATTGGGGAAAAACTCCACAATTGCCTCTCTATCATTTGGAGCAGAGAGAAAATTCTACTTCAAGCATAAGTCCACGAAGGAAAAGATTTCCTTAATATTAGAGCATGGAAGTTTATTGGTTATGAAAGGAGCCCAAGAATCTTGGCACCATAGTCTTCCTAAAACCAAATCGATTAAACAACCAAGAGTAAATCTAACTTTCAGGACTATGCTTTATTAGCAAAAAATGATCTTGTTCCGGACTTCAATTAGGAACGGTTTTTCCATGCTGTCCAGGCACCTGTAGACCATAAGGCCCAAGCAATCAGGACCGGTTGGAAAAATAAGCGAATCCCTCTAGACATATCTGAGTTCAGCCCAAATGCATTAATCCCGTTTACATATTGGGAGATATTCCCTGGAAAGATCAAAACGAAGAATAAGGCAACGATCCATCCTATATCCGCTTTGATCTTATATAATAAAATTAAAGAAAGGCCGAGAGCAATTTCTACGATACCGGAAAGAACTACCACTAAGTCCCCATCCATTGGCAACCAATTCGGGACCTGGGCTAAGAACTCCGTCCTTTGCCAAGTTAAATGACCGACTCCTGCCGTGAATAAAAAAGCGCCCAAGATAAATCGAAATATGTTTTGCGCTCGAGTCGTTGTAACTGAAACCAATCCTAGGATACTCATATCTTAATCTCCATTTGTATTTCCTGCAATTTACGTTCTTGTTAGACGACTTTCCTATAGAATGAAAATGTTAGGATGCAAAAATTTGGAAAATTCATCGGGAGAAAAATCGAAGTATAGAAAGGATCTCCAATTCATTTATTTGGATAATGGTTCCAAAAATTTCCTAGCTAAGCGAGCAGCAGCGTAATAAGCGGGTGACGGGTTGAATTCATACTCCTTCAAACAAACTTCCGTAAATTTAATTGCATGCTCATCTCCGTGTTCGATCGCCCTTTCGATCATTTCTTCTCTGGATTCGTTTTCTAATCTTTCAGGAAGTTCTAGATTTATCTTTTTACCAAAGGCAGAAAATAAGGCCGCCCCCGATTGCCAGGAGTATCTCAGGACTGATTTTTTTTCATGTTCATTCAAAAAAGGTAAAATACTCCTAAGAGCAGAAACACTCGTCACGGAGTGTACGAAGACGATCGCAGAAAGATTATCCTCCACATTATTAAGAACTACTCTGGAAAATCCTTCCGATAAACCTGAGATGATCTCTTCCGGTTGTTGAGATACACCTAGATATCCAATTACAGTCGAAAAATGATCGAAATCTCCTAACCCTTGCAGAGAAGAAACGATAGTTCCTTCAAAACTTTTGGATTCTTCTGGAACAAAGTCTACCTTTTGTATGGCGTCTTCCGGCTGCAAGCCTAGTAAAGAATCAAAAGAAGTAGGTAATTCCAAGTAAGCGGAAGCCCAAACTGCTAACCCAGAAGCAAGTTCTCTTCTCCTTCGTCTTGATTCCTTTCTAGTTAAACTTCTGACTGCATGTCCGGTTCGAATTACTCCATGAGTAGCATCCGCACAAATCCCAGGAGCAAGTTTGACCGCCCATTCAGAGACAGTTTTTTGCCAAGAGCCTTCTTCTAACTCAGAATTAAAAAAGTTCTCCCACTCAGGATAAGTGTCCGGCATTCCTAAGAAGTCTTTCCAGTCACCGCTATAAATTTTATTCCTGGGCTTCTTTTTTTCTAGGAACTGATTTCCGTATCTTTCTAACCAAGGAAAAACACTCTCCCTCTTGCCCATTGTGAGCAATGCCTCGCAAGCCATAGGAGCGTGATTACTTAATCCGTTTTTAAGATCCGGGCCATAAGGTTCTAAATATTCTAAAACTTTTTCCATCGTATCCTCTTCTTCCATATAGCATAGCCGCCTTGATCTTTACGAGACCAGTATATTAAAATAACAGAATGCTCTCAAATCCTCTCAGGATCTTGAATTGGATCCCATCTTGAGAGGTTTTTTGTATCATGAATTCCATTCCGGTTTTTACATCGTCTCCCAAACTTAAGTTAGGTTCTAATGGTTCAGTCAAAGGTTTAAAAAAATTATCCCAATGCACAGGAACCACTATCTTGGGAGAAGTTTTTGTAACGGTTTCTTCGTAATACTTTGACTTAAATCCTTCTTCTTGTTTTCCGAGCATCGCAACCCCTAAAAATAGAACATCTGCCTTCAAACCTTCCCAAGCGTTCTCTATATAATTTGTACTACCTTTAATCAGGATGGAATTTTTCCCATGCTCGACTAAGAAATCATAAGTCCCGCCTTCTATATAATCTTCTGCCTTAGCAGGTTGGGATAGTGCTTCCGTTAAATCTGGTCGATTCGGATCTGCGGCATTTGTTTTTCCTAAAATTTTAAATGGAGGAGTATGTTTTGAATTTAGTACCGTGATCTTAAACTTACCTATCTGGATTTTTTTGCCAGGTTGGAATAATGATAATTGTTCTTCAGGGAGTCCTCCTCCTTTTCCAATCTGGATTGTGGAAAGAGAACCGTACAATTTTGCTCCTGTCTCCTTAGCGATAAAAGGAGAATCCATAGAATGATCATAATGAGAATGACATACAAAGATCCCCTTCAAACGTTTAATGCCTGCAAGTAGCATAATGTATTTAATCTCTTGCTCGTCAGAAGAAATTTTAGAGAACATAGTTTTAAAAAGAGAAGGCCTGGAGAAGAAACCGTCCGTTAAGATCTGGGTCTCTCCATCATCTAAGAGAATTGAACTTGTACCTAAAAATACTGCTCTTACTTTTCCCTTTGGAATTTCAGACGAAAGATCGCGAGGATTATTTCCTATAAAATGCTCCTTATAATCCTGGATATTTGCAGAAGAAGTCAGGCAGCTCTGTAATAACAAGACCGCAGTCAAAATACTAAAAAAAATGGATCTGGGATCTCTTCGATTCATACTACCTACCGAAAATAACTTTCATAAAGTTATATACATTTTAAACTTCTGCCAAGTAGAAATTCCTAATGATACCAAAGTTCTTTAAGACCGGAAAGGAATTCCGCTCCTGGCTTTCCAAAAATTTTAAAAAAGAAACAGAACTTCTCCTAGGCTTTTATAAAATAAAATCCTCTAAAAAAGGAATTCTTTATGGAGAAGCCGTAGACCAAGCCCTATGTTTCGGGTGGATAGATGGGATCAGAAAGAATATAGATGAAGAAAGTTATTCTGTTCGCTTTACTCCCCGAAAAGCCCGAAGCACATGGAGTAAAGTTAATATAAAACGTATCCAAGAATTGATCCAGGAAGGTTTAGTCCAAGAGTCCGGCTTACTAGCATTTCATTCCGAAAAGAAAAAAACCGCACAATATTCATTCGAACAAGAGAAGATAGCATTACCTTCTACTTATAAAAAACAATTCCAGAAGAATACAAAAGCGTGGGAGTTCTTCAATACCCAAGCGCCTTCTTACCAGCGAACTTCCATTTGGTGGGTGATCAGTCCCAAAAAAGAAGAAACCAGACTCAAAAGGTTAGATATCCTTATCTTAGACTCAGAATCCCAAAAGAGAATAGATGTGCTCAATTGGAAGAAGAAGGAGACACGACCAACCCAAATATAACAAAACTTAACTCTATCTCGAGTATTGTTAGTATTTCATTTAACCAAAACAACTCTTTAGCTATTAAAGAAGGGCCGAAAGTTTTATCGAAGCGATCCTATGGCACGGAGGAGAAGCAAACAATATGTATTGAAACTTTCTTCTTTCCAGAGAGAACAATTAGTCAAATTTCTGGAGTCACTTTAATTTAGGATCTTGTCCGGGCAAAGTAAAGAAGAAGGTTGCGCCCTCTCCCTCCTTAGAGTCTGCCCAAACTTTTCCCCCATGGCGGGAGGCGATCCTTTTAACAATTGCAAGGCCAACTCCAGTACCTTCAAATTCGGAATTGGAATGTAATCTTTGAAAAACTCCGAATAATTTATGATAGTACTGCATATTAAAACCTGCACCATTATCTTTAACATAGAAAACAGTCCCTTCTTCAGATTCCATGGAGCCAATTTGAATGATAGGCGATTCTATTTTCTTTGTATATTTGATAGCGTTTGAGATTAAATTAACCCAAAGTTGACGCACCGCTGGTTGGTCGGCTCTTACATTTGGAATATCTTGTATTTCGAAACGGATCTCTCTTCCAGATTCTAAGTTTATTAATTCTTTATATACGATACTCGCCAATTCTTTCATAGGAATTTCTCTTTCGGCGAGTTCAGTTCTTCCTAACCTAGAAAATTCCAAAAGATCATCCACCAACTGCCCCATCTGTTTGGCATTCTCTAGAATTTTTCCAATGATCCTTTTACCTTCCGCGTCGAAATTCACTCCATAATCTTCCATCAAGATCTGAGTGAAACCGCTAATTCCTCGGATAGGAGCTCTCAAATCGTGGGAAATGGAATAAGAGAAAGATTCTAGTTCTTTGTTTGCAAAAACCAATTGTTCCGTGCGAACTCTTACTCTTTCCTCCAGTTCGTTATTCAATAGACGAATCTCATTCTCCGCTTCCTTGCTTGCAGTGATATCTTGGTGCACCACAATCACTTCTAAAATATTACCAGCAGTATTTTTAATAGGATAAAGTACCATTTGCAACCAACGATCCCTCCCCGAACTTCCGATCAGTTTGGGATCGTAAGGAAAAGGTTCTGACATTGCTGCTTCCCCACTAAACGCTTTCTCCACAAAAGGAAAAAATCCTGCTTCTTTTATCTGAGGATCTTTTAATATATTATAATCGACTAATACGTCTCTTCTAGTATTCCACATTTCTTCCCAGGCAAAATTAGCTCCAGTACAGACCCCTTGTGGATCATAGGTCAATACTGGATAAGGAAATTGTTCTAAAATAGTCCGAAACCTATTCTCACTTTTAAACAAGTCCATTGTTTTTGCGCTTACCAATTTTTCCAACTCTTGGTTCAATTCCGAAAGTTTGCGTTCTGCGTCAGTTCTTGCTATATCTGATTTTTCTAATTGAGTAGCAACAAACCAGACCAATATAAAAAAAGTGAGTATGATCCCTGTCATTAGGAACCCAACTCCCAACTCCAAACTTACAGGATTAAATTTGTTCAAATAAATGCGAATATAACCGAACAAAACAGGAACGATGATCAAAAACGGAATAAGGACACGAGCTAAAATACCTCCCGAACTCTCACTCGTGAATACCTTCATAAATCCTGAATGGCCGTTAATTAAAAGAAGGGCAAAAGAACAGAATATGAAACTAATAGCAGTATGAATTGCCATTGGAATATAGGAAAGTATTCCGTAAAATTCCTGGACTTGATACACATAACCTATTACCGAAAAAAGCCCTATCAAAAGTACTAAAATACATAAATAATTGGAGATAGAATTTAGGACTTCCTTTCTATAGGAACTTAAAAAAACGGCAGCACCAAGCACTACAAAATCGAAAGCAGTGTTCGGAGCCATTCTATTCGGAATACCTTTTATAATGTCCTTCGCTATCTTATCCGAAAAAAGGATCTTATCCAATCCAAGATCGAACCCACTAATGACAGAATACAATTTAGTAAGGCCTACTAAAAGAACGAATAATGCGATCAAACGTACAATATTTCGATGCGTATTTGAATCAGAACGATTTAAATTTAGGTAAAGAGCAATTCCAATAAAGACAAAAGATAGTGCGGACATAGGATTCATCGCTACCATTGCAGCTTTGGGTCTCTTTAAAACCTCAATATCCAATAGCCAACCGAGTAGAACCAAAGCCCCAATTATAGAGGGAATAAAAATTAATACGTTATGCTTACTTTTCAAGAGAACTTCCGGATATCCTTCGGAATGAAATTTTTAATTTTAGTTTAAGATATTAAAAGGGATTCCGATTTGGAATCCCTTTTTCAAATAATAAGAATATAGATCAATTATTAAGTAGGCCAAACAGCGAGGATTTGGCCGATCGCCGCTAAAGAAACCAAGTTATATCCGGCATTGATAAAAAACAATTTCCATGATTTTGATTCCCACGCCACTGAACCTAAGAGCATTGGTACATAAAAACCAAGCCAAGTATAAAATGCTGCATAAGCTCCATACATCCAAGCAGGTCCATCTCCAGGTAGATTCCAAGATGAAGGTTTCCAGACAAACAAACTATGAGCTAAAACATACGCCGTTAGAAAAGAACCGATGATCATGATAACTATAGATTTTAGCATCGCTTTTGTATCGGGTTCCATGTTTTCGTAACCCATTTCTTTTGCCCAAACCTTACCGAAGATTGGACCGAACCAAAGAAATCCAATCACTACATTCGCAAGAACTCCGACCAAAATCGCCAAATAATTTAACGGTATTACCGGTAACATAAAATCTCCTATTTCAGCCCGTGCTTTCTAACAGAATTTTTAAGTCGGTCAAGTAATTTCGAAAGAAGGAGGGTGAATCACTTTTTCAAATTGGAAACCGCTTCTTCTATCGCTGATCTAAATTCAGAAAATCTTTCTAAGGAAAGATTAAAATCGGACTTGTTCAAAGTATAAATTTCACAGGTGGTCGAAGCTTTGACTGTTGCAGATCTCGGTTCATCCGTGACTAATGCTAACTCACCGAAAAACTGACCTTCTTGCAAATTTATTAAAACAGTTTTATCATCCGAACCTAAAATATCCACGGAACCTTCGCTTAAAATATAAAGACTATCTCCTTTTTCTCCCTTTTTGAAAATGATATCCCCTTTTAAGAAAATTGTGGGCTTTAATGAAAAAACAAGACTCGCTACTAATGCCGGATCTGCACCTTTAAGAAAGGGAACCTTCTCCAATAAACTTCGGTGCAATTGGATTTTTACTTCTTTCCTTAAAGAAACTGGAAGGTCATTCAAAAGTAAGTTTTCATCTTCTCCCCATCCTCTATCGATGATATAAATATAATAATCGCGAACTCTTCTCCTTACATCGGGAGGAATGTTTCTCGCTTTTAGAAATGAATCCACTTGGGCCATTTTTTTCATTTGGGCCGCTTTTGTTAAATCAAGATTTCCTAATATACTTGCTATATTTCCGATGACAGTAGCATAAACCCCTGCTCCTAACATCATTACAAAGATAGTATATATTCGTTGTATATCCGTAGAAGGAGTGATATCGCCATAGCCAACTGTAGCAATTGTGGTCACTGTCCAATACAATGCCCTGATATATTCTGTCTGACCGGTTTGATAATCTTTAAGATCATCCATATATAGCCAACCCACTGCACACCAATGAGCAACTAATGTTACCCAAAATCCGAAAAGTACTAATCTTAAGATCCCGGGTGTAGGTTGGAAAGCCAGATTGATCCTATGTAATATATCCGAGATTCGAAAAACCTTTAAGATACGTGTAATTCCTAAGACCAGATACAGATAAGGATATTGAGACTGTTGTAGTCCGAAAATTTTGAAAGTGGCGTATTCGAAAGGAATCGCCGCAATTAGATCGATAATGAACCAGGATCTTAAATAATCCCGAATCACTTGAGATCGAACTAAAATCCATTTGCCTTCTTTATACTCCGGAGTGATACAATTCCAAATGATATCCAGAGCAAAGACTGAATCGATAAAGAAATAGATGCTTGTAAGAAGAAGGTTTTGATCGTAAGAAATTACGATCCGGAGCGGGGACTCCAAAGAAGCCCAAAAAATACAAACGAATACGAGTATATCCCAATATACCCTAACGCGGTTATTTGAGCTTATCATAATATTACCTGAAAGGTTGATCTGAATATCGGATCAGGTGGATAGGTTTCTACAGGGGCTCCTATGAAAAACTTGAGGAAGATTATCCCAGATATTCCAAAACGACTATTGCCATATCGTCATGAGAACTTTGTTCTTCTTCAGTAAAATGTTGTATCTTTCCGATTACCGAATTACAGAAAAGTTCTGGTTCTAGTTCGGAAAAATTTTTAAGAAGATCCAAAAATCTATCATCTCCGTAAAAGTCACCTTGTTTAGATCTGGCTTCAGGAAGACCATCGGTATAAAGGATAAGTTTATCACCCTTACTCAATTCTGTCTTTAAGGTTTGGTAATTCGGAGTAGAGAGGAACTCATTGATTGCAATCCCCGCAGGACGATAAGTCTCATGATTTCCGTTCGCTTTGCGGATTAATATTGCTTCCGGATGCCCGGCATTTGCAATTAGAATCCTTCCCGATTCAGGATAAAATGTGATCATAGTTGCAGTCACAAAATTCCCATTCAATTTTCCCATTAGTTGGGCTCTCATTTTTGCAAGCATGTATCCAGGATCGCTTAAATAGTCGGACCAATCCGCTAGAGCCATCTTTACCATAGCGGCAACCATTGCAGCTCCAGTCCCATGACCAGTTACATCACAAATAAAAATCCCAAGAGCTCTGCCTGTCCTATCAGATATCAGATCTACAAAATCTCCACCTACATGCAGCATTGGGATACATCGAAAAGCAATTCTTACATTATGCGTCTTCGGTAGAATAGAAGGGAGAAGGGAAAACTGAATTTTTCCAGCAATTGCAAGATCCTTCTCGATTAATTTTGCTTTGGCTTCAATATCTAACTTTTGTTCTTCTATAGTCTTGGTTCTTTCGATCACCAAGGTCTCCAAAGAATCGTTTAGAGTTTTCTGCATTTCCAGATTTTCTTTTTGTGCTTCGAATATCTTACGTTGTGCATCCTCTTTTTCTTTTTTGAGAATATTGATCTTATCTGCCAATGCAAATGAGAATATCAATGCAGACATCGAAGAACCGATATATAATCCATCATCAGCCCAATTCGAAACTCCTACAAGATTCGCAAATTTTAAAACCACAAACATTCCAGAAATACACAAAAAGCTAAATGCCAATAAAAAGTATCTGGCAGGCCTATAATTTTTGAAAAAGCAAATAGAAGCGGCGATTAAAACTAGAGAAGGAGCAAGAATACTCAGTGCAAGACTTACTTTTACAGTAAATTCAGGAGGCAAAAATAGCGGAGAAAAAATTAAAAGTGCATGAATTCCCCAAGTGAAATTCAAAGAAGAATTTAAATAACGATTTATATTCTCCTCGGTGTTCAAAAACTTTTGAGCAAACAACACTAAGGAAGACATACATATTCCAGTAAAGACTACGTATAAATTCCTCTGTAGATCCGGATGTTCAGACCAAAGATATTGGAATCCATGACCGGTAAGAACAAGTTGTATCCCGAAAAATCCAAAAATATTAGTCACGAAAAATAAATAACTAATATCTCGAGTAGATAAGAATATTAATAAATGATAAAGGATCATCACGCACATGATCCCATAATACAATCCAAGACCTAAATGAGTATCCGCGTTATGATGATAAAATGTCTCTGGATTCCATAAGATCAGTGGAAAAACCAGACCGCCGCTTGTGTTCAACTTGAGATAAAAAGTGCGAGTCTGTTCGGGTTGAAAATCTAATGTATAGATAAAATTTCTGTGATTTACTTTCCGCACCGGATAAGGGAAAGCCATCCCGCTGGAATTGACTAACTCTTGTTTGCCGGAACTATTCTCCGCGAAAAAGTCTACCCGATCTATATTCGTATAATCTATTTCTAAAATTTTTCGGATCTGTGTCTTTTCTGGGTTTTTAAGGGTAATCCTGATCCAATAATCGAAGTTAGTCTGTCCAAAGTTCAATGGATCCATATCCGATTTTTTGAACTTTCTGAAATATTCTTCTGAAGAGACCTTCTCTATTCCTAAACCCTTATTAGAATCTTCTAAAAAATAGACCTCGGTACTAATTCTTTTACGTTCTACTTGGGAAGATAAAGGAATTACTTCCTCCGAAATTAAAGACGAGGCCGAAAAACATAAAATTAGAATGAAAGCCCTTAATAGGTACATTGGATTACGTTTGTAGGAATATTTTACTCCTCCCTTCTTTAGGAAAGAATAAAATAGCCTTTTCAAGTTGCCAATAAGGGATGATTTATCAGTACCGGATACCGTTCGGTATCGGCTATTCTTCTACTTCTTCCAACTTCCGATCGTGGGTTACAGGGTACAAACGTTTTAAGTAGAGCTGGGTGGCTTTGTCATCCGGGAAGATTGAGATTACGTTCTCAAACTGGTGCTTAGCTTCTTCGAATGAACTAGAATAAAATGCTTTCACACCTTTTTCGTAAGATTCTTTGGTTTTTAATTTCAAATCCTGATGTTCAGGCTCGTCTCCATCGAAAACTTCATATACTGAAACAGGTCTTTGTTTACCTTTAACCTTTACTCTATCCAGAAATCTGAAATGGAATTTGCCGTCTTTTTTAACTTCTTCAATTGTACTTTCGCTGACTGCGATCCTAGATCCGTAAACTTTAGTTAGGCTTTCTATTCGAGAAGCAAGGTTGACAGTGTCAGAAATAACCGTACCTTCTAACCTTTCTTCCGCTCCGATTGTTCCTAACATTAAAGAACCAGAATGTATCCCTACTCCAATCTGAATTGGGATATAACCTTGGCGATTTCTATGTTCATTGTATTCTTTCAAGTACCTTTGCATTTCCACGCCCGCTGAAACTGCGTCGATTACATTTCTTTGAAATAGTGCCATAATTGCATCGCCGATAAATTTATCTATAAATCCATTATGTCTTTGGATAATAGGACTCATCCTGCTTAAGTAAGAATTGATAAAATTAAAATTTTCAGCAGGAGTCATTTGTTCGGATAATGTAGTAAACGAACGGATGTCACTGAATAGAACTGCCATTTCTTTTTGGATCTGATCTCCAAGTCTTACATCTAAAATAGAATCTTTTCCTAAGTTAGCCAAAAAGTCCTTTGGAACAAATCTAGCATAAGACTCTGTAAGTATCTTTTGCATTTCCAATGTTTTTGCTTGAGCTTCTTCTTTCTCCTTCTTCATAATATTAATACGATCTGCCAAAGCGATGGAAAGAAGAATGACCTCCATAGTAGAGCCAAGATAAAGGCCGTAATCCGCAAGAAAGCCAGGTCCTAAAACATTAATGAATCGAAGAACTACTACAGTTCCTGAAACCGTAAGAACTGTGAACGCCAAGAGAAAATAACGTGCCGGACGAAACTTTTTCAGGAAGCTAATCACAGTTGCTGCTGGTATTAAGATGAGCGCAGGTAGAGTTAGGACCAATGCTAATTTTACGGTAACTTCAGGGGGCAGAACCAATGGAGTAAATAGCAGCAAGCCATGAGCAACCACTGTCACTTTCATGGATTTGTCCAGCCACTTCGGAACATTTTCCTTAGTATTTAAAAATCTTTTGGTAAAAAGTAAAACTGAGGCGATAGAGATCCCCGTAAAAACCACATAAAAATTCCTTTGTAAAAAAGGAAATGCAGGCCATAGATATTGGAATCCATGTCCCGTTAAAACTAACTGTATCCCTAAGAATCCGAGAATATAGCACACATAATAAAAATAACTAACATCTCTTACGGAGAAGAAGATGAAAATATTATAGAGGATCATTACGATCATAACTCCATAATATAAACCTAAACCGTGCTGAACGTCCGCGTTGTATTGAGAGAATGTTTCTTTATCCCAAAGCGTGAGTGGAATGTTCAAACCTCCACTGGTCCAAGTCATTAGATAGTAGGTCTTTTGCTCACCTGGCCCTAACTCAATCTGATAAACAAAGTTTCTGTTTTTAAAACTTCTTGCAGAAAAAGGAAAAAGCATCCCGCTCTCTTCCTTGGAGTAAGTTCCGTCTGAATTCGGTTTATAAAATTGTACAATATCTATATTACTGTAATTAATTTCCACTAGCTTAGATACAAATTCGGGAGTATCATTTTCAAATGTTAATCTAAACCAATAATTATAATTTAATTGTCCAAAATCTAATGAATCTTTATCAGATTTAATGAATTTAGATCTTGCTTCCGGTTTGTAAATATCTGTGAACGTTAATTTTCTTTCCGGATCTTCAAGATAATAGACAGACTTACCTAAGGGTAGCCGTTCAATATCCCTACTAACGTGGATCTTATCTTCCGCAGATAAAGAAGAGCTTGCGAATAACGCAGTGAAGATGATATAGAGAATAAAACTTTTACAATTCATAAATTACCGAATTTTAAACATTTATTAGATGGACATTTTTCAGATAGAACATCAGATATGTGACGAATGAATCCTCAAACAATCGTCACCTCGATAGAAATCCAGGCATCCCCTGAAAAAATTTGGAGTATTTTTACCGACTTCTCCAAGTTTCCTTCTTGGAACCCATTCTTAAAAAGGATTCTCGGCAAACCAGTGCAAGACGGAACCATTATTGTTTTCGATTATTATTTTACGGGAGTCTATTTGCCCACCAAGGCATTGATATACGAACTCACCAATTCTAAATCCATATCTTGGAAAGGCGCCTTTCCACTTTTTTTCAAATACATGTTCGCCGGAGATCATCGTTTCACTTTAGAAAAGATCACCCCTGGTCGCACCAAATTCAGCCATACTGCGATCTTAACTGGGATTATGCCTAGTGTATTTAGTTCGCATATCCAGACCGCCGTACGTAATTCACATATAAAAATGAATCAAAGATTAAAAGAGTTAAGCGAAGACAATTTCTAATTCGCTATTAATCAAAAACTCCTTTTCTTTTCCATGATTCGAAATTTCGAATTCCTTTTTTGGCCATAATCGGATAGATCAAAGACAATAAAGATGGGAATAATAACGCAACTCTAGCCAATAAACCTTGAGAATACGGAACGTAAATCTCAGCTTTATCAGTTTGGATCGCTCTCCAAATTGATTTTGCAACCGCAGAAGGTGGTAAGGGTGGATTTAGATAAGCCATTGGAGAACTATCTCTAGATGCCATATACTTGGTCATCGGAGATTGTATAGTTCCTGGAAGAATAGAACTAACGCGTATTCCAATCTCCTTCCATTCTAGATATAAACTAAGAGCAAAACCTCTAAGCGCAAATTTAGTCGCACTATATATGGAATGATGAGGAGCAGGAACAATTCCTGCGAGAGAAGACAAGATGACCAGTTTACCTTTAGATTTTTTGAGATGAGGCATTCCCAATTTAGTCAACCGAATAGTGCCAATGACATTAATTCCTATCTGTTCATCAATTTCCTCTTGGGTGAGGTTCTCAAATTTAGAAGGTCTCATGATCCCTGCGTTATTCACAAGAACGTCGATCTTTCCAAATTGTTTAATACATTCTTTTATTGCTTTTTCCGAATCAGCGGCATTAGAGATATCACAAGGAAAAACTATATGATCTTTTCCTAATGTTTCTGCAAACTTCTTCAAATCTGAAGCCTGCTTCTGTAGATCAGTTAAAAAGAGAAGATACCCTTTTTTGGACAGAAGGGTCGCCGTTTCTCTGCCAATCCCTCCCGCTGCTCCTGTTAGAAAAACGACTGGGCGGTTTTCCGTAGACATATTTAACCTTTTTTCACTCCATTGGAATTCTTACGCAGAAACTCCACTATCCTTGGAAAAACGTCTTTATCGCTCTTTTTTCCCATGAGAGTATCTTGATGGCCATAACCCTCTGCGATAAACAGTTCGTTTCTATTTCCCGGATTCAAACGATTTAATGTTTCATAAGCTATAATATTAGAATCTTTGAATACTTTATTTTGGTCACCTGTCATAAACAGAACGGGTGTTTTGATGTCAGATGCCTTATCTAGATAATTATTCGGCAGAGATTCATAACGAGTATCAGTAGGCGTATACTTGATCATAGCCTTTCGACCTACTGCTTTTCTAATATGTCTGTAATAATTCATTGAAGTCGCGCCGAATAGATCCCCCACTCTTCTATGAGTTATATCTGGAAGATTCGCATGCTCATAACAAGCAGGCCATCCAGTACCCCACATCAAACTCAACATATGACAAGCGGGTTCATCACATTCGTGATGGAATAAACTTACAAACTTAGCAAGAACCTTACCAGATGCAAATCCAGGAAGATAATGCCAACGAGGATTCACATTCGGAAACCTGAAAACAGACTCCATCAAAAAGGGGGAGAACGCCAACTTGATCTTAGACCAAGTAGGAACATTGGGAGTAAGAGATACACTATTAGAGACAACGCTAGTTACTCCATCTATCTTTCCTCCGAACAAACTCATAAAAAATGAGATAGACCCAACACAATGTACCACAAAATGGATCCTTTTTCCTGCGCCAACTGCGTCTCTCACTACTTTTAAAGCAGCAGGTACATCATAAAGAGCGATATCATCTAAAGTATATCTATGAGGGAAAAGATTATAATTAAAACGTAAACTTCCTCTCCAGTCGAAACTCCAAACATCTGTAAATCCATTCTCATGCAGATATGTCACAAGATTTTTATGCTCAGGCATAACAAACATGTCTGTAGAAGTAGTAAGCCCGTGCATAAGAACTACAACGTCCTTACTTTCTTTCTTCTGAAAACGTACTAAATTAAGAGAAATTTTGTCTTCTGTAGTGAATGGATGAAAAGTGATCTTGGAATTTTTCACCCCGTCCAAAGTGAATACAGGGATATCTCTTTCTCTCCAAAGTTCCGGTTCTGCTCTTCTAAATTGTGCTCCATAAATTTCCCACAGATTCCCCATGAATAATTCACCGAATCTAAATAGAGCGTCTTTTCTTTCCGAAAAAGTGCGACCATTTGACTTAAAAGTCGTCATCTGCTTAATAAAATCTTTTTCTAATATATGCAAGATCCCTTTAGCGAGAACATTAGCTTTAGGTTCCGCTTTTTCATCCACATACCCTTCATACACAGTTGTATAAAGGGTAGAAGTATCTCTCCAGATATTCAAGATGCCATCGTCTACTACCTTCTTGAATCCGTTTAAGGTGATCTTCTTTCCTGCTTTGTTCTTCAGGAACAGACGGTATTTCATATGTTTTTCATTGGCAGAAGGTTTGCCATAGTCCACGAAACAATTGAAGACACCTTTTTCCACTTCGAATCTTCCGCCCAGAGGCTGGCATTCAACCCAACCGATCGCCTCTCCAGTTTCATTTGGATCATATACAAAGAACTGAGTATCAGTCACTCGTATCGTTAGGTGAAACATCAGATAGTTTCCAGCTTTCTTTCCAGCGGCATAATCTTCTTGGTAATTAAAGGATCCTGGCATGGAAACGAAACCTTTCATCTCCTCCGTGAATTCCAAACTTACTGGATGCGAATTGACTCCTGTTTTGCCTAACTTAGATTTACCGGCACTTTTCTTTGATTTCTTTTTCGTCGCTATAGCCAATCGAATATCCTACCTTAAACTTGCACTCGGCTTCTTGCCGGTAATACCTTCTGCCACCATTTCCGAAAGAGCAGAAATAGTCATAGAAGGGTTAGCACCTACTGCAGTTGGCAACAAACTGCCATCCGCAACATACAAACCTTCGTAACCGAAAACCTTACCGAAAGTTTTAAGATCTGAAGAACAAACTCCCGTATTCGCCGAGGGTCCAAGCACGCATCCGCCCAGAGGATGGACAGTAACGTTATTACGTACAGGCCAAGAATACGTCGGCATCGGGAATCTTGTCTTTGCATCTGTGAATTTCGCGAACCTCTTGTTCACATCCATTATGGTATTATAAAGTGTTAGGTTCTCTTTCTGAGGCCATTGAATTTGAAGATTACCATTTTTATCCAAATACATTTTCCCATCGGAAGTATCTATTCCCATACAAAGAAGAACTGCAGATGTATAGGAAAGGTCTCCTTTCAAGGCTTCACTCAAAAGAAACCCTACTCTACCGAAAATTTTGCCGCTTATGATACTTTTGAAAAGTTCTCCGATAAAATGAAAAACATACTTCAATCTGAAGATGATTGGGATCGCACCAGAGACAAAATAAGAAGCAAATACTGGATAACTTGCATCTTCCAATAAGAAGGCTTTTTTTGAATCGAATCCGGAAAATAAATTATAATCCGTATACTGAGTGATCACTGGACCATAATTTGGATCCGCAGGTTTCTTTCCTTTCGCAGCAAAGGAAAGAAAGTCTCCGTTCCCTGAGAATTGTGTTCCTAATTTATCAGAGATCTTTGGTAAAGTCTTAAACTTAGTTTTACATTTAAGTAGAAGTTCCGTAGAACCCAAAGTTCCTGCGGAAACTACGATACGTTTTGTGTCGGCAAAAGATTCGGAAGTTTTTCCGTTTTGCAAATTCAGATAATGAACTCTAAAACCGTATTCTCCTGACTGAGAAGGATCTTCTTCTCCTTTGCCATTTAAGGGAACAATTTTGGTAGCAAGATGTTCTGTCTTGATCTCAGCTTTGTTGGAGTTCCTAGCCACAAAAAGATAATTTAGATCTAGGGTGTTCTTAGAGTGAGTATTACATCCTACATCACATTCTGCGCAGTAAGTACAAGACGTTTGGACCGCTCCGAAGCGGTTTTTTTCCTGAACTCCTATTGGAGTCGGCTTTTTAAAATCGTTCCCGAAAAATACATTAATATCGGCTCTTTTAGAAACTCTTGATTCATGTTTAGCAAAATGTTCATATAATTCAGTACGAACCACTTTACGTCTATCTTCCCCAGTATCCGGAATAGGTCTGGAGCCCAAGATATCTTTTACTATTTTATAATAAGGTTTTAAATGTTTCTTTTTAATAGTTTCGGGCCAACGATGATCAAAAATATGGTCGGGTGGTTCCAGAAACACGTTTGCATAGATCAAAGAACCTCCGCCTAAACCAGCGGAAAGAACTACATCAAGTTTTGGATAATTACGAATATCGAATAATCCAGTTTGCCTGCCTGCTCTTTTAAACTTAGAAGATCGAGGAATACGACCTTCTTCCGGAATGTTCCAGAAGTTTTTAGACATTCCCTCTGGAGATCTTGGGAACGAACCTTTAGGATATTCTTTCCCTCGTTCGAGTACTAAAACTTTGCCTGGCCATTTTTTTGATAAACGACAGGCATTGATCGAACCGCCGAATCCAGTTCCGATTATTATAGCCTCGTAAAGTTTCAAGTAGACCTCCTAACGCCGAAAAATCTACTTATTTGCCGCATTTACCTAAAAATAGCAATAATTAATTGATTTTATTAACGTTTTTTGAATGATTCACATCCTAAATGCCAAAGAGTAAAATTAAATATATTGTTATCTCCGACATTCACCTTGGAGCATATAACAGTTTACTTACATACATCGAAGAGTTCCCTGATCCAGTAAAAGATTCCGATAGATTCAAAGTAAATCCTCAGAAAACTTCTCCTGCACTTGCAGAACTTCTAAACTGTTTAAAACACATCGTTCAATCAGTGAACGGTTCTTCTAAACCGCCTCAATTCATATTATTAGGTGACGTGCTTGAATTAGCATTAGGTGATATTAACGAAGCTTCCATGACCTTCGAAAGATTTTTGGAGATCGCATATAAAGAAACGAAACATCATTTTTCGGATAGTATTCTCTATATTCCCGGAAATCACGATCACCACCTTTGGGAAACCGCGAGAGAAAAACAATATATGGATTATATCGCGAACCTAAAGCCAAATCAATATATCAATCAAACTTGGCACACCACAAAAATGGTTAACCCAGACTTTATTCAATCCGATCTTCTTACTGGAATTTTAAGAAGGAATAAAAAATTAAAGAAAGCAGAAGCTGTGATCGCCTATCCAAATTTGGAAATTTCTTCCAAGAATGGGAAACGTTCAGTGTTCTTAACTCATGGGCATTTTTTAGAAAATATTTATTCTTTAATGAGCACGGTCCAAAGGGTCCTATTACCCGAAATTGACGAAGATGCTGATAAACCAAAACCCACTCAATCTGTTTGGACAAAGATGGGAAATTATATTCCTTTCCGAAAACAGAAAGAAGTTCCAAATCCGACGTCCATTTACGTATTAGAGAGAGAAAATTTTGCATGGATTGACTTCTTCTGGTCCACACTGGGAAGATCAGGAAAAGTTGGGACGGGTATCGGACTAATTTACGATATGCTGCAAGATGAAAAAGCAGTAAGTAAATTAGCGAAGAATGTAGCAGACTATGCAGTTCGAAATCTAAAAGTGGCGCTTTTTCTCAAAACAATCTTTGCATGGGTTCTTCAGTCCGTTCTCACAAAGATCGTAATAAAAGTGGGACAAGCAGAAAGAGGAATGTCCAATTCTGTTCTGAGCGATGAAGTAGTTCATAATATGGATTCCTATCTAGGAGAAACTCTTCCCGCACAATGGAAAGCAGAGACTAAAAAAACCAAAAGGGAATTCCCGAGCGATTATACTTTGATTTTTGGGCATACACATAAACCATTTGCGGTGGAGACCCAAGACCTGGGCCTGAAGATTTCAGACAAAGAAGTATTCAATACAGGCGGCTGGGTAGTAGATACGATCCAACCAATGTCCTCCCACGGAGGAGCAGTATTATTTATAGACGAGGACGCAAACGTCGCTTCATTTAAAGTTTATACTGAGGGAGAAATAAAACCAAGCTTCTTAGTTCCCGATGGAAAAACGAACCCTATGTATGAAACGCTAGTAGAAAGTATAGATCTTCAAAATAAAAAGTTCGAAGCCTTATCCAAATCTCTGGAAGGAGAAATACGGCTAAGAAGAAAATTCTTAAAAGTCAGAATTAAAGAATAAATTAATATTTCTGCATATAAGCGGAGGAGATAACGGGAATCTCCTCCCTCTTCTCTACTTTTCTGCTATTTTCAAAAACTTGGGAATAATCCTTAAAATTCGTTCCCATAATTCTATCCCAAAAATTAAAATAAAGACTATAGTTGCCATGAAACTTCTGGTGATGGAGATTATGATGGGTAGAAGTGTTAATCCATTTCAAAATTGGATGAGTGGTCCAACCCTTAGGGAAGAACTCATACCCCAAATGCCACCAGATATTCATGATCATTGCATAAAAAGTATGGATTAGAAAAACATAAAAGTGCAAAGGAAGGATACAAAGGGCAGGAACTACATATACACCTTCCAAAAAAGCCTCCGCCCAATGGAAATTATAGGCCGCCAAAGGAGATGGGTTTACTGATCTATGATGAACAGAATGAATATAAGGATAAATTTTTCGATGATGCATGATCCTATGTACCCAATAAAACCAAGTCTCATGCCAGATCGTAAGTAATGCGAAACTAAATGATGCATAACCCATTCCATACTCCGTAAAATCCTTATACGTTCTAAGATGAAGTATCTTCAATTTCCCAAGGACATATACAGTAACAGCAATCGAGCTGAACATAGTAAGAGTGATTGCAGATTGTTTTAATTCGAAGATAATCCTTTCCTTTTTAGGGAAATCTTTTTGGATCCTGAATTTTTGAAAAAAGTCCTTTTTCCAAACCCAGAAGATCAGAAATGCAATACCTGCTATAGGATAATAACGCAGGAAATTCATTTTCAATTGATAAAGAGCAAAGCCGGAAATACAATATTCCCAACTTAATTCACAAACGAATCTCATTCCAACCTTCCTTCTTTAGGATAACCGATTTTAAAGATTTAGTCTCTCAAAAAATGGGTCGACGGATTCAGACAAAAGCGATCCACTAATCGATTCTTATGGCATTCAAGAGAAGTATATTCGCAAGCGCATCCGAAGACAGATTAGAAAACCTAGTTTTAGAAAGATTAAAGCCTGGGGCCGATAAAGAAAAAATAGATGCCCGAATCTGGGACCTATTCGGAGAAGTTTGGTGTATTATGTTCACTGACCTCTCTGGGTTTTCGAGAGGTGTCGAAAAATTCGGGATCATCCATTTTCTACAAACTATCCATGAATCCGAAAGAGTTTTAGTGCCGATCATAGAAGACCACGATGGAATACTTCTCAAATCAGAAGGAGATAGTTTTTTAGTGATCTTCCGAAACGTGGCAAAAGGACTACAAGCAGCGATCAGAATGCAAAAAGAATTATTGGAATACAATAAAGACAAGATCCCGGAAGAAAAGATACTTCTATGCGTGGGATTAGGCTACGGAAAAGTTTTGAAGATCGGAGACTCGGATGTTTTCGGCTCAGAAGTAAATACAGCAAGTAAGTTGGGCGAAGATACTGCAGAAGCAGGAGAGATCCTAATTACCCAAACCGTTTTTGATAATGCACAAGAAACCGGTTTAAAGTTCGAAGCTATCAAAGATATTCCTGCAGGGACTGCGGGAGCGTTTAGGGTTATTTATTAGAAAAATAGAAATATTTTTTAGAAAGCTGGCAAGATGTTTCAAACGCCGTATATAATGTAAGGGGTCTTTCAATGTTGAAAATGAAATCTGTATACATACTTCTTATCCTAACTTGCTTAAGTTCCGTAGCAGCAGAATCTTCTTACGAAAAGGAAATCATCCAATCTGTGAATTCCTTGCGATCTATTTCTCCGACAAGCGACCAGGAAAAACTGAAAACATATAATGAGATGATGGATAATAACTGGTCTGTCTTTTCCAAAGATAAGAGTGATTCAGTCCCGATAATCGTTCGGATTCTGGAAGAGGAAATTCAATCCAAAGAACCGAATCATTTAGTTCTTTTAGATTTGGGATATTTCATCGCTCTTTCGGATAAAAAATCGGAAAGAACTCCTATCATTTTAAAGGTCTATGAGAAAATCGATCCGAAACAACCTATCGTTTCCGCCAATAGCCAACAATACTTTCAATTTTCTCTTTTCCTAAGTTATAGACAGACCCCGGGACTTTTAGGTCTGATAGACGAAAGATTTTTGCGTTCTGAAGCTAAAGCGTTCTTTATTCCTCAGCATGTAATAAGTGTAGATGGTCATGGACAAAGAACATTTCTTTACGGAGTTTATGGGAAGGAAAGTGTTCCACATCTTTTAGGACAACTCGTAAAAACGAATGATGTAAAAATCAAAAGATCGATCACAAGTATCTTAAGAAGAATCTGCACACCAGAATGCGCACAAGGGATCTTCGAATTCCTAAAAACCGAAAAGGACCATGAAAACTTTGTTAATGGCACCTATATTCTTTTGGATAATGCTGGCCCAAAAGGAAGAGAACTTTATCTGGAACTTAAACCGGAGAATTTGCCGGCAAAAACATCGGAGTATTTTAAGAGCGAGCAGGAATATGCGAGAAACCAAACCTACGAGTTTCTCTTATCGAAAATAGAGAGGAAATTTGGAAAAAGTACAAACCAATTCTCCAAGTCAGAACTGATCGATCAAATAGAGCTAATGATTCGGAATAAGGGAGCAAGTCGAACTATCCATCCTATTGATATCTTGAAGAGTTCGGTCGATAGAGAAATATTGATCGAAAAACTTATAGAAGCGAGAAGAAACTGTTTTCTACGAACCAACCAGCACGGATTAGAAGATATAGATATCACTAATCTTATCTTAAATGTTCTATATTTCGAAAAGGAGAAAAAGAACGAGATTCTCTGACTGCAAAGTTGCCTCAATCATACGATTCGATCTTCGATTCAGCCATATCGAATAGAACTGATTTAGGAAACCAAGCGCTAGTATAACCTCTACCCTTATAAAAGCAGCCTCCTCCCCAATCTAAAGGAATATCCGCGTAAAACCAAATTTCGGATTTTCCTTTAGGATCTTTACTTCCTTCCGTTTTTGCAAGGAGCACTAATTTCGATTTTTCTGGGAATCTATCCGTTTGGATCCTTTTATCATCTTCATTAGTATTACAAATTATAGATGGAAATTCATAACCTGGGCCTATCCTTGCCGGACTTGATTTGGATAAGTATTTTGCTTTTCCTGGAATGGTCTTAACTGGAATACCTTCGATCTTTCTATCTGTGGATTCAGGAAGAAGAAATCCGCCAAAGTAGTTTGCATCATTAGAACAGTATAATTTTGCATAATAACGGAGAGAATATTTTGTAGGAACAATTCGACAGGTTCGATTGGCTTGAAAATCATTTGGCTTACACACTTCATCTTCGGAAGCCTTCAATATGATCTTATCCGATTCTATCTTATAAGTTCCGGAGTATCCTCCGCATCCATCTCCATCGTAATTTTCGAAAAATGTAAAGTCTTCTCTGAATTCTAAATACCAACCGAATGTTCTATTCTCCGGTCCCCAATAGATTCCTAATATAGTTTCTTTTTTTAATTGGAGAGTGGCTCTATTCTCTGCGAAAAGGTTTGAATAGATTCCGCAGAGAATCAAAAAGATCGCCAAAAGTTTGTGTATCATAAATTACCAATAGTTAAGCCAGGTTTATATGACTTAGCCTAACTCAATGGAGAACGAGCGTTTAAGGAATTAATTTAGAAGGAATATCCTTCTTATCTATTTCCTTTCTCTGGGTTTTATTCTGCCCATGTCTATAATCGGAAATCGCTTGATAAACAGATTTTCTAACTCGATTAATTCCGCCTAACGGTCTATGCTCTTGGAGAGAATGCCAAGGAGTGTAAGATACGTTTTCACAAAGTGAATCCATCTTTTCATTTGTAAATTCCTGCTTAGGTATCAAGATATCTGCAACAGGATAAAATGGAGAAACTTCTTCATCCCAAACAATGGCCGGATCTTCTACCGGCATAGACTTAGGATCTTTTTGGATTTGGACCATAAAAGTGAAACAAGCGGAAGATTCCTTCAGTTGTTTACTCATTGTATCTCTTAGATAGTTTTCGGTTGGACTATCAGGGATTTCCGATTTTGTTTCAGAACACGGTTTTACAGAATATTTAACTGCCCTACCTTCTCCAAAAGCATACGGAGTGGTAGACCAATAACGAATTTCTAATGGACTGGAGATTTTTTTGCCACGGATGGCTCTCACTTTGGAAAGGCCGCCTAACTTCCATCCAAATGGATTCCAGCCAAAAAAATAAGAACCTGGTTTTCCTGCAAACGCAGCTTCAAATAAAGCCAAGTATTCATCAGGCGCACCAACGGGAAGAACAGGATGATTGATCAGCAAGAAATCTTGAGTTGTCTCTTTTGCTTCCTCGCTTAGGATTTTCTTTCCGGGAATATCAAAAAGTTTGATCCCTACACCTCGAATATCCCCTTCCAGATCTGCTTTCGGTTTTTGAGATCCATTAGAAAAACGAATTAAACTTTGATATGATTTCCCTGGCTGGAAAACTCCCAATCTAAACTGAGAGTCTAGATCCTTTTTTACAGTAAAAGTAGCAGCCACACAGCCATGATGTTTAGGATGCGCATCCCTTCTTACAACGGCCCCATCTTTATACGATTCCTTAAGGGAAGTGAGAGTCAGTTCCAAAGTTCGCTTAGCGATAGATTCTTCTTCTGGAAAAGGGTATTCTTTTCCTATTTCAGCGGAATCCGGAATTTTTACGTAAGGTCCTCCGCAGGAAAGTGAAAGTATTATAAAGAATAGATATAAGATAGAAAGTTTTTGTCCCATGACCTGATTCTTTCCAAAGAAATTCTTTTGTCCATAAAAGAAGCAGGAAATCTGATTAGGCATAGAGAAATAAAAAAGGGACTCTTTTAGGAGTCCCTTCATTAAACCTGTTCGCGGTCTCATGCAACCGCAAACTATAAGTTAAAAGATTCTTACCAGCGATAGTGGCTGAATGCTTTGTTAGCATCTGCCATTTTACGGATATCTTCTTTCTTCTTAATTGCTGCTCCGGTGCCTTTTTGAGCCTCGATAAATTCTGCAGCAAGCTTGTTAGCCATACCCTTTTCGTTTCTGTCTCTGGAATAACGGATTAACCATCTGATTCCAAGAGCTAAACGTCTTTCCGGACGAACTTCGATCGGAACTTGGTAGGTAACACCACCCACGCGGCGGGATTTTACTTCCACTTGTGGTTTAACGTTTTCTAATGCTTCTTTAAAAGTTACGTAAGGATCGTTTCCAGTCTTCTTTTGGATCAGATCCAGAGCGTCATAAAACAAAGATTCTGCTACGGATTTTTTTCCGTCCAACATCAAGCAGTTGATAAACTTCGCGATGTTTGCATCTCCATAAACCGAATCCGGTTGGATCTTGCGCGGTTCTACTTTTCCTCTTCTTCTAGACATTCCTAAACTCCCTTACGCCTTAGGTTTTTTCGTTCCATACTTAGAACGACTCTTACGACGTTTATCGATACCGAGAGTATCCAAGGTACCACGGATAATATGATAACGAACCCCTGGAAGGTCTTTTACCCTTCCCCCGCGGATAAGAACAACGTTGTGCTCTTGCAGGTTATGTCCCTCACCGGGAATATAAGCGGTCACTTCGATACCGGTTGTTAAACGAACCCTTGCAACTTTTCTCAAAGCTGAGTTAGGTTTTTTCGGTGTGAAGGTTGTCACCTTCGTGCAAACGCCTCTACGTTGAGGACTGCTTTTTAATGCAGGAGATTTAGATTTGTTAACCTGTTTCTTCCTGCCGTGACGTATAAGTTGGCTAATTGTAGGCATGAGTTTCTTCTTTTTAGCAGGCCGGTGACCTATTTTACCAGTTCTTCCGACCCTGCTCTATTGTAAAGCTTTCCTTTAATTCTCGTTGTCTTCCGGTATGGCCATCGGAATTTCTTCCTCTTCCACTTCCAGAGGACGATCTAGATCCCCGTAAGTTTCTTTGAACACCGCGACATCGCGATATTTTCTCATTCCGGTTCCCGCAGGGATCATGTGACCGATAATAACGTTCTCTTTAAGTCCCGCTAAGTTATCAGTTTTTCCTTTGATTGCAGCGTCTGTTAACACCTTAGTTGTTTCCTGGAAGGAAGCAGCCGAGAAGAACGACTCAGTATTCAAAGATGCTTTCGTTAAACCTAATAAGATCGGAACACACTGAGCCGGAGATCCTCCTTCAGCTATCACTCTCTTGTTTTCTTCCAAGAAAGCGAAACGATCCACTTGTTGTTGGTTCACGAAAGATGTGTCTCCGGAATCGGTAATTAAAACCTTACGCATCATCTGGCGAACAACTACTTCGATGTGCTTATCGTTGATATGCACCCCTTGTAGTCTGTAAACCTCTTGAACCTCTTGCACAAGATATACTTGAAGTGCTGTAACACCTTTTACTCTCAAGATATCGTGTGGATCCAGGTTTCCGTCGTCCATTTGATCTCCGCGTTTTACGAAGTCTCCGTGACGAACACGTAATTGTTTTCCGATCGGAATGGTTACTTTTACTTTATCCAACTCTTCGTTATCAGGAACGATATAGAGAACTCGTTTTTCTTTTACGATCTCTCCATTATCTTCAATCTTTCCGTCAGTTTCTGCAAGAGTGGTTGCGTCTTTAGGACGACGAGCTTCGAAAAGTTCGTCTACCCTTGGAAGACCACCGGTAATATCCCGGGTTTTTTCTGCAACGGTTGGTATCTTGAAGAGGATGTCTCCCGCTTTCACTTTGTCTCCGTTTTGAACGGAGATGATAGCATCCACTGGAACCAGATATTCTTCTTTGCTTCCGCCAGAAGACACCACGATTCTTGGGATCAATTTTTCCCTACGTTGCTCGATTACTTTATAATTAACGTTAGACGTCTTAACGTCCTCGTCCCTACGAACGTTCTTACCGACTTCCAGATCCACCCAAGCAGCAGTTCCTTCGATCTCGGTAACTCCGATTTCGTTGAATGGGTCAAATTCTCCTAAAGCTTGGTTCGGCTCAGTGATTTGCCCTACTTTCACATTCAGAGTGGTAGAAGTTTTTACAGGAACAACCGCTTCTTCTCCCAGAATTCTGAAGAGTCCGTCTGCGATTTTTACTGTTCCTGGAGCTTCGGAAGTTACGTTCTCTCCAGAAGCAAGAGTTGCAACCAACTCTCCCTTATCCACTTTCTGTCCGTTTTCTACCCTAAGGTTGGTTAGGTCAGAAGAATTGAACTGTTGGATCAATCTCTGAACTACGATGGATCCACGACGAGAGAAGATCAAACCTCTATCAGAAGTTTGTAAAGTTCTACCGTTGATCGAATTCACGATCGCGCGGTATCCTACTTTGTGCTCCTTCTCTTGTACTTTCGCAGAAGCCGCACCACCGATGTGGAATGTTCTCATCGTCAACTGAGTTCCAGGCTGTCCGATGGACTGAGCTGCGATAGTTCCGACTGCTTCTCCAATCTCTGCTGGAGTCAGACGAGCCATATCCATACCGTAACATTTAATACAGATTCCCCAACGAGCTTCGCAAGTTAGAGGTGAACGAACCTTGATTTTCTCGTAACCGAGGTTTTCGAGTTTCTGTCCTACTTCTCTAGTGATCAAAGATCCTTTAGGATAAACTACAGTTTCAGAAACAGGGTCTACGATATCTTCAGAAGTAAAACGTCCGAATACACGGTCGCTAAGAGAAACGATTACGTTCTCACCTTCTTTTACGGTTCCGAGAGTGATACATTCTTCAGTTCCGCAATCATCTTCTGCTACGATAACGTCTTGAGAAATATCCACCAAACGACGAGTCAAGTAACCCGCGTCCGCAGTTTTTAACGCTGTATCCGCAAGACCTTTACGAGCACCGTGAGTAGAGATAAAGAATTCAAGAACGCTTAATCCCTCGCGGAAGTTGGAACGAATCGCAAGTTCGATGATCTCACCAGAAGGTTTCGCCATCAGACCACGCATACCAGCCAACTGACGGATCTGTTGTTTAGATCCACGAGCACCGGAAGCCGCCATGATGAATACAGGGTTGTATCCACCTTTGTCCTTCTCAAGTTCTTTGAACATGGAGTCAGTGATGAGGTCGTTGGTTTTAGTCCAGATCTCGATCACTTTTTTCTTACGTTCTTCGTTTGTGATAATACCTTTACGATATTCTCCGTCGGCTCTCTCCACTTCTTTGTTAGCGTCACCAACAAGAGTAACTTTACCCGGAGACACTCTGATGTCTTCGATAGAGATAGTCGGGCTGAAAATTGTAGCATAACGATATCCTAATTTCTTAATATCGTCTAGCATCAGAACGGTTTGAGCCGGTCCGTATTTCTCATAAACTTCCGCAATGATCCTGTTCGTCTCTTTATCGGAGAGAGCACGGTTCACATAAGGATAACCTTCCGGAAGAACAGTATTGAAGATCAAACGACCCGCAGTAGTCTCCAGGATCTTTCCTTGGTGAAGAACGGAAATTTTAGTTCTATACTCTATCACTCCTCTATCGATCGCGTAAGTAACCTCATCAAGGTTCGCGAATGATTTAAGAGGAACTCCTGCTTCGGTTGGAAGTTCAGAAGTTAGATAATAAATTCCAAGTACGATATCTTGAGTAGGTCCGCAGATCGGGTGACCGTTTGCAGGGTTCAAGATATTGTGAGGAGAAAGCATAAGCATCCATACTTCCAACTGAGCTTTTGGAGTCAGTGGAACGTGTATCGCCATCTGGTCACCGTCGAAGTCAGCATTGAATGCGTGACATACTAACGGGTGAAGTTTGATCGCTTTTCCTTCTACAAGAACCGGAAGGAATGCTTGGATCCCTAAACGGTGAAGAGTAGGAGCACGGTTTAACATAACCGGGTGCTCTTTCACTACTGTTTCAAGAACGTCGAAAACTTCTTTTTCTTCTGCTTCTACTTTCTTCTTAGCAGATTTGATGTTTGGAGCTAAATCCAGATCCACCAAACGTTTCATTATAAAAGGTTTAAATAGCTCGAGAGCCATCTTCTTAGGAAGACCCATCTCGTGATATTTCAGCTCTGGACCAACTACGATCACCGAACGACCGGAGTAATCCACACGTTTACCGAGTAGGTTTTGGCGGAAACGACCTTGTTTTCCTTTCAACATGTCTGAAATGGATTTAAGAGGTCTGTTACCTTTACCTTTTACGGTACGTTTGCGGCGGCTATTATCGAATAACGCGTCAACCGCTTCTTGGAGCATACGTTTTTCGTTACGAACGATGATCTCAGGAGCTTTTAACGCGAGAAGACGTTTAAGACGGTTATTTCTGTTGATAACTCTACGATATAGATCGTTCAAGTCGGAGGTAGCAAAACGTCCACCTTCTAATTGAACCATTGGACGAAGTTCAGGTGGAATGACCGGAACCACATCAAGGACCATCCACTCAGGACGGTTTCCTGAATCGCGGAATGCTTCTAATACTTCCAAACGTTTCAGGATTCTTTTGTCGGAGATCTTTTCTTTTTCTTGGATCTTTTGGCGAATGATACGTGCTTCTGCATCAACATCGATACGAGAAAGAAGTTCTTTGATCGCGTCCGCACCTATACCAGCAACAAACTTGTCGCCGTATTCGTCTAGGTATGCGTGATATTCTTCTTCGTCGATTAGCTCGCCGCGATTTCTTCCGGTATCAGCCGGATCGATGATCACATATTTTTCGAAATAAAGAACACTCTTGAGCTGATTGATGGTCATGTCCAAGAGAAGTCCCATTCTGGAAGGAACGGAACGATAGTACCAGATATGAGAAACAGGAGCCGCAAGCTCGATATGACCCATACGCTCACGACGAACTTTGGAGTGAGTTACCTCGACACCACATTTGTCGCAAACCACACCCTTGTAACGGATAGATTTGAATTTTCCGCAGTAACATTCCCAGTCCTTAGTAGTTCCGAAAATTTTCTCGCAGAAAAGACCATCTCTCTCCGGCTTTAAAGTACGGTAGTTGATTGTCTCAGGTTTTTTGACTTCTCCGTAAGACCATTCTTTGATTCTTTCTGGAGACGCTAATCTGATTGTTATTGATTCAAAATCGTTATTGGATCTCATGCTACCTTACTTCCCTTAGGCGTTCTCGATCGTTTCGAACTTAATCTTCTTCTTGCTCTTGGAATATTCGTCTTCGTAGTCGGAGATATCAACGCTGTTACCTTCCGAGTCAGTGATAACGATATCCAATGCAAGTCCCCTGAGTTCCTGCACTAGTACGTTGAAGGATTCCGGAATTCCAGGTTTAATGGAATGGATACCTTTAACGATAGCTTCATAGATTCTTGCTCTTCCGAGCATATCGTCAGACTTGATGGTAAGAAGTTCCTGAAGAGTATGAGATGCTCCGTAAGCTTCGAGAGCCCAGACCTCCATCTCTCCCAAACGCTGACCACCGAACTGAGCCTTTCCTCCGAGTGGTTGTTGAGTAACCAAAGAGTAAGGTCCGGTAGAACGAGCGTGAATCTTATCGTCCACCAAGTGAGCGAGTTTCAACATGTAGATGTAACCACAGAATACCTCGTTCATGAAAGGTAATCCGGTACGTCCGTCGTATAATTTGAATTTAGAGCTGAGAGGAAGATTTGCTTCTTTGCAATACTTCTCTACATCCGCTTCTGTAGCTCCGTCGAAAACTGGAGTTTCGAAATTGATTCCCAGTTTGCTTGCAGCAAGTCCGAGTTGAGTTTCGAAAATCTGTCCGAGGTTCATACGAGAAGGAACACCTAACGGGTTCAGAACGATATCCATTGGAGTACCGTCTTCCATGTAAGGCATATCTTCTTCTGCCATGATACGTGCAACGACACCCTTGTTACCGTGGCGTCCTGCCATTTTATCTCCGACCAGAAGTTTACGTTTACGAGCTACGAAAACTTTCACCATTTCTTCTACACCAGCAGGAAGTTCATCTCCCTTCTCGCGTGAGAAACGTTTGATATCGATTACAGTTCCTTCGAAACCGTTCGGCATACGAAGAGAAGAATCTCTTACTTCTTTCGCTTTTTCTCCGAAGATGGAGTGAAGAAGTTTGTATTCAGGAGTTAGATCAGTTTCTCCCTTAGGAGTCACCATACCTACCAGGATGTCTCCCGGTTTTACTTCTGCACCAACACGGATCACACCGGTTTCATCTAGATCACGGAAAGCTTTGTCCGAAAGGTTCGGAATATCTCTTGTGATCTGCTCTTGTCCAAGTTTGGTTTCTCTTGCTTGGATCTCGAACTCTTCGATGTGGATAGAAGAGAAAATATCGTCTTTTACAACTTTTTCGGAGATTAGGATCGCATCCTCGAAGTTGTAACCTTCCCAAGGCATAAAAGCCACAAGAACGTTACGTCCAAGTGCGAGAGTTCCGTTGTCCACCGCAGGACCGTCTGCAAGGACAGTTCCCTTTTGTAGAATGTTACCGTTCTCATCCATTCTTTCGCCGGAAACGATCTGTCCTGCGATAGTTGTTCCTCTACGAACTTCTTCTCCGTTGGAAACGATCGGCTGGTATTGTTTATTACCGGAGATCAGATTGTATTCGCGAACGTTTCCGTTATCCGCAGTCACTTCGATTTTCTCTTTGCTGACTTTAGTAACTTTACCGTCGATCTCTGAGTGAACTACTCCAACAACCGGAGTTTGGTTAAAACAAGTACCTTGGTTGGTCTTCTTAAATTTAGTAAGATCGTAAGTATCGGATTCTTTTCCGCCCTTACGCTCGATTACAACCTTCTCCGCGTCTACGTAAGTAACCACACCATCATGTCTGGAGATGATACAAATACGAGAATCGTAAGCTGCACGAGTTTCCATTCCAGTTCCAACGAAAGGCGCCTCTTGTCTAAGAAGAGGAACCGCCTGACGTTGCATGTTAGAACCCATGAGCGCACGGTTCGCGTCATCATGCTCTAAGAATGGTATTAACGCAGTAGAAACGGATACCACCTGCATTGGAGCTAAGTCCATGTACTGGATCTCGTTCGGGTTGCGGAAAGGGTAATCCGATCTGTGACGAGTAGAGATAAGTTTATTTTTAAACTCTCCCTTTTCATCTACAGGAGAAGAAGAAACCGCAATAGAATGATATTCTTCCTTATCGGCGGTTAGGTATTCTATGTTATTGGATACTTTGCTGTTTTTAACTACTCTGTAAGGAGTTTCCAAGAATCCGTAATCATTCACTCTCGCATATGAAGACATAGAGAGAATGAGTCCGATGTTTGGACCTTCAGGAGTTTCAATCGGACACATACGGCCGTAGTGGCTATAGTGAACGTCACGCACCTCGAATCCTGCTCTATCTCTGGAAAGACCTCCAGGTCCTAAAGCGTTCAAACGACGTTTGTGAGTGAGCTCTGCCAGAGGGTTTGTCTGGTCCATAAACTGGGACAATTGGCTGGATCCAAAGAACTCATTGATCACTGCAGTGATCGGCTTAATGGAAATCAGAAGTTGTGGTGTTTGAGTTCCAACTTCTTGAACAGTCATTCTTTCTTTGATCACTCTTTCAACACGAGTGAAACCAACTTTTAATTGGTTAGCGATTAGTTCACCAACGGAACGAATACGACGGTTCCCTAAGTGGTCAATATCATCCGGATAGTAGTTCTCTGTTTCAGAAATCAAGTTGAGAAGGTAACGTACAGTCTCGATGATATCTGCAGGACGAAGAACTCTTTCTATCGCACTTGTAAATTCTTTAGGGTTATTGAATTCAAATTTGCTATTGATCTTGTAACGACCAACATCACCCAAATCAAAAGATTTAGGAGAGAAGAATAGGCGATTCAATTCAGCTTCTGCGTTCTCAATCGTAGAAGGTTCACCTTGTCTCATGATACCGTGGAATTTTAGAACTGCATCTTCGTAATCGTTGACGCCGTCTTTTTCCAAGCAGTTCACTAAAACAGGATTATCCTTGTCTTTAGGATATTCTACTAACTCAACTTCCTTCACCTTCATCTCTTTTAAGATGGAGATATTATCTTCGTTGATTTTGGAACCGGCATCGAGCATTACCTCTCCGGTTTCCATATTGATCACATCAGCGATCACTCTACGTCCGATCAGACGTTTAAGTTCTTTTGTGGAAGCTCCGCCGATTTTTGCTTTGGAGGATTTATAGAAAAGACGTAAGATCTCTTCGTTTGTTCCGTGTCCTAAAGACTTAACAAGAAGAGTTGCAGGGAATTTTTTCTTACGGTCAATTTTAGCGACCAGGATTCCCTTATTGTCCATTTCAAATTCCAACCAGGATCCGCGATAAGGGATCACTCTGGCAGAGTAAGTATCTCTTTCTTCATCATAAGAGAAGAAGATACCTGGTGAACGGTGAAGCTGAGAAACTACAACACGCTCAGCTCCATTGATGATAAAAGTTCCTTGCTCAGTCATTACAGGAAGATCGCCCATATAAACGACTTGCTCACGGATCTCTCCGGTTTCTTTGATGATGAGTCGAATAACTGCTTTTAAAGGAAGAGCAAAAGTAGCATCTGTGTCCTTACATTCTTGAGGAGATTTTTTAGCGTCTCCTAAAACATAGTGGCTGTATTCCATCACCATGTCGTTGTTCGGACTTTCAATAGGGAAGGTTTCTCTAAAAACCGCTTCTAGTCCCTGGTTTTTTCTTTTTGTGGGATCCTTAACTTCTGATTGAAGAAACCAATCGAAAGACTTCTTCTGAATCTGAATCAAGTTAGGAAGGTAATCCAAATTGGTGATCTTACCGAAGTTTACCCGTTTTCTTTCTACTTGACCGTACATTCGTGTGCTCCCTGGGATGATGGAAAATTATAACTGCGCGAAAAAATGCAATAAGGCAAGGAAGTACGCTGGCCTCCTTGCCTGAGTGAAAGGATTTTAATCAGATATCGAGGAGACAAAGCCTCGGCTCCCTGATTAGACAGCCTTAAGTTCGATTTGAGCTCCGACAGCTTCTAATTTCTTTTTGATGTCGTCAGCTTCTGCTTTCGCAACGCCGTCTTTAACAGACTTTCCGCCAGCTTCTACTAGATCTTTTGCTTCTTTCAAGCCAAGACCAGTGATCTCGCGAACAACCTTGATAACTTCGATTTTTTTATCGCCGAAACCTTTCAATACAACGTTGAAGGAAGCAGGCTCATCTGCTGCCGCTGCTCCGCCACCTGCTGGTGCTGCAGCTGCTACTGCTACTGGAGCCGCTGCGGAAATTCCGAACTTCTCCTCCATTTTTTTAACTAGGTCGGCTGCTTCCACAAGGGTAAGTTTGCCGAGTTGCTCTAATAACGCTTCAGTGGTAGACATTTTGTGCTCCTTTGATTCCGTTTGGTCCTTTAAACTACTTACTTACTAAAATTGGTTCTTACTGATTGTTCTTCTCTGCGACAGCTTGGATAGCTCTTGCAAGACCAGCGATAATTTGATTCAGACCAGAAGCGATGCTTCTTGCCGGACCGTTAATACCACCAGCGATCTGAGCCAAGAGTTGCTCTCTTGACGGAAGACCTGCGATTGCTTCCACATCATCCGCGTTCAGAACGGATCCGTCTAAGTAACCCGCTTTCAGAATAAGATTTTTATTCGTCTTAGCGTATTCTTTTAGGATCTTCGCTGCATTTGGAAGATTCGCGTCAGAGAAAATCGCCGCTAGAGGTCCTTGGTATTCGGATCCAAAGGCGATGTTCTTATCCTTATGCTTCTCGGATTCTTTAAGTGCGAGTAGAAAGAGATTGTTCTTGATCACTTTCATCTCGGAACCTTCTTTACGAAGTTTCGCGCGAAGATTTGTAATCTCTTCTACTGTGAGTCCGCTGTAGCTGGCTAGGATAAAGTCGCTACGTTTTTCTAATCTGCCTTTTAACTCGGCAACTGCTTCAATTTTTTCCTGGCTGGGCATTGTTCCTACTCCCGTCTACTACACCCTTATAGGGATGTGTTGACCAGTTCCTTAACGTCTACTTTCACACCGGCACCCATAGTTGGGGACACGGAGAAAGTTTTCAGATAATCACCCTTTGCATCCGAAGGTTTGTCTCGGAGAAGAGTTTGAACTACTGTACGAATGTTTTCTACTAGTTTGGTATGATCAAAACTGACTTTCCCAACACCTAGGTGAACGACTCCGCCTTTGTCCGGACGATATTCAATACGTCCTGATTTCAGCTCGCCAACTGCTTTCGCAACATCGTTAGTTACTGTTCCAGCCTTAGGTTTAGGCATTAAACCTTTACGTCCTAAGATCGGTCCCAGTTTACCTACTTCCTTCATCATATCAGGAGTAGCAACGCAAGCGTCGAAGTCGGTCCAACCGCCAGCAACTTTCTCGATCAGGTCCATATCGCCCACGAATTCCGCACCTGCGTTTTTCGCGTCGTTTTGTTTGTCTCCTTTGCAGAAAACAAGAACCCGAACCAGTTTACCGGTTCCATGAGGAAGAGAAATAGTTCCCCTCACGTTTTGGAGAGATTTATAATTTACTTTCGTAGAGATTTCTATTGTTCCATCGAATTTAGAATAAGAAGTAGCCTGAGCTAACTCTACAGCTTTATCGATCGGATAAACTTTAGTTGCGTCGACTTTCTCTTTAGCCGCGCGATATTTTTTTCCGCGTTTCATGAATTAACCCTCTACCGTAACGCCCATAGAACGACAAGTCCCAGCGATAATTTGAACAGCTGCGTCCAGATCATTCGCGTTTAAGTCTTCCATTTTGGTTTTAGCAATTTCTTCTAATTGCGTACGAGAAATCTTCCCTACCTTAGTGGTATGAGGAGTTGCGGAACCAGACTCTAATCCGATTGCTTTCTTAACTAGAAGAGCTGCCGGAGGAGACTTGGTAATGAATGTAAAACTCCTGTCGGAGAATACTGTAATTACAACTGGAAGTTTGTACCCAATCTGGGACTTACTTCTTTCGTTGAACTGCTTGCAGAACTCCATGATGTTCAATCCTGCCTGACCGAGAGCCGGTCCGACTGGAGGAGCAGGGTTGGCCTTGCCGGCTTCAACCTGGAGCTTAATCTGCTTTACTACTTTTTTTGCTGCCATTGGCGAAACACCTTATTTGTTTCTCCCGGTTCTCCCACCGGTCAGGGTTCGGTTTTGACCTGTAGATAATCTAATTCCACAGGGGTAGAGCGTCCGAAAATCTCCACCTTCACTCTGAGTCTTCCTTTGTCTGGGAAGATCTCGTCTACGACTCCAGTAAAATTCGCGAAAGGGCCATCGATAATCTTCAGGCTATCTCCCACTTTAAACAACAATCTAGGAGTAACTGGCTCCTCTGATTGGAACTCTCCAGTTTCCACGAAAAGATTTTTCACTTCGTCAACGGAAAGAGGTTCAGGTCCCCCATCTTTCGATCCTACAAAAGTAGAAACTGAGGGAAGACTTTGGATCATGAATCGAAGGTCTTCGTCCATATCCATTTCAACAAGAACATAGCCCGGCATAAGTTTCTTCTTAGTGACCTTCTTTTTGCCGTTCTTCATCTCGGCGACTTCCATGGTTGGAATACGCACTTGAGAAATCTTCTCCTCCAGCTTGCGCTGTTGGATCAGCTTTTCCAGATTTTTCTGGACCTTATTCTCGTGACCGGAATAAGTCTGTAACGCATACCATTTCAAATCAGCCATCATAATCACACTTAATCCTAAGTTCTTACAGATTCCAGAATCCGGTAAGAAGCTTCACAATCGCAGTATCCGAAAAGAATAGAAAGGCAGAGAAAAATAACACCGTGACTAGAACAACGATGGTGGACTGCATTACCTCTTGTCTATTCGGCCATTGAACTTTTTTTAGTTCTTCTCTACATTCTTGTACAAATGCGCCAAACTTCACTATATAAATCCTTCCTAAACTCAAAGAACCTGCGAATAACTCCAGGTCTGGAGAGAATCGAACTCCCACCAAGGACTTTGGAGATCCTTGTTCTACCATTAAACTACAGACCTATTCGAACTTAGCCCTCTACCAGGCTTGAACTGGTGACCCCTTCCTTACCATGGAAGTGCTCTACCACTGAGCTAAGAGGGCATGTCTATCTACCCGCTCCCAGAAGAGGAGCTAGAAATACACAGTATTTTTACCCAGGGTCCCTGGTCAAGGTTTTAGCCAAGATTCCCAGCCAGATGGCATTATTTATGCAAGAGAGAAGTTTTTTTGCCCTTTCTTCGCGAGGCACCGCTCGACTTCAGTGGGATGTTCTCGCTATATGTGACATAATTATCGAGTCCAGAGGAGAAGAAGAGTTCGTGCTTTCTAAATTTTCTTCGCTATCGGCGAAGCGGAATTACTTTTCCGCTCTAGAATCAATTTTCCGCATCCATATCATTGACATATGGCATTTACCACCTTATATTACCATATATGATAGCCGTCAAAACCACTCTGTATATTCCCGATGAGCTGATTTCCAGCGCCCAAGACTATACTGGGATCCAAGAAAAGACACGTCTCGTACAAGAAGGATTGCGCGCACTTATTCGAGAAAAATCCGCAGAAAGAATGGCTCTCCTAGGTGGAAGCGATCCTAAAGCAGAAGGTCCAATCCGCAAAAAATCCTCTAAATGACTGCGGTACTTGTAGATACCTCAGTCTGGATCAATCATCTACGTAAGTCGGATCCAAAACTGGTAGAATTGCTCGGTCTTGGCCTGGTGCGACGTCATCCTATGGTAGAGGGAGAACTCAGTTTAGGAAATTTTAAAAATAAGAACTCCTTTCTAACAGAGTACGCCCAATTAAAAGAAGTTCCGATCGCAAACCATAAAGAGACCATGATATTTTCAGAAAGAAATTCTCTGGCTGGACTAGGAATCAGCTGGATAGACGCACATTTGCTTGCAAGTTGTATCCTAGGAAGTGCAAGATTATATTCTGCGGACCAATCTTTAGTAAAGGCAGCGGAGAAGGTTGGCATCGCGGAAATTACAATATGAATGAGTTTGGAATCCAATCTTACACATCCCTCTTTCTAGTCTTTTCAATTGGACTCGCGTTTTTATTTTCCTTGGGAGAAGTTTTCTCTTCACCTAGAGGAGAAAAACAAAACTTACTAGCGATTATTTTTTTCTTGGTAGGGATCTTTCTCTCTCATGCATTTTTACTAACTTGTAAGATGATCATTCATTTTCCGGGAATGTATCTCACTCATCTCCCTGTTTCAGGGCTCATGGGACCTTTTATAGAACGTTATCTCCTTCTTGCTATGGGAAACACTCCAGAATCCAAAAAGATTTTTTATCTGAAAATGCTTCCTGCACTCGCAATATTTTTATGGATGTCTCCTTTCTATTTTTCGGGAGGTCCTGAAAAAATAGAATTACTTAAAAGTCTCCAAGAAACAGGTCTTCCATTATTCTTAAAAATTCCAGTGCTGACCACAATGGGAGTGATGTTCGCCTTCTTACTTTCCACATTCTTTCGTTTATTTTGGGGCTTTAGATTTTCCGTAATATACAAGGATGCTAGAATGCTTACTATTTTAGGAGTAAGCATTTGTATTTTAATCATTTT
Organism: Leptospira venezuelensis; assembly: GCF_002150035.1. NCBI lineage: Bacteria > Pseudomonadati > Spirochaetota > Leptospiria > Leptospirales > Leptospiraceae > Leptospira > Leptospira venezuelensis. The sequence continues at coordinate 1,460,109 of NZ_NETS01000010.1, read as the reverse complement.
ATTATACGGATTCATTTCCGTAATTTTAGGATCCATAAGAGGTTTAGAAGGAGTTGGTTCTTTAGTTGGGATATTCTTATGCTCTTTATACATTCTCCGCCAAGGATTCCCTGAATTTTTCTTAGAAGTACAAAGAGTAGTAGAAGAAGAGAAAAAATACAGAGCTTCCCAATTGAATGGTTTAGATCTGGAAGATATCAAACAAAACTTAGAAACACTATTCCAAAGGGAGAAGGTATTCTTAAAAGAGGACCTGACCCTCGGATTTTTAGCAGGTAAATTGGAGATCAGTACTCACCAACTTTCAGAATATCTGAACAACGAGATTGGAAAAAATTTTTTCCAATTATTGAACGAGTATAGAGTAGAAGAGGCCAAAAAGAAAATTGAATCAGATCCTGCTGAAGTTCTATTGTCTATTGCTTACTCTTCAGGATTTGGCTCCAAATCCGCTTTTAACGAGGTTTTCCGAAAGGAAACCGGATTTACACCTTCCGAATACAGAAATAGAATCCGCAAAAATAAGTCTAAATAAGTCCGTTTCGATCGGTCTGGACGTATATTTTATTCCACTCCGATCGGGGAGGACGACTTCTTATAAATTCCGCCGTAAACTAAATGCAGAGATCGGAGGAAAAATGGCAATCAACGCTTGTGATTTCGGTTGGGAATGTGTTCGGAATTTCGGACTATTTCAACTTTCTATGAACTTTATTAGATACTATCCTTTAGCAGGACTCGCATTCTTTATATTCTGGGTTTGGAAAAAAGGATATTTCGAGAAGTATCGTATCCAGAAAAATTTCCCAAAATGGGAGAAGGTAGTATACGAAATCAAACAATCTGCCGTTACGATGGTAATGTTCAGCTTGGTTGCGGTGGTTTCCTTCAGCCTTCAAAAATTAGGATATCTGCCGAGAGCACTTTACTTCGATATCTCAGAAAGAGGTTGGGCCTACGCGATCTTAAGTTATATCCTGATCACTGTCTGGCATGAGACCTGGTTTTATTGGGCTCATAGATTAATGCATCACAAAAAGGTTTATACTTTCGTGCATGCGATCCATCATAAATCTGTAAACCCTTCTCCTTTAGCAGCTTATAATTTCCATTGGGCTGAAGCATTTTTGGAAGCAATCTATATAGTGCCATTTATAAGTTTGGTTCCGATCCATTTCGGAGTGTTTATATTCCATACATTCTACGCGATGATCATGAATATTTGGTGGCACCTAGGCTATGAATTTTTCCCCAAAGGTTGGGCAAGTCACCCTATCACAAAATGGATTAATACTTCTACACACCATAACTTGCATCACCAAAAGTTTCACGGAAACTATAGTCTCTATTTCAATTTCTGGGATAGAATTATGGGGACAAACTTCCCAAATTACGAATCCTATTTTGATGAAGTTGCCGAGAAAAAAGAAGGTTACGAAAAAAATTCAATTGGTCCTGAGATCGGATTTGCGAAATAGATTTTGTCCATAAGATCGAACTATAAAATTCTCATAATAGCTCATACTGGAAACCGAGGAGACTCGGTTTCCTTTTTTGTATCTATACTCTAAAATATAATTCCACTTCCTCCATGACCACCTCCGCCGTGGCCACCTCCCCCACCGCCATCTCCACCTGAGCTGCCGCCACCCCCTCCACCACCGGATCCTCCCCTGGAAGTACTAGTTGTTCTTCCGGAAGATGTTACCCTATGACAGTCTGATTTACAATCATCGCAGATGACCTTACAAATGAATCCAATCCCAAGTGAATTTTCATTTGTCGCAACTAATAGGCAGATTGAAAAGTTCTTATCACAATCTTTGGTGCAACGATCATCGTTCATGCAGTTTTCTAAAAAGAAAAAGACCAGAACGATTGGCAGTATGGACCTCATCTTTTTGAACCGATCTCATAGGTAGCAAGCAGTTCTTTGATTTGGATTGCTTCTTCTAAACTTGCTTCTGAAAATGCAGTATGTCCTTGTTTACTTTTAATATGTATATTCGCTCCATTCTTCAAAAGTAATTTTACTATATCCAAATTCCGATTATAAACTGCCATCATGAGAGCTGTATGGCCGTCCCTAGTTTTGGCATTGATGTCAGCACCATTTCGAATTAAAAATTCTGCGATCTCAACTTCTCCTTCTCTGGCCGCGATCATCAAAGGAGTAAAATTTCTAGTAAAAGGATCCCTAGTATCTACGGAATAGCCTGCCCTCAAACAATTCTGTAAACCGAATAGATCTCCTTTATATACAAAGTCAGAAGGGTAAGGATTTCCTCCTGCGGTATATTGAGGAGAAATACAACTCGATAAAAAAATCGCCAGTAGGATAAAGCCACTCCTAACGCAAAAAGTGAAATATGGAAACTTGGAAGTGAAAAGATTCATAATCATCCTCTTCAACAAGAGGACCGAGTTCGAAGAAGAACGTTCCGGATTTTCTAAATTTTTATGAAATTGGAAATATTTTATTAATAAAAAATTTATTCAATAGGAGGAGAATCAGGCATGGAGATGAGGATACGTCCGTCTTCCTCCATCTTTACATTGGAGAGAGACAAAGCTTTTTTGAATTCAGAAAAACAGAACTCGAACAGAGAGGATTCTTCCCTATCTTGAAGTAAGACCCTTCCCTGGTAAACTTGAATCCCTCCGAAGAGTAATTTTCCACCAGTTACATAAATATAATTTTTGGAATTTGTCTTAGGAGAAGGGACCTCCTGTTCTGCAAAGAACTCAATACCTAATGCATTTTCGTCCAACTTGAGACTTTCAATTTTACCTTCCACTTCCGGAGCAGGGAAAACAGAAAAAGGTTCAAAGAATACCTTGTTTCCTGAAATGAATAGGCCTCTCCCCTTAGGAAAACGGACCAAGTCCTCAATGGAAACGCCTACGGTATTTAAAAGTTCTTTTGTATAAGGATTTAATAATGCTTGAACGGATTCATTCTCAACCAAGATCCTGTCGGATTCCGAATCGATCTTGACTGTAGCGATCCCATCAAAGGATACCCAAACTACCAATTTGACCTCTCCTGAAATCTTTAGTTTCCAAACACCATTATGAAAAATAGGACGAAGTTTGATTTTACGAAGAGTTGATTCCGGGAAAGCGAATAATCTTCCGTTAATCAGCTTCTCAAGACTCTCGAAAGATATACGAATATTCCCTTTTAATATTTTGAGAGTAAAAAGTTCGGGTCGATCAAAAGGTAGAATTTCTCCATTCTTTGGAATTGCTTCCAAAGAAAGACGATCCGCCTCTACGAAAATGTCTTTCTGCCAATAAAACCGAACGTTTTTGAGAATTAGTCGAGGTCTTGCAAAATAATGAGAATCTGAAACGATCTCTTTTTCAGGACCAATGTCTGAAAAAGACATATCCATATTCTCTAAGCCAAGCCTTCCGGCCCAAAAAGAAAGAAATGCAGTTAAAATCAGGATGACCCAGTAAACCCAGGGACGTTCAATTCGATTCGGTTTCATTTAGCTTTTTGCCCAAAGGCAATTGGAATTTTTTAGTAGAACTGTTGTTCTTGGCTATTCTTTTCTAAGAAAGATATTTGGTTGGGGGCCCAACAGATCGAAAAGAAATATTATTTGGACTTTCTTTTGGTAGAACTTGCCGCTTTAAGAGACTTTTTCTTGGATCTAAGTTCCGATTTATCATCAAACTTAAAAAAGAATTCCACAGGCTTTTTATAAAGTTTTGCCAGGTTCCAGAATTCTATGACATCTATCCTTCTGTCTCCAGCCTCTACTTTTGAAATAAAAGATTGAGGCGCTTTAAGAGCCTTGGCAACGTCGACTTGGGTTAAGCCTGCTTCTTCCCGAGCTTTCTTTAGCAATTTTTGAAAAACCTTATATTCTTCGGTGTAGATTGTTTTAGCCAAGCAAGCTCAATTCTACTTCCCATTTCAGAATATACCAAATCAGGATATTAAGAAGAAGTTTTTATGAAATTCTCAGATATTTATTAATGAGTTTACCTTCTTCTATTCTTTTGGATTCCCATAGAAAGCATTTCATTTCTCAAAAATTTTTGCCTCGAATTCGACTTGAAGACATTCCTGAGTCGTATCCCATATCGCTATGCAAGAACCGTTCAATATTGGATTACTTATCTTTCCGGATTTAACTCCTCTGGATTTTGTAGGTCCTTACGAAGTATTTTCCAGAATGAAAAATTCCAAAGTTTACGTAATTGCCGAAACAAAAGATGCAATCCCTTCTGAAAGAGGACTTTTCATTCTCCCGGATAAAAGTTTGGATGAAAACGTAGATTTGCATTTGGTCTTAGTTCCGGGTGGACTCGGCGTGAATCGACTCATGGAAAATGAGAAGGTTTTGAACTGGTTAAGAGAAAAATCAAAAACTTGCAGATATATTAGTTCTGTATGCACCGGCTCCTTAGTTTTAGCCGCCGCAGGTTTATTGAATGGATATAAAGCTACTACACATTGGCTCTCCTTAGATGTTCTAAAACTTTTTCCGGAAATAGATGTGAAAGAAGATCGGGTTATTATTGATAGAGATCGAATTACCGGAGGAGGTGTCACTGCTGGAATCGATTTTGCACTTCGGGTAGTAGCAGAGATCCAAGGCCAAAAGGCTGCCGAAGAAATCCAACTTATGATAGAATACAATCCGGAACCTCCTTTTTTAAGCGGGCATCCTAAAACAGCTAATCCAAATCTGGTTTCGGAAACCAGGGTCTCTAAGAAAAAGGGCCAAGATCTTAGAAAAGAAATCGCGGCACGATCAATCGAAAGACTTTCCAAATCCTAAAATTCTTCAAACATAGGCCTTGCCATAATTATACTCCTCAAGGAGAAGGTTGCAATTCAAAACTCCCCCGTTATGAGGTTCAGGTCTGGAATATTGATTTCCGCGCGTACTTTTTATTCTAAGATTTAATTCCTGAATCAATATTCCAAAATAACTTTATAAATATAGAATATAACAAAAAAGGAGCCCGAAGACTCCTTTCTAAAATAGGCATGTGTCTTATTTACTTATTCGGCTGCGGAGTATATCTCAAATAAGGTTTAATCTTCTTAAAACCTTTTGGAAATTTTTTCTCAGCATCTTCATCGGAAACAGAAGGAACTATGATTACATCCTCTCCATGTTTCCAATTTGCAGGAGTCGCAACACTGTAATTCGCAGTCAACTGGAGAGAATCAATGACTCTTAACAGTTCATCAAAGTTCCTTCCAGTAGATGCAGGATAAGTCAAAGTAAGTTTCACTTTTTTATCCGGACCGATCACAAATACCGAACGAACTGTTGTGGTCTCGCTCGCATTAGGATGGATCATATCATAAAGACCGGAGACTTTTTTGTCCGCATCCGCAATGATCGGATAGTTTACGGTAGTGTTTTGAGTTTCGTTGATATCCCCAATCCAACCCTTATGAGAGTCTACCGGATCAACAGATAATGCGAGGACCTTAACATTTCTCTTTTCAAACTCAGGCTTAATTTTCGCAACATAACCAAGTTCTGTAGTGCAAACGGGAGTATAATCTTTTGGGTGAGAGAATAAGATTCCCCAACCTTCTCCCAAATATTTATGAAATTCTATCGGGCCTTCGGAAGTTTCTGCCTGAAAATCCGGGGCCACATCGCCTAATCTAAGTGCCATAATCAATACTCCTGGTCTTAGTTATGATCGATATCCCAGGATATTGCAAGAAATTTATTCGCTATAGCAGATTATTTATTCGAAATACAAGATTTTGGATAATAAAACAGAATTCAGGAGGTTTTCTTCTATATTCTAATGATTTTACATCCTTTTAGGGATATTTACAACGGTCCGGTTCTTAGGGAACTACGAAAGTTTAGAATCTTGGATCAAACGCTCCAAACTTTCTAAACAAGTTTTGAGATCCTTCTCTGTTTGCTCATCCATGATATTTCCTTCTGGATCCACCTTCTTATTGACCGAAGGAATACTTAGAACACAGTCATCGTTTATTTTAACTGTAAGTACATTCAATAAATGTAAAAAAGCTTCCTGTGCTTTAGAAGCTCCTCCATAACCTGGAGAAGCGTTAATCAACCCGACGGGCTTTCCATAAAGTTCCGCACTGGAGACGATCCAATCCAGCGCATTCTTCAAAACACCCGGAATTGCAAATGCATATTCTGGACTCGAAAAAAGAATAGCGTCTGCCTCTTTCAACTCCCTTCTCCATTCAGCAACTTCTTTAGGAGGCGAATCTGTATCTAGGTCAGGATTAAAATGAGGGATCCGATCCAAAGGATCCGCGAGTGTAATTTGCAAAGAATCATTTGCGATCCTTTTGGCTGCGAGTAATAAGGCTGTATTGGAAGAACCTTTTCTTAAACTTCCGGAGACTGCGAGTACTTTCATTTTTGTATTCGATTAGACTTGTTTGGAGGAAGAAAAGAATTCGAAAGAGAATAAACTACCCTTTTTTTAGTATAGAGGTTAACTCGCCCAGATCGCGAATATCTCCTTCTACATGTTTATGAAATGCAGTCCATCCTCTGGACCTGGTAGGCACAATATCCAACTCCACCTTATCTCCGCAGTAGATCAGTTTATCAGGAGAAAGTCCCACAATCTTCTCCGCTTCTTGAAAAATTAAGGGAGAAGGTTTTTCGTATCCGAATTCTGCAGAAACAATTACTGGATAAAAATAATCCAGTACACCAACGCTGGACAAGAGTTGTTTGAGTCGATGATCCCAATTAGAAATGATCCCTAAACCTGAACCTCTTTGTTTTGCAAATTCAACTAGCTCATAAAAGCCTGGATCTATTTCCCAGACGGAAGGTTCATCAAAACGTTTGAATATAGATTGAAAAATAGGGTCTGGTTCTAGATCTGAGCCTATTTCTTTTAGGAAGAAACCAAGCAATTCTCTCCACCAGCCTTCGCTTCCATCCGTATGAGCATGGAATTTATCTCTGAAGTCAGGAAGTGGATGACGCGTCATGTGGGCATAAGCCTTTCGAAAGGCTCTTTCCATATATCCGTTCGGATGTTTGGAGCCGTCTAAACCGAATTCCTTTAGAACTTCAAAATACACTTCCCCCGCGGGTTTTTTCATTGTTAGGAGAGTATCTCCCACATCTAGGAAAATATAATGTTCTTTTGAACTCATTTCGTTCTTAGTAGAGAGTTCAAGATCCGAACCCTCTGTAGTCAGTGTGCATAGATTATATTAGAGGAAAATCAAAAACTAGAACTATCCGAAGAATTCGGGAAGTTCTTTGGCAAACTTATGTGCATCTCCAGGCCATCTTGCAGAAAGATAAGACTTATCTAAAACGCTGAACCCTGGTTTAGTATTAGCGAAACTATCTCTTCCAATAGGCATTGGACCTTCTTGAAAGTCTGTGCTGGATTCTAAAAAGGAAATTACTTCGTCTTGTAATGGTGTAGGATAAGTTCTATAATAATCCCCAAGCCAAGCTCTAGTTAAATTCCATGCCAGAAGTTCCTGAGATTTCAAAAGTCCTGTGGTTTTTAGTCCATATAAGCTGGACTTTTTTGTTTTAGGGTTTTTGGATCTTGCGGCGAGAAGCACCCCATGACAAATCGCTGCAACAGGCTTTCCTTCCGCAAAAGTATTCCCAACCAACTTTTGTAAAGGTTCAGATTCTAGATAAACTCTCATTCCTTTTGCATGTCCTCCCGGAAGAAGCAGAACGTCAAAAGAATCTAATTTGACAGACTCGTATTTTTTCGGGCTTAGAAACTCATTCGATTTTTCTAATTCTCTATACAAAAGAACATCATCATTCTTCGCTCTTAAAACTGGAGATAAAATTCCTAAACCTTTACCGGTCACCATTCTAAAATCAGCCTCTCCGGAGCTTCCAGTTGGGGTAGTAAATATGATCTTATATCCGTTTTCTTTTAAAACCTTCCAAGGGACGGATACTTCTGTTGGGTCGAAATCGATTTGAGGGATTGGGATTAGAACGGTCTTCATTTAAGGATGATTTTGTTTCATCCCTGGTTCCGCTGCAATCCTTGTTTCATCCGCTCCTTCTTTAAGCTTAGGATCCAAAGAAGTTCTGGCAGATATTTTCAGCTCTCTAAGTAACGCTTCTTCCCTGTCAGGAGAAGGGATTTTATCGGTGGATATTAAAGAAGCTTTAATCGCATCCAGCACAGAACTTAAAACTAAATCAGGTGCCTTATCCCAGATAGCGCTAGTCATCACTATAACAATCTTACGATGAGGGATCACATAGATAAATTGGCCACCCTTCCCGTTTGCCATGAAGCTAGGCTTTCCTTCAAATTCATGGATCCAAAACTGGAGCCCGTACCTTTTCTCAATCCCCGGTTCTAAGGTCATTGCAATCCACTCAGGTTTTAGGATCTGGCGGCCCTGCCATTTTCCTCCGTCAAGATACAGTTGTCCTAACTTTGCCATATCGATTGGTCTCAGGCGAAGTCCGAAACCAGCTGTCTGTCTTCCGGATTTAGATGTATTCCATTCTTCTCCTTTAAAACCTAACCAAGAGAATGCAGTGTTCTTGGAATATTCATATAATGTCTTACCAGTCTTGGCTTCCAGATAACCTGCGACCAATTGAGTATCTCCATTAGAATATTCGAATTTAGTTCCAGGCGCCGAAGATACTGCAGGAATCCAAGCAATCGCAAGCGGGTCGGCGTCTGTTCTGATATCTTCTTTTTTAGGAAATGAGTCCCAACCCATTCCGGAACTCATACGTAATGCGTCCTTGAGTCGGATAGATTCCTTTCCTTTTAACTCGGAAGGAAGAAGGCCAGGCAATCCCGACTCAGCAGAAGAAAGACTATCTTCTAAATCCACTCCACAATCATTCGTATAACAAATCCCTAACAACATGGAGACCACTGACTTGGTCACAGAATACATATTATGATTATGATTTCTTGAGATACCACCGGCATACCTTTCAAATACTAGGTTGCCTTCTTTCAGGATGAGAAGAGAACGGACTTCTGTTTTTTCTTTTCTAAACTTTTTGGAAAGTTCTACCAAGGGCCTTGAATCCAGTCCCAATTCTTCCGGAAATTCCACTCGGAAACCTTCAACAGGGTTTCTATCTAAGGTTTCGTCTTGTTCCCAGGCGAGTCCGGATGGGAGTTTAACCCAGCCCCAGTCGAGTGCGCTACAATTAGAGATAAAAAGGATAGCTAAAGAGAAGAGAAAGAAACGTTTTACTGATGTACTTGTAAAAAAACTACTCACTAAAAGACCCCCCATTCAATTTCTTAGGTCTTAAGTACTGCTTAGACAGACTCTATTGTAGGTTATCCTACATTCAATACTATTGAGACCCTGTTTGGAAATTTTTTTCCATTCGTTTTCTATGTAAAAGAGTGCAAAAATTATGTATTTATTTGTTAAGGGACGAAAATATTTAAAGAATCCTAATCCCAAAGGTTTATTTTTAAAAGCCTGATGAAAATTAAATTCGCACTATTATTATTCTTCTTTATTCTAAACTGCTTTTTCGCAGTCGATTGGAGTTCCGACGAATCAGGCAAGATTAAAGGAAAAGGCTCCATCGAGGATTTTCCAGAAGCAGAAAATGCCAATCTGAGCAAACAGGAACTTTCCAAAAGAGGTAAAAAAGGCGAATTCAAAACCAGAGAAGAACAAGAACTTTTCGATATGATGATCTCAGCAGGTTCTGATCAAATTACTGCTCGGAACTGCGCCGCCAAATACGGGAACTGCAAGAGCCAATGTTGGACCCAATATCCAATCCCTAAGGTAGAAACTGTTTTTACCGCAATTACTGTGGATCGCAAACGAGAAAATTGTATAGGAAGATGTAGTAATCTTTGTGATGATTATATTCCTTCTTCATCCAGAGGTTCCATGCCGAATTCAGGCAAAGGGAATTATTCCGATCCGAACGCTCCCAGATACTGATCCGATCTCTCCAAAGAAAGACTGGACAAAGAATGAATACTTCTTATCCTCCTTTTTCTCGGAGGAATCATGTCTTCATCGCAAGAAATCTTAGTCTTCACTACTTTAGCAGATCGCGACTTAGCGGAAGAGTATATTGCAGAAATGCTCCAGTTAGGTATAATCGTAAGCGGCACAATCTTTCCGGAAGTGGCTCTTTTATACCAATGGGAAGGAAAGCTTACAATCGATTCGGAAAACAAAATTCTTCTAAAAGCAAAAGCAGATAAGTATGCCGCAATCGAAGAATATATTATGAAAAAACATCCTTATCTCGCGCCTGAGATCATCAAAATGGATGTTAGCTTTGGGTCTGATAAATTTAAGGCTTTTATAAAGGATAAAATCGCGAAAGGAGGTTAATCCTTTCGCATTTTAGAAAAATATTATATAAATCCGCCAAACACGTATTTAACAAATGCAATCAATGAACTCGGTTGCACTAATATTGCTACTGCGAGTCCAGTCAGCGCTCCATAAAGATGTGCATCGTGATTAATCCCATCTTGTCTGTTCTTAGAAGCATAGTAAGAATACCCTAAATATAAGATCGCATATAGAGGTCCCGGGATTGGGATCGGTATAAAGAAAAAGAAAATTTTAGAGTACGGATAGAATAAAATAGAAGCGAAAACGATCCCGGAAGTTCCTCCAGACGCGCCTAGGCTTGCGTAATTTGCATCTGATTTGTTTTTCTGGAAAGAGACCAGATTTGCGATCAAGATACTCGCTAAGTACAGACCCATAAATCCTACGGGTCCAAGTACCATATCCACATGCCTTCCGAAAAAGTAAAGTGTCAGCATATTAAAGAGTAGATGAGTGAAATCTGCATGAACAAATCCACTGGTGGCTAAGGTATAATAATTCCCTTCTTTAGAATCTCTGAAAGGTCTCAGCAGGAGTTTGTCTAAAAGATTCTGGTCTACATATAATGTATAAAGACTTATTCCTCCTGTGATAATTATAGTAATGATTGTGATGTCTAAGCTCATTTTCCCTCTGTAGGATTCACTTTGATGGTAAGCATTTTGTCTCTGAGTAAAGCCGCTCTTTCGAAATCGAGTTCCTTGGCTGCTTTTAACATTTCTTCTCTGATCTTCTCTTTCATTTCCTCTTTAGAAGAGAAGTTTTTCTCTCTGAACTTTTTATTGATCTCTTCGGCCGCATATTCTTCCGGAGCCAGTTCTTTTTCTGTCCTTTCGATCATATCGGCAATTTCCTTTTTGATCGTTTGAGGAGAGATTCTGTATTTCAGGTTATGTTCTTCCTGGATAGTTCTTCTTCTTTTGGTTTCTTCTATGGCTTTGGTCATAGAATCTGTCATCTTATCCGCGTACAACACGGCAGTTCCGTTGATATTCCTAGCTGCTCTACCGATGGTCTGTATTAAAGATTTATAATTTCTTAAAAAACCTTCTTTGTCTGCATCTAAAATTGCAACAAGAGAGACCTCAGGGATATCTAAACCTTCTCGTAATAGGTTGATCCCTATTAGGACATCATAAATTCCCTTTCTAAGATCTCGGATAATCTCAATCCTTTCCAATGTTTCTATCTCAGAGTGTAGATAAGAAACTTTAAGTCCTAATTCTTTATAATAATCCGAGAGATCTTCCGCCATCTTCTTGGTCAATGTTGTGACGAGAACCCTTTCTCCTAGATCTATTCTTTTTCGGATCTCAACGAGAAGATCCTCTACCTGATTTTTAGTAGGTCGAACTTCTACATTCGGATCTAAAAGTCCTGTAGGACGGATAATTTGTTCTACTCTTGTTTTACTCTTTTCTAATTCGTACTCAGCAGGTGTTGCAGATACATACAATGTTTTAGGAGTTAAAGTTTCAAATTCCGTAAAGTTCAAAGGTCTGTTATCTAGGGCAGAAGGTAATCTGAATCCAAAATCTACTAAAGTTTGTTTACGAGCTTTATCACCCGCGAACATTCCCCCTACTTGAGGAATTGTTACGTGAGACTCGTCCACTATGAGTAAAAAATCTCCGCGGAAATAATCTATCAGACAGGCAGGTCTTTCTCCTTCTTTTCTTCCTGTAAGATGACGGGAATAGTTTTCGATCCCGTTACAGTATCCCATCTCTTGGAGCATTTCCATATCGTAATTCGTGCGAGATACGATACGCTGTGCTTCTAAAAATTTATTCTCTTTTGTGAACTTGATCTCTTGTTCCGCCATCTCATCTTTAATTCTTTTGACAGCGTCCTTTATCAATGGAGGCGACATGATGAAGTGTTTTGCAGGATAGATAAAACATTTTTCCTGCTTAGCGATAACTTGAGCCGTAACTGGATGGATCCTGGAAATTGAATCCACTTCGTCCCCGAAAAATTCGATTCGAAAAGCGTCGGTATGATAAGCAGGATAAACTTCGATAGAATCACCCCTCACCCTGAAATTTCCACGAGAGAAATCCGTATCATTACGATTATATTGTATATGAAGAAGTTTGCGAATGACCTGATCTCTATCTATAATATCTCCTTTTTGTAATGCGACAACTGAATTCACATACTCTTCTGGAGATCCTAAACCATAAATACAAGAGACTGAGCTTACAATGACCACATCATCCCTTTCCAATAAAGAAGAAGTAGCTCTTAGCCTGAGTTTGTCTATCTCCTCATTCATCGACATATCTTTTTCTATAAATGTATCTGAAGAAGGTACGTAAGCCTCTGGTTGGTAGTAATCATAATAGGAAACGAAGTACTCCACAGCATTTTCAGGGAAAAACTCCTTAAATTCTCTGAATAACTGAGCCGCTAAAGTTTTGTTATGCGAGAGGACCAAGGTAGGAAGTCCCATATTTGCGATCACCTGTGCCATGGTGAATGTTTTGCCGGAGCCAGTCACTCCCACTAGGGTAACCTTATCTTCTCCCCTTTGAAATGCTTGGCCTATTTTTTCTATAGCCTGGACTTGGTCCCCGGCTGCTTTGTAGTTGGAATGAATTTTAAAAATCGAAGACATACTCTTAGAAAGAAAGACCCGAAAACCGAAAAAGTGTAAAACTTAAAAAACTGAGGAATTTACTTCGGAAGGATTTTTTCGGCCATAAACAAGGCCTGTCTTTTATCCTCTAAGATTTCCAGATCCATTTTATCGAATAATTTTTGCATAACCATCATCCCTCTCATGAGAGTGGCTGTGGAAGAAAATTTTCCTCTTTCTATATCTTCTTCGATATTCAATTCTCTCAGGTTGTTCACCAGTCGGATCTTAAAAATTCCACTTTTTTCGATTGTATAAGCTACTTCTACATTTCCACCGTCACCGTATTTGACTGCATTTTCGACTGCCTCGATGGATCCAATTGTGAGGTCAACGATCATGTCTTCGTCAATTCCGTTGGCTCTTAGGAAAGATTCCATTCTACTTCTTACATATTGCATTGGTTGAAATTCGGTGCGGCCGAGTAGAAGGTATTCTTCGTTTTTGGAAGTTTTTTTACGGAGAGAAGATTCTATAGATAGAGTATATTCTCTAGGATCTAATTTACTTTTTGCTGCTTCTCCGGATGTAACAAGCTCGTCTAGAACTTTTGGAACCCAGTCAGGTGAGAAAGAAGGCTCTTCTCTGAATTTACGAAGAGTGTCCATACGGATCCACGCATGGAAATCCTGGGAATTACCTGTTAAACCGTTTGCTAGGAGTTCCCTAATGCGGGCTTCTATCTCTCCTAGGGAAAAGGACATTCCCATATTTTTCCATAGGACTGGTTTTTTCGAGGGGTGTAAATCCGATTTTTTCCGGAAGACAGTTTCCGATTCACCAACGACGAATTTGGCGCAATGCCTCGTATGCAATTACCGCGACTGCGTTACTCAAATTTAAACATCTACAATCTTCTTCCATTGGAATTCTAAGAATTCCATTTGGGATCTCGGATTGAAAAATTTCCTGAGGCAATCCGGATGTTTCATTTCCGAACAAAAATACGTCATTCTCCCCGTACTGTGGAGTTGTATAAGAAGTAATACCCTTAGTGGATATTAAATATAATTTGGAATCAGCGTCTAAGGATTTTGAGAAGGCCTCCCAACTTGAATGGAGAGTCAATTTTAGTTTATCCCAATAATCTAATCCAGCTCTTCTTGCCGCTTTTTCAGACAACTCGAAGGAAGGTTCTCCTACAATATGCAACTCTGCTCCTAAAGCGACGCAGAGTCGGGCGATATTTCCCGTATTGGGAGGTATCTCCGGTCGATACAATGCGATCCGGAGAGCCATTTATCCTTTTTTCTGTCCCTTGTTTAAGGATTTTGCAAGAATCGCACCGAAAGATCCTGTGGAAGAAGTTTCCTCAGAGAGATATCCGCTATAATCCAGTCTTTCCTGAACTTCTTTTGCTTTCACGAGAGAAAGTGAGATTTGTCTTTTACCTATATTCACTTCTGTTACAAATGCGGAAACCGAATCTCCCATCTTGAAATGTTGAGCTGCAGGTGTACGATTTTGTAATCCAGTTTCTCTATTGGGAACTAGTCCGGAAAATTGTTCATTCAATTTTACGAATACTCCAAAAGGTTTTACACTTTCTACAGTTCCTGTGACCAAATCACCTTCTTTGAAAGGAACATTTTGAGCCCAAGGATCTTTTAGAAAATCTTTAACAGTAAAGCTGTGTTTTCCTTCTTCCCAATCTAATTTTAAAACTTTTGCTCTCAGAACTTGTCCAGGATGGAAATCTTTCGCAAGATCTGCTCCTTTTTTGAAAGTTGCCTCCGAAGCAGGAACAAGTGCGGTAAGTCCGTCCGCTTCTACAATCAAACCGAAAGTATGAACTGATTTAACCTTGCATGTTACAAACATTCCAGGCTTCAATTCTCCTTTCAGAACTGAAATTTTAGCCTCTCTTTCTTTATCTGCGATCTTCTTTTGGGAAACGATGATCTTTCCCTTACTTCCAACTTCTGAAATGAGGAAACGGACCCTTTTTCCTACGCCATTATTCTGTTTTTTCAGTTCCGGATCTAATTGAGAAAATGGACAGAAACCTGTTTGTTCGCCTAACTTAACCTCTACGCCAGCATCATTTTCCCCAGTGATATGACCCAAAACTGGAATTTCAGCTGTATGAGCGATAGATACCATGTCTTTGGAGATTGTGTCCCCGTTCAAACAAGTGGTGAAGTATTGGTCCCCGGAAGATTCCTGCAAAAAATAAGCCTCAATGGTTTCTCCCTGTTTTGGCGGAGCTTCCGTAAACTCATCTGCAGCGATAATCCCAGAAAGACCCGCTCCTTGTATCTTTATAAAAACATAATCCGATTTAGAACTAGTGACTAACGCAGAAACTTTTGCTCCGGGCTCTAAAGCCGCTTTTTTTCTGAAACTTTCGTCCAGTAATTTTTGAAAGAGTTCTTTTTGATTTTCGTTCATCGTCTCCGCCTTTCGGTTTTCTTTTTTTCAGGAGAAGAGATCTCGGTTTTCACTCTCTCCGTTACGACCGTTCTTAATGTTTTTAGTTTATCCCAATTTTGGAGAGGGTCTTCTCTAAAAATCAAAAGATGTGCCGGTTTTCCTACTCGGATCTTTCCCTCATGAGCCGCCCCCAAGTATTGGCAGGTGGTTTCAGTTGCCGCTCTCAATGCTTCTTTGGGCCCCAGAAGTTCAGATAAAATTCTAAGTTCCTTCCAGCCGGAAATTCCAGGGAACTGTAATTGGTGACCCGCACCCGAACCGAGTAAGATCCTTAAGGACAGATTCTTGCGGGCCCTCAAGAAAGCAAGATAGGATTCGTATTCTTTCTCTGCTTCTTCCCTTTCCGATTCAGAAAGTCCGGGCATACTAGCTATCACTTCTTTAGACAGTGCTCTTTCTTTGAAAGTCGGACTCCACCCAGTCCATTTTTCCCATTCTTCTAAAAAGGAAGAAGTTCCAATTCCCTTTCTAGTAAAATAGATCCCGAAGAGTGGAGCCCAAATCTGTTTCACTAAATTATGAGCTACGGGACGAATGGACGAAGTTTCCGGAATAGGATGATATAATACTTTCGTTTCGGAAGACAATGCTTCCCAGTTTGCAAATTCTTCCCCGAAAGTGGAGACTGATAATTCTAATCCGTTCATCTCCGCTTCACTTCTCATTCGATAGAGAAGTTTCCCATCTACTTCGAAAGTTTCTCCTTCATTATGCCTTAAGAATAAATGGATCTTTCCTCGTTTGCCTGATATAGAAGACATCGCTTCTTCAGGTGATTTTAGGATTTTATAACCCGAAACTTTGGATGCAGAAATTTCTTTGGACTCTGCAAGCAAAACAGGCGGGAGGACTGAAATCCGCGGATACTGAGAATTCTTTTTCCTGATCTCAGAAAGTTCAAAAGCCCAAGGAGGATCTGCAATACTCTGGATATAGGTGAATCCATGTAGCAGAAATTGTTTCAGATCGGATTCCAATTCGGAACGTTCCTTCCAGCCTCCTAGAGAGTTTGCCCCCAAGGTTACATGAGAATCACAAAATCCAGGTAAAATGAACAGAGGTTCCTTTGACGGAGAAGAAGAAGATATTTTTTCCACCAAACCATCTTTCACTTGGATCTGAACAGGGCCGGAATATTCCAAAGTTTCCGGTTGGATAATATAAGCCCCGCTCCAAGACCAGGAATCAGCGTGAATATTCCCTGAAAATAGAAGGCTCCCTAAAACATAGAGGAAGAATTTTGGCAAAATTCGGACCGAATTAGAACGGACCTTTTTTAAAGCTATTAGAATGAGTCTCTTGACAAACAAATCGAGTTCCGAAAAGTTCAAGGTTAATGGGTCAGGAAATCCGGGATATATCAGACAATATCCGGCTTACGGTTGAGGATGGAAGAATCCTCTCTCTAAAGACCCATCGAATCACCAGATCGGTCGAGGAACATATCCAACAAGCGATCGAGCTCATCTTGGATAAGGTCACTTATCCCACCCTTGTTCCAACGATTTACACTATCGTAAAAGAATTATCGATCAACGCCTGCAAGGCAAATCAAAAAAGGATCTTCTTCGAGGAAAATGGATACGATATAGAAAATCCCATCCAGTACAAAAAAGGAGTCTCCGAATATAAGCAATTATTCTCCGAAAAAATGGCGGAAGAATACGGAAACAAATCCAAAAAGAAGGGATATTTCTGTTTGATCACATTCGACTATTCCATGGATGGAATTCGAGTTGAAGTAACGAACAATACGCCTGTCACGATTGAAGAAGAAAAATCTCTCCGCGAAAAATTAGAAAAAGGAATGCAATACGGAGATATCGCACAGTTTTATCTAGATAACGCTGACAATACGGAAGGAGCGGGACTAGGACTCGCACTTATATTAATTATGCTCAAAGGAGAAGGAATCGATCCTTCTTTTTTCAGGATCATCATCCGCAAAGACGTAACCATCGCCAGATTGGAAGTTCCTCTTTCGTCTAATTTTAAATCCGTAAGAGACCAGGATTTTTCCCGCGCTTGATGTTACCAATCTCAGCCTGTATCATAACATTAAACGAAGAAGATAATATCGAAAGATGTCTGTCTTCTCTAGATTTCGTAAATGAGATCATCGTATTGGATTCTGGTTCCGAGGATAAAACAGAGAGTATCGCAAAGAAGAAGGGGGCCAAAGTAGTCCTCCGAAAATTCGACGATTATGTTTCCCAGAAAAATCACGTAATCTCTTTGGCGGCAAACCCTTGGATACTTACTCTGGATGCGGACGAAGAACTTTCTCCCAGCCTAAAAGAAGAAATTAAAAACTTATTCCAGAATGGAGAACCAAGCGAAGACGGGTTCATCATCCCTAGACTAACAATGTATATGGGAAAATGGATCCGACATGGAGGCTGGTATCCAAATTATCGGGCCAGACTATTCTTAAAATCAAAAGGCAAATTTGTGGGCGGAAAGGTCCATGAGGCCGTGGAATTGTCTGGAAGTAGAAAGAAATTAAAAAATCCCGTATTCCATTATTCCTACGAAAATCTATTCGACCATGTTAGTTTTATTAATAGATATTCGGAACTTGCTGCCACTGAAAAATTCGGAAAAGGAAAACGTAGCGGTTTATTCTTAGCCCTATTAGAAGCAGGATACAAATCTTTTTGGATGTATTTTGTAAGACTTGGATTTTTGGACGGAAGAAGAGGACTAATCCTCGCTATTATGGGCTTCTATTATAATTTCTTAAAATACGCCAAGGTATTCGAAATGACCCTGGCGGAAAAACAAAAGAAGATATAAGCTTAGATCAGTCTCTGCGTTCTTTATTATGATTGATACGGTTCATAATATAGAGCATGGAGTATCCGCCCAATAGTACCGCGATCAAATTCACATTTGCAACCTGGTAGATTCCAATCTTTGGTGAGATTAACCAATACACCACTTCTCGAATCAGGTCTTGGAAGATAGAAAGAATGATTAGAGATCCCAGAATAGCGACTAAAAACGCCACCCAGTAACCACCTAAAAGATCCTTTCTTTTATAATAATAAAAATACCAGGCTAAACCGCCACTAATAGACAGAACAAACAGTATATCCGTGAATGTCGTCCACCAACCCGAAGAAGAAGCTAAAACTAAAAAGGGTTGAGTGCCGAGTAAAGGGAGAAAATCGTTGAGCGAGGCCAGGATTCCCATCTGCATTACAGGTTTTCCGGGTTTTCGGATAAAGTCGAGAATTTTAGTAAAAAAGAAGCGGAACCAATTGAAAATCTTTCGAGACAGCTCAAAATACTTCGGGATCGTAGGGAACCCCCTATCTCATACCTTATCACCTTTATTGCATGGCTCATGGTATGACGACCTAAGTCTGGACTGCGGATATTTGGTTTTTCCAGTGGAAACTTTGGAAAAAAAGGAACTTCTTTCTTTGTCAAAGTTCGGAGTCAAAGGTTTGTCAGTCACAATTCCTCATAAGGAAATTGCATTTCAACTCGCAGACAAAACAGACCAAACTTCCCAAACAGTTAAAGCAAGTAACACTTTGGTTTTTGAAAACGGATCGATTAGCGCGTATAATACGGACGGAATAGGTGCAGTTCGCTCTGTCCAAGAATCTTTCCCGGAAAGTTTAAAAGGAAAAGTGTTATTGATCGGAAGCGGAGGAAGCGCGCGCGGAATTTCTTTTACCTTATTGAAAGAAGCGGGAGTAAAAGATCTAACTATTGCTGCAAGAAATCCTAAAACTTCTGAAGAATTGATTGGACTACTCTCCAATATTTCATCCGCAAAGATACAATCGTCCGATCTAAACGAAGTACAAAAGAATTTTTCGGAATATTCACTCATCATTCACACAACTCCTCTCGGAATGAAAGGAAAGGATCCAGGACCTATAATCCCTGAGTCTTGTTTTAGAGAAGGACAAGTTGTATTCGACATCGTTTATAATCCTTTGGAAACCCCATTGGTTTTAGGAGCCAAGAAGAAGGAAGCGAGTATCGTACCAGGAACAGAAATGTTGCTCTACCAAGCAGTAGAACAATTCCGATTATTCACTGGTGTGAGTTTAAGCCCGGAACTTATCGAGAAAGGAAGATTTCGACTGTTACAAGCACTTGGCTATACCTGAGAAAATATTAGAAAATCATAAATGTCTATCCCAGATTTTTTAGAATTCGGATCCCAATTAACCAATTTAGAGAAGACCAGGAATTTTAACGTATTTGGGGACTATTCTCTGGATCCATTCCGTACTCTTGTAGATTCCCACAGTTGGAGAAACAGGAGAAAAGAAAGGCTTAGGATTTCTGTAGTCGGGACAAACGGAAAAGGTTCCGTTTCTCATTTTTTAGCAGGAAGTTTTTCTAATCTTGGATACAAAACAGGTTTGTACACTTCTCCCCATCTATTCGATCCAAAAGAAAGAATTCGTCTCAGCCCACATTTTAATCCGGTAAATGATGAAAATCTAAAAGAGATCTCTAATATACTATTTACAGAAAGCAACGCAGAGGAGCTTTCCTTTCTTTCTTGGTTTGAATGGTTTACTCTTGGATCCTTCGTTTTATTCGAAAAAAAGGATATTGCGGTCCAAGTATACGAAGCCGGTCTAGGAGGAAGGTTAGATGCTACTAAACTGGCAGATCCGGATGTGTTAGTAGTATGTGCTATCGGAGAAGATCATAAAGCAGTTTTGGGAAATACAAAAGAAGCCATCCTAAAAGAGAAATTGGGAATAGTAACTGAAAGAACTAAAATCGTATTCGCATTAGAACCAGAACCTTCTCTCTTAAAAATACTCAAAGAATTTTGTTTAGAAAAAAATTTAGAGTTATTTCTTTATCCTGCGTTACCCGAAGGAAGGTCGTATCTAGATCACAACCAAGAGTATGTAAAGTTTATTGTACATAGATTAGAAGAGATCATTTCTAAAAACGAAATCGCAATCCAAAAAACTGAGAAGGAAGTTGCAAAGCCTCTTCCTCGTCCACCTGGTAGATTAGAAATCATATCTCACTCTCCGTTTATCGTATTTGACCCCGCTCATAACCCAGATGCAATCCGAGTTACACTCGCGTCTTTATCTTCTGCGTTTCCGGAAAAAAGATTCTCCATCTTAGCTGGATTTTTACCGGACAAAGAAGGAGAATCTATGGCGGAAAAACTTTTAGATTATACAAAAACTCAAAAGTCAGATTTGCATTTTTTAGATTCTAAAGAATTCAAACTCCCGGATGGATATGGATCTTACTCTATCGCTCCAGAAAAACTTTCTGAAATGCTAAAACCTTCGGATAATGAAAATGCGATCTTAGTTTTAGGAAGTTTTAGATTATATTCTTATATTAAATCTTAAATATTTGGTCCGATACGCCAAAGAACTCTAGAAAGGCCGCTTAAAATAAAATCGATGATCTTCCAAGGTTGCTTATCCGGATCTTAGAAACTAAATCCATCATTAAAAATGCAGGGAAAATTTTCGGAGGTGAAAGGTTTATCGCAAACCAACACAGAATTTCTTGCATATATTGATTGTACGATTTATGATCTGATATTTTAAAAACCAGAAATAAGTTCCTAATATCAAAAAGAATACGAATGGGCTCGACGGTATAATTTCAGAAATGACTCCGCTAAAAGCAAAATTCATAAAGGAACCGATATATATTCCACCAATCAAACTTGCATAACCCATTCGGATTTCAAGCCAAGGTTCGTTAGCGGTCATGATAATTCTCCCAAAGATTTGAAGTTCACGAATCCTATAATTCCAGGTTAAAATTTCCTGTCCCGGTTCGTTAAAGCCGGATCGGATAAAAATCTCCCTTCGATTCATCACCTTTATCTCGCCAAATTCATCTGGAAATCCATACACCTTACCGACTTGCCAATCCAAATCGACTCGTGAAAATTTAATTCTTTTTAATAGAATCCCCTTACTAAAATCCATCTCAAAGTATTGATACTTGGTTAAATAAACCCCCAAGAATATGAATGCGAAGATGCCTGAGAGCACGACTATAACTGCGACGATTGCGATTTGTTGATCTGACATCATATAATATACCAAATTTTTCCCGAAAACAGCCCAGGATAGAGAAGAAATAGTAATGATTTAATCAGAATCTCATATTAAACTTTGCGTAAGACTCTGCTTCATACTGGCCTTCTATACCTTTTACGAATGTGGGCATGGTTTTTACAGGAGCCACCCCTACCTCTAAGGTTTCAGAATCTAAACCTAGAGCATAGAATGTTGCAGATAAGATCAACATTGTTCCGATCCCATACAACATGAGCCCACCATGGATACCTTGGTGTTTTCCGAACCTTCCGGAAATGGATCTAAAATAATCGGATTTGCTTTTAGCATCGTTATAGATACTTTCCTGATAAAAATAAGAGAGAGCAAATGTTTGGAAATTAGGAGAAGATTGCTGCAATTCTTGAAGAGCCGTAAAATTGGTGATCTGGACCATAGGCCTTGCATTTTCCAAGGCCTGATCAGCTCTTAAATTAAAATAATAGTATCCTGCATAGAAGAACAAACTTCCATAAAGAGAATAAATTGCGAAATCATCATAGGTATGATCTAAGAACAAATACTTTTTATTTTTATAATACGAAACGGATTCCCCTTCTTTCAATCGAGCCTTGACTTCAGATACTTCTCCTTTTTTGATTTCCACTCCCTTGAATTGGTCCACGTGATCGGCCAAAACAAATCTCAACCTATTCCAACCAACTTTGACCGGAACCTTTGCAAGCGGAGTAACTCCCAAATATTCGGAGCCTAAATATACTTTAGCACCTTGGGGATCGGAATCGACAGAAATAAAACCCTCTTTTTTATCTTTTTCTAATACAATATCCAGATCTTTAGGGGATTCTCTCAGATCAACCTGGCCTATCCAATCAGAATATCCGTTTTTAGTGATCCGAATATCATGAATTCCAGAAAGAATATCATTTCTTTTTAAAGGAGTTTTACCTATATAATTCCCATCCAAAAATACAAGTGAATCGTATTGGTTTCCGGTTTTTACAGAAAGAACTTTAGTATGTTTTCCCAAAAGTGTTTTGCGGATCTCTTCAATGACCGGATTTAATTCTTGGTAAGATCGCCTAACACTTGTTTTATGAGAGAATTCCTTTTTAGACCCGTCTTTGGAGGATCGCATCCGGATACTAATTCTAATTTCTTCTCCCTTCTTCTCAAATTCACCGTATGTTGAATAGAAACAGTCATATTTTCTGGAGATTGGAATAAGAAAACCCTCATCAGGAGCAGGCTCTGCCTCGTAAGGTTGAACTTTTAAAGTTAAGTATCTAGGATCTTTTGAAACGTTTAATGAAAGTTCTTCTTTTTTTAATTTTTCCAGACCTCTATAATCCCATTCTCCTTCCCTTAAATTCGGTTTAACATCAGAAGGATTTGGACCGAAAGGATGTTGGATAGATTTAGGGATCAAAGATTCGTCATAGATCTGAACTAATGATTTTAAACCGGAATAAAGAACGGAAGCGTATCCCGAAGAATAAAAGTCCAAAGATGAATCTCCGGATAAATTTCTAAGCGGGAAAATACAAAGTTTTCTTTCCTTTTCGAATTTGATTTTTTCGGGAGAAGAATATTCAGGAAAACGATAATACTCATCTATCGCATATGTTGGCATTCCAATAAATAACGGAGACAAACAAATTAATAAAACAACGGCGGAACAATTTCGGAAGAATAACAGTTTCAAGAACGTTTTCCTCCTACAGTCATCACTAAACCTAAAATTCCAAGAGTAGGAAACACTAAAGACCAAGGAGCATTCTGCGCATAATCTTTAGAAAACGCAATTTGTTCTCCTAGCCCGGGACCAAATAATTCTCCACTTGCTGAAATTCCTAAAAATCCAAAGATCGCAAGAGTCATTACTACTGCCGGAAGTCCTGTAAACAAAAGTACTCTTAATATTTGAAACGCTTGAGGAAGAAGATGTGCCCTAAAAACATAAGATTTACTTGCTCCGAAACAAGAGGCAGCTAATGCATATCCGCTTGTGCTTACTTCATCTATCTTAGCTCGGACCGTTTCGTAAGCTTGCGCCCAATCTCCCAGGACAATCGCTAAAAATAAAGGGATCGGCCCTGCTCCAAAAACTTGAACTACAATTAATGCTAAAAGTAGTGAAGGTAGAGAAACAAACACAGAAGACAAAGGAGAGAATACATTCTTCTTAAAGAATGGACTAGTATAAGAAGCCAAACCTATTAAGGAAGCCACTGTTAACGTAAGAACTCTTGCAGGAAATGCAAATAAGAAGGTTGCCAAACTTCCATATGCAAACATGGAAAAAACATCTCTTCCCAATCTATCTTTACCGAACGGGAAATCGAAAGAAGGAGAAAGAAAGGATTCTTTCAAATTTAATTCTGTAGGTGCGGATTTAAATAATATTCCAAATATAACTAAAACTAAATATAGAGAGATAGTTCCGTAACGAAGCAGGTTAAGAGTTTTCAAGCGGCGCCCGCCTCCCAACCCAAAAGACTATCTCTTACTCTTTCAGAAACCCTGGTGAGAATATAGAATACCGTCCCACTATAAAACAAAAGTGCTGAAAGCAGCGCAGAATCCATAGTCCGGATCGCATGATACATGGATTTTCCGATTCCAGGAAAGAAAAAGATCTCCTCCACTACGATTGCGCCTGAAAGTAAAGAACTCAGATCTAATAAGATCAAGATCAGAAGCACAGGAGATACTTTGAGTAGAATATGCCGAAATAATATTCGATTTTCTGAATATCCTCTTGCTTTCAAAACATTAGTAT
Source organism: Leptospira venezuelensis (assembly GCF_002150035.1). NCBI lineage: Bacteria > Pseudomonadati > Spirochaetota > Leptospiria > Leptospirales > Leptospiraceae > Leptospira > Leptospira venezuelensis. The sequence goes on along the minus strand of NZ_NETS01000010.1, from coordinate 1,435,870 downwards.
ACGCAGATTTTTTTTCTGTTCTGGCCAGTTGATGAGCAAAAATAAAAAGTCTGGCAAACACTCTAGATCCCAATGCGATTCCAGGCAGGATGACATATGCGGTATTTCCTGGTTCATAACCTCCTGGTGGAAGCCAGCCGAGTATCAGAAAAAAAAACACTAATAGAAAGACAGAAACTACGAACACTGGAGTGGATAGGATGAGTTGACTGATAAATCCGAAAACTTCTCCTATAAATTCAAAACGAGGAAGAAGAGAAACCAGAGCCAGAAAAACAGAGAAGAATGTACCTGTTATTACTGCAAAACCAGCCAAATGTAATGTAGGCCAAAATCTGGAGAGAATATGAGCAATAACAGGATCCCCAGATTCAGTTTCTCCCAAATCAAAACTGACTAACCCTTTCCAAAACTGCAAATATTCTTTCGCAAAACTAGTATTAGTCGATCTGTCTAAAGAATCCTGGACTTGGATTCCTGAGTCGGCCTCTAAAAATTCCTTATTTAGAGACCTGAGTTGGGAGAAAAATACTGAAATCGCGGAAAGGAAAACCGCAAAGATCAAAAAGCGTTTCGCTTCTTCTAACAAACTCTCACCCTCTCACGCGGAGAAAGCTTTCCGGATCTCTTCGAAATTTCTGGAAAGGATCAGTTTTTCACGATCCTCTTTTACATTGAGGGTTTTTGCGATTTGTGCCAGAGTTTTGATATGTTCTTGGAATTTGGATTTGGGAACGATTAAAAGAATAAAAATATGAACGGGAAGATGATCGATTGCATCAAAATCGATTCCCTTTCGAGAAAGACCCATCACACATTTGAGTTCGTCCACCAGATTGACCGAACAATGTGGAATTGCCACCCCACTGCCGATGCCCGTGGACATGGATTTTTCTCTCGCCATGAGAGATTCGTACACAAGTTCCCTGTCGTCTCGAGCAATAAGCGTCGAGTCGACGGCCTTCTGGAGAAGTTGATTAATCACTTCTTCCTTAGAGGAACCTTCTATTTCAAAAATTACAGTCTCTGGCTTAAGTAAAGCGAGGAGCTGGTTCATTCTTCTCTGTCCTATCTCCTAGGAAAATACGAATCAGGATGGATTCAATGAAAAAAAACGATGAGACCCACAGGAATGTGGGAACAAATACCGGTGGAAGGAAAAAAATTGCCAATCCAAGAGGTGCCAAACTCAAAAAAGAAAGAGGCAAAAGTGAGCCTGTATTTCTTCCCGGCAAATTCAGAAGTAAAATGAAGGAAAAAGTTCCAAGCCAAACGGGACCAGAAACAGTTTCCCAACCTGGAATCTTAGCAATATGTATCCAGACAGAAAGAAGGATAGAAAATCCTAAAGGTAGTAAAAGAGCTAAACTACTTCGTAATAACAAAGGAACTGCTAGGATTACTCCGAATCCGCCACATGCTTCCAGCGGGGAATATCTAAACGCAGGCAATGTACCTTCTGTGAAAAAACCAGGAGTATATATATCAGGATAAGAAGATCCTCTAAGCACAGAAGAAGGTGCGGAAGCCCAGCTATCTATTCCAGGTAAAAAGTAAAATATTAGAAAAAGCAAAAATTGTAATAATGCCAGAGGGAATCGTATCTTAAATCTCTGTTCTAAAATCCACCATAGGCCAAGCCCAACCCCTAAGGCAAAAACTGCATGCAAAGCATACCTTGAATCTCTGGGAAGAAGAAGTGCAAAACTCAATGCGTGATTGACCCAATACAGCGGGTAAGACTTCCCACCTGTAAGTAGAAAGTAAGCCCCCGCTCCGATTAAAAGTCCAAAACCTGCAGGAATAATTGGATAATAAGATCCGCCTGAACCTAAAACCAAAAGACCAATCGCCAAAATTGCAAAAAGAATATCGGGAAAGAGAAGGTCTTTTCTTCTGAAAAAACCATTTTGGGTAGAGAGAACATAACTAAAAGCCATGGTTCGCCTCCTTCCAAGTTCTGATCTTATTTCTTAAAGAAATGGTAGAAGGACAAAGAAATGTGCAGATCCCGCATTCCATACAAAGTGAAGAATTAAAATTGCCGAAGCTGGAAACCAGGGCCATAGGATTTGCTTGTGTAGGGCAATTATAAGAACATTCTCCACATTCAACACAAGGGAATTCTCTTCTTTGGGAATCATGTTTGGTTAAAAAAACTAAGGAATAATTCTGTCTGATATCCCAATAGAATCCTTTTTTGATATCTCTGACTGGATTTTTTTCGTAAAAGGAATTAAGAGTAAAATTAGAATATTTAGGGCCGTATTCTTCGAATAAAAATTTCAAACTCTGTCCGTTTCGAATACGAACTGTAGAATCTGCCTTTCTAAGCCCTCCATTCTTCCCTAAAAAATAAAGAGCGATCTCTCTTTCTATAAAAGGAAAATCAGCGAATAAAGCTCTATAAAGATTATATAATGTTTCGGGGCCTAAATATAAGATTTCCTTAATTTTAGAAAAAGGGACTTTTTCAGTTTGAGAAACGAAATATTCAGGAATTCCCCAAGGATATGTATAATTTTTAATAGGGGGTTTCAGACCGGAAATATAATCTCTGATTTGTGCTTCTGGAAAAAGGGTTTTTAAAACTTCCACAAAACGAGTATGGCATTCTGAATTCTTTTTTAACTCGGGAAGATAATCCACATCTTGGGTTCTTGTAAATGGAGCTAAGATGATAAGTGATGTTTTCTGTCTGGATTTGAGATAAGATAAAAGAGAATGTTCCGGAAAATCCAGACTCACTAAACCGAGTCTGTCCATCGGTTCGAGCACTTCTTCTTTTTTGAGTCTTTTCGGGATCCAAGGTTTGGAGCCTATGAAGTTTCCATCTTGAACGATACGGATTTTAGATCCTTCTTCGCTATGTTCTAAAGAAGCGATCCCGTTTACTGGAGAGAGAACTGAACCTGAAGATTGTTTGTAGAGAGGATCTCCTACACTCACCCGAACTGGAAAATCCTTAAGTAATAAGGCATCTTTATCCGGGAAGAGGGTGTAGGGTTCGTCCAGGACCGTTTTGCGATTTCCCGTTTCTTTTACGGTCCTGGGTTGGAGAAGGAACGGTTTGGAGAACAATGCCCTTTTTAGTTAGGCGACTTCACCATATAGATTTCGTCTTTAATGGGAAGTTCTTTCTTCAAATTTTTGATATAAGGAAGGATTTCTCCCATCGGCTCGTAGAATTCGCAATCAGTCTGCATACGGCGAGCCACAGTAAAGTATTTGTATAACTTTTCTTCGCCGGAACGTTTGGACCATTTTTTCTTGGTACATTTGACCCGGAGGATGTATTTGTCCGCCTCGGATTCATACTGTCTGACGGTTACACAATGCAGGCAGTTGGCGCAATAGACTTTCTCACTCATCGGTTATCCTGTTTCCTGGGGTATTTGACAGATTTAGGCGAGGACACAGGGAGTCAACCCGTTTCTCGCCTTTTGTTTGGTGGAAGCTGTGTCAGGCTTCCTGAGGGATCTCTTCCTGAGCTGCGTTCCTTGCTTCTTTGTATTTCCAGGTAAATTCTTGGAAAGATTTAAAAGCTACGAAGAAGAAACCGATCCCGTAGATCAATAGGAAGCCTACTATATAAGGACGTCCCACTAAGAATGATAGCACAACGGAAAACACACAATAACAACCAAGTAAGAACTCAAGAACTACATGGAAGTCCAAAGGAACTGTATATTTCAGTCTTTCTTTCAGAGAGTCTGAGTTATTCTCAATCCTTAACTTAGGAGTTCTTTTGAAGGAAGACTGGATACCTAAAACAGCCTCGAGCCATGCTCTAGTGTTCACGATAGCAATCCCAGTTCCAATCATGATCAGAATTGGAAGATATACCAATCTCTTTTTCCAATCTTTGTATAATGTCTTTTGCGAATATGCGTAGAAGAATAAAGGTCCAACAGATCCGATAGAAAGGATCGCTGCAGTTCCGGATAATACTTCCAATGGAAGATCGTAGAAGCTGAAACCAGACCAATATTCCATTAATAATAATGGAGCGCTGAATAGAATGTTCACAATCATGAGTGGGTGAACAGAATAATTGATCAAGTGGGTCACAGCCTCAGCCTTGGTTTTCCAAGGTAGGTCTGCTTTCCAGATACGAGGAAGAAGTTTCACTGCTGTCTGGATAGAACCTTTACACCAACGGAACTGTTGGGATTTGTATGCAGACATCATCGCAGGGATTTCTGCAGGACAAACCACATCTTTAAAATAACGGAACTTCCAGCCTCTTAGCTCTGCGCGGTAGGAAAGGTCGAAGTCTTCGGTAAGAGTATCATGCTCCCAACCACCAGCGTCCTCGATTGTTTTCTTTCTCCAAGTACCTGCAGTACCGTTGAAGTTCATCCAAAGTTTGGAACCGTTACGGGCTACTTGCTCGATCATGAAGTGACCGTCGATACCGAAACTTTGAGCTTTGGTTAGAATATTGTAATCTGCGTTGATATGTCCCCAACGTGCTTGTACCATTCCGATCTGAGGATCGTCAAAGTAAGCCATGGTTTTAAGAAGGAACTCAGGATCTGGCATGAAGTCTGCATCGAAAATAGCGATGTAGTCCCCTTTACAAACTCTCATTCCTTCGTCCAAAGCGCCTGCCTTATGGCCAACACGATTGGTTCTATGAAGGTGATGAATATCGAAACCTTGAGCCTTGTATTTTGCTACTAAAGAAGCAGCTTTTTGGATGGTCTCATCTGTAGAATCATCCAGGACTTGGATCTCTAATTTATCTTTAGGATATTTTAATGCAATTGTGGAATCGATCAAACGATCTACTACGTAAAACTCGTTAAAAATAGGGAGTTGAACGGTGACTACCGGAAGGCTCGGATCGTCCAAAGAAAGGTTTCTGCTCGGGTCTGTATCACAATTGGTGTTGTACTTTTTGTACAGATACACCATGATATAGGTATGGATTCCAAAGAAAAATAATCCTAGAATATCGAGGGCGTAAATTCCCAAAAACAGAACGGTGACTACAGTGAGCATTTGGGACAAAAATTTTGGAAATAGCTAAAAAGTCAATGGATTTTGCAGCGCAACATGCAAAGTCACATTTTTCGGTAGGAAATTAAATCCTCTCCCTAAGGAAAAATTCCGCCCGAACCCTAAGGTCCGAACTTTGAAATCCGATATTTTAAATCGGATGGACCTTTAACCTCCCTGGTTAAAGCCAATCCACTGCGAATTTTCACTTTCTTGTAGAGGGGATGGACGAAACCGTCCCTTATTTTTTTTAACCCCCTGGCTCGGAAGTTTTATCTTTGTAGGAGCTCCCACATGTAATAAGGGGAGCCCCCACCCTGCGTTGGGATTGGGGGGAGTGGCTTGTGGGAAAGCTCATTTTCCCTATCACAAAATCCTCGCCCCGTCAACGAAAACCTTCTCATCAAATGCATGTAGGAATTCCTACAAAATCTCCTCCCATGAGAACTTCGAGTGTATTGCCTGATGCTAAGGTCGTGAGATTTGGATCGACGAACTCCGCCAGGGATGCGAAGGGCTTTGTCACGAAGTGACGAGGGCGAATGCCCGAGCCCGCAGCAACCCGGTCCGAACGAAGTGAGGAGGCGGCCAAACTTCCCTTAACCTTCACGAAAAGACTTGTCTAATGGACATAATCTACCTAATTTGCTCCCATGCGTTCGGCCCTCTTCGGTTTAATTGCCGCATTTGCTTCCGTATTATTAGCTATCTTATTGGAAGAAGCGCATTTTCTTTCCTTCCTCAAACTATCTGCGCTCGTATTGATCTTAGGGGGAACAGCGGGAGCAACGTTTGCAAGTTACACGCCAGAAGAATTTGCAAATCTAATCATTCACCTAAGAGAATCCCTTTTTCCTAAAAGAGAATTTTCTCTCTCAGACGTATTCTTGGACTTCGCGGAGAAGGCCCGCAAGAATGGATTATTATCGTTAGAAGACCAACTTGCAGCAGTGCCTGACGCATTCTTAAGAAAAGGAATACAACTCATTGTAGATGGAACGGATCCAAGAGCAGTCGAAGAAATTTTATTCGAAGCAGCAGAAGGTTTGGAGAATAAGGAAACTCGGTCCGCGAAAATTCTAGAAACGGCCGGAGGATTTTCTCCAACCATCGGGATCATCGGAACTGTAATGGGTCTAGTAAGTGTGTTGGAAAATTTGGGGGCTGGAACCAGAGCCTTAGGCGAAGGAATTGCGACTGCATTTATCGCAACCTTCTACGGGATCGCGTTTGCGAATTTAGCTTATTTTCCATTGGCAAATAGACTTAGGACTTGGGCGTTTTCCAGAGACAGAAGAAGGCAAGCAATCATTCGAGGAATTATTTCTCTGCAAACAGGAGACAACAGAAGGATCCTTGTAGAGAGAATGGCCCCGTTCTTGTAGGAGCTCCTACAAAGGGGACGAGTGCGGCCCCCACCCGAATTGGGTGGTGGTGGAGGGCCCGTGGGAGAACCCTCGCTCCCTATATCATAAAATCCTAAATCTTTCAACCAAATTTTTGCGCTGTAAAACTTGTTGGAATTCCTACATTTTAATTCGGACTCAGCGTTTTAGATTTGATTAATCCCTTCGTTCTTCTTGCGATTTTCTTCTTCCCACATTTTATTCTCACGTGCCTCATCTATTAAAAAGGGCTCTTTGTATTTCCGCAGCGAACCGAATTGAAACTTCCAGAACAAATCCCATCTTCTGATGTCGAACACTTCCCCTCTTATCAACAAATTCAAAGAATCATAATATTCTTTTAACTTAGGATCTTGGATCTTATTTTCTCCAGATTCAATAGATTCGAAATAACCGGAAGGCAAACGTCTGATCTTATGACCTACCCTGCCTTTTCCTTGGATCCTAGAAAGAAGAGGATCTCCTAAAGCAACTATATCGATAATATATTGATCTGGAAGAAAATATCCAATCACACCCGTACTAAATTTAATGAATATCTTTTGGTCTGTCGGTGGGAAAAAAGGTTTCTTATTCGCGAGATTAGAGAGAAGAGAATCCTTTTTGTTATACCAAGCAAGACCGGTTCCAGGATAATACCAAAGTTTCTCGTCTGCAATTTCTCCTCTTTCCAAAACCCAAGGATTTTGCTTTGCTTGTTGTTTAACGGAATGTAGCGGACTGGAAGATAGAAAAATATTATATAAAATTAAAACAAAGCCGAAAACATAAAGCTCATTTCTTTGTATGTTCTCCAAACGAACCAATGCAATCCCGAAAAGTAAGACCACATAAGTAAAAAATCTTCCGGCCATAAAATCCCCACCCACAAAGAGGATATAGATCAAGTATGGCAAAGAAAAGAGCAAAGATATAAAGACAGAATTGGATTCCTTCCGGAAAACAGCTCGGACGATCGCCACAATCGGAAGAAATACAAATACGACAGAATCCCATTTCAATTCAAAAACATAATAACGTAACCCTTGCGAAAGTATCTGAACAAAAGGATCTTCTACATTCGTTTTAGAATAATATGTATTCGGCAAAAGAGAACCATAGTATAAAGCAGAGAATAGAAACCAAAAGACTGCAGGAAGGCTACATATAAATATTTTAGAACATGAAGAAATATTAATTTTCTCTTTCTTCCAATCTTCGATAAAAACTATTAGAAGTGGGATCAAGAAAATTAAAATAAAATCAATTCTGGAAACTAATCCGAGACTGGCGAGAAAGACTAGGCCCGGTAACTTAGAATCGGCCCCTTCTTCTTTCCTAAAATATAAATAGAAGAAGATTGTTTCGATTAGATAGTTTAGAGAATTTTCTAAACCTGAATAGGAGTAATCTACAAAAGATCGGGAAGATAGAAGAAATCCAAAGCCTAGCCAAAATGAAACTTTAGAAATTGAAATCTTTCTTAAAAAATAAACTGCAGTGAGCCCCCAAACAAATGAGCTAAAAAAAGACCAGAATACTATATTCTGATAGGTATAATAAAAAGGAGAAAGAACCAAGATTAAAAGTGGATTTGTAAACGCCTGCACACGCTCAGCAATATTCCAACGTAAACCAAATCCGTTTACAAAATGATCCAATACTCTAAAGCTAATAAATGAATCATCGCATAGCCATGCATTTTGATAAGAAATATAGGAGAATATAAAAAGAATAAAGATTAGTTCAAAATAGTTAGATCGGAACACTTTCTTCCAATCAATACGATCCATTCCATTCTAAGAAGCTTAAGCTTCCTTTCTATCTCCCATTCTAGAAAGAATTTCTCGGATCTTATCTTCTGCACCTTCCGGAGTTAAAACCAAAAGTACATCCCCATCTTCCATCTTGGTTTTACCTGTTGGAACCAAGTGAGAATCTCCTCTGTAAATCAAAGTGATCAAAGAGTTTTCAGGGAAATCTAATTCGTAAACAAATTTGCCTACAGAAGCAGAACCGTATGGAACAATATATTCCAAAAGTTGAGTATCGCTCTTGTCCTTGTTCTCAAATTCAAACGGATAAGAAGCCCTTTGTTCCAAAGCCGCCTCGAGTCCCAAAATTCGAACTGCAAATGGGATCGTAGATCCTTGTAATAACAAAGAAGTTAATACAGTAAAGAAGACAATATGAAAGATCATCTCTGATTCTGGAAGTTGTTTCGCAAAAGGGAATGTAGCGAGAATGATCGGCGCCGCGCCTCTTAATCCCACCCAAGAGACCAAAAGTTTTTCTCTCCAATCTACATTAAATCCAGTGAGAGCTAAAAATACTGCTGCTGGTCTCGCAATCACAGTAAGGAAAACCGAAAACGCAATTCCTAATGCCGCGACAGATGGAATTTTAGAAGGAAATACTAGAAGTCCTAAGGTAAGGAACATCACAATCTGCATCAACCATGCAATCCCATCCATAAAACGAACATTACTTCGTTTATGAACGAAAGATCTATTTCCTATTATGATCCCTGCGATGTATACAGCCAAGAACGGGTTTCCCCCGATCAGATCGGTTGCAGCATATACGAATAGAACGGAGGCAGAAAGCAATACCGGATACAAACCCTCGTAATCCAGTTTTATCCTGTTCATACCTCTATAAATCCAATAGCCTAAAAGTAGACCTAAGATAATTCCTAAGCTAAATTGTTGGAAAATAGTCCAGGCCAAGGTGTCCCAAGAAGGAGAAGAAGCGCCCACAAAACCTAAAACGGACGTGGTTAATAAAACTGCTAGAGGATCGTTACTACCAGACTCCAATTCTAAAAGAGAAGTGAGCCCTTTTCTCATACCTATATTGCTAGTTCTGAGAACATTGAAGACTGCTGCGGCATCGGTAGAAGATACAATTGCGCCCAAGAGAAATCCGATAATAGGCTCGAAACCCATTACAAAAATTGCAAATAAGGCAACGAATAAACAAGTGAGAAGTACTCCCAACGTTCCTAAAGAAATACCTTTCCCGAGTACTGGTTTTACCTTGGTCCAATCGGTTTCCAGACCTCCCGAGAACAAGATAAATGCTAATGCAATAGAACCGACCTTTCTAGTCAGATCTGCATCATTAAACCAGATCTTTAGAATGCCGTCGGAACCTGCTAACATCCCGATCGTTAAGAATATAAGTAGAGAAGGAATTCCAAACTTTGTGGAAACGCGTAATAAGCCTATGCTCAAAATGATGAGACTCGACAGAGCTAAAATTTGAAACTCGAAGTTAAGAGCGTTCAATTCCACTATGATAGTTTCTAATCCGTTGAAAATTGTGCGATTTCTTTTTTTATGAAAAAACTATTTTCAAAACAAAAATCAAAACCGTTGGACCCATTAGACTACGTCTGAGTTCAATTCGTACAATAAATCTTCTAACTCTCTGGGATCAGTGACTTCTATCAATCTATCCTCTCCGAATTCATCCGCTTCTATTTTCACGGCAAAGTATCCGAAACTTTCTTCTCCTTTTAAAAATCCTACATCCAAATTGATAAGATCAGTTTCGTCTTCAGAAGAAGGTATGAGTAAAAAATATTGGTGCTCGTCTAACTCGACTACTTCTCCCACAATAAAAGAATATGGATTTCCATCCTCATCCAGCAAGTGCAGAAGCTCGTCGCCTAGCTCCTCATGCTCTGTGGATTCAGTTTCCTTATCATAAGATTCCAACATTAGAGGTCGTTCCCTACTGTAAAGATCGGCCCAAAAAAGGATTCAGCTTTGCCGTAAAAGGTGGACAAACCTGAAAATGCGTCGTTTATAGGATGAAATTCCGTCATTTATGCATTCGAATCGTGTAATTTTCCCAATTTTTTTTCTCTGCATTCTTCTCTCTTGGAATTGCGGAAGGACAGATTATGATTTGGGAGAAATTCGAGAAGGTAAACTAGAAGCAAAAGCTTGGGACCCGAACAAAACCATTCTTGCACTGAGAGGAGATTTGGAATTGGTTCCAGGAAAATTTTTGGCGTCTGAGCCTGAGCAGGCGGGACAAATCCAAGAGACGGTTTATGCGACTGTCCCTTTGATCTGGAACGAATTCACCAAAGATGGAAAACTGTTATTTCCAAATGGAAAAGGTTTTGGGACCTACACTTTACATCTTCATCTTCCTGAAAATTGTCCTGAGTTGATGTTAAAAGTTCCGGATCTTGGGACTTCTTACTCGGTTTATGCGGATGGAAAACTTTTAGAGACTGTAGGCAAGGTGGGAAAAACTCCAGAGACCTCAGTTCCATTCCTACAAACTTCAATCGTCCTTCTTCCTCAAGATTTAAAAAGGTTAGATTTTGAGATATCCAACTTTGCTCATATCAATGGAGGCCTCTGGTTTACTCCTGAGATTGGAACTCCTTCCCTTATATTAAAAAAATTGCACGCTAGCCAGGCGGTGGATATTGCGAGTTCGGCAGCAGTTTTGGTGCTTGCGATCTATCAGATCATGGCTTTCTTGAGAACGAGAGAAGAAAAAAGCCAATTATACTTTGCTTTATTTTCATTAGCTTCCGTATTCAGGTTTTTCCTGACCGGGAATAGGTTATTCAATTATGTGTTTCCTGAGGTTCCTTGGGAGATCAGTTATAGATTAGAATATCTGAGCACCTATGTTCTATGTTCGGGGTTTTTATCCTATTCGGCGACAGCATTCAAACAAGATTTCCATCCGAAAACGGAAAGGATATCGTTCATCACAATGTTGGTTTTCTCAATTCCCACTTTGGTATTGCCTGCTGAATACTATGCAAGATTACTTTTCCCATTCCAATTTACTGTCATCATAGGCGGAGCTTATACTCTATTAGGTTGCGCAAGAGCAGTAATCCATGCAAGGCCTGGTTCCAGATTTTTCTTAGTAGGGATCTCTTTCATAATCATTGCCGGCGCAAACGATATTTTATCTTCTAATTATATATTAAATAATCATTACATACTTGCTCCCGCTATATTTTTGTTCATATTCTTCCATAGCTTAGGTTTCTCATTCTCTTTCTCTAGAGTTTTAAGAACTTCTATGGAGGCGGAGAAGGGACTACAGATCGCTAACCAGAATCTGAACGAGCTCAAAACTGAATTAGAAAACAAGGTAGAATCCAGAACTGTTCAACTTACAGCTGCAAAAGAAAAAGCAGAATGGGAAGCAAAATATAGATACGACTTCTTGGCTATCATGAGCCATGAGATTCGCACTCCATTAAACGGACTTTTGGGCACTTCTAATCTTCTGTCAGAAACTTCTTTGACCCAAGAACAAAAGGAGTATGCGGATATTATCCAAGCATCCGGAGAGAATCTTCTCCACTTAGTGAATCAATTATTAGATCTTTCTAAAATAGAAAACCATCGTTTCGTTTTGGAAATCCTACCTTTCGACCCATTCGCAGTTTTGCAAAGAGCCGCTAGAGTGGTAAAAGCAAGAGCAGAAGAAAAAAGGGTTCTAGTAGATTTCACTTATCCAGAACACCACCCTGGTATCTTCTTAGGTGATGAGGGAAGGATCCAACAAGTACTCTTAAATCTTTTGAGTAACGCGATCAAATTCACAGGCTCCGGCGGGAAGGTTTGTCTTGGAGTTCGTTTTTATGGAGAAGATCTTTTCTCGCGTGTTTTAGAATTCTGGGTCCAAGACGACGGAGTCGGCATTGCAGAAGAACAAGCGTCCTTTTTATTTGAACCATTCGTTCAAGCGGACTCTTCTGTTGCGCGAAAATTCGGTGGAAGTGGACTCGGCCTAACTATTTCCAAAAAGTTAGTAGAGCTTATGGGAGGAAGTATCCGAATCTCAAGTTCTCCAGGAAAAGGATCCAAGTTTTCGTTCTTACTTCCGTTCCCGCAGGAAGAGCCTGAAAAGCAAGAACTGGAAGAAGAGACGACTCCACCTATTGTTTTGCCTCCACTTAAAATTTTACTCGTAGAAGACCAAGAATTTTCCAGAAGGGTTGCGTTCGACATTCTTACTAAACTCGGAATGAAAGTACATTCTTTAGGAATGGGGAAAGATGCGATCGCTCAATTAGACAGAGAAACCTACGAGATCATACTTTTAGATATCGATCTTCCGGATATCAGCGGCGTAGAAGTTTCTAAAAGGATCAAAGAGTCTTTCGCTCATCCTCCCTATTTGGTGGCTTGGACAGCTCACGCATTACCAGGCTCCGAAGAATTTTTCGTAAGTTCTGGATTTGATTCTTATCTCAAAAAACCCTCTCTCAAAAGGGATTGGATCCTGTTTTTAGAAAGATATGTTCAAAGTAGACCAAAACCTGCAGGTTAATTCATTCAAAATGCATAATATATTTTTATTAATTTTTATATCGTTTGTGCTGATAGGATCTTCCAATTGTAACTCCGGAGGAAAGCAAGACTGCAGGAGGGCGACTCCAAGCGATAAAAATACTGCAGAGATATTGCAAGCTGGCTGTTTAGCCGATCAGAGTAATAAGACTGTCTGCGATCTATATCTTTTAGAGGCTGTATACCACACGCATTGTTGGTAAGAAGATCAGAATTCTTCAAAAGGAAGTTTATTCTTCTTGGAATTATTGCATTCTTTGCAAGCCGGGACCAGATTTGCTTTGATAGACTTTCCTCCTTTAGCCAAAGGAATTAAATGATCCATCGTCAGTTCATCCGGCGGAAATTTTTTCCCACAATAATGACAAATCCCGTCTGCTTTCTTTTTTCTCCACCAAGGGGTTTTACGTAAATCTTTTGCGATCTGTCTTTGTTTTTTGATCTCGGATTCGCTTACCCAAAGTAGAGGTTCTTCCGAATATTCTCCCGGCCCGTTCATAACTTAAGAATATTGGATCCAGTCTGAACCTGGACCGGACCAGGCCAAACGTAAGAAAGAAGATTTAGATTCGCAAACAACACCTTGTTTAATACCGGAAGCTGTGACTAAGACAGTGTCTCCAGTTTTTAAATCCAGATCTTCCAGTTTACATTCCCCGCTTAAAACCATTAAAACATGGAACACAGGCTCGGATGAAAAAGAAGGAAGAGAAAATTTCTTATTAGAATCGATCTCTATAATTTCCATTCTGAACTTATCGTTTGCAGTCAAAACAGAACGAGAGAATTCGGAAGAATCTATTTGTCGAGGACTCAATTTGTCCTTAGGATCGGCGGAAGAAAAATCCAAAACATCCAACGCTTTTTTAAGATGTAACTCTCTTGGTCTTCCGTAATCATATACTCTATAAGTAGAATCAGAAGATTGTTGGACTTCCATTAGAAGAATTCCACCTCCAATTGCGTGAATTCTTCCAGGGTTTAAAAGAAAAGAATCTAGTTCTTTTACTTCTACTTCATTTAAAATTTCTTCTACTCGATTAGTTTGCACGTATTCAGAAAATTCTTCTTTATTTGTTTGTTTAGAAAATCCACAAACCAGTTTAGAACCTTTGTCAGCTTGTAAAACTGTCCAAGCTTCTTTTTTGCCTGCACTTTCAGGATCAAACTTCTCTGCGTATGCATCGTCCGGATGTACTTGTACAGATAATTTTTCCTTAGCGTCGATCAATTTGATCAATAAGGGAAAACTTTGCCCTTTAAAAGGTTTTCCGAGAACTGAGTCAGAATCTGAAGTATATACTTCTCTAAAAGTTTTTCCGGAATACTCTCCGTTGGTAATTTTGGAAAGATCCGAACCATAATCGGAAATCTCCCAGGACTCTCCAATATCTCCCGAAGGGATAGAACGTCCCAATACGGTTTCTAATTTTCTACCGCCCCAGACTTTTTCTTTATAGATGGGCTCGAATTTTAAAACCTTCTGCATATATACCTATTTTTTTTGACCCTGGAAGAGTTCAATTTTAACTTTTAAGATCCGCTTCTTGAAATGAGTAAATACGTCGGGCCTAAATCCGGATAGATCCAGGGTATAGATCCTACCGGGGAGCAAGCTGCCTGGCTCCGGGCTCCATTTCAGATATCTATAACTTTTGTAACTACCCTTTCCCCCGCAAGAAGCACAGTTCAAATCTGAACCTCTGCATTCCGGACAGATAGACCTAACTACCAGAGGAATGGCTGCGAATATTCTGCCTAATAACTCTTCCGGTTTGAGGCAGATACGAATATCATGATAGATGCCCGTGTATTTTTTGCGATCCCTGCTTCTCATTCCAGCCCGAAGAAGGCCCCTTCTCGCAAATTCAACCGCTTGTGTGGCGAATAATATCCTGGAAGGCGGGATTAAATGAATTCCATTTTTTGCATGTTCTTGTCTTTTACGAATCTTGAATTCTTGGTCGAAACGAGAACGTTCTTCCGGTTTAGAGAGTATTTGATAAGATTCTAAAACTTTCAAGAATACAGGTTTAGAACCTGTGAGTCGATTATCCGGATGAAAAATTTTAGCGAGTTCTCTGTATCTATGTTTGATTAATTCTGGACTGGCACCGAAGTTCAGGCCTAGGACTCTGTAATGATCTGTCCAGGCCGAACTCATGGTAAAATTTTAGACTCTAAGAAAGGCTTAACGATTTGAATTATATTCTTGGAAGGAACCACCGCTTTCCAGACCATCAAGCATGGTATCCACATCTTTCCTGTCTGCACGGATCGTTCCTTCCACATACTTGTCAATAGCTTGGACCACTTCTGAAAGATTGTCCCGGTAAGAACGGACAAACTTTACTCGTTGGTATGGACTTCTGATATTTCCAAGACTATACACTTCTTCTTTGGTTCCGGCATCAGTTTTTCTTTTTACAACTAAAACAATATTCGCAGGATCGGAGGCGGCAACCTTCTCATTTTTTAATTCTCCGATCTCGTCATTTACGGGTCTGAGTTTAGTGACCAATGATTTTCGGGTAATAAACCGGACTCCATCTAGTTTCAGGGAACCTTCTCCCCCTGAAACTTTTAGATAAAACTTTTTATCTACTAAAAACCTGTCACGGACTGGGAAATTGAAATTTTCCATCGCAGGAACAAACTGGAAATACTCATTATCAATAATTTTTTTCCTTCTATTAAGGAAAGGAAGCATATCCTCTATTCTTTTATGAAAATCCTTGATGTCTTTGGTCAGTCCCTCTATGTCGCGGACCTGTGTAGGCTCGTAAGGAAGAATTTTGATCTGACCATCCTTCTCGAAGTCCTGAGAAAATATTTCCAAACTGAATAAACAGATCAAAAGAAGTAAGATAGACGGTTTCTTCATTCGTATGAGTCCGGACAATTCCTATAATTAATGTCGTCCATTCCGTCAAAAAGCCTGGATTTTTCCTAAAAATTCGTTGAATTCCGGCCGGATTCTACGAAAAGGGAAGGGACGGATATGGAAATCAGCATTAGAAAATCCAGCGAAACAAATATAATCAGCCTCTCCGGGAGCCTGGACATCTATACGTCCATAGATCTCAAAAACTTTTTCGAGCAGAACATTGATCGAAATAACAATAACGTTGTGATCAACCTGGAAAAGTTAAACTATATCGATTCCTCTGGAATTGGGATGCTGATTAAACAACTAAATTATGTCCAAGAATTGAGCGGAAAATTTTTCATCGCTAACATGAAACCTGCGATCGAAAAAGTTTTCAAAGTGGCAGGACTGACTTCCTATTTTCAAACTCTTTCAGAGTCAGAGTTCACCAGCCAGTTTCCCTGATCCTCAAGGATATTCCGGGGCAGTGTAGGACAAAAACACGTCCCAAACTCCCCAAAACCTGCCTTTTTCTCCTGCCAGCGGAGTAAGATTCAAATTCAATCTACCTTCTCTCAATTCAGATGGATCCACTGTAATATAGACTGGTGGAACTCCTCCATAGATGGACTTGGAGTATAGGTTTCCATCTGGAAAGCGGATCGTTCTTTTCAAGATCCCATTTGCAGAAATTCTAAGTTCTCTTTCCGGCAAAATCGCCGCATTTTCCGTTTTAGAAAATAATGTGAGATCAAAATAAACATAGATAATGTCTTTTCTATTCGAGTCAGCAATAAGTAGGATATCCAACCCTGTTTCAGGAATCATTCTACATTGGTTGTCAAATAATCGACCGGTTCCGGCGCCAGGAGCAGGATCCTTTCTATCCGGAGCTAATTTCAGTCCATTATGATAGGCCCAAATGGAAAGTTCGGGGAAGGTTTTATAATCCTCGGAAATATAGTTTTCTCCCCCCATCGGTTTGGAGAAATTCTCAAAATTTTTCGTTTTCCGATTTTCCTGACTAATCGGACCCTGTCCGGCAGCAGCAAGAATTAAGAATAAGAGAATTGCAATTCGGCGCCAGTCCATCTTTTTAGAATATCGACCGTCCTTTGGAGAGAAACTTGAAAATTCTTAGAAGTCTGGAGAACTTAAAAAGCAACCTAAAGACTTCCACAGTCGTAACTTTAGGGAATTTTGACGGGATCCATCTGGGCCACCAGGCTCTTTTAGAAAGAACCAAGGAAATTTCCCTGGAAAAAGGTCTCCCATCCTGTGTGGTTACGTATTACCCCAACCCTGCCCTGGTCCTAGGAAAAGACAAGGATCTGGGAGGGATTACCACCCAAGCAGATAAGGAAAATTTAATAGAATCTTATGGGATAGACTGGCTAGTTGTTGTTCCATTCACTCTAGAATTCGCGCAAATAGAGGCCGAAACCTTCTTAAAAGAGATCCTAATCAATCAACTCGGTGCAAAATCTATTCTGATCGGATTCAATCATTGTTTCGGAAAAGGTAGAAGAGGAGATTATGAACTTCTCAAGAAATACTCTTCCGAGTACGGATACGATCTGGAAAAATTAGATCCTGTGTTCTTAGGACCTACAAAACTTTCCAGTTCCTATATTCGTTCCTTATTAAGAGAAGGTAAGGTAACGGAGGCAGAAGAATGCCTTGGAAGAGAATTCTCTGTCACTGGAACAGTTGTACATGGCCACCAAAGAGGAAGAACGATCGGATTTCCTACTGCTAACGTGCAACCTTTGCCCGAACTTATTCTTCCTGGAGTCGGAGTTTATGCGGGAAGAACCGAGATAGAAGGTAAAACCTACCCTTCTATGATCAATATTGGAAATAATCCTACATTTGGTGACCAAGCAGTCACATTAGAAAGTCATATATTCGATTTTTCTGATGATATCTACGGAAAGAAGATAAACATAATTTTTACCAAAAAGATCAGAGAAGAAATAAAATTCCCGGGAGTAGATGCACTGGTCTCTCAATTGAAAAAGGACGAGACTCTTTCCAGAAAGATACTGCAAGAAAGGTGATCAGGTCGCTCCTGAAGCCGCCAGAGCTTGTGCTAATCGTTTAGCTCCATATCAGGTTTTCTTAAATTTTAAATCCACCGAATAGAGGAATCCCCTTTCTTCCCAAAAGGATTCCTTCCAAATCCTTGGGTGGCGTGTATCGCAGAATATTTGCAAACAAATGAGAAGGAATATGATCTGCCCAATTCGGCACAGACTGGAAGAGCGGGTCCCAATATAAAAAACCTGATTCTTCCTCTTCTAACCATACGATCTCTCTTCCTGTAAATTCCTCGAACCAAGATTTTAAAGAATTCAGTAAATTCGATTTATTTAAAATACTTATCCCTTTAGAAAAATCCAAAAGGTATTTTGGGGGGTATTTAGTCCTGCAGGACTCATTGGAACAAGTAATATACCTGACTTCTTCCAGGAATGCTGCCCAATCTCGGAGCCTTCCTCTAGATTTATACCAAGGGGTTTTGCTGATTACCCCACATTCAGGGCAAATACAAACAGGAGTAAGTGTCACTCCCTTGAGGGAAAGTATCGGAGCCTCTTTAGAAGGATAGGAAATTGATTCTTGGATCAAATAATCGGAGCTAGGTTCCATCGTTCCTACCGAATCCAGTCCACTCATTCGATTTTCCTCTTAGGCCGCGACAGAGCGTTAGTCGCGTCAATCCTATATACAATGTCGTCTAACGCAATTCATTTTCTTAATAAACAAATCCTAATTTTCTGGGATTTTAAACTCTCTAAAAACTGAGGTTTTCTAGCCCAAAAAAGGTCCGTCGACAAGCCATTCGGGATTGATTCCGAATTAGGACCCGGTTAGGATGCCTCGACGCGTCGGGCCTATGAATTATTACCTTTTTCTGCCAATAAGCGCTCTAATCATAAATACTCTTCTTATTTCATATGTTTTCGCGAGAAGGTTCCGAAGCGCAGTTATCCGGGACTTTTTAAGATTCGTTCTATTCTTAAATCTCTGGCTTGTTTCTTATATTCTGTATTGGAGTATGCTTCCTCCGGAATGGATGACTCCAATTTTTAAACTTTCTTGTTTTACCTGGATCCCTGTTGGCCTATTATTCTTAGAAACAGTATATAGATTTTTAAACATTCGTTCGACAATCCTTCTCCCCTTCTTCCGCTTTTCAGTCGTTCTAACCATATTCCTGACTGCTTCTACGGATTGGATCATTAAAGGTTCTATCTTGTACGATTGGGGTTATGAATTAGAACCCGGGATTTTGTTCGTTCCATTTAGTACTGTGGCAGTTAGTGGTCCTGCAATCTGGGGGTTATATCTTCTTTTAAGAGAAAGATTGAGGACAAAACAAAGAAAGATCAGACAACAATTAAATTTTTGGATCTGGGGAACAACGATAGCACTTGGGATCAGCGCTTATACAGAATTATTTAATTTGGATGAACAAGGAAGATTTTTATTCGTTCCCTTGAGCCCCGCGGCAATCAGCATACAAGCATTTTTCATTTTTATCGCAATCACACGTTATGGGTTTCTAAATATAAGTTTAGAAAGGATCGCAGTAGAATTATTCCGAGACATCCATGACGGAATCATTCTTACAAAAGAAAACCACGAATTCTTTTTTGCAAACCAAGCCGCAATCGCAATCTTAGATGGTTCTCCATCCAGAGAAGGTTTATTCAAACCAGAATGGCATTTTGCAAATTATAGAGAAGAACAAGATCATATTCCGAGAGATTACCAATTACTAAACAACTCAGTATTACAATTCATAGAACTAACTGTTTCAGAGATCAAGATCACAGAGAATGAGTTGGGAACTCTTTATCTTTTGAGGGACATTACAGAAAAGAAGGCTGCCCAAGAGAAGATCCACCAATTATATTCGCAAATTGTAAATGACCTGGAAATTGCCAGAGTTACACAAGCTTCTATCATTACCCAAAAATTTCCGGACAAGGGTTCCTATAGGATACATTCTTTTTTTCAACCCATAGACAAGGTAGGCGGGGATATGTTGAGGGTGATAGAACATCCCGGCGAAAGAGTGGATATATTATTTGCAGATGTTTCTGGTCATGGAATCGCATCTGCCATGGTGGGAGGAATGCTTTCAATCGCATTCCAAATCGTGTCGGAAAAAAAACTTTCGCCCAAAGAAAGTTTATCAGAAATCCATGAAATGCTTTCAAAGGTAGTATTACACCATCATATCTCCGCGGTGTATGCGAGTTTTTATCCTAACGAAAACAGAGTTAGATTCTCTTACGCAGGACATCATCCTATGCTTGTTTTCAGGGGAGGCAAAATTTACCCTCTGGAAGGAGAAGGTAGGATCTTACTCGCAGTCAAAGAATTACATCTAAACGATTATCATTTTGATCTGCAAACTTCGGATAGATTGTTATTCTATTCCGATGGTTTATATGAAGTGAAGAATAATCTAGGAGAAATTTTCGGTTACGAAGAATTCTTAGATTGGATACAAACAATGGCAGATAGAGATACCCGCTCTCTTTTAGAAGCTGCTCATAGGAAAGCATTGGAATTCGGGAACGGAAAGCATAATGATGATTTAGCGATGTTAGCTTTGGAGATTGGACCATGAACCCATATCTGATCCTTCCACTATTCGCATTATTTATAAATCTATGGTTATTCACCTATGTTTTGGCATTAAAAGGAAAACATAAAGTAGTTCATTTATATCTTTTATATTCGGGGGCATTAAGTCTCTGGATCATTTCCATTATTTTGTACTGGTCCTTCTTGCCATTTCATTGGATGATATGGGTTTTTAAGATCAGCTCCATTTCCTGGTTATTGGTAGGTCCTTTATTTTTAGAGTTCGTATTTGCCTTTCTTGCAAAAAATCCAAATATAGTTTTATATTTGTTAAGAGGTTTGGCGCTCGCAATCTTCCCAATTACTTTAACAACTGATTGGATCATAGCAGGTGTAGAGAGAAAATATTGGGGGGACATGCTTATCCAAGGTCCCTTTTATGTATACGGGATCAATATACTAACAGTTTCTCCTCCTGTATATGCCATCTTTCTTTTGATTTTCGAATCCAGAAAAGAAGAGATTGGATTTAGAAAACAATGTTATCTTTTAGCATTCGGAACATTCTTATCCTCCATACTTGGATTTTTGACTACGGTACTTCCTAGAATATTATCCCAAGGAGATCTAAATTATCCTCCTCTGAGCGGAAGCGTAACCGTAATCCAGTCCGCATGTGTTTTCATCGCCATCGCAAAATACGGATTTTTAGAGATCCGATTAGAAAAGATTGCTCTCCAATTATATTCAAAACTCAGAGAAGGGGTAATCTTGTTATCCACTTCCGATGATTTGTTGTATTGGAATGAAAGCGCAAAAGAAATGTTAGGTTTTCCTAAAATAGCAACTAATCCTGAAAAATTAGATCTAGGAAAATTTTTAGAAGGATTTACCAGAAGACCCTTTTCGAGGATGGATTTCAAAAGGAAGTTTTCAGAAGCAAAACAAATTTCTTTAGACGAAGATATGCTCCCCTCTTCCAATTCAGTTTATTTGGAAGTTTCCAAATCCGAAATCCCTATTTCGGGAAGAGATTTAGGTAAAGTATATGTCCTCAGAGACATTACTGAAAAGAAAGAAGCTTCCGAACGGATCAATATGCTCTATTCCAGAGTGATCCAAGATCTGGACATTGCTAGAGAAGTTCAAAATACGATTACTACGAGAGATTTTCCTTCTTCTGATAAGTTTAAAATATTCTCCTATTTTCGACCATATGATCGGGTAGGAGGAGATGTTCTAAACTGTTCCGAAAGTCCAGATGAAAGCCTTGAGATCTTATTCGCAGATGTTTCAGGACATGGAATTTCATCCGCGATGGTAGCTGCGATGGCATCCATTTCCTTCAATGTATTTTCCCGAAAAGGAAATAAACCAAAAGAAGGATTACTATTCACGAATGACCTACTCTCCTCCGTGGTGACCCAACATTTCATCTCAGCGGTTTTTCTTAAATATGACCCAAACACAAGAATATTAGAATATAGTTATGCTGGCCATCATGCAGGACTTCTACTCAGAGATGGAGAAACCTTAGATTTGCAAGGAAAGGGAGGAGTGCTTCTTGCTGTAGGAACTCCTATACTAGAGGATTTTCGGGTACAACTAAGACCTGGAGACAGAGTATTATTATATTCGGATGGCTTATTCGAGGTCAGAGGTTCTAAAGGAATTCCGATGGGTAATTCCACTCTAGTAGAGGCTGTAAAAAAACTTTCTTACCAGGATTCCGATAGTTTGATCCGCTCCTTAGTATCCTATTCGGAGTCTTTCGGAGATGGGATCATGACGGACGATCTAACCTTATTCTGTTTAGAAATTACAGGTTAGTATGGCCCACACCACCTGGGCCCAAGATTAGGTAACTATAACCTCTATGCAGATTCTTAAACGGCGAGAGAATCCGCTTGCTCTTTTACTTTCTCCAAGAATGGAAGAAATTCATCCAAAACAGCAGGGATTTCATACTCAATAATATCTCCTGCACGAATGATATCTTTTTCTTCCAGAGCTAAAGCAACAGAAGCGAGAGTATCGTTTAGGTCGTTTGTTTTCTCTTCGAAAGTTCTTTCTGCGATTTGGATCTTAGAGAAATCCATACCAGGAAGTTTTTGTCTCAGAGTAATAAACGAGGTTAAAAGAACATTAATCTGAGAAACAGATTGAGTAAGCAAATGTGTCGCTACCTCATCTTTTCCAGCTTGATAACTTTCATTTACTTTTACAAAACTTTCTTTCAAAGCAGGAACAGCTTTGATGAAAGTATCTAAAATTTCTCTTAAAGTAGGAAGTTCTAGATCTAAAACAGAAGCTCTTGCAACTAGATCCATTACGAATAATTTTAGATCTCTCAAATATTCCAAAAATTCTTCGATTGCAGTTGTTCCGTCTAGTTTAGAAGAATTGCTGCTCAGCGCGTCCAGGATATCACTAACTGTGGAGCCGGTCCCCATAGGCTTGATCTGATCGTATTTTAGTTTTAAAAGTTTACCTGCGGATTCTAAAAGACTGCGGATCCATCCGATCCCATCTGTTAGCTCTTTGGATTCTTTTTCAGTCAAAGAGTCCCTGCCAAGTAAAGTAGTTCCTACCTTATCCACATAAGAATCCAATTCGTGAAGTGAACTGATCAGAATATCAAGCTCCTCTCCTACAAAAAATTCCATTTTGGCGGCGTTTGAAATAGAAGAATCACGCATTGTGTCTTGGGTAAATTCTTCCCCATCCACAACGCAGGATAATAAAAATTTACCGTTAGTTTCCACCCAACGACGTACCGCGTCGAAAACCTCTCCAAGGTTCTTTTCATTTTCAATGACGCTTTCCAATTTTTGCTCATTTACGAATATTTCCACGGTGATTCCTCCGTTTATATTATAATTCCTTTATTTATCGTCTCCGCCCTGTCCCCTACTGAGATTATTATTCAGGTAGGAGCCGACTGCTTTGTTTCTACCCACACCCTGTTCCATATATAGGAACTTTTCTTTAAGTTTTTTCTCGTAACTCATTAGATGTGATTCGAAGTTTTTGATTTTCTTATTATTATCGGAGACTTGTTCTTCCAATAACTTTATCTTACTTGTAACCAGTCCACCAGCGAACTGAGTATAAGGTTTCAAATGTTCTACTAGATTTACGCCGACGCCGGTGTCCATTCTGGCATCAGAGTTCGTATCTTGTGCGAATAAATGACGGACTGCGTCAGGATTTTCAGCAAGTTTTGCTGCAAGTTTTGCCTCATCCAAGGATAGAAGACCTTCTTGGATATCGGCCCATTTACTTCCGACATCTCCTGTTGAAATTCCAACATCTGAAAGTGTTCTGATCTCCGAGCTTGGATACGCAGGAAAAGAAGAAGTGGTTACGGTCTTCATTCCCGCGACCAAACGGATGACTGAGTTTTCTCCGGCTAAAATACCTGTTTTAGTTTTTCCTTCCCAGAAAGATCTGGTAATATCTGGATCTTCCAATTTAGAATCGCTAACTCCAGCTTCTCTATTAACCGCAGTTGCATCCTTAGAGTATTTTAGAACATTATTATATGCCTCTATAAATTCTTTGATCATTCGGATCCCTTTTGCGGAATCCACTTTGATGTCCACGGTGGCGGGGCCACCTTCGCTCTTCTTGTTCAGGTTCAGCAGAACTCCATCCAAAACATCAGTCAGGCCCTCGTTCTTAGGTCGAGTTATCTCTATTCCATCTACTAAAAAAACTGCATCCTTAGCTTCTACAATTGTTTTCGCAGGTTTGGCGCCATTAAATTCAGCAGGAAGTACAAATCTGAAATTTGAAAATTCTTTTTCCTTTCCTGTTTGATTAATTACAATTACCTTATGGATCTTCTTCCCATCCATATTAGATTTGAAAGTAACACGGACTTTCCCTTCTTTATGATAGGCGGTCTCTAAAAATACTTTGTCTTGCTCGTCCTGATCATAGATCACACCCAAGGAAATTGTTTCGCCTTCTTCCAAAGGTTCGGAAAGGGTAGCTTCAATTCTTGCTCCCTTCTTTCCTTCTTTTGCATCCACATGGAATTGGAATGCTTGTTTTGAACTCAATTTGATTTTAGAAGGTTCTTTTTTCTCAGGATCTGCCGCAATAAATGTCGGCTTAGAATTCGCAGTCATTCCATACTTATCCGGCTGAAAAGGATTCGTTTGACTTGCTTCCCAAGGAAGATAAAAAGACTGAGGTGGATCTTGAGGAAGCATTCCACCCACAAGAGAAGCGGCTTTAAGCACTCCATTTGGATCATCAAACTTCAATTGATTATCTTTACCGGATTGAGAAGCTGCTAACGTTAAGACAGTTTTATCCTGGTCCACTTTTACAATAGTAGGTTGCACGATCCCAGCCGCAGCTGTTCGGATTGTAAGATACAGATCTCGGATAGTTCCACCTTGAAACTCTATCTCCTTCTCTATCTCTCCTGAAAGTACTTTGAAAGTCCCTGCAGGTATCTTTCTCTCCGAATCGATAGGGTCGCCTGAGATTTGATGAAATGTAGCGAGGTCTTTCACTTCGATCTTACGTTTTCCGCTGCTCGCAGAACGTGCAGCATCTCCAGTGATCACACCTTCCGGATCGGAAACGATTGATTTAGTTGCAAAAGGTGCCGTGAAAGAAATAATTTCTCTAGTTTTGTTTTGGAGGTCTGTAGTTAAAGTTTTAAGATCGGACCATGCCTTGACCTGAGCCTGATTAAAACCGTTTTGTCTCTCCAAACGGCGAATCGGCTTTGCTTCCAGCTCTACCAGTTTTTTTACGATTTGGTTCGTATCCTGGCCGGAACTCAGTCCCGGAATAGAGAATGCGGGCATAGTCCCCTCCTTCTAATTCCATCGACCGATTTCCTAAAAGTATAAGGGCAAAAAAGGTTTTTTTCTTGCCTTTAAACCGCCTGCCTAGCCGAAACCTTGACCTTTAATTTTGCTTTCAGACCTTCCATATAACCAAGGCTATCCAGGTTATATTCATCCACATAAGAAAGTCGATCTGCCCGAAGCTCTTCAGGAACGCGAAGTGTGGAGCGATAGAATAATAAACCGGAAAGCAGTCTGGCACTAGCCCATACTATCTCGTCCGCAGCTTCTTCCCTTTCCTCGGAAGTCGCAAGATCCTTATACATCACGACGGCTTCTTGAAAACCGTCCCAAACTTCAGAAAGAACTTTGGTCTCTTCAGTCGGGAAGTGAGTCCATTCGTTATCTATATATTCTCTTAAGAAACCATGACCGCTCATACCGGTTACAATGCCGCCGATACTTGCATTCACTTGAATTTGAGAAGTTCCGTCATAGATAGTTGTGATCCTAGAGTCTCTATAAATTCTGGAAACATCATAATCTTCCGTGAAGCCAGCTCCTCCATGAAGCTGAACGGCATCACCTGCGATTTTTACACAAGACTCAGAGCAATAAAATTTGGAAATTGGCGTGAGTATTCCGGCTAACTTTTCCCAATATTTCAGGACTACATCCGATTTAAGATCTCTTTCTGTTGCGCCCTTCTCTTTCAGATGATCTCCTCTGAAATAATAAAGATCCATTGCACGGGCGCCTTCTAACATTAGGCAACGCATCGCCATTGTTTCTCTTTCCATTCTACGAAGGATTTTTCGCACTGCAGGGATGGTCCCGATAGGCTTTCCAAATTGTATTCTTTCAGAAGTATACTTTTTAGTTTCGGCTAACGCGGCTTGTGCAATCCCAACTCCTTGTTGAGAAATTCCCATGCGGGCACCGTTCAGCATACCCATTGTATGTTTGATGAGTCCGTGTCCTTCTTCTCCGATTAAAATACCGGGAGTATTTTCTAAAACGATCTCGCAAGTTGGAGAACAATGGAGTCCCATCTTCTTTTCAATTCCAGCAACTTGGACATCTTTAGATTGAACTAAGAAGAATGAAAGTCCTCTTGCTCCACTTCCTGGATTTCCAGTTCTAGCTAATAGTAGAAGGATCGCAGGAATTTCTCCAGTGCCACAACCTTGTGTAATAAATCGTTTAGTGCCATTTAATAAATATGTATTTCCTTCTTTATGAGTGGCTTTAGTACGAAGTCCCGGTAGATCGGAACCATGATCAGGTTCGGTCAGTCCCATTGCACAGGCAAATTCTCCCGCAGCCAAACGAGGCAACCATTCGTTTTTTAATTCTTCACTTCCGTTCTTTTCTACAATCTCCGCTAGGTTCACACAACCTATAGAAATACACACAGATGCATCCACTCTATATAAAATTTCGCTAAAGAATGCACGAACAGTCCAAGGAATACCCAACCCGCCATATTTTCTAGAAAAACCAGTTGGTTGCAATCCTGCATCTCTTGCTTTTCTGACAATCTCTAATAGTTTTTCCGGAAATGTAACCTTGCCTTTCTCGAATTTGACTCCGACTTTATCTAATTCTGCAACGTAAGGAGCAATTTCCTTACCTGCAAATTCACCGACAGAATCCAGCAACGTTTTATAATATTCTAATGCTTCATCATGAGAAGAAGGAGCGGTAGCAAATCTTTCATCACCAGCTTTGTATTTCGCGGCATCAGTAAATCCGCCTTCATAGGAATCTACAATTTCCTTCCAATTGATAATATGATCAAAATGTAACCTCAAGTCGGATACATCGTTAAAGTAATTGTTTTGCAGCATGATTAGAAGATTCCTTTAAGAGATAAAGTATCTTCTTAGAAAAGGAAAGGTCAATTCGTTTTCAAGATAGAAGTATCCGAATGAACCGGTGTTAGTTTGAAGGGCAAAATATTAAACTGGATAAAGTGTTTCTTGAGGTGATTTTCATAACGTTCGCTCTAATTTAAATTACAGCAAACTCGAACGGCTTCCATTAGTTTATTCACGTCCCAAGGTTTCGGGATCACCGTATAAGTACCCGCTTCTTTTTTGACCCTGTCCACAGCTGCCGCGTCCACATGCCCAGTTATCAAAATGGATCGGATCTTTGGATACTTTCGGTGAACTAAAATTAAAAACTCATCTCCCTTAATCCCTGGCATCAACCAATCGGAAAGGATTAGGATCACGTTCACTCCCGAGCTAACTAGATCATCGATAACTTCCATGGCTTCTTCCGCGTTTAAGGCAGTTTCATATTGGAATAAATTTCCAAGCTGTTTCTTTAATTCCTTTTGTAAGGTAATTAAGATGATCGCCTCGTCATCCACGCATAGGATCGCATTTTGTGATGTTTCAGTTTCCAATAGATTCCTCTTTTTTACGGTTCGCTGGTTTCAGCCAAACTTCAAACCTAGTGCGTCCTGGTTCGCTCTCAAACTCTATTTTTCCGCCCATCTTTTCTATGATCTTCTTGCAGATGTCCAGACCAAGACCGATACCTTCTCCAGGATTTTTAGTCGTGAAGAACGGATCAAAAATTTTATCTTGGATCTCTTTTGAAATCCCAGAACCGGAATCTGTGAAAGAAACTATAATCCAGGATTCTCTTTTCTCTATCGAAATTTCGATTTTACCTTTATAATTCATGGCCTGCAATCCATTATTTAATAGATTGATCCATACTTGATTCAGCTTATCAGGATCTCCTAAACAAAGTTCATTCGTCCGATAATGTTTAATTACTTCTACACCGTATTTGATCTTATTATGATATAGAGCAATGATTGTTTCAAGCTCCACCTCAATATCAACCGGGACAAGTTCCTCCTGTCCGTTATGCGCTCCTGGGTTCAGATAATTTTTAAGAGCATCTACCACATAGGATGCCTTTCCAGTCGCAATAGAGATTACATTACTAAATCTAACAACAGACGCAATAGAAGAAACCGCATTCAAAATTTTCAAAGAATTTCCGGTCTTCAATAGCTCTGGAAGTTTTTCCCCTAATCTATGGATTCCCAATTCCAAGATCATATTTGCAACATTCTCAGGATCGGTAACTGAGGCCTCTTTGAAGACACGAACAAGCTCCCTTCGCAAGGAACGGTTCGGCAAAATCTCTGCTTGAGAAATTTCCTTTAAACTTTCATCTAACAGAAATTTGAAATGTTCTACTTCTGTCTTATTTAAAGAAAGAAGAAGGTCTGGTATTTCCTTAATTTCTTCGTATAAAATATCTAAAATTGCTCTATTAGAAGAAACGATCGCTCCTAAAGGAGTATTTAATTCATGAGTCATTCCCGCAGCAAGCTGACCTAACGCGGCTAATTTTTCGGAAAGAAGGAGCTGGCTTTGCGTTTCATTCAATTCTTTGGATATCTTCTTTTGATATTCCAAAGATTCTTTTAGATTTTCATTTGTTCTTTTTAATTCTTCCGTCCTCTGATCGATCTTTCTTTCCAGATTAGCATTTAGATCCAGAATAGTTTCTTCTGCTTCTTTACTCTTGGTAATGTCGTTGGAAATTCCAAAAATTTGAGTTGGAATTCCTTCTGGATCCCTTTTGTAGACAAGTTCCCTTGAAACAAACCAACGCCATTTTTGATCTTTATGATGCATTCTATATTGGTGCTCTACTACATCTCTGTCCAAAGCATTCAAATATCTTGGAATAATATTAGTTAAATACTGCTGATAATCATCAGGGTGCATAAGCGATTTAAGAAGAGAATTCCCCATTTTTTGGATCTCTTCCACAGAATATCCTAATAATCTTTCTACCCCTATATTACTGTATATATTCTTCTTATCACGTATATCATATATATATAATATGTCAGGACTAATATCCAGAATAGACTCGATAAATCTGTTCCTTTCTAAAAACTTCTCTTCGAAATTTTTACGCTCGGTAATATCTACCATTACTCCGCGAAGCCATTTTTCCTTATTACCCTCAGAAATCACCTTCACCATGTCCCGGAGCCAAATGACAGTTCCATCTTTCCTTAAGAACCGATATTCGAAATCGTGGGCTTCCAGTCTTCCCGTACATGCGACACAATAATTTACAGCATAATCCTTATCTTCCGGATGAATATGATCCGCCCAGAATCCGGGCGTTTTCCAATCTTCTATTGAATACCCGAGCAGATCGACTGCCTGCTTACTCACAAATGTAAAATTAAAAGTAATCGCATCCGCTTCCCAAACGATACCTGGAGTTGTGTCTACAAGATCTTTGTATTGCTCTTCACTATCTTTAGTCCTACGAAATGCCTCTTGCAGCTGTTCTGCCATATGATTAAAAGAAAACGCCAGAATGCCAATCTCTTCTAATTTACTAGTAGGTACTCTTTGTGAGAAATCCCCTTCTGCCATAGCCCTCGTGGCTCGGGAAATATTACGAATTGGTGATGTAACAATGCCTGCCAGAAAAGCTGCAATTAAAAGAGAAAGGGTTAAGGCAATCGCGAATACTTTTGCTGATTCACTATTTCCGATTTGTACACCTTCCAAATAGTAGGAAGCAGGCATTGCGGTGATTACTATCCAATCGTATTCTCCCGCATTATCTTTGTACGGAGTTACCTGAGTAAGCCAGGTCTCTCTGGAAACAGGTTTTGCGTTTACTACATCGAATCTGAACTGAAATACCGCTCTGACTGAATATAGATCTCCATAATCCTTCAGAACGGACAAGATAGAGTTTCGAACTACAGGGTCCCCGCTCTCCGAGGCAGAGCCAATATTACTAAAACGTAAATCTGAAGAGGCGATTATTCTAGTTTCTCTATCTACTATGAAAGCCCTGCCATGCCTGGCTATATTTGTATTTTTCAACAAAAGCGAAATCTCTTCCGGCTTTTTTTGAACAGATCGAGCGAGATAATCATCCAGCCTGAGATTAATATTCTCTGAGATCTCTTGGTGTAACCTGGAGGCAAGTTTCCCAGAAGCTGCTTCTGAACTTCTTAAAGTCAGATACGCAGTAGCAGCTACCATGATTAATACTAAAAGAATGAATGGAGTTACCAAGAACATCCGAATTGGAAGTCCTTGACCAACAGGAATTCCATCCTTGCCGAATTTTTCTTCCTGCCAGTACCATTCTTTATAACTTAAGATTAGTTCTCTTGTATGACCAGGGATCTCCGCCCAAAATAATCCGTACTTTTTAGCAATAGGCAGTACAAGCAACATCGCAAAAGGAGCAACCACCCAAGTTACCCCTGTCGTAAAGAATAGCGCAGGAGTAATATTATGGTACGAGATTTCGCGAGTAAATTGTTCTGAACAAATATATCCCCAAAGTTGAGGTTCTATACTCATAAAGATAATTACGAATATTGAATATAGTCCCCAGGTTTTCAATTTTTTGAAATCCGGATCCCTTCCGATCAACTGGTAAGCAACCCAGAAGCAAGATGGATTGATAAAATAACCCAATAGCCAATCGAATAAAAAATCGGGGGGAACACCCTCGATCAAATCCGAGAGTCCATAAGCAAAAGGTACGGCAAGAAGTGCGGGATATCCGAACAAAAGAATACAAAGAAAAACTGTTAGATCCTTTAGAGACTCGAAAGTCTGTGCACCTGGAACCAGAACGATAAAGGAACCGATATAACCTGTAATAAAGATAAAAACGAATGTGAATGGAATGCTTAAAAAAGCCTGGGTATCCCAACTTTGTTTTTGGCGACCGAAACCAAATTTACCGCCAGGATAAAAAGTAAAACCTCCATAGGCGCAGATCATTAAAAAGATCCCGACTATAAAGCCGAACCTGCCCCAAATGTCTAAAAAAGACAAAGGAAGAGATGTGAATAATTCTTCAAACCAGTAAACGATCGAATTCACGGAAGGTTTTCCTAGAAAATCCCCTTTCGGCCTAAGGGAATTTCGAAGTGCCGGAAAATTTCATATCTTACCTAAAGAAAGTCAATCCGGTTTCAAAAAATTGAACAATTTACAAGGTCAGAAAGAATACAAAATCCGCGCTTAAGGGATAAAATTAAGTTTTCTTAAGAGTGTACATGATCATGAAGATGTTTCTCACAATATTCCTTATCTTCACAATTTACACAATAGCGGAATTCCAATTGAGGATCTGTAGCCTCAGTGGCTCCACAAACATAACATTTATGAATTGTACGTATCTCAGATTGTTTGGCTTTCCAAGTAGAAGTTTTACGTTCACGGATCTTGGAGCCTAAAATATCTTTTCCGAAAAATAATAGTAAATTGGAAAATCCAAACAATAATCCAGCCCAAGGTAGGATCGAGTTGAATGCTCTCACCTCTTCCGTTCTCTCTAAAATTAAATATACAAACAAACCGATTCCAACCCATTTCATCCGAATTGGAATGATAGAAAGTTCCTTGTCTGGTGTTCGAATCGCTAAAGCCAGTAAGAGGCAATAACCTATAGTCCTTGTATCTACGAATAAAGGATAATATAAAGAAAGGGCTCCGCCTATCGTAATGAAGAAGATCAATGAAAATAGAAACAGATTGAACTTCAGAGAGCCTATTTCCTCTTCAAGTGCTTTCCCGATAGAAAATACAAAATAAGTATAGATCACAAGAAAGATCCAAGGTCCAACCGTGCCTGTAAGAATCTCAGCAGGAGAAAGTAGGTGAAAAACAAATAGCCCTGCATTCCACCATTTTCCCCCATCAAGCATATTAGGAGTCAAAAGACCGATCTTAGGATCGATTAATAAAGAGAATAAACTCACAAAGAATGTAATCGCCGCAAAATATCCAGCCGCGTTTTGGAATGAAATAATATCTATAAATTGGTTTCTAAGTCTTCTCAAAGGATTTCCTTAAATCAGGAGAATATTCAAAATGTATAAAGTTATTTGACGTTGATAAATTCTAAAAAACCGCCAAATACATATCCTTCTTTTTTCTTCCACTTCACTTTGACCCAACGACCTTGTTTACCGTCTTGGATCTCTATCTCTCCAGACTCGCCGAAAGTTTCCACAACATCACCATCTGGAACCAGATCTATTTTTTTGGCATCTATATTGGGAGCGATTCTCAGACGAAGACCTCCACCTGCATGGACTTTCATTACCTTTTCAATCTTTCGAGGTTCTACTTTTTCCACAGATGCACAGTTCCAAACTAAAATGGAACTGAAAGTTAAAAAGAACGTTAGTAATTGTTTCATTTGTTTTCCCGAATATATTATCTTAATTTTGGATAGAAAGGATTCCAAGGAATATCCGTAACTCCATAGTCCAATCCGCTTTGCAATAAAGCTGTAGAGATTTGGCTGCGATGATGAGTTTGATGATTGAAAAAATGAGTAATCAGAAGCCAGATCGGCAATGTGATCTCCTTTTTGTACATGTAACTGTAAAACTTCAGATCTTGTGTAAGCCACTCTGAGGTAATAGTTTTTACCCATTCCGAAATCGTCGAATCTAATTCGGTTCTAAGTTTTTTGAGTTCTGTCAGATTAGAAAATTGCATCTCTTGAAAATCCAATTTTTGGATCGGCCTAGAGTGGAACCTATCCAACCAAGAAAGATCCATCATAACGATATGATTCCAGGTTTTTGCCATAGAACCAAAGAATAGTTTTTTATCTTCTTCCAATTCGCCTGGTTTTAAATTTTCAGAAATATTCAATAAGGATTCGTTTTGCCAACGATTGTATTCTGCCAAAGCGACACAGTATTCTGGATCTATCATGCTGAAATTTTGAGCAATGATATAAATAGGTCAATACATATTAAAATCTAAAGGTAATCTCTATTTATTAAAAATAAAAAAGAAACCCAACGATTGAATTTCAGGTCAAATTTTAAATGTTTGT
This sequence comes from Leptospira venezuelensis, assembly GCF_002150035.1. Lineage (NCBI taxonomy): Bacteria > Pseudomonadati > Spirochaetota > Leptospiria > Leptospirales > Leptospiraceae > Leptospira > Leptospira venezuelensis. Next base: position 1,402,965 of record NZ_NETS01000010.1, on the reverse strand, counting down.
CCAGACCTTTATAGGATTATTGGTATTCTGTTTTTCGTTCGCAGTATCCGCTAACGAAACTGTAATATTATTTGCAGGGACAAAACATTCCAAACAAAATTTTCATTTAGAATATTCTCATTCTTCTCTTTCCAACTTAGTTGTTTTGGAAAAGGAATCTGAAAGGATAGAAACGGAAGCGACTTCAAAATATTGGAGAAGTTTCGGGCTATCTTCTTATTCTGAATCATTACGTTCAGTCTTTGATTCCGAATCACCATTATATATTTCAGCCTTCGACTCTAATCTATACACGATCCGACTTATTATTTAGAAACTTCTCCAAATATATTTAGTTTTTATAATATAGGAGAATTTTATGCGCAACGTTTTCGCATACATAGCCGCAGCATCTGTGGTTTCAGTTTCTGCTCCGGTAGCAGCAGAATCTTCTGAGTTGAGATTATTCCAAAGACTAGCAGTCTTTCATGAGCAATTACTTTCAAGTGATGACAAAAGAACAAATCCTAAAGGACTGTCCGGAATGGTCCGTAGAGCCAAAGAAAGTTCCGCTGAAGAAAGGATCAAATATGCTAAGTCCTTAACCTTTGCAGAATTATTGGAAAAGGCAGGTTCAAGAACAGAGCAAGAATTTTTATACTCAGAGTTATGTTCTTCCGTAAAGGAAATAGCACCTAAGTTCGAATTCTACTCTTTCCACTGCCCTAAAACTGGAAAGGTTTGGATCTCTAAAACAAAAGAAGTCCGAAATCCTTATCTGGTAGATGGAAGAGAAACAGGAAAACTGATAGGCTAATAAAATCAGAAAGAAGCGGTTATCGAGGGGATCTTCCGCTTCTTTCCTCCTGAAAGCAGACTTGACTCTCGACCCGTCCATTTTAAACCAGAAGAAAGTAGGACTAAATTAGTGGCCCAAAAGATAAAATCCCCCGAAACCCAAACCTTAGGAAGTGGAGGAAATGGAAACAAGGGACCGATCCATATCGGTAACTCCGATATCTTTTTCGATCGGGAACTTTCTTGGGTGGATTTTAATAAACGGGTATTAGAAGAAGCGAACGATCCTGAAAATCCTCTTCTGGAGCGTCTTAAATTTTTATGTATCACTGAGTCCAACCTAGACGAGTTCTATATGGTCCGCGTTGCAGGTTTGAGAAACCTACTAGCAGAAGGTAACGACGAAAAAAGCCTGAACGGCCAAAGGGCTTCGGAAATCTTAACAGATCTATCCAATAAGGTAAGAAGTTTCGTAAATGTTCAGTACGAAACTTTAAACCAAACTTTGGATCAGATGAAAGAGAATGGGATCCATCTCATCTTAAATCCGGATGAATTAAATAAAAATGAAATAGAAGATATTAAACATTATTACAAAGAAGATGTTTCCCCAATTCTAACGCCTCTTTCTATAGATCCTTCTCACCCATTCCCTCATATACTTAATAAATCCTTAAACTTAGCGATTGTTCTAACTACAGACGATGAAAAAACAGGATTAAAAAAAGATTTATTCGCCGTAGTTCAAGTGCCTTCCGTATTGCCAAGGTTTTTACAACTCAAGGGAGAAGGTAAGACCAGAAGATTTTTCCCATTAGAAGAGATAATCAAACTGCATGTAGATGACTTATTCTACGGAATGACAGTAAAAGAAGTTTATCCTTTCAGAATCCTAAGAGATGCAGACATCTCCATAGATGAAGAAGCTTCCGTAAAAGATTTACTCATCACTATGAAAAAAGAGATCCGGAACCGTATCTGGGGAGACGCGGTCAGGATGGATATATACGAAGGAACTTCTCCCTTCGTAAGAAACACTCTTAAAGAACTCATGGAACTACAGGACCATGAAATTTTCGACGTATCTTCTATATTAAATATTAGTGATACAATGTATTTTTACGGACTGGAGCATACTTCTAAGTTTAAATACACCTTCTTCCAACAAAAGACTACTTTAAAGTTCGAATCCCCCGAGAAAATATTTGACGCGATCAAAAAGAAAGACAGACTTCTTCATCACCCTTATCAATCTTTCGGCGCAATTGAAGACCTACTCAGGATTTCCAGCGAGGATCCAAAAGTTTTAGGGATCAAGATGACCTTGTATCGTACAAGTGGAGATTCTCCTATTATCCAATACTTGGGACAGGCTGCTGAAAACGGAAAACAGGTCACGGTACTTGTAGAGTTGAAAGCAAGATTCGACGAAGAGCGAAATATTAAGTGGGCCCAAAAACTGGAAGAAAGAGGGGTTCACGTAGTATACGGAGTAGTAGGACTCAAGATCCACAGCAAGATGCTTTTGATCGTCAGAAGAGAAGAAGAACACCTAGTGCGTTATGTGCATCTTGGAACCGGAAATTATAACTCCACAACCAGTAAATATTACACAGACCTAAGCTTTTTTACCGTAAATAAAGAAATCACTGAAGACGTTTCCACTATTTTCAATACGATTACTAGTTACGCGAAAATGCCTTTCCTGAACAAACTGGCAGCTTCTCCACATAATCTGAAAACAGTTTTTTTAGCTCTCATTGAAAAAGAGACCGAAAATGCAAAAGCGGGAAAACCTGCACGAATCATTTTCAAAATGAACAGCTTAGTAGATCCTCATATCATATTAGCAATGTATAATGCTAGTAGGGCCGGAGTGATTATTGAACTAATAATCAGAGGTATTTGCTGCTTAAAACCGGGACTCCCTGGGATTTCGGAGAACATCACGGTAATCTCTATCGTAGGTAGATTTTTAGAGCATACACGTATCTATTATTTCCTTTCAGGCGGAGAAGAGAGCATCTTCCTTGCTTCCGCGGATTGTATGCCTAGAAACTTTGAAAGAAGGATCGAAGTCTTATTCCCTATATTAGATGCAAAGAATAAAGATAGGATCAAAAAGATCTTAGACGTTCAGATCAGGGACAATGTAAAAGCCAGACTACTCTCTTCCGACGGGATATATCGAAAAAGAGAAAGAGTAGAAGGCGAGAAGCCTGTGGATAGCCAGATCGAAAGAATGAACTTCACGGAATAAATATGAGTATTAATCAGGAAAATAAAAACAAACTCAAAGCAATACTGGGAGAAGACAGGGTTTTTTTTAAAGATGAAACCCAAATGGACCAAGCAACATTCCTTTCTTTCGGAATAGACAGAACAAAAGTGTATGTTCCGGATTATGAAATTCTAACATTTCCGAAAAACACCCAAGAAGTTTCAGAAATCGTAAAATTCGCATTCGAGAATGATATTAAGATCGTTCCATCCGGTGGAAGAACAGGTTATGCAGGTGGTGCAGTAGCTAAGTCTGGAGAAATAGTTATCTCACTTACAAAGATGGATCAGGTTTTGGATTTCGATCCATTCTTCGGTTCCTTAACTGTACAGGCCGGTATGATCACTAAAAATCTGCATAAAGAAGCAGAAGAAAGGGGCTTTTATTTTCCTGTAGATTTCGCGGCGACGGGCTCTTCCCATATAGGCGGAAATATTGCGACTAACGCAGGAGGAGTAAGAGTAGTACATTACGGACTGATCCGTCAATGGGTTTTAGGACTAAAAGTAGTTACTGGGACCGGAGAGATCCTGGAATTTAACGGAGAGATCTTAAAAAATAATACAGGTTATGATCTTAAACATCTATTCATAGGCTCCGAAGGAACATTAGGGATCATCACCGAATGTACCTTAAAACTTACCAAAAAACCGGCAGACAATCGGATCCTTTTTACTGCAGTTCCTGATTTTCCTTCTATATTAGAATTATTTAAAGAAACTCATAATATGTCTTTACCTATTCTGGCATTCGAGTTTTTGACCAAATATTGTTTAGATAAAGTGATGGACCATTTACAGGTTCCTGATCCATTTTCAGAAGTAAGTCCATACTATGTTTTAATGGAATTCGAAATCACTGAAGAATCCGATGATGAGAAATTATTCACTTTTTTAGAGACTATCATGGAAAAAGGTTATGTTTCTGACGGAAGCCTCGCCCAAAATTCCAGACAAGCCGAAACCTTCTGGAAATATAGAGAAGGGATCAGTGAATCCATTTCCATAGACTACACTGTCCATAAAAACGATATCTCTCTCCCTCTTCGGAATATGAATCCTTTCTTGGAAGATATGCAGTCTTTACTTTCTTCTAAATATCCAGGCTTTGAGATTGCACTTTTCGGCCATATTGGTGATGGTAACCTTCACTTGAATATAGTAAAACCTAAGGACCTTTCGGATGCGGAGTTTTTCTCCCAATGTAAAAAGGTAGATCCTTCTATGTTTGAACTATTACAAAAACATCATGGATCGATTAGCGCGGAACATGGGATCGGCCTTTTGAAAAAGGACTTTTTACATTTTTCTCGATCTTCTGCCGAGATAGAAGTAATGAGAATGATCAAAAAAGCTCTGGACCCTAAAAATCTTTTGAATCCGGGAAAAATTCTTCCTTAAGATCATGAAAAAGAAACTATCCGGTTTTTTTAGGTTTCTGACCGTAATTACCTGGATCGTATTTGCGGGCTTAAGCTATATAAAAACGGAACCAGAGGTCTGGATCCCAACCTATTTAACTGTAAGCCTTTTGTATTCTACTGAATGGTATTCTTTTTTTCATGATCCAGGAAGAAGGATATTAATCGCAGGTTTAGGGAAATCTATCGGCATCGGATATTTTGTTTGGGGATTTTATAATTTCTTAAATAATCCTAAACCCGATCTTGATGCTGAAGTTTTCAAGGACAGTATAGGACTTGCGTTATCTTCCATCTGGCTTTTTTTATTACCAATTTTCCAAGGAAGAAATCGATCATGAAGATCGCAATTTCTTCCTTTATCGCCACTACAATATTAAAAATTATTTATACGACTGTTCGTTGGACAAAAATACATATCCCGAAAAAAGCGGAGGAGTTACTTCTTCAAAGACATGGGTTTGTTTTGGCACTCTGGCATAATCAAATTCCGTTCGTTATTGATTTCACATATAAATTTTACGTAAAACGTTATGGTTTAGAAGTGATCCCCATGGCTTCTCAATCCAAGGACGGAGAATTAGCTACAAGAGTAATCTCTCATTTTGGAATGAGGCCGAAAAGAGGTTCCAGCAAAAGAGGAGGCGCAGCTGCATTAAAGGCCTTGGTCCAAGATGCAAAAAAAGGAAGTATCAGTTTGATCACTCCAGACGGTCCCACTGGCCCCGTTTATACCCTTAAACCTGGCATCATTCAGTTAGCGTCTATGACCGGCTTTCCTATACTATCCTACTACGCCAAATATGATCGTTATATGATCGTACAAAGTTGGGATAGAACACCTGTTCCTAAACTTTTTTCGAAAGCGGAGTTTTTTATTTCAGAACCTTTTTACATTCCAAAATTGAAAGGAGAAGAAGATTTGGAACTTTGGAGAAAAAAATTTGAAACATTCATGTTGGAGCAAGTAGGAATCTCTCAACAGGAAGCAGAAAATTTAAGGGAAGATATCAGATTGGCGCAAGAAGCCAAAAGAAAAGATAAATAAAATTATAAATTGATAATTAAGCCACTCTCAATCTATAAAAACTCCAGTGAACTATAAAGATCCGAGACATCAATAGATATAGAGCTTTTCCATTTTGTTTAGCTTCTACAGCAGATTCAAAAGCAGAGATCAATTCTCTTAAAATTTCTCTCTCTCCTCGATCAGAGATCAGTTCCAAATCGATAGAAGACAAATTTTCATCCTCAGGGAATTTGAGATCATTAGATTCTAAAAGAATTTCTAATAGTTTTTCTGCTTCTATCAGTATAGATTCTACAGTTTTATCTGGTTCTTCTGGTCCATTTAATAAAGAATATATTCCGTCAGACAATTCTAAGATCAAACCGCCAATTGCAGAATCATCTCCATTCTCAAATGTATGATTGACTTCGTCTAATTTCTCTCTTAATAGCGATCGTACTTGAGAGAAGGAATTTGCAGCATACTGCATTTCTCCCTCGTCCATGGATTCCTCGAAACCTTGCAACCAATCAGGCCCAGTAGGCTCGAAGTCGTCCCAATCCGCCCATAACGACTCGCAAGCCAAGAAGACTTGATCAGTAGTACTTCCAACATGTTTGTAAGTCGACACTACCACAGCGAGACGAGCGAGAGCTTCGGACCATTCCGTTTCTCGGATCTCCATCATGTCGTATACCATACACTAGTAACAACTCGATGAAAGCAAGTTTCCTTATTATTTTAGATTAGCTAAGTTTTTATTACTAGCTCCTATAAAACTAATCTTTCCATGTCGCAAAAATTAATGCGTATTGTAACAGTAAAATTAGACCGTTTGGATTAGTGGAATTTCTAAAAACGAGAATACTTACGAACTAGATCTACCCTAGAGTTCACTTGTAATTTTTTAAAAATACTTTTGATCTGAATCCGAACAGTACCTTCTTTAGTTCCAAAGTTACGCGCTATTTCTTTGGTTCTATAACCGTTTATGATATGATTCAAAATTTCCTTCTCCCGCGGAGTTAAAGAATGTGTTTCTTTAGTCGGAGGTTTTCTGAAAAAAGATATTACCTTGGCTGCAGCACCAGGAGAAAGTATTCCACCTTCTTTCATCACCATTCTCGCTACTTCCTTTATGTCTTTCAGATCCTTTTTAAGAACGAATCCAACTGCTCCTGCCTTCATTGCCTGTATCAAGGCGTCATCAGTGTCTAATGTAGAAAGCATAATATACTTTGGATCATTATCAAACTCTGATCTTTCTTTGATATAATCGATACCGGATTTACCAGGAAGTATGATATCCATAAATACAAGATCATACTTATTCTGATGATTTTGCGATAAATCTTCAGTAGAAGAAAAAACTTCTACCTGATCTACTTCTTCCATTACTGAAAGAGTATTTGCACAGTCCTGAGCAAACTCGGAATTGTCTTCAACTATAGCGATTTTTACTTTTTCCATTTTCATCTGCCAACCGGCCCCTTATATTACGGTTTTTTGATTCTAACTTCTATATTCGTTTTTCAAAAAACTCAGACGACGAGAGGAAGATTTTTTTTAATTTTATAAAATATAATAAGAATCAGGGTCGATTCGAATTTTCGGTATCAATGCTATGTGAATTTTTTTCACATTTTTTTTAATTTAAGTGTCTGTCTTTTTTATTTAATGGATAAAATTTCCGAGGAGAAAATAAGAATAAGGCGTATTATATTTTGATAATCAATAATTTATTTCCAAAAATATAATATTAGATAGCAAACCTTATTCTCCCCTATTCAAGTAGTAGAAAGCAGCTAATATCTATCTTCAAAGCCAAGAATTGATCTTTTCGGCTACTTCTTTTGGTCTTTCCATATGAATTGCGTGTTTGGCGTTCGAGATCCAAACCAGTTTGCTTTTCTTTAAATAAGAATGTAATTTTTTCACCATAGGAGGGTCAGTGATCGGATCTTCTGCCCCAGAAATAATCAGAGATTTTTGAGAAACTGCAGAAAGTTTTTTGCCTAGAAAAATTTCCTTCTCTCTGTCCAGAGTATTCTCTGTTAAGAATTGATGAGCTAAATTATTCCATTGACTGAGCAGTGCTTTTTTAGCAAAGCTTCCCAATTCCGGAACATTCTCCTGATACAATGCTGTAAGAAGTCTTTCAATCTCTTCTGTTTTAGAAGGAAAGAGCAACTTCCTCATTTCGTCTCTTTGAGGATGTGGAATTCCGCCTGGTGCAAGTAGCACTAATCTCTGAATCCTTTTTTCTTTCTGAGAATCACGAATTGCGATCATCATCGCGATCAAGGAGCCCATGGAGTGCCCCGCCAAGACCACATCGTTTAACGCGAGTTTGCGGATCGAATTGTAAAGAAGGTCGGCAAACACATCGACTTGATACAAATATTTCACTTTAGGAAGAGGACTTAACCCAAAACCAGGCATATCCGGAACTAAAAGATTGAAGTCATTTCGTAAAAAAGGAGCCAGTCTCCTAAAACCTGTGGCAGAATCCAGAAGCCCATGGATGAAAAAAAGAGTTTTGTTCGAACCTTGGGCAGAAGTCCTTTTTAAGAAGAAAATTTTGTGCCCACCTAGGTCAAGTTGGAGGCGTTGAAATCCCAGCTCCTTCTCCATAAACTTAATTTTTTGCCTGGTATAATTTCGAAGAAAAAGATCGTATACAAAATCCATAGATTGGGTCAATGATTCCCTCTCTAGCCGAATCTAGCAAGGAATCCAAATCAATTTTACGATGAGGAATTCCGATATTATATACAATTCATGAAGAACCGGGAATTAGTTCTACTCTTAGAAAAGGCCTTTTTTCCCGCCCAGGAAGGAATTCTAATCTTAGAGCCCGGGAGCTACAGTATACTCGGCTCAAATCCTAAGGCATGTTCAATCTTAGGTTATGATCCAGAAGAACTAAAGAACCTTAGTCTCAGTAATTTACTCGCACGTCCAGACAGCATCGGTAATTACGGGGGCGGAGCAGAAGAATTAGGTATCTCTCTTCTTTGGAATTTGAGAAAAAATAATGGATCACTTTTACTTGCTGATTTCACGATCAACGCATTCTCCGAAACTCCAAACTCGCCTTTAATTTTTCATATCTACCAAAGATCAGAGATTAGAGAGATAGAACTCAGATTATATTATCTACAGAGTATACTAAGAACTCTTCGACTTTTAAAATTAAATTTAAGATCACTTCGCTTAAGTTCCGAAAGTACACTCTTCCAGAAGATATGTGACACTCTCAAAGAAAATCCTCATTACAGTTTGGTTTGGGGTTTTTATAGAAGAGAAGATGGAACAGATCAGATATTGATCCAATCAGACTTGGATTCCAAATGGAGAAAAAATTTAGAAACAGCATGGGAAGAAAAAAAATCCAAATCTCCATTTGAAACCCTTTTAGAAGGCAAAGAACAATTCCATATTTATGAATTCGGTTCTAACGTATATCCCGAGTGGGAAGAAGCATTAGTAGCAAAAGATTTCAGAAGATCCTTAAGTTTGATTATTAAAGAAGAAGGTAAAATTATAGGCGGGATACAGATCATTTCGAGAGAAAATATGGCGTTCGATTCCGGCGAAAATTATCTATATTTCGAAATAGTGGAGGATCTACTTTCGTCTCTTCAATATTTAAGGATCGAAAAACAAAGAAGAGAAACAGCAAAAATTTTGCAATTCCAAGGAGCACTCTTAAATTCCCTTGAAGTTCCTCTCCTATCTACTGACGATGAAGGCTTTATTACATACGTTAATAATAATATCAGCGCACTATTAGGGATTTCTAAAGAAGAAATTATTGGAGTCCAAGTAAGAGAACTTCTGAAATTAGAACCAGAAGCAATGGATATGATCCTTTTGGGCTCCAGAGCGGAAACAAGGATCACCATTCGAGGCAGGCATGAGGTTCCGTTTTTATTAGCTTCTTCTTCCCTGAAAGATGATTATGGAAATAGGATCGGGACAATCTTACTTCTTTTAGATATTTCGGAGCAGAAGAAGAATGAAGAACTGATCCGCGCTTCCGAGATGAAACTTAGGAACTTATTTGCATCCATGAATAACGGGATCGTAATATTGGATCCTCAAGGAAAAGTTTTGGAAGTAGCTCCTATTCTGAAATTTTACTTATTCCAATTTTTAAACGTAGATGTGGATGATGATTTCCCTTCTCTTTTCCCGGAAGAAGCCCAGAAAGGTATCTTAGTTAAATTAGAAGAATGTATGCGCACTCAGAGAGCGGCATATTTGGACTTTTCCATGGTATTATTAGGAGAAGAAGAAAATTATTTTTCTATAAAATTCCTCCCACTTAAAAAATACCAAGATCTTCCTGTTGCAGCAATGTTAATATTCTCCGATGTGACCCAAACGAAAATTTTGGATAGGCAATTGTATGAGACTGCAAAGTTCGCATCCATCGGAGAGATTGCGGCCGGTATCGCTCACGAAGTCAATAACCCTCTCCAATCCAGTTTATTATATTTAGAAGATCTTTTAGAACACGAAGATCCAGATCCGATTGAACGAAAAAAAGTTTATAAGAGAGTGGAAGGTGCGGCATTGCGGATCAGAGATCTGATAAAAGGTCTTCTGGATTTAGGAAGAAGAGCTCCCAGAAAAAAAGAATTGGTTTCTCCTTACTTTATTCTTTTAAGAGCCTGTGAGCTCATTGAGGTAAGTTGTAAAAAGAATGGAATAGAATTGAAACGAGTTACTAATCCAGAACTTCCTCAAATCCATGTTGCCTGGCAGGAAATCGAACAAGTATTGATCAACTGTCTAGTGAATGCAGTTAACGCAATTTCAGAAATGGAACATAAACCGGCATTACCATTGATACAAGTTTCTGCACGAAAAGAATTATATTTGAACGGAGAGATGGTCAGTTTTACCATTCAAGATAACGGTCCTGGAATGAACGCCGAAGTCGCGGAAAAAGCATTTTTACCTTTATACACGACTAGAAGAACTAAACAGGGAACTGGACTCGGATTGACTATTTCTCAACGAATCATCACTGATCATGGAGGGACCATTCAATTGGAATCCAATCCGGGACAAGGCACCAAGGTCACTGTCCGTGTGCCTGTTGGAAAGGTATGATGAACTTATTCTTTAAAAAATTATGACAAAGGGAAAAAATCCCAACGTCTTAATCATCGATGACGAAGCAGAAATTAGAACTGCTTTGGAACGTGTAATCTCAAGAGAAGGTTATCACGTTTTTCTTGCAGAAGATTTTGAATCCGCTATGACGATCGTGAGAGATCATGCGATAGATATAGTAATTTCTGATATTCTAATGGGCGGTAAAGATGGGATTGAAGTCGCCAGGGAAATCAAAAAATATAATTCTAATATTCCAGTAATACTCATCACAGGCAACCCTCAACTTCATACAGCGGAAGAAGCTCTTAGAAATAGAGTATTCGATTATATATCCAAACCTGTAAGCAGACAGAATATCCTAGCTGCGTTAGAGAATGCCCGCAAAGAGAAAGAAGATAGAGATAGAAAATCAAAAAAGATCATAAAGGCAGTTCGAGAAAAAACACATTTCGCACAACAATCGAAAGATCTGGATTACCGCAATAGTTTGATTTTAGAAACTACCGGTGACTGCGTGATCACTCTAGATGAGGATCTTCTTATTCACGGCGCTAACGAAGCTACTATCAGAAATTTTGGATACGATGAGAATGAAATCGTAGGGCAAAAGATCACTCTCTTAATCTCCGACGAAAACATAGATGCGTATATGGAAAGGATCACTCATTTGATGAGTCGTAAATCCGATCACAATATCGCCAGATTACATAACGCAGAATTGGTCAGCCGAAGCGGAGAAAAATTCAATTTTGATATTTCTGTATGTCGATACGAATTAAACGGAAAAACATATTATACAGGGATTGCAAGAGATATCACTCAAAAGAATATCATCTCCGAAAAACTAATCGACGCGGAAAGAAGAGCATTCCTAACTACGATCGCTTCCAGCATTGGTCATGAGATCAATAACGCACTTACTGCAATACAAGGTTTTATTGAAGTCGCAAGGCTTCCTGATGCTGATGAACCTATCAAAGATAAGGCAATCTCAGTCACTTGGAATCAGATTACTAAATTAAAGAACCTGACTTTCAACTTACTACAATTAGGGAAACCAGGAGATTCTGGTAGAGACAAAGAAGACTTGGATCTAAACGAAGTAGTAGAATCAGTCATAGAAGTTTTCAGAAAGACCACTCGTTTAAAATATTGTGAAATAGTATTCGACAGAAGTCCTGACAAAACGCCAGTACATTCGAACGCAGACCAATTGAGCCTTTTATTCTCTAATATCTTTTTAAACTCCGCAGATGCGACAGAGAATAGAGGAAGAATAGAGATCTCCGTTGTAGAAAAGAACCATCATCCTATGGTCAAGATCAAAGATAACGGAGTAGGAATGAGTAAAGATATTTTAAACAAGATCTTTCAACCTTACTTCACCACTAAAAAAACCGGCCAAGGCACTGGGCTTGGAATGTTCGTAGCTAAAGAGATTGCTGATGTATTTGGCATCCGAATAGAAATCGATTCAGAGCCTGAAAAAGGCACCGAATTCCGCTTGGTCTTTCCGGACAAATTGTAGAACTAGCCATACGTGGCTATGAATGAAGTTTTAAGTGAGATAGATTTTCGCTTCCTTGCGATAGACGGAAAGTTCCCTGAAAAAATAGACTCACTCAATCCAGAAGCTTCTGCTCGCAGATATTATCGTGCAATATATCCTGACGGAACCACAAAGATCCTATGCAAGGACCAAGTCTTTCAGCACGACTTTCAAGAAGTAGGGCATTTTTTAGAACACCACGGCTTCAAAGTCCCTAAAATTTATAAGACCGATGTATTCAATAAACTAATGCTTCTTTCCGACGAAGGAGATTTTGATCTAAGTTCCATAAAAGATGATGCTGAATATAGAACTTTCTTAGTAAAATCTTTGGAATTATTGGTTTCTCTCCAAAAGACAAGGCCAGAACCGCCAGTTTCAACTCGAGAATTTGATTACGAAAAGTTAAATTTCGAAAATAAGTTTACGTTTTCCTCATATACCAACTTCTCCGAAATGTTCAAACTTAAAACTAAACTCAGACCAGAAGTGTTTTTTTTCTTGGAGGAGGCTTCAGGATTTTTAGCTGAGTATAAGGAAAAGGTTTTCTGTCATCGGGACTTTCATGCTCGAAATATCATGCTTTCTCCTAACGGAGATTTGACTCTAATAGATTTCCAAGATGCAAGAATGGGAACTCCATTTTATGATATTTCCAGTCTACTGTATGATGCTTATAGACCGATCCCATTTGCTATGAGACAGGGACTCTTCTTACTCTTCCTGAAACTAAGCGACAACAGATTTAAAAAACCAAGAGAATGTTATTATCTACAGTGTTTGCAAAGATCTTATAAGGCTCTCGGGTCCTATTTTATGTTAGTGGCGGAGAAAAAACAGGACAAATACAGACAAAGTGTATTAAATTGTTTGGATAATCTGTTAGAGATCGTGCAAGTGGGACTTTTCCCAGACCAATTATTTCTATTTTTTCATCTTCTAAAAAAAGAATTATCAGACAACACTCTATTCCTGGAAAAGTTATAGAATGAAAGCGTTCTTTCCATGTGCAGGTTTCGGGACCAGAATGGGGGAATGGACAAAAACTCTTCCGAAACCTCTTTTAAGAATAAATAATATTCCTCTCATCTATTATTCCCTATTCCAAGCCAAATCTTGGGGAGTAACTGACGGACTTCTTAACCTACATTATTTCGGAGAGAAGATACAAGAAGAACTAAAAGGTTTTAAAGACTTTCAGTTACACTTTTCCTTCGAAACTCCCGAAATTTTGGGAACCGGGGGAGGAATTCGCACTGGGATCGAAAAATTCTGGAGTCGTCAGGATAATTTCTTAGTTTTAAATCCTGATTTTATTCTTTTCCCGGAACCAGGCTTTAATCCTTGGCCGAGTAAAGAAGAGCAGGAAAGATTTGATTGTATATTATATTTATCTAAAATTCCAGAAAATGCAACTTACACGGGATTAAGCTTGCAGGATGATTTGGTGAGATTTGAAGCTGGGGGATATTTTTATCTGGGACTTTCCTGGATGAAAGCTGAATCCCTTTGCGATCTGGACCCGAATAAACCTTATGATCTTGCAGACACATTCCGTAAACTTTCCGCTCAAAATCGACTCGGTGGAAAAATTTTCCCGGGCACATTTTTGGACCTTGGAGAAAAACAGTTCTATGAGAATTATAAGAATGCTGATTTTTCGGACAGACTTTCCGCAGATTGGCCGGAGTTCAAAAAGAGAAATTCTCCCTAAACTTTTTCTAATCCCCATGTCAGCACTTCTATTTTTTTAGAAAAATGAAATAAAGGTTTTATATCCGGGAGTCGTATTCCTTCTATATTCGTCATTGTGTTTTCAAAGATATTTGCATTTGCTCTCTGTAAAGGCCAAGGCTCGTGCAAAATCTCACATCTATATAAAGAATTTCTATTATTCGCATATAAACAATACCTTTCGGTTAACCAATAATCCAAACTTCCTTTCTTAGCCAGATAGACATCTGATATTGGTTCATATTCTGCCTGAAAACGAAAATTATGATTCACAGATTTTCTCTGAGATAAATAATGAATTCTATTTTCTTCTTCAGTAACCTCGAAATTCGCCAGGTAGTAAGGAAGATGATAGAATGCCCTCGCAACCTTCACCGCTAACCAACTTTCCGCATCTAAACTAAAAAAATATACTCCGGGCTTTCCATCCAAAGTAACATATACTCTAACATTGATCTCGGGAAAACGAGAGGCGATTGGCATTACTGGCAAACCTCTCATTCGGATCCCACTCATATGGAATGGCACTACTCCAATCCAAGTTTGATTTTCAAATGTATCAATTTCTAACCGTTTGGGAACGAAGGCTCGGATCATAGAAACCGGTACAGGCCAATGAATAAATAATAGATCATGCCAGATCTGTTTCATTCTCCAACTTGCTTTAGGAACTGGCCAAGGTCTATGTTCTGAGTTGATTCTCATTTCTTTAGTCAATTTATTTCAACGCAGGGTCAGCTTTCATTCATTATTTTCGCACAAAGATTGTAGTCATCTGTAGGAACTCCAACATGAAATAAAAGTGGCCCCCACCCTGCGTTGGGATTGGGGGGAGTGGCTTGTGGGAGAGCTCATCCCCTTTATCACAAAATCCTTTCTACGTCAACGAAATCCTCTTCCTCAAATCCATGTAGGAGCTCCTACAACTTATCCCTTCTGATATCAGTTCCTCTATGATTCCTGAAAAGAGAGAGCAGAGGATTACGAATCGCGACAAGGATCGCAGCGAAAATCCGGCGATGCACCATTATAAAATGAAAAGTTTTAAATTATAGAGTGATTATGGTGCTTCGCTGATTGAAGCGAAGAGCCTGGTCCTGACAAAGTCAGGAGTCGCCCCCTATTTTTACATCAGTAGGAACTCCAACATCGCAATCTTGAGTATAATTTCCGAGATCTAGACCAGGGTCAGGAGCCCGGAAAATGTAAAAATAGTTTAGATCCGTACACCCCAAAATGGAAACTGGGACCCTCTAACAGATATGCGCGATTTTAAAGTACTAGTCACAGAAGCTTCCAAAGGAGAAGAACCGGCCTGGACGGAGTTGATGACCCGTTTCGAAAAATACGTAAGTAGTCAGGCTAACAAAAGGATCAGAGATCAATCCAAAGCGGAAGATCTAAGCCAAGAAGTATTTCTAGAAGCCTGGAAAGTTCTTCCGACGCTACGCCAGCCGGAGGCATTCCCGTTCTTACTCAGAAGGTTGGTTCTGAAACATTCGGATCGTATCTTAAGAAAAAAAGATCTACTTGGGACGGAACTAAATCCTGAGATCACTAAGGCTGCTCCTCGTTCTGGAGATACATGGAGAACAGAAGTTTTAGAGGCATTAGAAGAACTCCCTAATGAAGAGAAACAACTTCTGAACCTTAGGTATTTTGGTGAGATGAGCTACGAAGAAATCACCGAAAAAACAGGGATCCCAATTGGCAATTTGAAGAACCGTTTAAGAAGAAGTAGAGAATTATTGCGCAGACAACTTTTGAATAAATCTGACAGAAAAGATTGGTTGGAAGTCCTACATGGACCTATGGCAATCGCTTCCTAATCGGAGAATAGAATGACTGATACTTTAGTAGAACCAATCCAATTTCCAGGACTCCGTATGGAGGATAACCAACTCAAAGAAAGAAAAATTTTTCTTTGGGGCCAAGTAGATGATTCTTCTGCAAAATATGTAGTGGAACGTTTATTATATCTTTCTAATCAAGATCCGGAAAAGGATATCACTCTCGTGATCAATAGCCCTGGAGGTGCAAACACTTCCGGCATGTCTATTTTGGACACTATGGATTTGATTCCAAATGATGTGAGTACAGTCTGTATGGGACTCGCTGCGAGTTTTGGCGCACTACTGCTCCTTTCAGGGACAAAAGGAAAAAGATTCGCATTCCCACATAGCAGGATAATGTTACACCAACCTCATGTTCCTGGAACTTACCAGGCAAAGGCAACTGATATTGGTATTTTTGCTTCTATGATCGAAAGAGATAAGAAGGAGATCAATCGTATCGTTTCCGAAAGAACTGGCCAACCTTTGGAAGTCGTGGAACGAGATACGGACAGAGATCTATGGCTTACTCCAACTGAGGCACAAATTTACGGAGTAATCGACGGAGTTTTGGAGAACTGGAAATAATATTAAATTTGTTTAAACCTGAGGTCTTCCTAGTTTAAACAAAATATTTCCTCTTACTGTAGGCCATTCTTCTTTTGTAATACTATAGACTACGGTATCTCTCAAGGTACCATTTTTGCTAATTCGATGATTTCTAAGTATCCCATCTTGTTTTGCACCCAATCTTTCGATCGCCTTCCTGGATGATAAATTCATAATATGCGTCCTGAATTCTACAGCGATACATCCCAAAGTCTCAAACGCGTGCTCTAAAAGTAAAAGTTTACATTCAGTATTCACAAATGTTTTTTGGACAGATTTAGGATACCATGTTGCTCCGATCTCCAACCTTCGAGCATCCTTTTCAATATTCAGATATCTTGTAGTTCCTAAAAGTTTTGAATCTTCTTTTCGGATTACAACAAACGGAAGGGAAAGTCCGGCTTCTTGTTCCTCTAATCCTTTTTGGATCCAAGCCCGCATTCCTTCCGGTTCCGGAATATTTGTGTACCAAAGTTTCCAGAGTTCTCCGTCATGTATGGTTCCTATTAGTGCCTCCGAATGTTCAAATCCAAGAGGGACAAGCTCTATATGATCGCCAGAAAGACGCACAGGTTTAGGAGGATAATAAGTGGAAGAGATCATAATTTTATAATATATGTTTTGGCAAATTTCCGATCTATAATTTCAAGTAGCCGGATAAACACCAAGCACAGACTTCTTCCGTAAATGGAAGATCTATTGCTTTTGCAACTACGTCAGCAGGAACTGTATGGAAGAAGATTCTATCATCCACAGATCTTCCGCAAATCTTGCAGACTGAAATTTTCCATGGAGAGATTGTTTCTCCGTCCTTCTCTGCTTTTGAATGGAATCGAAAAGGTCTAACATCTTCGTCGTTTTCCAATTTAGTTCTGAGAGAAAGGATTTCTCCATCAAAACCGATCTCCAATCGGAAGACATGCTCTCCTTCCATGGTATCAAATCTAAGAAGGTTCGGATCCAATCCTATTTCCTTAAATTGTAATATAGCTAATGCAATGCCTATTTCCCTTCCCTCTTCATCGAATGGATAATCTTCATAATATTCCGAAAGATTTTGGTAGGACTTTGCTCTGGAAAGATACTCAGTTAGGGCTTCTTCTGCTTCAGAAGTAATTGGCGCTAAATTAGCAATTTCTAAAGAAACTCCTGAATCGGAGTGGTGGATCGTGGTCCTAAGTACGGAACCTTCGTCCTTTAATCTATTCTTTAATTTTAATGGATCTGAGAAGTCCCAGTTGGTCTCAAATTCTGCCTCTCTCTCTGTTAATGATTCTGAACTGAGAGGATCCCAACCCTTCTCCAAATAATAGGAATTCCTACAATTTTCTTTGAATGCCATTTCTAGCAGAGAATAAATGAGAGAAAGAGAAGGAGGGAGAATATCCGTCTTTTGATAATATTCCAAACAGAATCGGAGATAATTCTCAACGTTGGATTTATAATATTGGGAAAGTACCACTCCGTGAAGGACGATCTTCTTTCCGAGTTCCATTCCTCGGATCAAACGTTCCTTTTTGGTTAATTCTATTTCCATCCGCTTACGGAGTTCTGGCTCCCCGCAAAAGTATCGGGAGATTAGGGTCTCTGTCTGCCTTTTTTTATTGGTGTGAGATTGAAAAAGAAACCGGCCCCAGACAACGGGTTTGGCCCAAAACCTGGGACCGGTTAAATTGGTGCTATATTGGATGGGAAAATATTACGAAATTGGATCTCCGAAAATTCTATTTTGAGCGCAAAACTAGGGTGCGCATAGCTCAGAAAGCGAAGCACAGCTAGAGCTGAAAACTTTGCTTTCGAACCTTAGATTAGGAGAGAGATGGTGGAGGAATATTCAGCAGATGCTGAGATAATAATTTATTGTGTTGGAATTGAAACCTATCCTGGCGGGAAGGGTTAGAGTTAGAGAGACCTGGAGTGTTTATCTTAGAAGCTAAAAAATCTCCCCAAACCGTTTCCGAGGGATCGGTGGTTTCGGCGAGATCGCTTAATTCTTCTATATCGGTCTCTTGTCCGATGATTGTTTGTGATTGGTCGGACTTCTTCCCGGGATAAGGGCTGCTGGATGGTCCGGAATGGATAAAGAATAGTAGAGTAAATAAGGCTAAGGAAGCCGAAACGAACCTTAGTTTTTTTCCTCTTAGGACCATACTGGATCTAATCCGAAACCTGAATGAAACTCTGTCAAGCTTTTAGAAAAATCTTTCCGGAATGAGATGCGAAAAAGCTATCAATCCAAAAAGAAATCTTTTTGTTTAGACTCCTTTTTGACGAAGAGATTCTCTTAAATTTTCAAAACCCGGTTTTCCCAGTAATGCGAACATATTTTTCTTATAAGCCTCTACTCCAGGCTGATCGAATGGGTTTACACCGAGCACATTCCCCGAAACTCCGCAGGCTAATTCAAAAAAATACATCATTTGGCCTAAACTTCTAGGGCCTGTATCCGGAAACAAAATCTCCAAACATGGTATTCCGCCTTCCGCGTGTGCTACTAAAGTGCCAAGAAAAGCCTGTAAGTTTACTTCTTCCAAGTTCTTAGAGGCTAAAAAATTCAGACCATCCAAATCATCTGAGTCTTTAGGAACCAACACTTTTGCACCTGCGTTTTTGGAATAAAGAACAGTTTCAAAAATACTGCGTTCCCCCTCTTGCAGATACTGCCCGAGTGAATGTAGATCAGTAGTCAATTCCACAGAAGCAGGAAAAATTCCCTTTCCTTCTTTGCCTTCACTCTCTCCGAACAATTGTTTCCACCATTCGGTAAGAGTACGGATCGAAGGATTGTAATTTGTGATTACTTCTATCTTTTTTCCAGATCTATAAAATAGATTTCTGTAAGCTGAATAAATACATGCTAAATTTTTATGAGGAGAAGTTTCCGAGATCAAAAAGTCCGCAGCTTCAGAGAAACCTTCACAAAAAGAAAATATATCCACCCCCGCGGCCGCAATTGGAAAAAGTCCTACTGGCGTAAGAACAGAATATCTTCCGCCTACGTTATCCGGAATAGAGAAGGTCGCAAATCCTAATTCATCCGACATTTTTCGCAAGGCACCTTTGGAGCCGTCGGTTGTTGCAACTATTCTATCCTTCGCCTTAGCTCCGTATTTTTTTTTGGCAAGATCCCAAAGTAAACGAAATGCTAAGGCCGGTTCAGTAGTAGTTCCAGATTTGGAAACCACGTTAATTGAAAATTCTCTGTTCTCTAGATACTCTAAGAGTTCGGAATGATAGCGTGCATCTAAATGATGTCCCGCATAAACAATCTCAGGCGATCCTAAACTTGGAGTTTTGAAATAAGGTTTAGAAGCCTCGATGACTGCTTTGGCTCCTAAATAAGAACCTCCAATCCCAATCACAACTATAGTCTCGGATTGTTTTCTGAATCTTTGTGCTTCGGAATGAATTCTTTCTAATTCTGATTTTTGGATCTCCTTTGGAAGTCGGACCCAGCCTAAATATTCGGAGCCTGGAGATTTCCCGGAGAGAAGATTTTGTAAAGCGAGGCCTGACTCTTTTAATAAGAGCTCATAGGTTTTTGGGTCAGCAAACTCCGAGGCAAATCTATCGTTTATTTCTAAAGAAAAGGCCATCGGTATTCCTCAAAATCGGACATCCGAGACAAATTACTTATGTTAATTGGAATAGCAAGGAAAAACGAATTAATTCGATGTTCTAATTTTCCAAAATCCCTTGTAAGTATTTTAGTCTTAGATTTTATTTTCCAGAATGACTCTTTCTATCCGAGAGAATCTTTCCTCTTCTCTATCCCTTATTTTTCCGGATGCCCCGGATTTAAGTCCAATCCGTTTTTTTTCGGCCCCAGGTCGGGTGAATATCATAGGGGAACATGTGGATTATGCAGGAGGTTTGGTATTTCCTGCTGCAATCGATTTCAGAACACACTTTGCAATCAGAACAAATTCTCTTGGCCTTATTAGATTGTACTCCTTGGATTTTAAATCCGAATTTGTAACAAAAGATCTCACCTATTCTGAAGAAAAACCTTGGGCAAATTATATCCTGGGGGTCGTCTCAGAAGCTCGTAAATTAGGATTAAGGGTAGAAGGATTCGATCTTGCTTTCACAGGAAACATTCCTCAAGGTGCAGGACTTTCTTCTTCCGCTGCTGTGGAAGTAGGAATCGCATTTGCACTTTCTAAAATATTCGAATGGGAGATTACAAAAGAGAAGATCGCAGTACTTGCTCAAACCGCGGAAAATCATTTTGTAGGAGTCAATTGCGGGATCATGGACCAGTTCGTGATCGCAGTGGCAAAACCTTCTTCTTGTATTTCTCTAAACACAGAGACATTGGAATATTCTTATCATAATTTAGATCTTCCAGGTTACGAGTTCTATCTGATCGATTCCAATGTAAAACATAGTTTAAAAGAAAGTGAGTACAACGACAGAAGAAAGGAAGTAGAATCTGCGACTTCAAAATGTAATAAACTTTCTCCAGAAGTCAAAACCTTAAGCCAAGCAGACTTCTCTCTAATTGAAAAAGCGGGGCTGACTCCTTCCGAATTTAAGAGAGCTACTCATATTCTTGGAGAAAGATCCAGAGCCCAAAACGTTATCCGCTCCTTAAAGGATAAAAATGCGGAGAAGGTTGGAGAAGAACTCTTCTCTTGCCATGAATCACTTTCGAAAAACTTCCAAGTCTCCTGCGAGGAAACAGATTTTATTGTAGAATGGTTCCGATCTGAAAATGTATTAGGAGCAAGAATGATTGGAGGAGGCTTCGGAGGTTGTGTCCTAGTTTTAGACAAAGAAGGCAGATCTTCTTCCTTATTCTCCAAATTCGAAAAAGAATATCTCCAAAAATTCGGACTAAATGCAAAGATCTATAAATTCTCTATCTCTGAAGGAGTAAGAGAAGACTCTTAAGATCGTTGAAAAACGGGATAAAATCCTTGCAGAAACGGCTAGTAATTCGATAGTCTTCGCATTCGGTAAAAATAAGCGAACCACACTATGGCAGATACTCCTTGGAACCTGGACAGTAAAGATTTCGATCATGATGCGCCCGAATTGGGTGTATTTCTAGATCAGGACAATATTCCTGAGGGTCTTCCTAAAGAAGCAGTGGTTGTGAAAATTTCTGGAGAGATTAATCTGTACTCTGCCCAGATTATGAAAGAAAGATTCTTTCATCTACTCGATCGAGGATTTATCTATCTTCTAGTGAATATGGAAAATGTGAAGTATATAGATTCTTCCGGACTTGGAGTTTTTATGGCGACACATTCCAGACTAGTTAAGAGCGGAAAAGGTGGTATCGCAGTCTTCTCCCCTTCTTCTCAAGTGAATAAAATTTTAGAACTTACCAAATTAAAAAGTTTGATCCGAGTAGGCAGCACTTCGAAAGAGGCTTGGAAACTTTTAGCACCTTGATCCGTTTCGGATGAACGATTCCCAAAAATTCAAAAAACATCTAGAGACATTACTTCATTGTAGGCTTTGTCCAGACATGGTCGGCAACCCTGTGCATGGCGGAATTTCTGGTGCAAAAATTATGAGCATAGGCCAGGCTCCAGGCATCCATGAAGAAAAATTCGGAAGACCATTCGCATACACTGCAGGCAAAACTTTATTCAAATGGTTTTCATCCATAGGGATAGAAGAAGAAGTCTACAGATCCAAAGTAAACATGGCTGCGGTTTGTAGATGTTTTCCGGGCAAAGCAAAAAGTGGAGACAGAAAACCAAATCCTTCCGAAGTAGAAAATTGTTCCAGATTCATACGCTTCGAAGTGGAATTCAATCAACCTGAACTTATCATTCCGATAGGTAAACTCGCGATCGATCAATTGGCAGAGAATAAAAAATACAAACTGGATGAGGTTATAGGTAAGAAGTTTAAGAAAAACTACTACGGTGTGGAGCTAGATTGGATTCCCCTGCCTCATCCTTCCGGGCTGAATGTTTGGAATCATTCCCCAGAAGCTAAGATACTGATCGCAAAATCCTTGGATCTAATTCGAAAACACCCTTCTATCAAAAGAGAATTTTTTTCTAAAAATTAAGATCCAAACCTGACTTTGTATTCTGGCGAAACCATTGTTTCGGACTAAAGCCGGTTTTCTTCTTAAACTCTCGGATAAAATGTGCCTGATCGTAATAACCGGCCTCTAAAGCTAATTCTGTGAGACTGGAAGAAGAATTATAAAATCTGAATATATTCCTGAAACGTACGAGACCAGCGTATTCTTTTGGACTTAAGCCAACTCTAGTCCTAAAACCTCTTTCTAAGCTGCTTTGGCTTACTCCCAAATCAAAAGCCAAACCTTTGATCCCGATTTCCCCGAGTGATGACTTGATCCTAAGGACTGCTTCTGCTACAAATTTTTCCTTTTCTTCTCTCAAGGGGAGAAGTAGCCGGAATTTTTCCAAAATACGATTACCCTCTTCCCCTTTCCAATCTGCTTCTTCGCAATCTGCAATTAGTCCGGAGATCTTCTCTTTGGAAAACAGATCTTCTAATGACAAACTTGAATCACTGATCTGATCCATTGGGACAGAAATCATTCTAGAGAGAACTAAGGGAGAAATATTAACTAAAAGTGATTTTGTATTTTTTTCAGAATGGAAAGTCCTCGGGCCTCTTAAGATCCCAGTGATCCCCGCCTTGGAAAGAGCCTTGGGTTGTTTACCCGAACCTAAAGAAATCCTTCCTGTAGTCTGGATCCCAATTACACATTCTTCTCCCGGAAGAACTGTATACGTCTCGGGAGATTCTTTTTGGCTCCAGGAAATTCGGATCAAATCAGACAAGCTGCCTGTCCTTCCAAAACCACCATTTCATTTTTTCCGGTTCAGGATTGGGAGTCGCGGAAACATATACAGCACAACGGAATACATACAGCATACATAGATCTACTCGAGCACCTTGGTATTCGCAAATTTCTTCGTATAATTTTTCAGGATCTAATTTTGCAAGTTCCGCTTTACTTCGAACTCCTAAGTTCCAGAGATCTTCTGCGATTACTTTACCTACTCCGGGAAGAGTGCGAAATTCTTTTAATACTTCGGATTTATCCGACTTCATAAAGAGATTTTATAAGAAGTCGGTCCAAAAATCAAGTGAGTTAAATCGTTTATAACAAACCAATACCGTAGTTTAAGAGAAGGTTTTTAACATTTCTTCGAATCTATTTTTGATCCGGGTCGGAACGTTCGGGATCAAAAACTTGGCCCAAATTTTAAGCTCATCTCCACCTAAAGAACTCATGATCTCTTTTTGGTGGTCCTCCAATTCTACATCTGAAAAGTATACATGTAATCTAACTTGGGTTTCCTCTTCCTCTCTTGTCATATGAGAGAAATAATCCGTTTGAAAACGAATTAGTTTTGTATAAAATTCTTCGGAAAGAATCTGGGACTGCTCAGTTTCTTCTTTGATCCTATCTAAAAGAGATTTTAGTTCTTCTATTTTTTCTTCCAGATATTTATGTTCTTTTTTGTCTCTTAGAGAAGCCTGCGAATCTTTTTCTTCTAAATATTTTAAGCTCACTGCTTCTTCGTCGCGAGCGTGGATCTCCAACATGCGAAAAACTTCTTTTCCTAATTCGAAAAGTGAGAGAACATCTTTTGAATCCGAATAATCTGTCCTGCCTGCTTCTTGCACTAATTTTGAAATTCCATAACGGATTGCTTTATGAGGGAAATCATATACTTTCTTACGGTTGTTCAACATTTCATTCTCCAGTAATGAAAAATTCTAACCGTAAACTTGGGGGAAAAATTGTATAAAATCGTCAGGATTTGATTTTTCGGGTGAAGATCCGAAAATTTGAAAAGATTGCTGCGAGGTCCTATTTTAGTTGATCACTTCTCCGAATAACCAAGAACTTCCCAACACCAGCGTTTTTCTAAAATTCTATTAGCAAATGTTACAGATTCAGGATCCGCATTTTCTTTTAGGACTTTCCATGCGGCCGAGTTCTCGTTTTTAGAAATGATCCTTGCTCCTGGAAATTCTCCCCCAAGCTCTGCTGATTTTTGGACTGCTTCTTCCCATTCCATTTCTTGGAACACAGGAATATATTCTTTGATCTCGGAAACCCATTCTAATGGAAAGGAAACCCCAAGCGGAAGAACAAGAACGATCCTATGGAGCATATTTTCTCCACGATGAGCAAGTGTACGAGAAAGATAAGATGCCGGGACCTTAGAACATTCTTCCATGATCTCAGTGATCAGTTCAGGATCAAAAGTGGATCGAGGATATAAAACAATATCAGTTACTGCAAAAGGATCTTTGGTAAATCTATAATTCAATCTATCAAAGAATTCTTTTTTAGATTTTTCTAAATTATCTCCTCTCCACCAAATAGAAACATGGCGAGCACCGGAAATGGAAAAATCTTCTATTCCGAATCTTTCTGTGAGTCCAGGTGAAAAAGAAAATGTATCTAAAACTGCTGTATCAGGATCTGATAATAGACTTCGAGGGGTTTCATCCAACCTTCTATCCAATCTATCTTCTGAGCGGAATAATGTGGAACTAAGAGCCTCAGGACTAAAATTAGGAGTTCGGATCACTCTATACGGAGGTTTAGGAAGATAAACCAAACCCTCTGACTCTGCATCTTTTCTCATTGCGGTTCCGGGAAGAATAGACAAAGGAAATACCTGGACCCATTCTCCTAGTCCATGCCCGTAAAAGAATTCTATTCCTTCCATCACATCGTCTGGAGTATCTCCAGGAAGACCTATGATCAAATCCAATAAGAGTTCAATTCCTCGATCGGCCAACATTCTTGCTGCTTCTGCAACCTTTTCAGGACTTCCAAAACGTTTTACTCGTTTTAAAGTTTCCTTATTGATGGATTGCATCCCGAGTTCTATTCGATTAAAACCTGCTAATGCAAGTTTGTCTGCAATCTTCTCTGTAATTCCTTCGGATCTCAATTCTCCGAACATAGTCATGGATCTGTCTGAGTTCACATCTATGATCGCATCTAAAAATTCTTCGAAGCCTGGTCTATGATTGAATGTAGGATCTAAGAATACTAATTCTTTGGCGCCTTTGTCTTTTAGGTTAGAGAGAAGTTTGATCGTCTCAGGTATATCCAAAGTTCTTAATACATTGCTACTCTTCGGATAAAAACAATAAGTGCATTGAGATCTACATCCCCTTACAGTTTCTAAATAAGTAGATCTTGCAGGGTCCACTGGCACAAACCCTTGCAGATAAGGAGAAGGATAACTAGTCAGTGGAAAGGAAGCATTCTCTTCTCTGGAAAACATTCCCATCTTTCCATCGAGTTCTCTAACTGCAATATTCGGTAATTTTCTAGGATCTTCTTTTTTGAGAAGAGTGTCCATGAGAGCAAAAAATGTATGCTCTGCTTCTCCGGAAACTGCTATATCATAACCTGTTTCGGAAAGAACAAATGGATTATCCGGATTTACTTCGGGTCCGCCGATGAGTATCTTAGTAGATGGAGATCTACGTTTGACTTCTTTTGCGAGGTGAAGACTTCTTTCTGTATTCCAAAGATAAAGTGAAAAGCCCAAGAACTCAGGTTCATCTTTCGCGATCCTGTCTGCAAGTTGGCTATCACCTTCTTTATCAGTGATATCAGGATCCAGAACTTCTAACTCCAGACCTTTCTTTTCCAGGCCATTCTCCCTGGCAGAAACTGCTAAACAGCCTGCAGCCAAGGGAACATTCCCTGTAGCGGCAAAGGCTGTAGGAGGTGGAACAGGCAATTGTACTAGCTTTAACTTTGCCATAAAGAAGTCTTGATTACAAAACTTTAGACTTCTCCGGTTTCTACAATCCGGAAATAGGAGAGCAAAAACTAAGCTTAACCTTCAGTCTCTGCCCTTTTAGGAGAGTGTTTTTTACAATCCTGGAGATCAGAAAACTTTTCCTTAGAGAGTTCGCATTGTACTTGGAGTAAACTTTTATTCTCCACACAACTTTTGATAATCGCTTCACTGGTTTCAGGCTTTAGCACCGATCTTAACATCAATGCCTGCACACCCTTCTCCATGGTTTCGTCGTTTGCGATCAATTTGGAAATATGGATCTGAGCATCTGAACATTCTTCCAAATTCGGTTTCGTTCTGCTACAATCTGACAAGAAAAATGTAGCACATAAAAGAAAAGCGGACGTTAACCGCCCGCTTTTCTCGAAACAGAAAGAAAGTTTTACTTTCTTACTTTTCAGTGTCATCAACTGCAGCAGCAGCTTCTACACGTTTACGAAGTTCTCTAACGTAGTTCTTGTCAGCTCCGCTAAGTTTCATTGCTTCTTCGTAAAGTTTGATTGCTTTTTCGAAGTCACCAGCTTGGAAGTAGTAAGTTCCTAGGTTTGTTTTCGCTCCCCAAGACTTTCCACCAGCTTTTTTATCTGCTTTTTCCCAGTTCTCTTTCGCTTTTTTGAAGCTAGGAGTTTCTCCAGTGATCTCTTGGTATCCGTCGTCAAGGTATCCTGCAACTTCAGGATCTTCGTCGTCTTTAAATACTTTGATATACTCGGTTTTAACTTTTGGAGAAAGTCTGTCTTTGATGTAAAGAGCAGCCTCGTCCAAAGCCTTTCCGAAAGAGTCAAGAACAGAAGGACAATCCAAGTTACCAACTCCCCCATCAACTTTTGCAGGGTTAGAAACTACAGCTTTTTTAACTTCTCCAGTTTCTACTTTGATTAGAGTAGCATCTAGAGGAATCAACATATAACGGATACCAGTTTGTTTACTGATTGGACCACTTCCCGTATCAACTTGTTTTCCAGTCGCGATAGAAGCGATTGCTCCTACACCTTTCATTGCAGCCGCGCCGTAATCTACCATCATCTCGCTTCCGCATTCAGTGTATGGTTTTTGATAACCAATATGAAGAATTGCCTCAGCACCTAATTGGTTTCCGAGTTTCACACGGCTTTTAGTAATTCCGGTAAGAGTTAGAGAAGCCTCATTGATAGAGTCAGCTCTTTTGCTTAGGTCGATCAGTTTATAGTAAGTTTCCTTGTCGAAAGCTTCGAAAACTTTAGAAGGCATTTGATCGATAAAGCTGGAACCTGCTCCGAAAACGGTTTCCCAGAGACTTTTTTGAGGTTTTTCGACTGCTAATCCTACATTGCGGATAGAGCCTAGGAATTTTTGAAGCTGGCGTCCCTCTTTTGATTTAGGAAAAACAGGGTATTCGACTTCAACTTTTTCGCCGCAGTTGGAAACCGAAAATGCAATAGCGCCTGCAAGGAGCAGAGCAGAGATTTTTTTCATTGGGTTAATACCAATCCTTTATGGATGATTTTTAGGAATAACTTCGTATTTGTTCCGGCATTTCTTTTTCTGTCAATTTATTTTAAGACAGGGTCGGTCCTCGGCAAAAAACTTGGGACCTGAGGAATGAATGACAGGTTTTGGGCGCTGAACGGATTATAAACACTTGCAAAACCTAGTTCTTTCGGCAATTTTACATTTAGGTTGCCGGACTCCGAAAAATAGGAGTCGAAAATAAAAAGAGATAGAACCGCCTTAAACTGGCAGAGGGCCTAATGAAAACCATAGAGGATATTCGAAAATCTCTGGAATCCACTTACATGGAACATGAAATAGAGGAAAAACTTCCTCTGATCCAGGAGATTAACCGTCTCAAAAAAGAGAAAAACGCAGTACTTTTAGGACATAATTATATGACTCCGGATGTTTTTCACGGAGTTTCAGACATACTTGGAGATTCACTTTATCTGAGTAAGGCAGCCGCCGAAACGGATGCAGACATTATTCTATTTAACGGGGTCCATTTTATGGCGGAGACTGCAAAGCTTATGTCTCCAGAGAAGAAAGTACTCATCGCTGACCTAAAAGCAGGCTGCTCTCTAGCGGAAAGTATTACTAGAGAAGATGTTAAAAAACTAAAAAGCCAATATCCTGGAGTTCCGGTAGTGACTTATGTCAATTGTACTGCCGAAGTGAAAGCTGAAACTGATATTTGCTGCACTTCTGCAAACGCAGTCCAGATCGTAAATTCTTTGGATAGCGATACAGTTATCTTCCTTCCTGATGAATATCTTGCTGGGAATGTGCAGAAACAAACTAATAAAAAGATCATCTCCTTTCCTGGACGTTGTATGGTACATGAGATGTACACTGCAGAAGACATTCTTTCCGTTAGAAGACAATGGCCTGGAGTCACAGTAATCTCCCACCCTGAATGTAACACAGACGTGGTAGAAGTTTCCGACTTCGCAGGATCTACTTCTCAAATGTCCAAGTATATCCGTGATTCGGGAGCTAAAGATGTATTCTTAGTTACAGAATGTTCCATGGGAGACAATCTCAGATCTGAATTCCCTGATAGACAATTTGTTTCTTCTTGCAGGACCTGCCCTCATATGAAACGAATTACATTAGAAAAAATTAAAGATGCTCTTCTATACGAGCAATTCGAGATCAAATTAGATCCTGAAATCGTAGAAAAAGGAAGAATGGCAGTCCAAAGAATGCTGGAAGTGAGTTACAAATAACTTAATGTACCGAATAGGACAAGGCCTAGACTTTCACAGACTGGAGAAAAACGAGACCCGCCCTTTAATTTTGGGCGGAGCTGTCATTGATTCTGAATACGCACTCATCGGTCATTCCGATGCAGATATCGTAATACACGCATTAGCCGATGCGATTTTAGGAGCTATGGGACTGGGAGATATAGGACAATATTTTCCCGACACAGATCCTTCTCTTAAAAACATGGATTCCAAATTGATCTTGCAAAAAACTTTAGATCTTGCAAAAGAGAAAAGTTTCAGCTTAGTAAACATCGATTGCACTTTAATCGGAGAAAGACCTAAGATTGCTCCACATAGAATTAAAATACAATCCTCACTTTCTAACCTTTTAGGACTTCCTGAAGATTGTGTTTCCGTGAAAGCAACGACTACCGAAAAAATGGGAGCCTTGGGAAGGACCGAAGGATTGGGCGCAAGTTGCGTGGTACTTTTGCAGAAAAATTAAAACCTTCTCACAAGATTGCGATCAAATGGACTGCAATTTTGTTCATATTCATTACGATATTCTTATATATTCTTAAAGATCCATATCTGGAAACCTCTGCTTATTTATTAAGGCGGGAAGTAATGGAAGAATTGCCATTAGGAAGTTCTAAACGAAAGGTGATGGATTATATCAAAAGAAAAAAATTAGATTTGGTCGGTTTTCATCAGGGACAATTTCCAGACGATCCGGAATATGTTTCGGATATTATGGTATTCACCAAAAAAGGGACAGTCCAATCCAATGCATTTCACTGGATTCCAACCGAGAGTAGTTATACTGAAGTTAATTTGGGAATGTATGTAAATCTAAAAGAATTTAGATTTTGGAAAAAACCTTTTCCACTAAAAGTGAGGTTATTCTTTTTATTTTCGAATCAAGAATTGATACAGATCAGAGTTATTAAAAAATCGTTTCCTTTTTAGTGAACCTTCTCCATTAAGATCGCGTCTTCTCCCGGGCCATAATAAGATTTCCTTCTCCCTGATTCCACAAAACCTAATTTAGTATACAACAAAATCGCAGAAGAATTCACATTAGATACTTCTAAAATAGTTCTGGGAAATAAATCGCATAGTGTTTTCAGGATGGATCCGGCTTCTCCTCTTTTACGTTTTTCAGGGAGAATTCCTATTCGTAATAATTCCGAAAAATCAATCAGGTCCATATAAAATAGGAAACCTGTATCCTCTTTGATCCAAGCAGGATGATTTTCGATATGGCTTTGGATGGAATAATTGGACCAAGAAGAATTTCCAAATACTGTTTTTTCCATTTGGATCAGAATTTGTAAATCTTCAGGTCGGACCATTCTCCAACCTTGGGGCAGATCAATTTTTTTTCCCAGATCCAATCCATTTTCTCCTTGCGTGAGTCGGGATCTTCCATACTAATTAACGGTCGCTTTGCGAAAGCAATTTTCGATCAAACTCGAGGAGAAAATTTTTATGCAAACAATCGGGAAATATGTGTATGCTGTCCCGTTCCTACTTTTTGGACTTAACCATTTTGTAGCAGGAAGCCAAATGGCTGGAATGGTTCCTGTCCCAGGCGGAGTCATTTGGATCTATGTAACAGGAGCCGCAATGATCGCAGCTTCGGTAAGCATTTTTATAAATAAAAAAACCAAACTCGCTATGATCCTACTAGCTGTACTATTAGGAATTTATATTGTTCTTCTACATTTACCAGGAGCAATCAAAGGAGATATGTCCTCCACTATCAATACCTTAAAAGATTTAGGCCTTTTAGGTGGAGCTTTAGTTATCGCTGGAATTTCCAGAGATAACGGATAATTTAAAAAGGGAGAAGGATCTATACCTTCTCCCTTCCTTCCTGATCTTTTTTCCTTCCAAAAAAATTCCATTTTCAGGATTTTCCGTGGACCATCCGTACACTTATCGGACATGGTATTTCAAATACGATTTCTTCCCGAGGTGGAATCAAATGAGGACCATATCCCTTCTCGTTCTTCTTTTTGTATTTCTGTTGTCCGATTGTAAAAACCTAAGTAAATTTTCAGGAAAGAATACAAAACCTCCAACAGTCGAGGATTTGGATGCTTGGAAACGCCGCTTAAATATGGACGAATCCGAGATCATTGAATTAGAGAAGAAGATCCGAGAAATGGCATCTAAGACCAGATCTGCGGGAGCTCTCAGTTGGAAAATCGCCCAAGGTTATATGAAGATCGGTGATTATGATCTAGCATCCAAATATTATAATAAAGCAATCCAAGAAGAAGGTTCCGGAAAAACAGAAGTGATCGGCGCCGATGTTCATTTTTTCGAATCATCTCTACCTTATTTTGATAAAGCACAACTTTTGATGCCAGTGGACCAACAGCTTCTTTTTGAAACTGCATTGTCTTATGCAAACGCCTCCAAGGACAGAGGTTGGGAACCTAAAAGAAGACAAATCGCAATCGAGATCTTCCAATCCCTTTCGAGACAAGATACAAGAGATTCCAGGTTTCCTTATCAATTAGCTCTGATCTATTTTGACTCCTCTATGGCTGATTCTTCCTGGGAAGGGATCAATGCAGGTTTCCAAGACCAAGAGAAAGCATTTACTCTTTTAGATTCTATCTTAAAAAAAGAGCCTCGTAATGTTCCTGTGTTATTTGCAAAAGGGAACTTTTTATATAGATTTGGAAAAGCTCAAGAAGCAAAAGACATCTATCTACATTTAAAAAATACGATAGAAGGTCTAAAAAAAGACGGATTTATCAAAGAAGATCTGAACGAAAATGAATCTTATAAAAATGTAATTAATAATCTCAACAAAATGGAATCCCCCGAGAATTAATACGGAGATCCATATGGATTTTCTTTCTCTTTCTTCTCCAAGTTTATATAAAATCCTATGTAGATCCAGATTTTTATCCCAGAGTTTCTCTCAATCGGAAGTTCTGGAAAAATTGAATAAAATACTTCCAAAAGATCTGAAAGAAAAAGCGGAGTTTGACTCTAAAAATTATTCTTCTTCCTTAAAGAAATTAGGAGTAGATATTGTTTCTTATTTTGATCCTGAATATCCCTCCCTTTTAAAGGAAATTTATGACCCTCCGCCAAATTTATTCTGCTTCGGCAATGTTTCTCTTTTAAAACTTTCCTACCTTGCGGTTGTGGGAACTAGAAAAGTATCACCAATCACATTATATTATTCTAAATTAATTCCAAATTTTGCGAATTCCCTTGGATTGGATGGTATTATTTCGGGCTTAGCATTAGGACTTGATAAGGCCGCAATGTTACAAGCATTAGACCAAGAAATTCCTGTGATAGGAGTAATGGGCACAGGTCCAGAAAAGGAATATCCTTACGAAAACAAGAATTTATACAAAAGAATGAAATCTTCTACAAATGGTTTAGTGATCACAGAATGCCCTCCAGGTTTCGAAGTCAGAAAATATGCGTTCCCAAAAAGAAATAGGATCATCACTGGGATTTCCCCTTCTCTTTTGGTAATGGAAGCTCCTTCTAAAAGTGGAGCATTGTCATCCGCATCTAACGCGATCTCTCAAGATAGAGATGTTTTTGTTTTTGATCATCCTCTACAAACTCAGAACCATGGTGGAAAACAATTACTCTCCGAAGGTGCAAGTCCTGTCTCGTTTGATAATTATCAAAAAGCAGGAGAAAAAATTTTTCATTTAGAGGAAATTCTCCCTTCTAACTTCGAAGAAGTTCCCGGAATGCTTGCTCAATTGGGAAAAAACAAATTGAATGGTAATTGGATCGATTTAGGAAACGGTTTTATTCGATCTGTTCAATAAATAGAAAAAGGAATCAATCTTGTCTATTTGGAATCGGTACAAGTCCAAACTATCCGAACAATCTCCAGCTTGGTCTTTAGGATTTTTCAGATTTGGATTCGGTATTCTTTTATTTTTTATCTCAGCTCGTTATCTTCAGTATGGTTGGGTGCAAAAATATTTTTTGGAGCCTGATTTTCATTTTAAACATTTCGGATTCTCTTGGGTCGGAGTAATTCCTGGACCACTATTATATTCTGTTTTTATAATCATTTGTATTGCGGCGCTTTTCATCTCTTTTGGTATATTATACCGGACCTCAATTTTAATTTATTGGTTAGGATTTTCTTATTTTAATCTCCTGGATGTTTCCACTTATCTAAATCATTACTATTTAGTTTTTCTTTTACTCTTCCTTTTATTTTGGATCCCGGCAGATCGTTGTTTTTCTTTATCACATTTTTTAGATGCATATCGGAAAGGTAGATGGAGTATTCCTAAAATTCCAAATTGGTCTTTATGGATCCTTCGATTCCAAATCGGTTGTGTATATTTTTTCGGTGGTTTAGCAAAATTAGTTCCGGACTGGTTATTCTCTGCCCAACCTCTTAGAATTTGGTTAGTTCGAAATACAGACTTTCCCGTGATCGGCGGATTTTTCTCTTATCCAATTGCAGGTTATATTTTCAGCTATGCAGGATTATTTTTTGATCTATTCGTTCCATTCTGTCTTCTGAAAAAAAATCTGAGACCTTGGGCCTACACTTTTGTTTTAATCTTTCACATTCTCACCTGGAGACTTTTTCCGATTGGAATGTTTCCTTGGATCATGATCTTTTCTGCTTTAATATTTTTTCCTGCAAGCTGGCCAATTAAAGCCAGGGGATTCTTAAAAAGAAGAGGGATTTTCCCTTACGGAGAATTTAAAAATTTATTCAAAACGGCTTGGAACAAACTTCCAGTCACATTCCGCTTTCTTTCCGCAAAAATTTTACTAATATTTTTTAGTACTTTAGAAAAACCGAATATATGGTGGAGAAGTCTCGAAACCAAGTTGAAAGATTTTGCTTCTTTTTTTGTTTCTAAATTCGGAGTCTGGGCCGCGTCCTTATATATTTTGATCCAGACACTTTTTCCTCTCAGGCATTTTTTATACCCTGGGAATCATTTATGGACCGAACAAGGTTTTAGATTTGCATGGCATATCATGCTCATTCAAAAGAATGGATTTGCCAGCTTCCAAGTAGTCAATTTACGGACTGGTGAGATCCAATACATTTTACCAGAGTCTTATTTAAACGAAGTCCAAAAAACTATGATGAGTACTCAACCGGATCTAATCTTACAATTTGCCCATTTTTTAGGGGAAAAAGAAAAGAAAAGAACAGGCGATGATATTGCAGTCTATGCAGAAGTAAGAGTTTCCCTAAATGGCAAAAAAAGCCTTCCATTCATTGATCCAAATCGAGATCTAATGAAGGTGAAGGATGATTTTTTAAATAAGGACTGGATCCTTCCAGACTTTAAATAATTTCGGTCAGTAGGGACATAAAAAACTAAATTAGTCAATTTCTTACGTTAGTCGAAATCTGTTCTAATATTGAATTCGCTCCAATTGATTACGAATTCGGAAACAATATTTGTAACTGTGTAAAATCTGAGTCAAAGAATTTAGTAAATTAACTTGAAAAAGGTACAAATATGTTCCGTCTTACGTCTCCAAATGTAATCATTCATTTACTTACTTATTTTTGATCTATATTTTAAAGCCGTTAGTCGTATTTTCCGATTTTTCAGAGTAAACATTCATAGAAGCAAATAGCAGGAAATGCTTTCGGAAGATTTCGCCTACTCAAGTGATACTTTTCGACAACTAAAACAAGTTCTGCACATTTCAATATTCCCAAGGCTTCTCCCTCGGTGAATGTAAGTATTTACTTACAAAACTAATCCGTATTATTTATTTTTTCTTGAAATAGTCGTTAGATATGTATCGTCCGATAGAATTAAGTCGATAGTAGAATCAGTAGCCACTGTCGAACTAAAAGAGATATATATGAGTTCCGGAATCAACCCCACCAAAAAATTTTACGCTGCAGTTGCGTGTTCCTTCCTTCTTTTCCAAGGATGTGTTGCCTGGCCTTTGCTAACGGGCGCTGTTGGGCTCGCGGCAGGAAAGAAAGGTGGTGGATTATTCTTTCTTCCTGGCGGAGGAACTCCTACATTAAGCAGAGTAGAGATCTCTTCTCCAAATTCAAGTTTCGCAAAAACTACGAGTATGTCCTTGGTGGCGACTGCTGCGTATTCTAACGGAACTCATAAAGATATTACTGCGGATGCTGTTTGGAGCACCAGCGATTCAAATATTATTTCTATGGCTGCTGGTGGGCAAGCTACAGGAACAGGAGTAGGATCTGCAAATATAGGTATCACCTATGAAAACAAAACTGCACAAATTTCTATTTCAGTGACATCGGCTCCTTTGAGCACAATTTCGATTTCTTGTGTTAACCAGACGGATAATTTACCTAAAGGGATCACAAGACAATGTACTTTAACAGGTAATTTTGCGGATGGTTCTAACCAAGATCTGACAAATGATCCAAATACTACATGGAATATTGGCAATTCTTCTGTAGCTACAATTGATTCTACGGGACTCGTAACTGCAGTAGATGCTGGAACTACTTCTATCCAAGCTTCTTATAATTCATTCAATGCAAGTAATTTATCCTTAACAGTTAGTTCTGCTGCTTTAGTTTCTATTGCAGTAACTCCTACTAACAAATCTTTAGCATTGGGAAAAAACCAACAGTACACTGCGACTGGAACTTACTCAGACAATTCTAACCAAGACATTACCAATTCTGTAACTTGGAATTCTTCTGATACGGCGGTGGCTACTATTAGCAATACTGCAGGGTCTAAAGGACTTTTATCCACAGAAGATATGGGAACTTCTACCATTACTGCTACTCTGAACTCGATCGGAGGAAGCACTGATGTTACAGTTACTGCTGCAGTTCTTGAAAGTATTTCTATCACGCCTCCTAACCCAAGCACTCCTAAGGGAAGAACATTAAATTTAGTCGCTACGGGTATTTTCTCAGACGGTCATAATGAAACCATCACCGATCAAGTAACCTGGTCCAGTGATGATAATTCTATAGCAACTGTGGATAACGGTTTGGGATTTGAAGGTAGAGCTTCAGGGATCGCCGTAGGAACAGTGGATATCACAGCGGAAATAGGAGGGATAGTAGAAACAGTATCCTTCTCAGTAACTGCTGCAGTGTTGGAGTCCATCCAATTGACAGCAGATGATTCCTCTATTGCAAAAGGAACAAGCACTACAATCTTGGCAACTGGAGTTTATTCTGACGGAACCTCTCAAAATATCACCGGTTCTGTTTCTTGGACTAGCTCTTCTACTTCTGTCCTTCAATTGGGAACCTTAACTGCTACTCCTAAAAAGCAGGTGAATTCTCCGAATAACGGATCACTTGGAACTTCTACAATTACTGCTACTTCTGGAAGTATCAGCGGAACTGTGGATATCACTGTCACTGCGGCAAAATTAGTTTCCATTGCAGTTACTCCTACAAATCCAAGTGTTGCAAAAGGATTAACCAAAGACTTTACTGCAACTGGAACTTACACTGATAGTTCTACTCAAAACTTGACTACATCTGTTACCTGGGCTTCTTCCGATACAAGCAAGGCCACTATTAGCAATGCTTCCGGAACAGAAGGTAAGGCAACTGCTGCAGCGATAGGAACTACAAATATTACTGCAACTTTAGGAACGATTACTTCGCCTTCTACAACGTTGACTGTAACCGCGGCGGTTTTACAATCGATTACGATCACTCCTTCTAATCCAAGTGTTGCGAAAGGAAGATCTGAAAATTTGAGTGCAACGGGAACTTACTCTGATAATTCCACTCAGGATCTTACAACTTCAGTTACTTGGTCAAGTTCCAGTAACTCTACCGTAGGTGTTAGTAATGCGAACGGGACCAAAGGAAAGGCAACAGGTGTATCTGTTGGAACAGCAACAATTACTGCCACCTCAGGATCCGTATCTAACTCCATTACGTTTACTGTAACTTCTGCTGTCTTGGATTCTATCGAGGTCAGTTTTACAAGTTCTTCCATCGCAAAAGGGACTTCTACCCTGGCAGAAGCTACAGGAACATATTCAGATGGAACCACTCAGGATATCACAGACCAAGTTGTTTGGGATAGTTCTCAGACTTCTATCATCCAACTGGGAGTGTTGACTGCTGCACCTAAGAAAACATTAACTTCTCCTAATAATGGTTCTTTAGGAACATCTAATATTTCAGCTACTTTAGGAAGTATTAGCGGAAATGCAAATTTAACTGTAACAGCAGCGACTTTAGCCTCAATCCAAGTGGATCCTACAAATCCAAGTGTTGCCAAAGGACTGACTCAGAACTTTACTGCGACTGGAACTTATACAGATGCAAGCACTCAGGATTTGACAACTTCAGTTACCTGGTCTTCTTCCAGCACAAGTAAGGCGACAATCAGTAATGCTGCAGGAAGTAAAGGTCTTGCAACTACTCTTGCAACTGGAACTACAAATATCACAGCAACATTAGGATCAGTAACTTCTCCTGCGAGTGTATTGACTGTGACTGCTGCAGCTCTTACAAGTATCACGATCGCTCCTTCTCCTACTTTAAGTATTGCGAAGGGACGCACTCAAAACTTCACCGCAACGGGACATTATACTGATAGTTCTACGTCGGATTTGACAACTCAGGTGACTTGGAGTTCTTTCGATCAAACTAAAGCAACTGTTAGTAATACTTCTGGAACTAACGGTAAATTGACTGCTCTCCAAGAAGGAAGCACTCAGATCTCTGCAAGTTATAACTCAGTAACCAGCACAGATACTGCAGTTACAGTAACGGCTGCAGTCCTGGATAGTATCTCCATCACCCCAACTAATTCAAGTTTGGCAAAAGGTTATACGACTCCATTTACTGCAAACGGAGTATATTCTGATGCTACTACATTGGATATTACTGCTCAAGTAACCTGGGCTTCTTCCAATACTTCTTCTTCTACGATCAGTAATGCGAGTGGAAATGAAGGGAAGGCGACTGCAGTTGCAGTTGGAACAAGCACTATCTCCGCGACCCTAGGTTCAGTATCTGCCTCTACTAATTTTACGGTAACAGCTGCGGTTCTAGTCTCGATCGCAGTGTCTCCTACAAATAGTAACGTGTATACAACTCAAACTAAAGATTTCACTGCGACTGGAACCTATTCCGACTCTAGCACCCAAAACTTGACAACTTCAGTTACATGGGCTTCTTCCAGCACAAGTAATGCTACAATTAGCAATGCCTCCGGAACAGAAGGTAGGGCAACAGGTATTGCAGCGGGAACTGTTACGATCTCTGCAACCAGCGGTTCAGTGAGTGGAAACACTCAGTTAACTGTAGTTTTCCTGGATACTACAGCACCGACTGTATCTAACGTGGTTTCTTTGAGCCCGACTACAGTAAGAGTAACATTCTCAGAATCTGTGGATACAACTCAGGCAACCACTGCCTCTAATTATAAATTGGCTCTGACCTCTGGGGTGACAGGTTCATGCTCGAATAATAGTAATTTCTCCTCTACTTCTAATATCACTGTTTCTTCGGTTAGTGGAAGTGGAGCGATCTATACTCTGACCCTAGCTTCTTCGCAAACCTCGGGGACAAACTACACTTTGATCGTGAATAAGAGTGGGATCCAAGACCTTTCTGCAAGTCCGAACAATTTAGGTTGCGCAAACTACGGCGACTTTGTAGGACAAGAGCAGTTGAAGGTAAGTTCTGCATCTTGTGCAAGCACTAGCACTGTGATCATCAACTTCTCCAAGCCGATCAAGTCCGGAAACAATGTGAGCAATTCCGCGGAATGTAGCAGCACAGCAGAATGTGGAAACCGCTACGCGTTTGTAGGAACCACAAGCTTAGGAAACATCAGCTCTGCCAAAATTCTGGATGGCGTGGTCTGCGGTGGAGCAACTGCTGATTCAGCAAAAGTTTGTGTGACCCATGGTTTATTACAAACTGGAGCTCAATACACTATTATAGCTGCGAATAATGTGAACGGAGACGGATTCGATAATACTTCTTGGGGTTCTATTCGTGATTCGGGAGATTCTGAAAATATCCAATCTTCGCCGAGAGATAGAGCTTCCTTCTTAGGTTGTGGAACTTCTCCTGTAAACTTTGAAGATGGCCCAATCTCAATCGATCCGAACGGTTCCACGTTCGGTTATTTAGCGGACTTTAACAGCAAGATCTATACAGGTCCGAATAATGCGGGTAACGGAGCATTACGTTTCGCTTATGATGGTTCTAACCCTGAGTCAGTTCAGTTCTCTTTTGCGAAAGATACTAACGGACAAAATTCAGATACTTCTAACGTTAGTTCTAACTCTGCGACCACCAGAGAAAATAGCATTGCAGTTCCACCTTACGTGACCTTAGGGCACTCAGGCTGTACACAAAACGATGCAACTCTTGCAAATGGTTGTGGTCCGGACAATGAAAGTGGAAGAGGAATTTTCACAACGGGTTCTTTAAGTAGCAACCCTTATATCTTCATTGCAGCAGCAAGAACAGTTCCGAGCGGATCTAACTATAATTTCGATTATATTTACTACTCGAACGATACTTCCACCAACCTGAACTATAAATATATTGATATGGGTTCCATCACAGGA
The DNA here is from genome assembly GCF_002150035.1 of Leptospira venezuelensis. NCBI lineage: Bacteria > Pseudomonadati > Spirochaetota > Leptospiria > Leptospirales > Leptospiraceae > Leptospira > Leptospira venezuelensis. The sequence goes on along the minus strand of NZ_NETS01000010.1, from coordinate 1,363,595 downwards.
ACTGTAACTGCAGGTACTTCTTCCATTAGCGTTCTAAATGATAGAGTGTTCCCTGGATTTGCAAAACCAAGTAATGATGGAACTGGAACAGGCGGTGGATTAAACGCTCCTGACTTCGGATTTATCACATTCAATAGTTCCGACTCTGGCGGCACAGGAAACTGTACTGCAGGTTCCAACTGTGATGCGTACGATGGTAGCAATGGTAGAAGGATACGTATCGATTATATGCCTTACTTTGGCGGCCCTTCAAACGGCGGAAACGGGAACGTAAATAGCAGCCCGAACTGGGGATATTATATCGGTGTGGATTCTTCCATAGTATTTAAGAGCAGGATCTATGCCGCAAACGGTGGTTTGCATGCAGTGGGGCATAATGGATCGATTATCCGTTCTAATTCAGCGAATCCGACAACTGCTTGTTCCACCAAGAACACTTGCACCGATTGGACAGAAGTTGGGCCAAGAACCAATACCAAATGGCATAATAGCACTACGAACAATTGGTTCTCTCTGGAACTAGCAAAATTCTATGATCTTATCCCTGCCGACAGAGCTTTTGCTCAGTTTGCAGAATACAATGATAGATTGTATGTGACTCGGACCATTTGTGTCCAAGGAACACAAGCTAGCGGAATTCGCACAACTGCAGGAACAGTATCCGGTTGTACGGACGGAACCGACACAAACCGTAGAGCTCAATTATGGAAATGTGATCCTACTCTTACAGGAGGCAACACGGAATGTGATGCTGGCGACTGGACTGTAGTGGGAGATGATGGAAATGGTATCACTAACTTCGGAGATTCCACCAACAAAACAATTACGATGGTGGCTAAGAACGGAGCTTATCTGTACGTAGGATTCGATAACCCGAACGGTATCAGAATCTATCGCACGAATACCAGTAACCCAGGCTCCGCATCTAACGTATGGACTCAGATTGCCGGTAATGGACTTACAGATTCAAGCAATGTTCAACAGATCTTCTCCGCCGTATCCGTGAGCACTGGCGGTGTTTATTATCTCTATGTGAGTGTTGGTAAAAACAATACTCCAGTAAGAGTATACAGACAACAAAACCTATGAAAAAGAATTTAGGCCTAAGTTTCGTATTCAGCTTATTCTTTCTGATTCTTTTCTATAATTGTAGAGAAGATCAGGGACATGAACCTTTACGTTTCGAAAAAATTACCAAAGCGGAAGCCTCTGCTTTCCAAGCGCAAGTGGATGGAACAATTTTAGAAGGATCTTGGGAATATAGGTTTAGGATCAAACAAGCTGATAGAGTTACTCTTATTATAGAAGTTCTAACGGATAAGCCTGACCTGGGAGTGTCTTTGTCCAGAAAAGGGATCTTATTCGATTCTAAGATCAAATGTGGAGAAAAGATCAGTCAACTTTCTCCTTGCAAACTTGAAATCAACAATCCTGAAAAAGGAGATTATTCCTTGGTTTTAAACCATCTTTCTTCCGATCCAACGGAAGTTCTTTCTTACAGAATATTCGCCGCAGTACATGGCCCAGGTTATGCTTCGGTAATTTGGGAGGAAGAAGTTGCGCGCAGATAAAGTTCTACACATCTTCTTTATATTGCTATTAAGCTTAGGATTCGGGGAATCTTGCAGACATGCAATGGTCCGTTATCCACAAGCTCCTCCTGAAGCATGCAGGATCTATCCTACTTCCAAGGAATGTAAACGTGCTTTGGATATAAGATCTGCTCAGGCGGAACAAGGTGGAGAAGTTCATAAGGTCCAACATACCTATTACTTCTTCGGACTTTATCCAGGTAATTTGGTCTTAGACACTTCTAAGTACTGCGCAGATGGACCTAGATCGGTTCACCAATACACAAGTTTTTGGAATGGATTTTGGGAACAGTTAACTCTTGCGATCTATTCCCCTCAGACAGTGGAGATCGAATGTTACAAATAGTCAAAATTCTAATCTTAGTTTTGACCTTGGGTCTTTCTGTGGGCTGCCATACAACCACTGTGGTCCATAAGGCTGGAGAAACTCCTTATGCATTGGCAAAAGAAACTCCAGGTCCGGATAAAAAAGCAAAACAGGGAAGTACAGTTTTCGGGATCTACTCGACCACCGCGCCTATGGAAGCAAGTTGTGATAGGAACCATCCCGAAGTGATCATTAAGACTGGGTTCGTGGACCTAGTCATTCATACGCTGATCGGTCCCTTCTATACAACCAAAACCGTAGAAGTTTACTGCAAACCGTAAATTGCTGGCCAAGGTCCTAGGATCCTCCAGAATAATCGAATGCCTAACTGGGCCTTCGATTATTTAGTTTTACCCCTCGGAATTTATTTAGCCAGAATGACGGACGTAAGCATAGGCACAGTCCGAATCATTCTAATCTCCAGAGAAAGAAAGATCCTAGCAGCAATGCTTGGCTTTGTAGAAGTACTTCTCTGGCTAATCGTAATCACTCAGATCATGAGAAACTTAAGCAATGTCCTCTGTTACATTGCGTATGCAGGCGGGTTTGCTACAGGGACATTCCTAGGAATGGTGGTAGAAGAAAAACTCGCCCTAGGACATTCACTCATCCGCATTATTGTTCCTGAAAAGGGAGAGGAGATCGTCCAAAATCTGAGCCAAGCTGGCTACCGCACCACCACTCTGGAAGCACAGGGAGCCAGAGGACCGGTTAAAGTCATTCTATCCTTATTAAGAAGAAAGGATATACCCGTTGTGCTTAAAATACTCAAGAATACAGCGCCTGGGGCTTTCTATACGATAGAGAATGCTCGGAAGACAAGCGACCCGGAACTATGGAAAGATTCCGGACAGGAAGGAGAGAGTTTTGCCCGCATCCTTTGGAGAAGGCAATCCAGGATCAGGAAATGATCCTGGGTTTAGAAACTAAAAAGTCCCTTTAAGCAGGGACTTTTACTAAGATCTTCTTAATTTCCTTATGCATGAACGTTGGAAAGTTAAGACTATACTGAGGTAGTAAGAGTTTCCAATCGTCCTTACGGATGAATTTGCGGCAGTTAGAAGAGCCACATGCACATTCAAAGGTCTGGTCGAAGTTCACTACGAAGTTTCCATAGTCAATATTTAGCTCTTCTCCAACTTCTATATCCCTTTTGGCTATAATATTATCCGTTTGATCGTACCACATGTTCGGATCGCAGGAATGGTTCATAAAGTTGGAGTGATTGATAACAAATTCAGGTCCGGAAGGGCCGGTGACTAGGCCGAAGTCTACATCATAGCCGTATTTCATGAAGATTTCCTTCTCCTCTTCTGGAAGCTCATCTGCTTCCGAGACGGAGAGTACTTTCCATCCGAATTCCTCATCTTCGATCCACTCGCTATAGCTGAACAATAAAGTTCCCTTAGCGATTGGTTGAGAGGCGAAGATTCCGTTTTCCCCGAACTTGTTCGTGCGTCTTTCGATCATGCAAGATCAACCTGCTCTTCCCCATTAGGGGCAAAATTTTTATCAGTCAAGACCGAGATCGAAAAAACTTCAATTAAAAATATGAAATCCCCCCTAGCTCGGCCCGTAAAAAAGAAAGACCGGTCCTGAAGGGTCTTATTCATAATTGGAAAAAAATTTCAAACGCCTCGATCGGGAAGAAGATCCGAGATCAGTTCGTAGGTCCAGTCACCGTACGGATCCTCATCCTTCCGCTCACTCTTGAGAGACCTCCAGCCCTTCCCCTTTCTTTCCATGACTAAAGAAGAAATTTTGAATAGAGAAGTACGACCACTTGCCTCTTCCAGTCTGGAACTATCCCTTCCTATTTCTAGGAAACAAGTCAGAGGAAAAATTCTGCTCCAATTTTCCCCCAAATCTAGGATGGCCTCTTCTAGATCTTCTGAGTTTGAACCAAGAGTGAGTCGAGTAGCATCCACAAAGATGGGAAGGTCTCTCCCTGCATGGCCAAGAGTACCGGATCTGATCTCTTCACAGAAGTGAATAGCTTGAGAAAAATTTTCTGCAAAGCCCAGCACCGCTGATGAGCGATGATTGGAAATTCTGGAGATCATTCTTCCGAAACTAAGTCCATCTTCGAGACCTAAACTTCCTTTTGGAAGGATCAAGATAGGTCGAACGTCTTTGCGGACCAAACGAAACAGGTACTTAACTAATGCGAAGGATTTATTTCTAGTCGGTTGGAACAAAGTCAGGAACATGTCTTCTTCTTATGTCGAACCAAACTTATCTTTCGTTTAGTATAATTTTGAATAAAGAAGAAATTCTATGTCGCATAAACGAATGCAATTTTCGTAAAATTCAAGAATCGGAAAAACGCTTGAGTACATTATGCGGATATGTAAGTTTCGGATTGGTTTTAAAGGGGAGGTACTACGTTATGAGTGGTAAAAGATTTCTTTCTAAGAATGATCATCAAAGGATTCTTTCCACCCTTGAGGTTTCCGCCCAAGCAGCAGTAGTTCAACCAAGTATCTTAGAGATTATACGTAAGACGTTATCTAAAGCCAAAAAGATAGATCAAAACCAAGTTCCCCAAGATCTGATCACTATGAATTCCAAATTCGTACTTAAAGACCTTGGCAACGCAGAAGCATTCCAATTTACCTTAGTATATCCTGACGATTATACTGAAAACGCTCCTGCTAACGGCAAACTTTCCTTATTCTCCGAGCACGGTTCCGCAGTATTAGGCGCTAGAGTGGGAGAAGTAGTTCGTTGGGAGATCAACGGAATGGACAAATACCTAAGAGTCCAAGAACTACTCTACCAACCGGCTGCTATTTAGGATAACCGTACAATCCTCCAAGCTCTTTGGAGAGAATGTCCTTATAATCTACCTCACTAATCTGTCCGTTTCGGATATCGTAAACCCAACCGTGTATCTCCGGAAAACCATACTTAGCTAAAGCATTCTGTATCATTCCGGTCTTGTATAAGTTCACTACCTGTTCTGCGACATTCAGATGGATCAGTCTTTCTTCTCGTTTGTCTTCGGGAAGAGCATCCAATTCATCTCTATGTTTTAGATACACATCCTTAATATGAGTGATCCAGTTGTCTATGAGACCGGTAGCCTTTCCCTGCAGAGCCGCTCTAACCCCTCCGCAACCGATATGACCGCAAACGATGATATGTTTTACGTTCAATGCATCGATCGCATATTGAACCACGCTAAACAGAGACATATCATCCACAGATACCACATTGGCAATATTTCTGGTTACGAAAATTTCCCCAGGGTTTGTCTTAGTAATAACATTCACTGGAACTCTAGAGTCGCTACATCCAATGAATAATGTCTGAGGAGCCTGGCCTTCTGCATGTCTTGCAAAAAATTCAGGATCTTCTGCAGTCCTCTCCTCTACCCATTCTTGGTTATTCCTCAATAATTTTTGATAAGACTCGCTCATTTCTTTTTTCAAGGATTCGATATCATTTTCCATATTCGGTATCCCTCCTAGGATCACCGTTATCCCCTTACGGTGGGCATTATTTCTAAATTCGTGGATCAGCTCTCTAATATCCTGATCCATATGAAGTGTTCTAGTCCCGTCAATCTCTAAGGTAATCCCAGAAGGCTGGCTTTCTAAAACCGCCTTGATCTTTGCCTTATGGAAGAAGCCTAAATTTTCCCCTAAAACGATCCTTCTAAACTTACCATGACCTTCTTCCCTATAGATCGCAGTTCTATGATCTTCATACAGAACGAAAACCAAAGATACTAAGATACCACAGAATGTTCCGATCAGAACATTGGAGAAGAATGTAACAACTACAGTTGCCAGGAATGGAAGAAACTGAGAATATCCTTTTTGGAACATCAGCTTGAACATCGCAGGTTTTGCGAGTTTCAGACCGGTAAAAGTTAAGATCGCAGCAAGTGACGCCAATGGTATGGTATTCATAAATTTAGGAAAAAGTAATACACTGATCCCAATCCAAGCGCCATGAAAAATTGCGGAAAATTTTGTTTTCGCACCGGAAGAAGCGTTCACAGAACCTCTAACCACCACACTTGTGATCGGGATCCCACCCGCAAGGCCGCAAGCCATATTCCCTAAACCTTGTGCGATCAATTCCTGGGACATGGGAGTTTTACGATTCTCTTCATCCAATTTATCTACCACTTCAACAGATAGTAAAGATTCTAAAGAAGAAGCAAACGCGATCGTTAATGCCAAAGTCCACACAGGACCTTGGTCCCAATAGGAGAAGTTCGGAAAATCCAAATGAGCAAATAACTCAGAAGGATTTTTAAAAATAGGAAGAGTGACTAAGTGGTCTTGGGTTAAAGTCCCTCCAGGAAGAAGATGACCTAAAAGTAAATTCGAGCCAGTCCCAACAATGATCGCCGCTAAAGAAGCAGGGATATACTTGAATTTTTTAGCGAAATATCTATCCCAAATCCAGAAGGTTAGAAGGGAAATAATCCCGATCACTAATACGTTGCTTTGTAAATTTCGGAACGCATGCACAAGTAGCATGAGAGAGTTTGTCTCTTTTGCTTCGTGAGGATCGTGATAGGATTCGTTCACGTCTTCTTTTGTGATATCGAATTCTTCTACCCCGAATTCCTCTACATCGTAACCGATCAAGTGAGGCAACTGTTTGATTACTAAAAGTAGACCAATCGCAACAGACATTCCGATTACCGTTGCAGAAGGAAGATAGGCGGATAATGCGCCGGTTCTCAAGATCCCAAGCAGAGTTTGGATCATTCCCGCAATGAGAAGTGCGAGAAGGAATGCTTCGAAATTCCCCAGATCTTTTATACCTGAAAGAACAATCGCAGTCAAACTGGCAGTGGGCCCCGAGACACTTAAGGCGGATTTACTAAAGGTTCCTACTACGATTCCACCAATAAATCCGGAGATAATCCCTGAAAATAAGGGAGCACCAGACGCATGGGCAATCCCCAAACAAAGAGGAATAGCTACTAAAAATACTGCGATACTTGAGGAAAGATCGTAAGGAAGGTTGGAAAGAAATTGTTTTGTTTTCAAATTCAATTGATACTCGCACAGCGGGTAAATTCTACATAGAGAATCGGAACCCAGAATTGGAAACGGTTGATAAGTCCGTAACTTTTTCCGACATCAGTCGAAAGTATCTTATAGACTCCATTAAACGAGATTCGTCTCTCGTTACCAGGATTTTTTGAAAAAAATTAAAATACGAACAAGCGATCGGTAAGAATCGAAAAAATAAAAATTCCGTAAAAAAGGAAACTATGAGGAACCTCATGAGAGCAAATTTGTTCAAACTTATAAGATTAGAATCCATACTTATAATATTCGTAATATTTAGTTTTTCGAATATACTATACTCCAAAGAAAATCCAAAAACAGAAACAGCCATTTTTGCAGGAGGATGTTTCTGGTGTATGGAGGGACCTTTCGAAAAACTACCGGGTGTCATATCAGTAATCTCAGGTTATACCGGTGGAAAAGAGAAAAATCCAACGTACGAAGATGTAGGTTATGGAAGAACAGGACATAGGGAATCAGTCCTTATAACTTACGACCCTAAGAAGATAGATTATGCAAAACTTTTGGACACGTATTGGAGACAGATAGATCCAACCGATTCAGGAGGACAATTTGCAGATAGAGGGAATCAATACAGGGCAGCAATTTATTATAAGAATGAAGCACAAAGGAAATTGGCCCAGGAGTTTAAGGACAAAATAGGAGCTTCTAAAAAATTCTCCTCGCCTATTGCTGTGGAAATATTGCAAGCATCAGAATTCTATCCCGCAGAAGAATACCATCAGGATTATTATAAAAAGAACCCTTCGCATTATAAACAATACAGAAAGGGTTCCGGAAGAGAAGATTATGTGAAAGAAGTTTGGGGTGAGAAGACGCAGAGATAAAAGAGACGCGGTATTTTTGCACGCAGAGTCGCCGAGCCGCAGAGAATTTTTTAGGTGTTTTACCTCAGCGCCTTCGCGCCTCTGCGTGAGAATAAACTCAGTGGCTCTTGTAAACTCTCCGTCTTACTCTCCGAGTAAGCGGAAGAGGTAGATCGTTAGTCTCTGAAGTTTATCGCGCTCGGGACCTGGGATCTCTTTTTCCAAATCGATAGTTTTTCTATAAATCGACTTAAGATGGTTTTTCATAGTCCCAGGATGGATGCCTAAGTCTTCGCTGATACGACTCTTATCCTTACCGGAAGCAATTCCCGCACAGATCTCTGTTTCTTTTTTGGTGAGTTTAGTTTTATCTCTTAAAATCCCGATCAGAGCATCTCTGTCCATACCTTCATATTTTCTGAAAGTATCAGATGGAGATTTTGCAAAATCCGAATTATTTTTTGCATCTCCGGATTCTGAAAGTTCAGGATTAGCAAGTATAGTGCTTAAGAAGCTGGAAACTTCTCCATTACGATCTTTGATAGGAAGAACATTTTGTTTCCAATCTTTTACGAAACTATTCTTTAGGTTCGAGGTAGAGATAGAAACGGATCCTTGCAGAACTGATTCCCAAAACTCATCGTAAAAAGTTTTGGAAGCTCCCGCTCCGGATTGGAATGCTTTCGGAGTTTTTCCTATGAGTTCATTCTCTTTTAAGCCGGAAATTTTTTCGAACTGTTTATTCACCGCAAGGATTACACCTTCTTTATCGGTTAAGAACATTCCGTTTTGGGATTGTTGGAATGCTTTGTACAAAGCTTCCTTCTTTCCTGCTTCCGATTCTTTATCTTCCGTAAATACGAAGAGATAAGATTTCTCAGGCATTAGATAAGCATGTTGTTTTGTTTGGAGGAAACTTCCATCCTTCTTCATTAGATGAAGTCCTCTACCTTCAAACTCTCCCGATTTGCTTACATTAGGTAGTATAACTGTTTCGAAATATTTTTGATCCGTCTCTGAAAGAAGATCAGTAATACTCATACTCTTAGCTGACTCTATAGAGGCAATACTAAGCATGTTCCTTCCATTCTCGTTAATATGAAGGATTCTACCACTTGAGTCGCAAATTAACAAAATATCGGGCATACTTTCTTGTGTTTGAATAATTTCTTTAACGTTTTCCAAGCTTAGATCCATCCGATTCGTTTTGTTGCTAAGAAACCGCTCGATTCTTTTCGAAAGGATTTCTTTCTTATTAATAACTTAAGACATGGATTTTTAAAAAAATCCTACAATGCATTCCTAGAATACTAAGAAGATGCCTGATTGTAAAATGAAGACTTTTAACCTTCATTGGATTATGTGCACTTGATCATGGAAATTCTCGACTCTAATTGTTTCAAAAGAAAGGCAAACTAGTTGAAAGCCACTGTATCAATCCCTACAAAACTTACTAAATCGAAAGGATTACTTTCTTGCAGAATCCTCCTGCCTTGAGAGATCTTAAAGTTATGAGCGACCTGAAACTTGTAATCGGAAATAAAAACATCTCCTCCTGGTCCTTCCGCCCATGGATCCTACTCACTCAATTCGGAATTCCTTTCGAAGAGATTTCCTTAAAACTATTCACACCTGAATATGCAGCCATCATTGATAAGTATTCCCCTTCTAAAAAAGTCCCTGTCTTAAACGATGGAGAACTAAGAGTTTGGGACAGCCTTAGTATCGCGGAATATTTGGCAGAAAAATATTCGGAGAAGGGACTCTGGCCCAAGGATCAAGTCGCAAGAGCAAAAGCAAGATCCGTAACCGCAGAAATGCATTCCGGATTTACTGGCCTAAGATCCAATCTAAGCATGAATTTTCATGGCAGAAAGCCAGACTTCTCAGTTCCAGAAGATGCGAAGAAGGACATCGATCGGATACAAACTCTTTGGGAAGAATGTTTGGGCTCGTACGGCGGACCATTCTTATTCGGCCAAAACTTCTCCATTGCCGATGCATTCTATGCCCCAGTAGTTTCTAGATTTATAACGTATGGAGTAAAACTTGGGCCGAAAGCAAGTGAATATGTACAAACCATCTCCAATTTACCTTCTTACAAATCATGGGGAGAAGGAGCAAAATTAGAAATATCTTAGAGAAAAACCTTTCTGTATTTCTTCTCCAAAAACTGAGAAAGAAGAACAATTCCAAAAATGATAAAAATATGGTTTCTAGATCCGGACTCGAATATCTCGGGGCCGGACTCTATTATCTTATAAAAATAATTTTCCATTTCTTTCCAATTATTAAAACGAACTACCATCCATAAAAATACCCAAATATGAAAACTAGTTAGAATGCGAATTGGTTTCGAAATTTTTGTTTTAAAATTACCAAATGGAAACTTATATTCTAAGACAAGAACTACAAACAACACTCCTCCAAAAATCAAACTCACCCAAGAAATTTTTAGCCAAAGAAAATAGAAGGAACAGAGAATTCCTAGGCTAAGAGCGACTGGCATCTTAGAATATTGAATTAAAGAATAAAACCTCTCTTTTAAAAAAACACCTAACGTTCGATTCCATCTTAATAAATAGGCAAATACTGAATCTGCCAAAAATGGAGCCCTAAAGTTCATGGGTAAATCGTATCCGAAAAGTTTTGCAGAACCTCTGGCTATGTCAGCAAAACTTGAAAAATCTAAATAGATCACAAATGTATTTAGATAAAGACCCAATATCAGATCAGAACTAGATATTTCCTCATCTAATCTAAAAAACAATATATCGGCATATTGCCCTGTAGGGCCTGCCAATAAGATTTTTTTTAAGAATCCGTATAGAATCCAAAATAGTCCCTTCCCTATGCAGGAATAAAAAATATTCAGAGTAGGCTGAAATTCCTGCGTAAATTTTCTCCACCTAGGTATTGGACCGGCATTGGAAATGGGGAAAAAGGATCCGAAAAGGAAAAAGTCTAGGATAGAAACCTTTTCGATTTTTTCATTCTTATACAGATCAAAATGAAACTGAATGAAAGCGATCGAATAAAAGCTGATCCCAAGAGTTCTATAGTATGGAAACGAATTTTCTAAATCGATAAGTTGAAATATTAACGAATAAAAATCGCGAAAATTAAATAGAAGAACTCCAAGATTAAATAATACTGCAACCCAAAGCCCAAATTGTTTCTTCTTTCTAGTGAATAAAAGGTAGATCGAATAATTTCCAAAAAGAGAAACACATAACAAAAAAGGAAATCTATGATCAGTTATGTAATCTTGGCCCCAAAAATAGATTCCTCCGATTAATAGACAATACTTTCTTAAATTCGAATTCTTAAATAAGGATAATATCCAATATACTGCGAAGAGTATTGCCAAAAACTTCAGGTAAGCTATCGTTACGAATAACATTGCGAAAGAGAATTTTCTTAGAGTATAATTGATCAATCCTAAAAGAGTTTAGTCATTTTGTAGGACCTCCCACGAAATACAAACATAATTTTGCTTGTTTTTTGTTTAGTATTTCTTAGAATTCAAAATTATGAATTCTAAGAAAAGAGGCACAGAAGAACTTCCTCCCAGTAGATTTGACAAGACCCAAAGGGAAGTTTGGCTGGAAGATAGGATAGATCTAGGAGAGGAACCATCTCCTTCTACCCAATTTTTTTGGGAAGATTCCAAATCAGTTCTCACTCGAAATAAATCACCTGATATTCCATTCGATGCAAGTATCAATCCATATAGGGGATGCGAGCATGGATGTATTTATTGTTTCGCAAGACCAAACCATTCTTATGTGGACCTTTCACCCGGACTGGACTTCGAAACGAAAATATTCGTCAAAAAAGAACCTGCAAAACTTTTGGCGGAAGAATTAAGAAAGAAGAAGCAGGCACTTGCTCCGATCACAATAGGAACAGCCACCGATCCTTACCAACCGGGAGAAAGGATTTATAAAAACACTAGATCACTGTTAGAGGTGATGTTAGAATTTAAACAACCTGTTGCAATCATCACCAAGTCTTCTCTAATACAAAGAGATATGGACATTCTTTCCGAAATGGGAAAATTAGGAATTCTGAAAGTGTTTCTTTCGATTACCACTTTGGACAAAGAACTTTGGTCCAAATTAGAGCCTCGAGCGCCTGCTCCAGTGAGAAGAATGGAAACTCTGCGTAAACTTACCGATGTTGGAATTCCAACAGGAGTATTATTCGCTCCTGTAATCCCATTCATCAACGATTTTGAAATGGAACATCTATTGGAACAGGCAGCTTTATCAGGTGCAGAAGCAGCCGGTATGGTATTTATAAGACTTCCATTCGAAGTGGCTCCTCTATTCGAAGATTGGCTTTCCAAATATTTCCCGCTCAAAAAGGAAAAGGTCCTTAAAGTGATCTCGGAAGCAAGAGGTGGAAAATTATACAAAGCGAATTGGGGGGAAAGAATGAGAGGAGAAGGAAATTATGCTGAACTTCTCCAAAAAAGATTTTCAATCTCTATCAAAAGGTTCGGACTCACCAAAAGAAGAGAATTGAGAACGGACTTATTCGCTGTTCCCTCTCGGTATCTTCTGAAAAAGAAAAAACAGGAGGAATTCCTACCAGGGCTTTTTCCCGAATAAGGACTGTAACGAAGGCCACAATCATTACGTTCGTTCGAAATAGTAGAAAGAAAGAAGCGGATTGGATAGAAATTTCCTTCCCCATTTTTCAGACAGATCGGATATTTACCGAATGAATTGGGAACAAAACTACCATCTGGAAGACGGAACCTTTATAGGAGCCGGCGACGTATCCATCTATTATAGAGCCTATCGCGCGAAAGACGCAAACAATCCTAGAACATTAGTGGTCCATCATGGGATCGGAGAACACGGAAAAAGATACGATAACCTACTCGAAGCACTTTCCGGAAAAGGATATAATGTTTATCTAATAGATGCCCGCGGCCACGGAAAATCCGGCGGAAGCAGAGGAGTAGTCACTCATTTTAACCAATTTTTAGCGGATCTGGACAGATTGATCAGCATTGCAAAACAAAAAGAAGGAGTGAAACAAGTCACTCTGATGGGACACTCCATGGGAGCATTGATCTCATTATTTTATGCAGGAGAACCTTCTCACCAAGCAAATCTAGACAGACTTGTGCTTAGTGGATTGCCAATCGCAGTAAAAACAGATTTAGTTATGAATATCAAAAAAGGTGCAGGAAGTTTACTAGCTGGAGCATTCCCTACTCTTACTGTTCCCACTGGATTAGATGTAAACGCACTCTCCAGAGACAAATCAGTTGTAGAAGCTTACAAAAAAGATCCACTAGTTCACGGTTCCGTTGGAGCTTACTTAGGAGATTTCCTTTTGAACTCAAAAGAAAAAGCTTTAGAGAAAGCTGCAAGGATCAACTTCCCAGTTTATCTATTCCACGGAAAAGAAGATTCGATCGCACTTTCTGTTGGAACAGAAGAAGCATTCAAGGTGATTCCTTCTTCTGACAAGTCCATGAAAATTTATGATGGGCTATATCACGAAACTATGAATGAACTTCCCCAAGATAAGGCAAAAGTTTTGGGAGATTTAGTAAACTGGTTACAGACTCATTGATTCAAAGGGAGCTTCCCCTTTTTTGAATTGGGGGCATGGGCGAACATTCGGCCATGCTCTACTTCTTGGGTGGATATCCGAAACAACGTTAATGCGCTCACTTCTAATTGCATGGGCGTATATTCGTAAAACCATCGCGACATGACTCAATTCATCCTTAAAACAATATGGAAAAAATAGATCTATTTATCAATAAGGTACGTGAATTTGCTTCGAATAGAGAAGCGATAGAAGGCATTGCAGTTGCTGGCTCATTCATGTCCAAGGAACTTGATGAATATTCTGATATTGATTTTGTAATAGTCTTAAAAGATGGAATTCAATATCAGAAAAAAGAGATGATCGGTTTTGCAAATAATTTCGGAACGTTACTAGCTGCATTTACCGGGGAACATGTTGGAGAAAGAAGGCTATTAATTTGTTTATATGAGGATCCATTCCTCCACGTGGACTTTAAGTTCATTCAGCTTTCTGAATTAAATGATCGGATCGAAAATCCAGTCTTTATCTATCAAAATAACCAACAAATCCCGCTCATACTTGATTCAACAAAAGCGCAGTGGCCAAATCCAGATTTCCAATGGATAGAAGATCGATTTTGGGTTTGGATACACTACGCAGGAACAAAATTAGGAAGAGGAGAGTATTTTGAGACGATTGATTTTTTATCATTCGTTAGAAGTACTGTTTTAGGACCTCTTCTTCATCTTAAAAATAAATCTCTTCCTCGCGGAGTTCGAAAATTAGAATTCATTATCGATCCAATCGATCTTGAAAAACTGAGATCCACAATTCCAAGCTACGATTTCAAATCGATTAAAGAAAGTATATTAAATGCAGTGAATTTGTATCAAGAATTAAGATTAGCTCTTTATAATTCTGAGATTAAAAACTTATCCAAAGCTGAGAATTATGCTTTGGACTATTTAAACAATATCGTTAGTAGATAAACGCTTCAATGAATATACAGCCATGCCCCTGCCATCGCTTAGGCTATATCGCGCATGCACTACTCTTAGTTGCATAGGCGAACATACGCATAGCCTAGTCTGTCGGCATCTTCTCGAAAGTTTTTAAAGCTGGATCAATCGAATCCCAAGCTAACCCACGAACTTTATAAGTAAGAACATGAGGCGCAAATCGACCAGGCTCATCTAAACTTCCCGCATGAATTGCAATCAAATCCGGCATTGTAGCAAATCGCAAATAAACAGGAGTCCCACATTTTGGGCAGAAGGAATGAATCTTCATGTTACCACTGTCACCAGCAACTTCCCAATGAGTTGCCTCACCAGTGATTGCCATCTCAGCTTTTGCAGGAAAAGTAAGATAAGATCCATGTCCAGTGCCACTTCTCAATTGGCAGTCGCGGCATTGGCAATGATTTTGAAAGATAGGAGTATGCTCGGTTGAATAGCGGATCGCACCGCAGGCGCATCCGCCTGTATAAGGTTTAGTCATGAGCGATTCCCATTGGAAGCCGACTTTGGCTTAGCGAAAACATCAATACCCATCCCTGTTTCTAACAAAGATTTCAGACTAGAAAGAACGATCGGCCAACCTTGTTGGATACCCTTAGCCATTCCACTGCCTGCTTCGAGTTCATCGTGAGTAACTGTTAGCTTCACCATATCGTCATACGCTTCTACATTAAATGTCACTCGACTATAACTTTCAGGATCAGCTGCTTGCGAAGGACTTGTCCAAGTTATAACCAACCTTGTTGGCGGAACAACTTCTAGTACCTTACCTACAATATTGACTGTGCGATCATTAGCACGCACATGTTCCCATGTTGCTCCCGGTTTCCACTCAGAAATATTATCATGCCCCCAATATAGGCGAGTAATCTCAGGCTTCATGATTGCTTCAAACACCTTCTCCGGTGTTGAGCGTATGTAAGTCACATAAACAAAACTAGTCTTCTCTTTACTCATTATTCTCTCCTTCAAGTTCCTTCTTCAGGTCGTGCAGAAGGCTAAGCCTCTGGTGTTCGAATTTTCTCACCCATCGCTCATATACCTCGTGCAACGGCACTGGATTTATAAAATGCAACTTCTCCCTGCCTCGCCAAACAGTGCTTATTAGATTGGCTGCCTCAAGAATTCCGATATGCTGAGTGGCAGATTGCCGAGTCATGTCTAGGTTCTCACAAAGTTGCCCCAAAGTTTGGCCATTCTTCTCATACAGAAGATCCAACAGCTTTCTTCTAGTAGGATCCCCCAAAGCCTTGAAAACATTATCAGCGTCCATTCGGTGCGTTTATAAAGAAAATAACATGCAGGTAAATACCTGCATGTCAAGTATAATATGCAAAAAATTACCTGAGACTAGAAAAATAAATGGATCGACCAACGGATCAATAATGGAGCCTATACTAGCCAAATGGAGGATCTGAGAAAATGGCAGTGAAACGAATGGACAATGTCGCTATTGTTGTAGAAGACCTTCCGGCTACGATCGCTATATTTCAGGAGATAGGCTTAGAGCTCGAAGGACAGATGCGTGTCGAAGGATCCTGGGCGGACCATGTAGTTGGACTCGAAGGAATGCAAGTCGATATGGCAATGATGAAAACGCCGGATGGGCATAGTAGATTAGAGTTGTCTAAGTTTATCAAGCCGAAAGCAATAAGCAGAGAACCGAAGAATGCTCCTTCTAACACCTTAGGTTATCTTCGTGTAATGTTCGCGGTAACAGACATCAAGGATACAGTCTCTCGACTCGAAAAGCATGGAGTGAAACTTGTAGGCAAATTGGAACAGTATGAAGATAGTTATCTTCTATGTTATTTGCGAACCCCTGAAGGATTCATCATCGCATTAGCCGAGGAGTTAAAATAAATCTTTTAATATTAAACAAAATTCGCCTAATGAATAAGGTATCCGAATCAAATGGAAAATCATAGAATCTTTGCTACATCTTTCGCAAGTGTTTATCCTATGTATGTTCAAAAGGCAGAAAGAAAAGGACGAACAAAAGCAGAAGTAGATAAAATCATTTATTGGCTCACCGGATACGATTCTAAAAGTTTTCAAAAACAACTTAAAACTGAAGTGAATTTTAAAGAATTTTTTGATCAAGCACCTCATCTCAACGATAATGTTTCCTTAATCAAGGGAGTAGTCTGCGGTATTCGTGTAGAAGATATAGAAGATAAACTTATGCAGAAGATCCGTTATCTAGATAAATTGATAGATGAGTTGGCCAAAGGAAAGGCAATGGAAAAAATCTTACGCGGATCTGTTCAGTGAATCAATTTGTCTAATTTGGTAGAAGGTTTTAGCCAGTAAAACCTCCGCTCTTGCGTTGCATGGGCGAACATACACCCATGCACTTCCGACCCGGCTCTCTAGTTTATTTTGTAAGCTCTGCCAATAATTTATCGAGTGATTCGCAGAGAGGTCCCCAGGCATCAAGAGCACCTCGTTCCATCTCTCGCACTTCTGCAGAAGCAAATTTATACACATGAGTCATGAGAGTTAAATCACCTTCCGTTGTGAAAGTCCGAGACTCTACAGTAGCATCCGGATTTTCAGGACCATCCGGATTAAACGTTGCCATATCTGTCGCAAAATTCTCGTTATTTGATACTTTTTCAGGCACAATAACTTCTAAGAATTTTCCATAAATACCCATTTTGGTTCCTTTAGAATCCGCATAAACATATAGATATTTACCGCCGACCCTAAGATCATTCTCAATCGTTTCAAGAGTCCAGCCTTCGGGGCCAGTTAGCCAACGACGCATTAACTCTGGTTTAGTAAAACAATCGAATACCAATTTACGTGGTGCAGCAAAGTAACGTGTTGCCACAAGTTCAGTTTCGCCCCTAAGCTCCACCTTCAATTCTTTTAGATCTGCTTTCATTTACGATCTCCTTTGGTTTGCATGGTTTGCAATTCTTCGAGTAGCCCATCCAGAGACAGATAGCGCTTCTCCCACATGTGGCGGTATTTCTCAATCCAATCCGTAGCTTCTTTGAGTGGCGCAGTTTCAAGCCTGCGGGGACGCTCTTGGGCGCGGATCGTGGTTGAGATAAGTCCTGCTTCCTCTAAAACTTTTAAATGCCGAGAGATAGCCGGCTGGCTCATTTTAAAGGGTTTTGCAAGCTCCATAACCGTTGAATCACCTTTTGCGAGACGCATAAGTATCGCTCGGCGAGTCGGGTCAGCAAGTGCGGCGAAGGTAGAATCGAGATTTTGCATAGCAAACTTGTTATATAAGCATCTAGCTATATAATGAAATAAAGTCAATCTTTTTTGCGACTTCTTTATTAAAGAATTAGTTATAAGTGTTCCATAAGGAATTAACGGGAAGGTATGGAAAAGCTGCGATGACCCCGCAGCTGTACAATTTTGAGGAATTATTTTTTACTTTGAATGTTCTTGATTCTTACTCCGGGGCATATCGAAGGAAAGTGCCGCCGGTACTAAGAGGACGAGCTTCAAGTAGTTTGAGTTTTTTATTGGGGATTCCTTGGTGGAACAAAAGTTTTCCATTTCCTAAAAATACAGGCGCAATACATAATCTGATCTCATCAAATAAGCCTGCTTTCAATAAAGAATCGGAAAGATTACCACTACCGAACACAAACATATCTCCATCGCCTTGCTGTTTTAATTTAGGAATTTCAGCTACAGCATCTTTTACGATGATTGTATTGTTCCAGTCAGCAGTTTTAAGAGTAGATGAGCAAGCGATCTTTTGAAGGCTATTCATGAACTTAGCAACTTCTCCCTCAGCTCCTTCTTCTGCATTTTTCCAGTAATCAGCCATTCCTTTGTATGTTGTAGCACCGAAGACAAGCATGTCTGCCGATTTCAACTGAGTAAGACTTAATTCCTCGAGTTCATTGCCCCAAACAAGCCCATGAAAGCTTAAGTCCCAGTTTTTCTCACCTTCGAAATATCCATCTAGAGTGACTACATTCCACATTATTAATTTTCTCATGGCATTATCTCTATTCTATTTAAGTGTATAATTTACTAACGAGCCAAATCTTGTAATTGTTTAATCTTTTGGTCCTTCTCAGGAGACTCATAAGCTTTCAAAGAGAAAGTATTCAAATTATATTCTTTAGTAGTATAATTGTTCTCTTTGTAAGGAGCCACTAATTCTTTATCAGGCTCAGTAGTTTTCGCTGCAAGTATCCTTCTCATTCCTTCTTCTCCTTGCCCGAACCAATCCGGATCTACAGCAAGATTAACCCTATAACCTCGCAATTGGGTCATTGCATAAGGGCCTTCGTACCCACTTTCTCGGATCAATTTCCCGAAGAACAAAAATTCTACCTCTTGCCGTCCTGCATTCAATTTGCCGTCAAAACTTGCCCAGGCGATAGGATCCCCATTTCCCGCATTCATTAGATTCGCTTCTAAATGATAAGTCCCAGCCTTGAATACGTTCACTCCAGTTTTTATACTCAATGAGCCGTCTCTTGGAATATCCAAAAAGTAGCCGCTCCATTCCGCAGGTTGATAAGGAGAGGAGAAGAAGGATGACAGCACTTTACCCTGTTTCTTCTCTTTTGCATATTCAAACTCCACTTCCATAAACATGTCTCCCCAGTCTTTATAACTAGGTCTCCATTCGAATGTGAAAACATTGTCCTTAGCCTGAGCATCCCCGTCTATACCCTTGTCATTTCCGTCAGGAGGGAGCGCGACAAATTTATTGCCGTCAAATTCTTTCCAAAGTTTCACATTACGAATATTTAATGGAACTTTTTCAAAATTACTCGTATTAAAACATTCCAAAGTGATATGAATTGGCTCCTTCACACCTATTGCTGCCCATTGTAAAGGTTGTAATTTGCAGGAATAACCGTTTGGTTTCTTATCCTCTGGCTTATCCACCATCGGGATCGGAGAAAGCTGGATAAAATATGGATTCGTTAGATCTTCGTTATACTTTGTCAAAGGTCTTGAGTTAGGCGGATACTCAGACCATTCTAAATAATCTTTTAAAACTTTTTCAGGAGGAATAGATTCATCCAAACTTCCTAAAAAGTCAGGATTGCTCGATGCAGAGCCACCACCAGGTGGACTTCCTTTCGCCATCCATTCTGCTTTGGCTTTTTTCTCTTCTTCCGATAAGAACCAACCGTTCTCTTCTGCTTCATCCCTTAATAGATAGAAAACCAAGGCCGCCGCAATCGCGAGGCCAAGGTAGATAAAAATTTTTTTTTGACTCATCTCTAATTTTCAATGCCCAGTACAGGCTCACCTATATATGAAATGCGAAGCCTTTCTCAACCTTTATTTTAAGAATCTTTAAAGGAGAAATAGGCTAATCCTTTTGGACTAATTTTATTAGAACGAATTCTTTTAAGTCTTATTGTTTGGTTTGCCAATCTTCTTATTTTTCACTTACAATCTCTCGTTACAATTTTTGGAAATAAATTGTAACTAACACTGCACGCTATTGTAGCGTACGTTATAGATTAAAATTTCATAATATAATTTTTGATTTGTGAACTTTTTTACATTCTACCCGTTATGTTAAAAAAAGTCCAATCACTTGACTCCGAAAGCCACTTACCTCATACTTGTAGACCGGGAAAATCAAAAGCTAAGGTTTTGGTTTTCCCAAAAGATCGGAGAATAGAGAAGATGAAAAATTGGAAAAGTATGGTATTGGGATGTGTTTTCGCATCGTTATTTGTTGGGTCGCTTTCTGCGCAAACCTATACGGTTTTCGTTCACGGAAAGTCTGACAGCAACCATAACGGAGTGGGAACTACGGACGTGAATAATTATTGGGGAAGCGCACCGAACTCTGTGTCCGGAAGCAAAATTTTCGTTGGTTATGACGGAACTTCTGACCCAAGAAATTATGGATCGGCAAGAGCTCAGACCAATATCACTACAGGCTTGAATACATATTGCAAGGGTTCTAACTCATGCAAGATCGTATGTCATAGCGCTGGTTGTTATGCGATTGAGTATTGGTTATCTAACTTAGGTGGAACTACTTCTAGCAAAGGTTATAATGTAACTAAGGTTACTGCTTTAGCTTCTGCTTCCGGTGGATCTGAGCTTGCTTCTGCTCTGAATGGTATTACATTCGGATTCGGCGGTAACGCAATGGATAAATCCCTTATCGTTGGAACTGCTCGCGGCGCTTACAATCACAACAACACTGCAGGTATCACTGTATACCAAGTACCTGGTTATAAAGGTATGATTGGTGCATCCCTGATACTTCCGGGCGAGGACGATTACGCAGTCGCTTTCCATTCTTCCTGTGCTTACAATAAGTCGGGCGGAGTTAGTGTTTGCCAATCATCGTTGACTCAGAGCGAAGGTATCTGGCCGTTCAATTCGAACGTAACCTATACTCAGTTCCAAGGTCACACGAGAGCTCCTTCCGTAGGATCTTCCGGATTATACTTGAACCACAGTGAATTGAAAAACGAAGGCTGGAGATAATCCAATCCAAAATAGCGCGTCGAAAAACCGGCGCGCTATCGTTTATGAAAATTTTAACAGTTTTACTCCCCTTATTAATATTCCACTGCTCACAAATACAATGGAGACCCGCAAGCCTTGCGGTCGAAAGAGGCTGGTCTGAAACCGGCAAAAATATAGTTCAAACAGAAGTAATCTACGAGGAAAAGGATGCATGGAATCCTTTGAGTGGAACTACTCACAAAAAGAATTACAGAACTAAATTCAGAATTTATGAAATATCAGGACCCGGAAATGATTCAGGAGATCCTCCCATTTATTCGTATGAAGTAGGATCTTGGACATTACCTGGATCGGTTTATTTTCATTCTGCAACCAACCATCTATTTTGGATCCAAGGCACAAATGACGAATACGGTGGATCTAATCGTTCTCCTGCAGTTTGGTCTCCGAAAGGATTCCATTCTTTCGAACCTAAAAATTTCCAAAAAGAAAACCAAACTATCTTCCAATTCGTACCTTCTCCGGATGGTGGAAAGGCAGCAATCATCTTAGGAAAATTAAAACCTGATCTGGAAATAGAATCCCCTACTCTTATACTTGCAGATGTAAATGGACAATCTTCTTCTTATGATAGATCTTATTTCGAGTTTCCTTTGCCGAAATGGGAAGAAACTCCAGAATTCAAGATCCGTTGGTCTGAGAATTCGAATCTTCTATACATTCGAGTTCAAGACCAAGTTTTTAAAACGAATGAAAAATTTAAAAAGTTAGAAGAAGCAAAAGAATTTCCCGTTTGTTTTTATCCAGCTTCTAACTTCGGGGCTGTGGGGATCAGCCCTGGAGGAAAAGGTGGAGATTCCGATATCGCAAGAGATATGGAACCTCCTCCATTTAAACGTTATAAGGACAAACCCTTGGTCAAAAGTTTAAACCAGACCAAAGATTGTAGCCAATAAGTTCAGTTATTTTTTTTGGAATATTTAGCCTTTCTCATTTCTCTAATGTACTCGATCACCGCTGGCATTACTGAAATGATAATGATCGCGAGAATAACGATCTTAAAGTTCCGTTGGACAAATTCTAGATTCCCGAATTTATAACCGCCGAATAAGAAAATAGCTATCCAAACCACTCCGCCGACTATATTATACAAAATGAATTTAGTATAAGTCATACTTCCGATCCCAGCTACGAAAGGAGCAAATGTCCTTACGATCGGGATGAATCTTGCGATGATGATAGTCTTTCCGCCATACATCTCGTAAAAGCGGTGAGCCTTTTCCAAGTGCTTTTTATTTAAGAATGGTATCTTCTCTTTTGCAAGAATCTTCTCTCCTGCCAAATGACCGATCGCATAATTGACAGTGTCACCCAAGATAGCAGCAATAATAAGTAGAATAAGCAAGGTAGAAAGATCCAAACTTCCTCTCGCAGCAAATGCGCCCAAAGCGAATAGCAAGCTATCTCCAGGAAGTATAGGGGTCACAACGAGACCGGTTTCACAAAAGATGATCAAGAATAGGATCAGATAGATCCAAGTGCCGTATGCAATGATCAATGCATCTAAATGATTCTCAAGATGCAAAAAGAAGTCCAAAAGATAATTGATAGTTTCCAATTTCAGCTCCGAAAGTCAGATTCAAGGGCCTGGTGAGGAAGTCAAATGTTAGAGCGTACTTCCGGAAATAGACCTGCTTGGTCTGGGCCTTGTTTATAAATTTTTGTAGGATAATTTAAACGGATTTTTCCGGAGGAAACTCCTCTTTTATCCGGTCTGATCCTGGCATCAAATTCAACAGGGTCGCCCTGCTTTAGATTCTGCTTTCTAAAACGAAAAGAATAATAAAAATCCTGAGCATAGATAACCTTTCTGCCAGAAACCAGCAGTTTTATGTCTTTGATCAAGATCCTTGCTTTCTCCGGATTAGGGTCTATCGAAATGGATTCCACAGTCCCTCTGAATCTGGTCCTGATTTTAGGCAAATCTTGTAGATCTTCTTCCATGCCTTTCATCCGTTAGACCAATTCAAATCAAAAGAACAGTTTCGTACATTCGTTTTTCATCATCGCCCATTCCTATTCTTAAAGATCCGGAAACGTTCCCAATCCGAACACGGTCCAACTATACACAGATCCTAGGGAGATTTATATGACCAGGTTTCAATTATTAACAAAAAGTTTGAGTTTGTCTGCCCTTCTTTCCATGAGCTTGCTCGCAGGAACGGGTTGTTACACGAATATACGTCCAGGAGAAGCAGGACTCAGATATCACCCTCTATCAAGCGGACTCCAAAAGGATCTATTGATGAACGCAATTTATTTCTACGCTCCATGGAACGATGTGGTATTGTACCAAACCCAGTGGACTTCATATAAAGAAAAAGTGGACGTACTTACTAGAGACGATTTAACGATCAACGTTGTTGCCGCAGTCATTCTAAGACCAGTACCTGGAGAAATCTATAATCTTCAGATAGAGATAGGCCCGGATTATTACGAAAAAGTGGTACGTCCTCAGTTCAGGACATCTGTGCGTAACGCATTGTCAGCTTATAGTATGATCAAAATTTCTAAAGAAACACCTAAGGTATCTCAGGATATTCGCCAAGCTTTGGGAGAAAAGCTGAGAGGGAAACATGTAGAGATAGATGATGTGATCATAGATGATATAGAATATAGCCGCCCCATCCTGACTGCGATCGAAGGTAAACTTACCAAAGAGCAAGAACAGGAACAGATGAAATTCGAGATCAATATAGCTAAGAAGGACGCGGAAATCACAGTAATCCATGCAGAAGCAAAAGCTAAATCAACAGTAATTGAAGCGGAAGGAACTGCACAGGCAACTGTGATTGAAGCACAAGCAAGAGCTAAGGCTCAGAAGATGATCGCGGCTCAATTGACTAAACAATATATCCAGCTAAAAGCATTCGAAAATCCGAATACAAAACTTCTGTTTGTGCCCACTGGAAAAGATTCTCTTCCTATGATCATAAATACACCTTCGGATGGTCCTAAAGCTTTAGATCTTCCTGCTTCAGGAGATAAATAAAGAAGTAGGTTCCAGCTTCCAAAAAAATACGCGCACTGAATAAAATTGGGGAAACGGTCCTATATGGACCTTTCCCAATTTAGCGAAGCGCAACAAGAGATCATACAAGATCGATCTAGATTTTTACAAGTTATCGCCGCAGCAGGCTCCGGAAAAACCAGCACCTTAGTAGGAGTTGTCCAAAATGAACTTTCTCAAGGAACGCGCGGAGAAGAAATACTAGTCCTAAGTTTTACCCGAAAAGCAGCAGGTGAGATCAGAGAAAGAATTAAAAAGAAAACTAATATAGATTCTGTAAGAGTTCATACGTTTCATGCATTTTGTTTAAGAGCCTTGATCACATGGCATCCGGATTTTAAAAACAGAAGACCTTCCATCCTGACTGCTCCTGAAAAAAACCTATTCTTTAGAGAATGGTTCCGCAAGGAATCGGATACGATTGGTGGAATTCCGTATAGGCTATTGATCGAAACTTCTATATTACCTTCTAATTTTCCCCAAACATGGAAAGGCCCTTTACTAGAAGATTATAAAAACTTCAAACGAAAAGAAGGAAAGCTGGATCTAGATGATTTAGTCACGATGTTTTTAGATTCCTTAGAAAACGGAGAAACTTGGACTGAAATTCCAAAGAGAAGTTTAAAAAGGATCTTAGTGGATGAATTCCAAGATACAGACCCAGAGCAACTTAGATTTTTAAAATTGTTATCGGAACAATCCCGGATCTTGGTTGTCGGCGATGATAGTCAGGGTATCTACTCCTTCAGAAAGGCGGATATATTCAATTTTTTGAATTTCCCGGAAATGTTTCAACCTTGCACTCGAAAATTCCTGAACACAAATTATAGATCACTACCAAAGATCATAGATACTTCCTCCATACCTATTGCCAAAAATAAGAACAAAATCGAAAAGAAGGTAATCGCTCATCGTAAAGGAAAAGCGATAGTTTCCAGAATCAAAATAGATAAAATCCAGGAATTATTCACTTATTTGGGAGATTTGTATAAGCGAAGTGGAGGAGAATTAAGAATATTATGCCGCTCCAATCATAGGATCAGGGAATATTTGCATGCGGGAGTTCCTCCTGAACTATTACTTACGATCCATTCTGCAAAAGGTTTAGAATTTCATACTGTGCTTGTGGACTTGGCGGATGGCTGGAATCTCAGGAAAGATTCTCCAGAGCAAATAAGAGAAGAAGAACATAGAGTTTTATATGTTGGGCTTTCCAGAGCAAAAGATTGTCTCATTATCTTAGGTAAAAAGACGGATTCAGGGAGAGAAACTGCTGAAGACTTATTTTTCTCTTATTTTAAGCGAGATGTACCAATCTATAAATCTTGAATCACAGAATTATTATAAATCCTGATTTTTTTCTGCAACAAAGTGAAAACGATCCGCTCTCATCTAACAATCCGTAAATAAAACCTCCTAGTTAAGGGAACATAGGTTAAAAGATGAAAAAGAATACAGAACTGAAAGAAACTCTTGGAAGTGTAAGGGAGATTATCTCCGATAGCAGCTTCGACAATCCCACTTATCTTGGGATCGCTTATTTTATCCGGGATCTATTCTTCTTCTCGGTCACCATGTTTTTACTTTGGAATGTAAACACCTGGTATTATCTTCCTTTTCTTTGGGTATTTGCCGGTTTAAGTATCGCTTCTCTTTTCATTATTGGCCACGATGCGTGTCACGGGGCGTTATTCAAAAGTGAAAGGCTTTCTTATTGGATTGGACAGATAGCAATGCTTCCGTCGTTACATGCTTATAATCAGTGGGGTTATGGACATAATAGGGTCCACCACGGACATACGATCAAAATAAAAGGTGATTTCGTATGGCATCCAGTAACTCCAGAACAATATAAAAAATTTGGAATATTTAGAAAAGCATTCCATAGACTTTCCTGGTCAGCGTTCGGCGGAGGGATCTATTATCTTGTGGAAATTTGGCTGAAAGGAATGGTTCTTTTTACAGCTCCAATGAAAGAAGCTCTCAGAGATAAATTGCTCATGCTAATGTTTGCATTCGGTTCTGCTGGAGCGGTTTTTTATTTTGGAGGAAACACTCCTAATGGATTTGATCTTGGATTAGGAACTTGGTTTTTCCTAAAAGTGTGGCTTCTACCTTTTATTTCTTGGAATTATTTTATCGGAGTTACCGTATATGTGCACCATATTCGCCCTGAAGTTCCTTGGAAAGAAGCGGACGAATGGACTCCTTTTTACGGCCAAATGAGAGGAACCGTAAATTATCATGTGCCTAAGTTCTTAAACTTTTTCATGCATAATATTTTCATCCACTCCCCTCATCATGTTCATATGAAAATTCCTTTCTATAAATTAGGCCAGGCTTTAGAAGAGATCAAAGCACATTATAGAGCCTACGTTGTAGAAAGAAAATCCGTTTGGAAAGATTATATGGAGTCCACATCCAAATGTAAACTTATGGATCCTGAAACAGGAAGATGGATGACCTACTCGGAAGCATTCAACGATGAGGATGAGTCGGAGCCTGAATTAAAAACTGCAACAACCTAAAAATTTCAATTTTAAACGATTGGGAATTGATTTTTAAAGGAAGTCAGCAAGTCTGATTTACAGAATGAAATTTTTCCTGATCGAATTAGAATATTTAGTACCACTCGAAAAATTAGACCAAGCGGTCCCAGCTCATAGAGAATTTTTACAAACCTTATATGATGTTGGGACCTTTCTTCTTTCTGGACCTAAAGAGCCAAGAAACGGCGGAATGATTATCGCAAAATCTATCTCTCTAGAGAAGATCAGCGAGTTAATGAAAGATGATCCTTTTGCAAAATTAGGTTACGCGAATTATAAATACACAGAATTCCATCCGGTAAAACACCAGGCTTATATTAAACAATGGGTAGAAGGCTAAAGAAAAAAACCGCCTCCCGACTCCTTTCGGAGCACGGGAAGCGGGGAGCAAAGTGATTGGATGGGTGCTAGATAGTTATCAGAGCCGCGTTCGCAAGCTCGTATCCGCCTGTTTGGTCCGGATGAAAATCTTTTTTGAAGTATAAAAGAGCCGCCCTGAAAAGTTGAGGATATAAGATCCTTCCGATCTTGCGTGCAGACTTCATGTCTTGAAAGTATTTACGGAATCCCACTTTCTTATCAGTAAGTAAGAACCAATGTTGCAGGCTTAAAGCATATCCCCAGAACATGAAGGATGCTACGATGAATCCCATGATCCTAAGGAAATGACTTTTAGATACAGTTTGAAGAACGTCATACGCAACAGATTTATGCTCTATCTCTTCGCATGCATGCCAAAGAAGTAAGCTTCTCATCTCTCCGTATGCATCATCATGAAAATTATGGCGGATAGAAATTTCAGCCATACTAGCTGTATAATGTTCCAAACCTGCAGTCACTGCAAGTTTCAGTTTTTTACCAAAGAAGAACTCAAATACAGGCAAGAAGAAGCTGAAAGCAGTCCATTTATAGACCTTCTCCATAAGAGTAATCGGTCTTCCTTGGCCTTTTAAGATCTCGAGGATCTTTTCGTGTTCTTTTCCGTGTTGTACTTCTTGTCCTATAAAAGATTTCACTCTGGAGGAAAGGCCAGGATCTTTCACTTGGTCCGCAAAAGCTTTTACACTCTTAATAAAAAATCTCTCTCCTTCCGGAAACAGGATATGATATGCATTCACCGTGTGAGTCATGAATGAGTTATTTGCAATATAATGATCCGGTAAATTTTCCAGACCTTCGAAATTCATCTTACGTACAGTAGGAGAATTCGCATCTATTGATTTTAGATTTCCTTTCTTAGTTTGAGTACTCATTGTATTCTCCTCTTAAATTGTAGCTAATGCTGCATTAGCTAGATCGTAACCACCAGTTTGGTTTGGATGGAAACTAGGTTTGAAATATAAGAATGCCAATTTTCCGACTTCTACCACTACGATTCTTGCATAAGAGCCTGCGGAAATAAGATCAGAAAAATATCTTTTGAAGCCGATCTTGGGATCAGCAAAAATAAACATATGTTGTAGAGTGAATGCGTAACCCCAGAACATGATAGAAGCTACGATAAATCCAAAAGTTCTCAGAATATAACTTTTAGAAACTGTTTGAAGAACATCGTAAGCGACAGACTTATGCTCTATCTCTTCACATGCATGCCAAAGGAGTAGATTTCTCATTTCTCCTTCAGCTTGTTCATGTAGTCCGAATCTTAGAGTAACTTCGCCCAAGGAAGCAGTATAATGTTCTAAACCTGCGGTAACTGCGAGTTTTAACTTTTTACCAAAGATAAATTCTAAAACCGGCCAGAAGAATCCATACGCTGTCTTATTATAAAAATTCAGGATCTTAGAAACTGGACGTCCTTGTTTTACCAACATCTCCAGAGCTTTTTCATGCTCTTTTCCGTGTTGCACTTCCTGACCGATAAAACCTTTAATATTATTTTGTAATGCAGGATCCTTCACTTGATCCGCGAACGCTTTTACACTTTTAATAAAAAATCTTTCTCCTTCTGGAAAGATCACATGGTAAGCGTTAACCGTATGGGTCAGGAAAGAATTTCCAGCCACATAATAATCTGATAATTGGTCCAACCCTTCGAAGTCCATCTTACGAACGCTTGGAGAATTACCGTTGATTGGTTTAATAGTCCGTTCTTTCTTTTCTGCCTTCACTGACATTTCTATCTCCCCTGTTTTTTCGGGTTTCGTGAGGCTTACTATAAACCTTTTCAAACGGGTCCGCCCGCCGATCTCGGAAAACCCTTGCCGATTTCGAAATCGGCCAGAAAAAGAAGGGAATTTCTCGCGGAAAGCACTTTTTATAACAATTGTTTTGTTAAAAATCGACTAGCAAAACGGCAAATTTTAATAAGAACGGAACTTCTTCTTTTTCTAAAAATGAGCAGAGAGCTTTCTTTATGAGAAAATGGAAACTTCTTCTCTGAAGCTTTGGAGATAACAAAGGCTTTACGCTGGGCTTTAGGCCTAAATACTGACGATTACCGGGGGATTAGCTCAGCTGGTTAGAGCGCTACCTTGACATGGTAGAGGTCACTGGTTCGATCCCAGTATCTCCCAGGGTTTCATTTATACCCTTCTTCTTATAGCCCCTAAAACAAAAAAGCCTCCGAACTCGGAGGCTTTTTTGATCTTAAACAATGAAAGAATGGATCAGTCTTTCAAGAAAAGAGGAAGATTCGCAGGCATCTTAAATCCTGTCACACTTGCCAGGTCCTTTTTGATCTGATCTCTTACCATTTTGTCATGCTCTACGAGTAAGGCTTCTCTGAGAGAATATTCTCCTGCTTTTAGGTCTACTTCTCCTACTGCGATAGAAGCTCTATAACGAACCATTGGGGATTCATCTTTTAGGAATGCGCATAGGTCATAGAATTTTTGGTTAGCGATACGATTGATGTATACGATTGCGTTTAGGATCGCAACTTTAGTAAAAGGATTTTTTTCCTTATCAATCGCGGAGCTCAATTGGGAAAGTGTCTCTTTGCGGTTTAGATTTTTTAATCCGTCAGCCGCAGAAGCTCTTACATAAAAATTTGGATGGTTTAAAGCATTTACAATCGCTTCTTGGTTTTCCTTACTATAAGGAAGAAGTCCCACATTTCGGATCAGCTCTCCTGCTGCGATTACAGTATTATAACCTTCCGGAGAACTGAATGCAGGATAATCGCCTTCCTGAACGGTTGCAGAGATCTTTTTAAATTCCTCCACCATTCCTGGCCCGGCAATATCGGACTCCATTGCCCCCAATGCTTGGGCAATAGTAAATTTTAAAGTAGGGGAATTTTCCTCCGACTTAGGAACATTTGCATTTCCCTTTAAAGCCTTCAGAAGAGGACGAACGGCAAGTTTGCTGCTTACAAATTTTAGATAATCTGCAGCTTGGATTCTTTCTTCTAGGTTTCCACTCAGCAATTTTTCGACTTGGTCGTAAAACAGTTGGTCCAACTTCTCATAGATTTGTTCCTTTGCGGAAATCTGAGCAGTTAGTGTTAATATGATTCCGAGGACTAGGATTCTTACGGTCGACATGGGTTCCCCCTATGTTGTTTATCGGATTAGGTAAGGTCGATCTTAACTTTAGGAGACCGCAAATCCCTTAAAGGGACTCGGTTTCCTTGACTCTTTCCGCAATCTTGCGAATTTTCTCCGATAGATCCTCGACAGCCAATTCCTTTTCGCCGCCTTCTTCCAATTCTCGACCCACTTTTTTGAGGTCTTCCTGGATCTGTTCGCTATTTTCGCTGGCTCTTTGGGCCAAATGGGTGAGTAGGTCTTCACGGTAGCTTTTCACTTCTTCCAGACGAAGTTCTCCTAAAGCCACCATACTCTGTAGGATCCTGTCCATTTTTTCCTTGGTTAGATAGGCAAGACCAATCCCACCCAGGACCAAACGGCCAAATAATGCACTGATATCCTTCCCGGTTTCGCGAATCAGTGCGGAAAGCATGTAATTGGAAAATTCTTCGTTTCTTTGACCCAAACTTACTTTAAGAAAGGTCTGACCTAGAATTTTAGGAGTGATGTCTTGACCGCTCATATTATCGATCACTTTGATCTCTTCGCCTGCGATAATCATCTCGGCGACATCTTCTAGAGTAATCGTTTTGCTAGTTTCGGGATCGTACAACCTTCTGTTTGCGTATCTTTTCAGAACTTTCATTCTTGGTTTTGCTCGTAATCAACGCTTTCAGGACAAGCCCACAAAAGCAGTTCGCCAGAATGGCAAACTTGTTTTTCTTTCCGATTCCCCTTTCTAGTTGCGGGTTTTCCGCAATGCACCAATTCTAGGATCGGATGAAAATCCCCAAGGTCAAGGAAAAAACCCTTCCTTTGCAAAGAGATGAACTTACTATCCGATTCTTTACTTCTGCACCGACTCAGCTCGGATGAACAAGAGTTCCTGGTCGCTTTGTTAAAGTGGAAAGGGATAGATAATCTTGAATGGGTACGAAGTTCCGGGTTCCCCTCATCCACTAAAGAGGTTTTAGTTTGGAAGAAGGATGCGAGTCCTGAGGACATCCGCTCCGCTCATGATTGGTCCAGAGAAGTCTCTTTGATCGGGAGATTTGACTCGGAAGAAAAGAATTCGTTTATCAGAGCCGGAGCGACTAGGATCTATGATCTGAATTCTTTTGCGTTGGAAGAATTTCCATTCTTCAAATTTTCAAAACCTTTGCATCCTGAGATGGTGGTACTTACCCAAAGTCCGGATCTATTTTCTAAATATAGATCTCTTCTGAGAGCATGCGGCTCGAACGCACATTGGTGTAAGGATATATTAGGACTTCCTAATATGCTAAAAGAGACCAAGCCTGGAGTTTTAGTCCTGGACTCCGAATCTTTCTCTATAAGAGAACTTGTTCCTAAGATGAAAGGCCTTTTAGGAACTCCTTATTTTCCTCTCAGTTTTTGTCTGATAGACTTTAATAAAGAAAATGTGTACCAAAATTTAGCAACTGGCTTGAAGGATATAGCGAAAGCATTTTTTGAACCTAGGGACCTTCTTCTTTTTTTAAGAGATAGGTTAGCTCTTGCCTCTCCCCCTAAAGATTCATTCTTCCAGGCAATCGATTGGTCCGGAAGTCCCAGAAATATCAGAGAGTACGAGTTCCCAAATGTTCCGGATGGAATGTTAGAAAGGGCGGAAGCAGCCTATTTGTACAGGATCCGCCGTTTATTTTTATGGATAGGAGAAGGAGCTAATAGAGGGACTGAGATCTCCGCCTAAGCCCCCGCTTCTGATTGCAGCTTATCAAATACCTGCAAAAACAGATCTACTGGTTGTGCACCTGAAACTGCATACTTTTCGTTAAAAATATAAAAAGGTACACCAGTTACTCCCAGCATCTTTCCTTCATTTTCTTCAGTTTCTATCCGAGCAAGAAGAGAAGGGTCCTTACGCACTTCTTCGAGTTCAGATGCTGGAACTCCAACTTGAGTTAGACTTTCCCGGATGATTGAATCATCCGAAAGATTTTTGCCTTCCGAAAAAAACTTTTCGAAAAATACCTCAGCTAGTTCTGCCTCTTTTCCGTAATTTCTTGCCCTGCGAATGAGAGCATGTAGGAGAAAAGTATTAGGCTGATGGCCTTGCAAAATATTATAAAATTCTAATCCATCTTCCTTTGCTATATCAGAAACTCTTTGGGTCATCATTTTTACTCGGTCTAAAGACCCGAATTTTTTGACCATATGGGCTTCTCTATCTTCTCCTTGCTCAGGAAGATCGGGATTTAATTGAAAAGGTTTCCACTCTACGACAATTTTATCTTCGGGATGATTTGACTCCCAAGATTCTATTGCCTTCTCTAATCTTTTTTTACCTATATAACACCAAGGACAAACTACGTCCGAATAAATAGAGATATTAGTTTCCAATGCTTCGCCCCTTGTAATTCTTAGACTTACAAGGGGCCTAAAAATCGCATTCTTTTTTTGGTGTAAATTTGGGTTCCGATTTGGAAGAAGAAAATGTTCTTGTAATTCTTCGGAAAGTTTTTCTGCATTATCCGGCACTTTCATAGAATGCTGCGGCAGTTTTATAATGAGCAAAAATATCGCCTACGGTCTGCCAAACTTCTTCAGGACCTTTCATCTGGCTCCCATCAAAACTAACTATTCTCCTTCAGAAGAAAGTAAGAACGCCATCGCAGACGCGTCTCTTTTATTCCAAGCATTCAACAATTTACGATATTAAAGTAAAACTTCTTGTTTTATTTTCTCTTCCGAGTCTATCGAACCCCGAAAGATATATGAAAATTCAAATACATCATCTGTATAAAAATTATCTCTTAAAAATTTTCCCTGTCGACATTTTTAAACATTTATTGATCTTTCATATTATGGAGAACGAAATTTTTGAAACACAAGCAGTATAATATTCTTCTATTTTTTCTTTCATCGTTCTGTGCTACGGTCCCAAAAGGCTTCGGACATGTGTCTCGCAATGACCTAAAGGTATTTAGTAACCCTTCCGTAAAAAGTGAGGTCGTATTTTCCATCGATAAGACAAGTTCTTACGACGTACTTGTCACTAATATTAAGGACATTGATTCTACAAACGGAACTCCTTGGCTAAAGATCAGACAAAAAGATAAATCTGGATTTATCCAAGAGGAAAGTAAAAGTTCTAAATACGGGATACAGATCTTTCTACCGGCGATCCGAGAAAAATTTGGAATCGTTACAGCTACACAATTACTATTGAGAGACTATCCCGGCAGCGAAGGAAAAGTTTTAGGAAAACTAAAAGCTAGAGAAACTTTAGAGATCTTAGCAGAAAGCCAGAATAAAGTTTTAATCGATGGGAACTCCGGAACTTGGGCAAAAGTAAAGTCCAACGACGGTAAAATAGGTTTTGTTTTTACTCCTTATCTCATGAGGGGAGAAGATCCAAATATTCTTTTAGCTCAAAAAGACATGGAAATGAGAGAAGAAGGTTGGGTATACATTTCAGAAACTCCAGATAAATTGTACGATTTTAAAAACGGGAAATTGAAAGCCCAGAGTGAATCACCTGAGATTCGTTCCGGAGAATTTCTTCCAATTACTGGAAGATTGGTCCGATCAGATGGTAAAGTTTATTTCAAAGTATATAAAGCCGATGCAAGCAGACCAGGATTCGAGGATGATGTCAAGATTACTGTTATTGCAAATGGCTATCTTTCATCAAATTTAGTAAAGACAGCTAAAAGATACTCTTCACTTTATATATCGATTTACCCTCAGGACCCAATAAAGAAAAAAATCATCGAAAAGATCGATCAAAATGGGGGAAACGATATTGATGTGGAAAGCGTAAAGGTTAGCAATTTTAAACATAAGAACAAAACCTATTTTGTTACAATCCTAAGATATCTTAGCGGTTATAGCAGCTGTAACGGATTCGGTTGTGGTGAATATGATACTGTCTTTGCTTTTTCTAAAGTCGGTAATACCTTAGAAGAAATATTTACAAGCGATGGAGATCATATTTATTTTTACGAAGGCGATCTAACAATCAATATAGATCGAATTTCACCTCCGGAAGGAGAAGGACCCTCAGGAGTTAAAACTGAGACAGTATACAAATTTAACGGAAGCACTTTCGAAAGTGATTAAAGATATGCGTCTTCGTCCAGAAGTTCAGCTGCTTCTATTTCTTCCAAACCTCTATTAGGGAATGCCTGCTCATAGAATAGTGCGGCAAATAAATCGAAGTCTTCGTCTGCTGGTAGATTTTTTTTCTCCCAGTATTCATTCCTTCTTTTGATCAGAACTGAGATTGTTTCATCTTCTAAAGAAAATTCTTTTCCGCCCTTATTCATTCTGCGGATCAACCAATTCAGATTATGAATAAAAAAATTTCCTGTGAATTCAAGGGTAGAGAGAGAAGGTTCCCTTTTCATTAGATTTTCAGTATGATATAGAGGAACTCTTAAGTAATAAGGATCTTTAGTTTGTTGGTATTGTTTGAATCCACTAGAAATGGATTCGAAGAATGGCCAAGAATTCGTATAAGAAGTTCTGATGAGCTTTTCTTTTTCAGGATGAAGCCTTGCCACTTCAACAAGATCCACAAACTGATCATTCTTCAGAGCTTCTCTTAGGACAGAATCCATCGGCGAAGGTCTTGCTTCTGAATTTACAAGATAAACGTAAAGATATTTGATTTCGTAGGCAAATCTGGATTCTCTCGGGATATAATATTCGATCCAAATAGGTTCTTTATAATAATTTGCTAATTCTTCTTCGGGTAAGTCAGGAGTAACACTAAGTGATTTTAACTTCTTAACGTCGTCCGTGATTACTTTTTGGCCATGAACCCGAGTCCTGGAACGTTTTATCTGCTTAAGTTCCGACTTGTTTAAGAGTGGTTTCGGTTTGTACGAGTCCATTGGATTGATTATCGGAAATTGGAGGTGTGAAATTCAAAAACGAGAAAAAAGAGTAACAATATTTAGGACGATCAGGACCAGAAAATTCTTGCCCAGATTAACCTCAGGAACATGCCTAGAGGGCTCATAATTCCGGATTCTGCGAATCTTACCTTTCCTTCTCCATCCAGAATATAAAAACTAGGATAACCCCTGATGCCCCAGTCTCTAAGTAACATTGGATTTCCTACGATCACAGGAAAATCCACAGCTTGTTTTTCTATATAGTCCTTGAGAGCGGAGGAATTTTCTCCTTCTTCAACACTGATGAATGCAAAATGATTTTCGTCTTTTAGCGTGGATGCATACCACTTGACGAGAGGAAGATTTGTATTACAAACCCCGCACCAGGTCGCCCAAAAATATACTACTGTGGTTTTACCTTTTATATTCGCTTTTTCTCCTAAAGGAGTTCTGAATTCTTTTCCATCCAAACTCACTACAGGTTCTGTATCCAAGGCTCTAAACCAGGCGAGAAAAAAAGTC
The DNA here is from genome assembly GCF_002150035.1 of Leptospira venezuelensis. Lineage (NCBI taxonomy): Bacteria > Pseudomonadati > Spirochaetota > Leptospiria > Leptospirales > Leptospiraceae > Leptospira > Leptospira venezuelensis. The sequence continues at coordinate 1,328,281 of NZ_NETS01000010.1, read as the reverse complement.
GCAGAGAGCAGAAGGGCCAATGCTCCTCCATACTGAAATCCTGCTTTTACATTTTTGTTCATGCCTTAGTTAGACCTAGACTATAACTGAAAAGGAAGACTTTGTCCGGAACCTGAATACATTATCCAAACGACGAGCAAAAGCCATAGAAATCCCGCCACAAGGACACCCCAATCCGTTAAAATCGCCCGAGTAGGATTATGGCCCATGTTCTTGATATAGATTATGTACAAAGATCTAAAAATCGCATAAACTACGATCGGGATCGTATACACCATTTTATCAGTGCCTAGATTTTCGATAGTATGAGGACTAGTAACATACATAACGTAGGTAACTAAAGTCATTGTTGCAACAATTCCCATCATCAAATCCAAAAAGTTAACAGAATATTCTTCTAGGATCTTTCTATGGCCTTTAGCTCCTTCTTCCAAGATGATAAGTTCTCCTCTTCTTTTTCCAAATCCCCAATAAAGAGCCAACATGAATGTACACAGAAGTAACCAAGAAGAAAAACTCACTCCAACTACGATAGAACCTGCGATCGCTCTCACTACGAACCCGAAAGAAATGCTCATCACGTCTAAGATGACCATATGTTTTAAGAAGCGGCTATAAACTATATTGAAGATTAGATAACCAGCAACCCAATAGAAGAACTCAGCTTGAAGTTTAAAGGATAGAACTAAAGTTATGGAAAGTAAAATTGCTGTAAGCAAAAGTGCTATAGTAGGAGAGATTGCCCCGGAAGCTAAAGGCCTATGCTTTTTTTCAGGATGAAGTGCGTCTTCTTTTCTATCTAGAAAATCGTTTAGAACGTATTGGCAACTTGCTGTGAGCGAAAATAGAAAAAACGCGTAAATGGCTCGTTCTACCGATTCCAGATCTCCTAATTTTTTCCCGAATATGATCCCAGCAAATAGGATGATATTTTTTATCCATTGGTGGGGTCTTAAAAGTTTTATATAGGAAAATAACATTCTCTCTCCAGGCACTAGTTCGCTTTAGGGGCCAGATTGATCTGAAATAGAAGACTTGCAAGGGAATTTTGGATCTAAAATGGGGGGAGATTTCTCAGGATTTGGGCGAAGGATTCCCGAGAGACAAAAACAAGAAACTAGTCAGAAAGGACTAAAATCGACATCTTCACTTTTTTATTTTAAGCTTTACGAATACTCATTGTTAGCTTATCAAATTTCCATTATGAATAGGAAAATAACATATAAGATCGTGGAAAGTAAAGACCCTTTGACACAAGATGCATTCGATCCATTAGGAGCAATAGGCTTTGAACTCATTTCAGTAGTTCATGATCTAAAGATGGATCGTTATATCTATTATTTCAAGCTAGCGGAAGCTCACCAACTTTCTTAAAAGCAGAAATTATCCTACTTGGATCTTGACTCCGTCGTCTTGGGCTCCCAAGGTCCCTAATCCGGAATGACCTGTAAATGCGATCAGAAGAGTGAATACCCCTACTCTTCCCACATACATAATACAAGGATATAAGAACTTTTCTACTCCTGTTATATAAGGAGTTAATCCTTTTGTTAATCCAACAGTTCCGAATGCTGACATGACTTCGAAAAATATTTCTTCTATTCCATGTCTATGCCCATTTGCAATCGTGATCACCAACATAAAGAATACAATGGAGATCGTGGCTAAAAAATAGATCCGAGTAGAGATCGCGATTGAGTTTTTAGAAACTTCTTCTCCCATGATAGTCACTCTTGCCTGAGGACTGATCACATTTCTAAGATACATTAATAGAATTACAAAGGTTGTGATCTTGATACCGCCCGCGGCCCCTTGAGGACCACCTCCGACGAACATCAAAGAACAAAGAAGAACGTAGGTTGGGCTCCTCATTTCAGAAAGATCGAATGTATTGAATCCAGCAGTCCTAGAGGAAACGGAAAGAAAGAAGGAGTTAAATAGTTTATCTACGAAATTGAACTTCCCGATCGTCTCGGGATTATCCCATTCGGACAAAAGGAACCCGATCCCTCCCACATGGACCAATATTAAAGTTCCATAAAGTAGAAGTTTCATCTGGATCCTATTTGCCTCTCCCTTCAGCGCCATTCTATAGAGAGCAAGTCTTTCCTCCGCCCAGAAAGACATACGGATCAGAATCAGATAGATCCAAGAAGGTTCTTTACCTTCTTCTAATGCACGAGACATGAGATAAGTTTCCATGACAACTTCTACTCTATGCATTACATTTCTAAAAGCTTCTAGTAATGTTTTTTCAAAGAATAAAATGACCGGAAAGCCTATACCGCCCATAACTACTAAACTTTCTACGACCAAAAGAGAAAGTGGTTCTCTTGATAAGAATGAAAGATCATCTACTATCGAAAATCCCGCGTTATTGAATGCAGAAACAGAAGTGAATAAACTTAAGAAAACCCTGTTTGGATCTCCGGGCAACCCACTTAGATCCTCAGGCATTGCCCAATATAACAAAAATGCACCCAACAATTCTATCGAAACGGATATATTCAAAATTGATAATAAAATCCTTCGAACATAAGGAGCATTCTTACTCTTTCCATCCGCAGATTCGTGAGAGTCTATTGCCTCGAATACAAATGCAGCAATTCGAGTACTTCTGGAAAGACCTCGAACCACTAAGATCCCTACAAGAACTGTAAATGTAATGATTCCCAATCCACCGATCTGGAATAAGAACATGATAATGACTTGGGTGGAGAATGCTAACTCACTGATGGTAACAGTAGTTAATCCGGTAACGCAGATCGCAGAGGCTGCAAGGTAGAATGAATCTGCGTAGGAGGTCCGACCTTCTTCCGAAGCATAGATCATAAAGGACCCAACCAAGATCGCTCCTGCAAACGCTAGGCAAAGTATCCTTGCTACCGATAGTAACAAAAACGCCCGGGCAATTCGGTTTACATTTCGTTTTAGGAATTTGTATGGGCTCATGCAGAAGGGAAAAACTGCCCTTCTAGAAACTATTTTGACCCTGGCAAACCCGGGCAATGAATTTCCTAATCTCGGGATCAAACCTGAATCGATTCCGAGATCAGAATAAAACTGTAATCTATATTTTATCTAAGAACAGGTTGTACAGGCGAGGATAGACCATCTATTCTTGGAAACAATCTTTACAAACGCGGCCCTTTCCGAAAATTGGTAAGAATTAGGGTTCCTTTACCTAGGGAACCCAGTCAGATTAGTATCCGCGTAAAGTTTCTATTCTACTCTTTTAAAGGGGTGTAATTGGATTTTCCGTGTGAACTTTTAAAGAGGACTCTAATGAGCACTGCAGTTGCGGACTTCAAACCCACCGAAAAACTCCTAAAAACTAGGAACATCGGTATTTCCGCCCATATCGATTCAGGGAAAACCACTCTGACCGAGAGGATTCTATTCTATACTAACCGTATCCATGCGATCCACGAAGTTCGTGGTAAAGATGGCGTCGGTGCGAAAATGGACAGTATGGAATTGGAACGCGAGAGAGGGATTACCATCCAATCCGCAGCTACCTACTGCCAGTGGAAAGACTATACTATCAATATTATCGATACTCCGGGCCACGTGGACTTTACCGTTGAGGTAGAGCGTTCCTTACGGGTACTGGATTCCGCTATCTTAGTTCTTTGCGGAGTTTCCGGAGTTCAATCTCAGTCCATCACTGTGGACAGACAGATGCGCCGTTATAATGTTCCCCGTGTAGCTTTTATAAATAAGCTAGACCGTACAGGAGCGAACCCTTTCCGCGTGATCGACCAATTACGTGAGAAATTAAAGCATAACGCTGTTCCAGTTCAAATTCCAATTGGTCTCGAAGGAGACTTAGTAGGAATCGTAGACTTAGTTACGATGAAAGCCGTTTATTTCGAAGGAAAAGACGGAATGGAAATCACTGAGAAGGAAATTCCTGCAGAACTACAAGAGCTTGCTAATAAGAAGAGAGAAGAGCTCTTAGATGCAGCTTCTATGTTCTCAGACGAATTGACTGAAGCTATGCTGGAAGGAGAGCCTACAGTAGAGCAGATCAAAACTGCGATCCGTAACGGAGCGATCTCCTTAAAACTTACCCCAGTTTTCATGGGTTCTGCTTTCAAGAATAAAGGAGTTCAAAAACTTCTGGATGGAGTTTTAGATTACCTAGCTTCTCCAGTAGATGTTGTTAACTCTGCTTTGGACGTTAAAAACGAATCCGAAAAAGTAGTATTACCTTCTGATAAAGACAAACCTCTCGTTTGCCTCGCATTCAAACTCGAGGACGGACGTTATGGCCAGTTGACCTATGTGCGTGTCTACCAAGGAAAGATCCAAAAAGGTATGACCATCTACAATATGTCGAACAACAAGAAACATAACGTTGGTCGTCTATGTCGTATGCACTCGGATGAGATGGAAGATATCGACTACGCAGAAGCTGGTGATATCATCGCATTATTCGGTATCGATTGTGCTTCCGGGGATACTTTTACCGACGGAAAAATGAACGTTTCCATGGAATCCATGTTCGTTCCTGCTCCGGTAATCTCTCTTACAATCGAAGCTAAAGAATCTAAACACTTAAACAACCTTGCAAAAGCTCTTAACCGCTTTACCAAGGAAGACCCTACGTTCCAAACTCACGTAGACCAAGAATCCGGACAAACCATCATCAAAGGGATGGGAGAACTTCACCTCGAAGTTTATATCGAAAGGATGAAAAGGGAATACGGAGTGGAGCTGATCACTGGTGCTCCTCAGGTTGCGTATCGTGAAACTATCACAAGCCGCGCAGACTTCGACTATACCCACAAAAAACAAACGGGTGGTCAAGGTCAGTTCGGTCGTGTCGCTGGATTTATCGAGCCGATCCCATTGGAAGAAGATAAGAATTACGAATTCGTAAACAGTGTAGTGGGTGGAGCAATCCCTCGTGAATTTATCTCTTCTGTAGATAAAGGATTCAAGAGCTGTTTGGATCGTGGAAGTATGATCGGATTCCCTATCATCGGGGTAAAACTGACCATCAACGATGGATCTTACCACGACGTGGACTCTTCCGATATGGCATTCCAGATCGCAGGACGCTATGCATTCCGCCAAGGTTTCAGCAAAGCAAATCCTCAGATCCTTGAGCCTATCATGAGAGTAGAAGTTGACGGTCCTGCGGAATTCCAAGGTCCAATCCTTGCTTCCCTGAACCAAAGACGAGGAATGATCCTAAACACCACTGAGCAAGACGGATATTGCAAAGTGGAAGCAGAAGTTCCTCTTTCTGACATGTTCGGATATTCTACTGTGATCCGTTCTTCCACCCAAGGAAAGGCGGAGTTCTCCATGGAATTCTCTCGTTACGCTCCTGTTCCAAGAAACGTAGCAGAAGAATTGATGAAAAAGTACAAACCAAACTCCAAAGAAGAAGATTGATCTTCCAGAACATTCTCTTTTTGGAAAAAAGGGAGCCAATCCGGCTCCCTTTTCTTTTTGGTGGGGAGCAAAATTTGCCGATATTTTAGAGTATGCGGGAGCTCCATTTCATTCGTCTGATATGTTTCGCAATGTTGCTCATTTCTCTTCCGTCTCGCATTAATTCCGCAGGAACTCCATTAAAGATACATACTGTCCGGCCGAAGGAAACAGCATTTTCAATTTCTCAAAAATACAAATTGGATTGGAGAATCCTCCTAGAGTGGAACGGTAAAAATGAAAACGAAGGTTTGAAAGCAGGAGAAAGATTGAAAATCCCTCAAAACCTATCCTCTTCTTCCAGGATCGAAAAAAATCTGCCGGAAGATACACCTCCTTCAGTAAGTCCTAAATTCCATTCGCCTCTGAAAGTACTTCCTCCTGTTTCACTTCCTTATTCTAATCTATCTTATTATCCGAACAAGGGAGTTTTGTTCAAAGCAAGCAGACATAAAGACGTACATCCAATCCGGTCAGGTAAAGTAGTTGTACTGGACCAAATGGATGGTTATCGGAAATATATTATTTTAGAGCATAAAGGTGGATATTCCAGCGTATATGCAAATCTCAGATCCGTTTCCGTCAAAGAAGGTGAGACGGTAAAAGCGGGAGATTCCTTAGGCGAATTGGAAGAAGGAAAGGGACTTTATTTCCAGATCAACCAAGGTACCAAAGCTGTGGATCCGATCCCACTCTTGAAATACTGATCTCGGCTATTAAGTATATTAGGTATTTGCACTTAAATGGAATGGGAAATTGTAAATTCTAAAGCCGTAACTCCTGAAGGAGTAATGGAGAATGCAACTATCCGGATCAAGGATGGAAGAATCTCTTCTATATCCTCCGGGATCCCGAAAGATATTTTACCTATCCGTATCAATCTAAGAGGGAATTTCGTTTATCCAGGCCTAATCAACGCTCATGACCATCTTCTTGGGACTTATCTTCCTAAGGTTGGAACAAACCGCCCCTATTTGAATTGGCTTCCTTGGGATAACGATCTCAAGTCTTCCGTAGTATATGCGGAGAGACAACAACTTGAGCCTGAACAACTCTATCTATTAGGTTCTTATAAAAATTTGATCAGCGGAGTGACTTCCGTTTTGGATCATATTCCCCACTTTGTCCAAAAACCGTTTTTGGACAAATCTCCAGTTCGTATCCTGGAACGTTTTACTCTCTCTCATAGTATCTGTTCTTATTCTCTTGGTTGGGGAGATGGGCCTCAGATAGAATACGCGAGAGCAAAAGAAGGAAATCTTCCTTTCGTAACCCATATCTCCGAAGGATTCGACGAAGAATCCAAAAATGCGCTGAGAGAATTAAACTCTCTCGGTTGTTTGGGAGAAAACACAGTACTCGTTCATGGGATCGCTTTCGGTTCAGAAGATATCAAAACGGTTTCAAAAACGAAGGCAAACTTGGTTTGGTGTCCTGAATCCAATTTATTTATGTTTGGAAAAACTGCTCCTATCCAGGAAATCCTGGAAGCAGGGATCAACGTGAGCTTGGGCACGGATTCTCCAATGTCCGGGTCCTTAAATATTTTCCAAGAGATCAAAGTGGCCAGAGAATTTTTTGCCAAAGAATATGGAAAAGAATTGGATCCTAAAATTGTTTTTAAGATGGTCACTGAAAATCCCGCAAAGGCTCTTCGGGTAGATAACGATCTGGGCAAATTGGAAATCGGAAAAAAAGCGGATCTTTTAGTTCTTTCTTCCGAAAAAGAAGACGCATACCAAACACTTTGTTCAGCGGATCTTAAGTCCGTACGTTTGGTAGTGAAGGATGGGAAACCTTCCTACGGCGACCTTTCTTTGAAAGATTTTTTTGACGAAACTGGTGTGACAGGGCGCGAAATTAAGATCGCCGGAACCGATAAATACCTTGCAGGAGACCCCCTAGGGTTGCTAGAATCGGTCACCCGGGCCCTTGGTTACAAAAAGGATTTGGCATTTTTTCCTGTCGGGTGAGATTTAGAGTGGAAGGTAACGGTCTTGGCTGGGCCCATAATCCGAACTTATAAAGGCGGTTCTATTATTTACTTCGAGAAAGATCGATCGGAGGATATCTATGTCCTCAGACAAGGTCGAGTCGTTCTCACGTACACCGCAATCGATTCTGGTTACGAAGTAAAAGAAGACGTACGACTGGGAGAATTTTTCGGAGTCAAATCCGCACTTGGAAAGTATCCTAGGGAAGAAACCGCCCAAGTTGTTGGCGGAGCTACCGTCCTAGTTTTCAAACTTTCAGATTTCGAAACATTCGTAGCAGAGAAAACTCATCTAATCTTAAAAATGATGAAGGTATTCTCCAGCCAATTGCGACTGGTTCACAAAAAATTGAGAGAAATCTTGGGTCAGGCAGAAGCTCGAAACCCAGCATTCGAGCTCATGAACGTAGCCGAAGTATTTTATAAAAACAATAACTTCGAACATGCTGCTTATGGATTCGGAAAATACCTAGAACATTATCCTAGCGGGCCTTATGCGGGAAGAGCTACCGAGCTCCAAGACCTAGCAAGAAAGGGAACACCCTACCCTATCAATATGCCTCCACTAGTTTACGACGCTGCTTCTACAAGAGCTCCCATGTCCCAGGAAAATCTGCAGAATATTATGAAACCTGCTGCAGAGAAAACGAATCTTGGAGCCGGCACCGATAATACGATTACTTCTCTCTATAACCGCGCTCATACGTTCTTGAACGTAGGAAAATTTGAAGAAGCAGCAGCAATCTTCAAAGACCTGATGGTTCGCACTGATTTCAAATACGATAGCGAGAAGAAGCTCGTAGACAATGCACTTTTCCAAATGGGAGTCTGCTTCCTAAAGCTGAACAATTTGGATACAGCAAGCAATACCTTCTCGGCTTATATTAAAAAGCATCCTTCTGGAGAATCAGTTAAAGAGTCTTTATTTCATTTGGCAGAGATCGCGGAACAACAAGGAGATCGTCAGAGAGCAGGAATGTTATTCGGTAAGGTAGCTTTACTTCCTCCGGAAAGAGACAGTCTCTCCCAGAAGGCTCGCCAAAAAGCCAAGGAGCTCAGCGCCTAAATGGATTTAATGCTCGAGTCGATGTTCTCAAAGTTCGGAAAAACTTTCGAACCAAACCAGATCATATTCTGTGAAAACGAACCAGGAAACGATTTCTTTCTGATCCAAGCTGGAAAAGTAAAGATCACTAAAACTGTTGGGAATTCTATCAAGACCTTAGATATCTTAGAACAAGGAGATATCTTCGGAGAGATGGCGATCTTAGAAGAACAACCCAGAAGCGCGACAGCAATCGCAATCTCAGAAGTAAAAGTTCTTAACTTCAATAGAGCAAACTTCGAACTATTGATGACCAAGAACCCTACTCTGGCGCTCAAGATCCTCACAATATTCTCCGTCAGAATTTACGATGCAAAACGAAGATTGCTTATCCTATTACTGGATGATATCATCGGAAAAGTAGCCGACGTATTCTTAATGTTGTATGAAAAAATGCATACACACACTGAATTCAAAGAAGTCGTGCTCAATGTTACTGTAGAAGACGTAGCAGATTGGTGCGCTCAACCTGTGGGCGAAGTCCAGAAAGTTGTGAATCAATTCGCTAAAAGCGGTAAAATCGAGATATACTCCGATAAAATCGTAATTCACAATATTAACGACTTCCAGAGAATAGTCTCCCAGAAGCGCAAACCTTCTTAATCGAATACAAGCGCTCTAACGATAAAGGTCCCGTAGCTCAGGTGGACAGAGCAGAAGTTTCCTAAACTTTTGGTCGGAGGTTCGAATCCTCTCGGGGCCACCATCAAATCATGGCAGATTCCCAAGACAACGTTCTGAACCTACTCAAGAAATCGGAAGAATTTCTTAAAAAGAAAAATATACCTTCCGCAAGATTGGACGCAGAGTTATTACTCGCAGACTTACTCAAAATTCAAAGGGTCAAACTCTATATAGATTTTGAAAGACCACTTTCTCTATCCGAAAAAGACGAATATAGAGAAAGGATCGTCCAAAGATCCAAATTCAGGCCTACAGCTTATATCATGGGAAAAAAGGCTTTTTTCGATTCTGAATTCCATGTAAACGAATCAGTCCTTATTCCAAGACCGGAGACAGAAGAATTAGTCGCTTGGGTATTAGAAGAACATCCTAATAAAGAAAACGATCTAGAAGTCTTGGACCTTTGTTCCGGAAGCGGTTGTATAGGGATCAGCCTGGCCAAGGCCAGAAAAGAATGGAAGGTATCGTTCACGGACGCATCCGAATCCGCCTTAGAGATCAATAAAAAGAATATTCAAGAAATCTTAAATACTGAAAGAAGTTACGAACTCTATCACGGAGATCTACTCTCCCCTATTCCAAACGAAACCAAATTTGATCTAATAGTTTCCAATCCACCTTATATCCCTGAAGCAGATAAGTCTACAATCATGCCTGACGTTGTAGAATACGAACCGCATCTCGCGTTATTCGTCGCTGATTTCCAAGGATTCCACACAAGAATTTTAACCGAGGCAAAAACAAAACTAAAACCAAACGGAAGACTCTATTTAGAAACACATCCCAGATATTCCGGATGGTTAAAAGAAACCGGACTCTCCCTCGGATATTCAGATGCAGTTTTGAAAAAAGATCTTTCTGGAAGGGAAAGTTTTGTAAGATTCCAAATTTGATGGCCGCATCCTTGCTTTGCAAGGACCGGGCTGCTACAGGCTCGGGCAGCCGCCCTCGTCCTTTCAGGACGCTTCGCGCCTTCCGCATCCCTTGCGGGTTTAAGTCCGAAAACTAACTCACCAACAAAAGATCATTCCGATTTACTACTCTTTCATTGTTGCAATCGATACAGAAAAATAGATTTAGAAGATTCTAATATATCTCGAATGGGATACTTTCGACGCAATTCTCATAATAATGAATGAATATTCCGGAATAATTGGAAAAAAATTTTTTCTAACTTTTCAATGACTTATTTAAATATTTTTGACTTTTTTTTGTCTTTACCACTACGTTAGTCGAATATAAGCATAAGATAAAGCTAATTTAAAAATGAAAAAACTGATCTTAATACTGCCTACATTCTCTTTTTTCTTCATCGCATGTCCTGGAGATAAAGAGGACCCGAAATATCTTGGACTGATTTTTCCAAGTCTTATGGCAGCTTCCTATCCATCTGTTCCTGCCACTGGATGCAGTGATCCAGACAATACTCCTACATTAGTCCCAAATGTGGAGACAAGAGTAGATGATCCTATCCCTGGTACTTATTATTTCTTCATCGTAAAAGGAAATGAAATTCCGAACCAAATTGGTGGAGGATACAGCCTTACCATCCAAACCTATGCAGCTCCGATACAAGTTTATGTGGCATATCTCTCAAGACCAGTGACTACTTACGAACTTATATTCAAACGCCAATTCTTTGAAAACGCTGCCATGCCTTACTCTGGCTTTAATGATAATAGCCAATTTGCAAGTATGCCGATCGGCTATTATCGCTGCTTTATTATCTATCGGCCTCCAGGAAACGGAGGTATGTTCGGCCTCCTCATAGAAAATTGAATTTATATATAAAAGAAAGGTTAAAAATGAAAAAGCTAATTTTGATACTTACGACATTCTCCTTCTTCTTTATCGCATGCCCTGGAGAAAAAGAAGATCCCCCGATCGATCCTAAATTTATGGGAGTCGTCCTTCCTAGCCTAGTGGCTGCTTCCTATCCTTCTGTTCCCGCTACTGGATGCAGTAATCCAGATAGTACCCCCACACTTGTCCCAAATGTTGAGACAAGAGTAGATGATCCTATCCCTGGTACTTATTATTTCTTCATCGTAAAAGGAAATGAAATTCCGAACCAAATTGGTGGAGGATACAGCCTTACCATCCAATCCTATGCTGCACCTATCGAAGTTTATGTGGCATACCAATCTAGACCCGTAACTACTTACGAACTTTTATTCAAACGCCAATTCTTCGAAAACGCTGCCATGCCTTTCTCTGGATTCAATGGAGATGGTTACTATGCCAGTATGGAGGTTGGTAAATATCGCTGCTTTATTATTTATCGCCCGCCTGGCAATGGCGGCACCTTTGGTCTTCTGATAGAAGATCATTGATTTAAAATCACAATTTATTCGCTTAAAAATTGAATTGAGGTACAAAATGAGAGCCTTTCCTGCGATAGCTATGCCTAAATCTATTCCTACTCTTTCCAAACTAGGAAAATTTTCCCCTTTGAGCTGGAATCGTAAATCCAGGTTTGGATTGATCATCTTATGCTTATTTGCGTTAGGCGCCTTTTGGAGCGCGCCTCAAGAATCCGGGGTCCCATTTCCATTGCCTGAAATCAAGGTGGCTCCGGATGGACGAGCGGTCAGCTCTATCGGGATTCCAGTTCCACCTGGACCTGCGAAATTTGTACCTTCCATTTCACTCTCTTATGATTCTCAAATGGGGAATGGTTTTTTGGGAATGGGCTGGAGTCTGGGTGGATTTGGACAGATCAAAAGAGATTCTACATTTGGATCCTTTACCTACACTACTGCGGATCATTTTATCTCAACAGAAGACGGAGAACTAGAGTCCTTAACCGTTGCTCAAGGAGGAGGCTATCATGCAAAAAGGGAAACCTTTAGAAAGTATACACCGGCAACTGGATGTGGTGACGTATGTTCCTGGTCCGTAAAAGAAGGAAACGGTACTACGAGTTATTACGGGGAGCTTAATGGAAGTTCCGCTTATAATTCTAGAGTTGTAAATGCCTCGAACCAAGCAAATATCTGGGGCTTAAACCGGATCGTAGACAAGAATGGAAATACAATCGAAATTTTATATCATCCCCAATCCCAAACGGACGGAGTACTCTATCCTCAATACATTCGGTATAATGGAGGAGCTTCTGAAATAGAATTTGTATGGGCCTCTCGCGCAGACTGGGTACGTTCCTGGATCGGAGGATCAAGCGTAGCTCAGACTAGACTTTTAGATGAAATTATAGTAAGATTCCAAGGATCGGAAACAGATTCTTGGGATTTTAGTTATGGAACAGATGCTAATAATCGCAGGATCCTAACTAGTATCGAAAGAGATACATTCGCGCCACTTACCTTAACCTATAATCTTGGGACTCTTGATCTTTCCCAAACTCCTGCAGTCGTCCAAAGGTCAGGTACAGCTCGAATCAATGCAAAATTAAAATATTCTGATATAACTTCTTGTTACGGATTATATACCGTATGTGCCTCAACTATGTTTGGAGCAAATCTACCTGCTGCAGTTATGTGTGCTCTTGGATTTATACAATCAGGGAATGATTGTGCGGATGGAATTTCTTCGAACATAGGATTTTTCGGAGATGTAAATGGGGATAAAGTTTTAGATTACATAAGAATCGTAACGGAAGATTTTGAGAGACCTTATATAGGAATCGGCGGCATTCAAATTGACGATCCTATGCTAGAGTACCGAACTGCAAAAATTTGGGTTAGTTTCGGAAAGATCGATAACGCTGGAATCACTAGATTAGATACCGACGAATGGAGTACTCTAAAAACGAATGCTTTCCGTTTTACTGATGGAACCCAAGCTTTCCCGGCCGATGTAGATGGCAATGGTAGAGCTGATATCGTATTCATCGGCGATTACGGTGCAAAGGTCCAAGTGTATTTATCCACTGGGAACGGTTTTTCTCTCCAGGATACAAATGTAACTTCTACAAATCCGAAACCTGATGGAGGAGGAGCGATCATTAAATTCCTGTCTCCTGACAGAAGGACTTATAACCATCTTGCGGATCTAAATGGAGATGGTCGTACTGATTTTGTCCAGTACAACCCCCTTGATTCAAAAGCCTATGTGTATTACTCGACTGGAACTGGATTCGATGGAGGAAGAGCAATCAATGGGATTACGGATTACGGAGTGACCAACCAAATGTTTGTGGATTTGGATGGAAATGGAATCCCTGATTTTATTACTTATGACCGAATCGATAACAATACAACCAGACGAATGGTATATACACTATTCGGCGAGAACCAAACAGTTTTATATAACGGAAGTCTAACATTAGGAACCGAAGGAAAATTTGATAATTTTTATTTCTCCGACCTAAACTCGGATGGGCTTCAGGATTTAGCAGTAGTCCTACCGGTAGGCGATATTAATACCACGAAAAAAGGCTCATTAAAAGTTTATTATTTTGATAGCAAAAACTTCATCAGCCCTCAGGGATTCTCTCTTTACGATTTAAGATATAAAGAAGATACGAATAAATATAAATCTGCAGTTGTTGCAAATCCATACGGTTTGGATTTGCGCAGAGATGCCGGTCCTCAAGATGTTCTCTATCTCACAGGCGGTAAATTAGAAATTTTATTCCATGACAATGCATCTAATTACGATATCGATCTTAAGCTTTCCCTTGATAATCCAGATCCACCCACCGATGAAAATGGGAACCCAGTTCCAATACAAGGAGCAGGAGAATACGATGCAGCTTCAATTAAAATAGATATTGATAAAGACGGAGTCAAAGATACACTTTGGGTGCATGTATTTGCTGACGATGGGTCTATTGCAGATCTTTCTTTAAGGATCAAATATTCCACAGGACCAACAGACCCTGTTACCTACGATCTTGACTGGCCAAAACTAAAGGCATATGCTTCCCAAGATCCAAATGCAGCAGATTGGCCAGCATTAAGTCAGTCCGCATATGATTCTTGGAGAATGGGAATTTTCTTCGGGGATTATAATGGAGATGGTAGAAACGATACAATCTGGTGTGACGGTTCTAATATTCGTGTTTCTTATTCTAAACCAAATGGTACTGGAGGACTTTCTCTTGCACAGTATGGCGATACAAATCCAATCTCATCTTCTTTCTTAAATCAGGTTTCAGATTTGAATGGAGATTCAAGAGTAGATCTTATCTCTATTGAATCTTCAATAGCTCTTTTAGAATATCCTGCGAACTTCACAAGGATAAGAAGTAATGTTCCATTTGTTGGAGACGGTAATATTACATTTACAAATACTCCGATAGCATCACCTGCCGGGACTTTATCTTCTATTTCAACTTCAAAGGGAACTAGAGTAGATATTAGTTATAACTGGGAGGCAAAGCTTCCTGAGACAAAAGCTCTCAGCTCTACATTTCCATCCATCGCGTTTCCAGTATCCAAGTATGTAACTACTAAGGTACAACAAACATTCCCGGATACAACTCAATCCAGTACTGAATTTACCTATAACCAACATAAGTTTTATAATGGGACTAGAGATGTAAGAAGAGATCTGGGATACGCTAGCGTAAAACAGGTAAACAAACTCGGAAATATAATTATCAACGGAAAAGAAGACTACTATTTCCAAGGAGTCGACTATTATACAGACGGGCTTGTTTCCAGAACTGTAGAATCTTCTAGAGGGCAAACAGTTAGAGATACAACTTATACTTGTAATTCTAATCTATCTTTCTTCGCCACATATTTTGGGAGATGTACAGATTCAATCTCCACAGTATATGCAAATGGAAGCCCTCATTTTTCGATAACAGGGACTATCATTTACGATCCATACGGAAATGTGAGACAGAGAACCACAACTTTACCTGGTTACACTCTTGTAGAGGATATCCAATACTTAAACGATAACCTTCTATGGAATTTAGGAATGGAGATCGTTTTCACCAAAAGGGTGAACGGAGTTAAGGTAGAAGACAGGGCCTTGACCTATGTGGATAATAAAAACATAAGTTCAATTCAGACATTTCCGGGAACAACGGAAGCGACCTATGCAGCTTATTTCTATGATAATTATGGAAACGTAATAGAAACCAGAGACGGATTAAATCGAAGTACGATTTACGAATACGATTCTGCTTCGAATAGTTATTTAACCAAGGCCACAAACCCTCTTCTTCATGTGACCGAATATGTATATGATATTCCAAAAGGTCTTCTTATGGAAGAAAAGAATCCGAATGGGCAGTCTGTGGTTAGAGAATATGACGATTTCGGAAGAATGATCCAGATTATCCAACCAGGAGAATCCGAAGACTGGACAGAAAGATATCTATACGAAGGCACAGGAGGATTAAACCCAACTCTGACTCGAATAGTAAAAGACAGCGTAAACGGAGAGGTCCAGACAAAACAATACTTCGATTCTATGGGAAGAGTGATCCGAGAAGAAACCACTTTGGCCCAAGGAAAAATTCTAGCAAGTCTGACCGAATACGATGTTTATGGCGCAGTAAAAAGAAAATCATCTCCTTACTTGCAAGGATTGACTAGTCCGATCTATTCAAACTACACTTATGATGCAAACGGGAACCTAATCAAAATTACAAATCCAGATGGAACTTATTCCGAGATTAATGCAGTTCCGGATTCAAGTAATGGAAATCTGACCACGACAAATACAATGTTCTCCTCAGCAGGAGTGCAAGTTTCCACTGCAACAGTAATCACAGATTCAAGTAAGAGAATCCTTTCCAAAAATTCGAATGGGCTTTTAACAAGCTATGGATACGATTCCGCTGGTAGACAAAATCGTATCACCGATCCTGCAGGACATCAGTCCAATCTCACCTTCTATCCGTCCGGAAGACGTAGAACGTTTTCAGATCAAAACTCCGGAACAACGAATTATGAATATGATACTTTAGGAAATGTTACTAGAGTTAGGACCGCATCCGGAAAAATAGTGGATCGCACTTACGATTCTCTAAATCGACTTTTGACGATTACAGGAGGTGCAGGTACAAATATTACTTATTCATATGACCAAGGAACAAACGGAGTCGGCAGGCTTTCAAATGTGATCGATCCTACTGGAAGTACAGCATTCGAATATTCTGAATCAGGCGATATTATTCGTACAACAAAGACTGTAGATTCCCTTACTTTCGTATTAGAAAGAGAATATGATAACCTACATAGACCTATCTCTACTCGTTATCCTGATGGTTCTATCGTTCGGAACAAATACGAATTGGGAGGATACTTATCCCAAGTTAGTATGGATGTTCCAGACTGGAGTAGCTTAAACCACCCTGTAGTTTCTTACGTTGGCCCTGGATTCAGTGCAGACGGAAACCTAGTAGTGACAAGGACAACCGGAAACGGAGTAATCACTGAAATCTCAGTAGACCCGGTCCATCTCAGAACTTCTGGATATAAAACAACATTAAAGAACGGAACAGTTCGACAATCCGTTAAAGTAAAATACGACGATATAGGGAATATTACAAAAATTGAAAACTTAGCCTTTCCTTCGGAGACCCAAGATTTTACGTATGATGCAAATCAGAGACTGGTCACCGCCACCGGAAGTTTCGGAACTGAAAATTATACCTATGATTCTTCCGGAAACATGACCGCGAAAGGAGATAAGACATTAACTTATTCCGATACGAGCCATGTCGGTGCGGTTACTTCCGTTTCTTCTCCTTCTCTTGGAACTATGAACTATTCTTATGATGTAGATGGGAACATGGTGGCCAGAAACGGAGACACTCTTATCTACGACGCTTATGGAACTTTGAAAGAAGTACAAACTTACGGCGGCCAAAATTATAAGATGTATACAGACTTCACAGGCGCCCGTGTGAAGAAAAGAAGTGAAAATGATAATGTGGATATATATACGGTATTTGGAATATACGAATTACAAAGAATTCCAAGCCAACCAGACAAACATACTCTTTATATTCATGGAGCAAAAGGAGAAACAGTTTCTCAGCTGACTCGGACGGATGCAGTACTTGTTGCCGCAAGCCAACCTGATACGAGTCTGTTATATGCAATTCTACCTTTCTTGAAAGACGGAGGGGCTCTACTTAAGATCGGAATGGGAGAGTCACTTGCTCAATTATTCTCTCCTGAAATCTGGACCAAAGTATGTATGGGAAGTTTGGCCCTGGTCATTCTGGGTTGGACTTCTCTTATGTTATTCCAAGGAGTATCCAGACGTGAAGGAAATTCTTGGGCATTACCATTCGCTCCGATCTTAGTGACTGCAATCTTGATCCAAAGCGGTTGCGGAATTATTCCTACAGGAGGATCTGGAACAGCTCCTTGGGTGGCAGGTGCTGCTGCAATTGCGGCTGACGTGCCAAGCGTAAATTCACCAAACCCAACTGCGCCGGGAGGATTTACAAACGCTCCTGTTCCTGGAATGTATTTCTATCATGCCGACCAATTAGGAAGTCTAACCATGCTCACTGACGGAGCAGGACTTTCTGCAAGCGGCGGAGAAATGCCCGGAACGAGCAATATCAAATACAAACCTTATGGAGAGATAGACAGAGCGAACTCTTCAGGACCAGATATTACCGCTCGAAAATATTCCGGCCAATTAGAAGACAGAGAAACTGGATTATATTTCTCCGGATCGAGATATTACGATCCGGATACCGGAAGATTCCTGCAAGCGGATAGCCAACTCAATCCTGAAACCATGGGGCTCAACCGTTACATGTATGTGAACGGAAACCCGATCTCTTTCCGAGATCCAGGAGGGCATAACGCAATCGTTGCCGCGTTCAACGACCTATGTGCCACCATCTTCGGAAGCACAAAGGGCGCACAACTTGCATTCCAATACTATGTGCAACAATCAAATGATCCTGTTCTTAAGATCCTTGCAGGCTTCTACCAAAAAGTAGAAGAGAAAAGGATGATCCGGAGAATGCGCGATACGCAGATCTTCAATACAGTGGTGGCGGCAATTGTTGCAGTGGCTCTGATTGTTGTGACCTGGGGGGCTGCTACTCCAGCAGCCATATCTGCTGAAGGAGCAGTAACGGGCGGATCAATGCTCGGAAATGGACTCGCTTCAATTGGTATGTCATCTGGTTGGGTTTCAGGAATCGTTTCATTTGCAGCCAACCTTGGAGTCTCTGCAGCCGGATATGCCATTGGTTCTTCTGCAGGATATGTTGTAGGAGGATATACCGGGACCGGTGGGCGTTGGAACGAATCTACTGCAATTCGAGGGGCACAATTGGGAGGAGGAATTGGATCCATGGTAGGGCCGATAGCCGCAGAGAAACTCGGTTGGGAATTTATGCCTAAGGGTATATCAAATACCACTGAATTCAAATCGAGTAATTTCGAATACTTTGAAGGGTCGTTAGGAAAACTCGGCTACGGAATAGATGCAACAATTTCTGGAGCATTGACAGCGGGACGCTTTTTAGGCAGACAATTCGGAGAACTTGCCACTACAACAGCATTAAATTGGACCGCGACTACTCTTCTCGGCGGATTTGTAAATTTCAAATGGAGTAACTGGGATTTCACTGGTTATAATTTGAAGGAATCTATGAACCGAAGAAACTCTGAGCCTGAATTTATGGCCAGCGGGTTTTTTACAGTGAGTGGGGATGCTTGGGGAGCTGTTGGATCAGGAATTTATTCTGGAACCGGCTTTAACGCAGCATTAAATAGATTCTGTTACGGTTTGTAAAGAAAGTTAGGAAGTTAGTATGAAATCTAATTCGAAACATAATATAATTTTAATAGGCTCATTGATCATATGTTTTTTGGGAGTTATAGATTGTTCCTCCAAAATTTCTCTCGTATACAATCGCCTTCCAAAAATGGATTCTCCATCGAACTATGGAACTCTTGAGGTCTCGTTAGAAAATATAGAAAGGTCTACAGTAAAGTCCATATACATATGGTATCTTGCTCTATTTAATAACGAAATTATTGAAGTTGCAGCAAATAAAGCGACAAACATTCAAACTCATGAAGGTGATCTATATGCAGACATTCCTTACCAAATAAATCTCCCGCCCGGCGAATACTATGCGCGTCTTGAAGCTTTAGATGTCCCTGCAAAAAACCATGACCTAGTATTTCCGTTTAGTGTGTTTTTTGGTTATTATCTTGATATAAGAAAAGAACCGAAAATAGCAATTGCATCAAACTATATGAACTCTAAATGTTCTTTTGATGATAAATTTTTGAATCAATGTAGCAAAATTATAATCAAGAAAAATCTGATATCTAAAATCATTATACGTGTGCAAAAAGAAGTCCCAGTCAAATCTGAGTTAGGCATTCAAGCGGCAGGACCTCGTCGGATACCTCTTCCTCATGTTATTAATATACAAGAATCCCCCGAAGTTCTCATCGAGGTTCAAAACCCAAAATGAGGAATTATATTAAAACCAATTGGAAAAAGTTTGGTTTATTATTAATTTATCTCATAATCGCAAACTGTTCTTCCAAATTATCCCTCTTAAGAGAACGCCTACGTCCAATAGATTCTATACCAGACAGGGGCGTTCTTGAAATTTCGTTAAATAATGAAGAGAATAAAAAAATTGAAACGATTAACATTCATGGGCTTCTTATTTACGATCAGGATCTCGTAAAAAAAACCAATATCAACCCTCTCTTTTTACAGGGACATGAAGGAGAGCTCTATGTGAATTCTCCATATGAAATAAAAATCTCACCGGGCGAATATTTCGGTGTGATCATTTCAACATGGGATTTGTTTAATAGGCATGATTTAACATTTAATTTCGGTGCGAATTTCGGATTTTATTATGATTCTTCTGGACTTGTAATTGATCTAAACAACAAAGAATCCGTTTGTCAGCTGCAAACTAATACGATTCACAGATGCCAACAAATCATCATTAAAAAAGACACTAAAACGCGAATTATAATAAAAGTCCAGAAACCGGCTCCGATCAATAGTTCTATAGACATTAGAACGACAAGCGGCGCACGTCCAATTCCTTTACCTTATATTGTCAAAACTCGCGAAACCCCTGAAGTCCTCATCGAGGTCCAAAATCCGAAATGAAACAATACGTTAAGAATAATATAATGAGGTTTATATTATTCATTATGCTCATGATGAGCTACATGAACTGTTCATCCAAAATCTCCCTTTGGAGGGAGCGAATTCCTCAAAACGAATCTCAGCAAGAACGAGGAAATTTGGAAATATCATTAGATAATTCAAAAAATAAAAAAATCGAAACAATTTATATACAATGGTTCATCATCAGAGGACAGGAAATAAAAGAGAAGTTTGAGACGACTCCTCGTTATTTGCAAATTCATTCTGGAGAACTTTATGCAAATACTCCGTACGCTATTGAAATTCCTCCAGGGGAATCACTTGTAGAATTACATTCAGCTGTACTTCCATTCCGAAATACTGATCTAGAATTTCCATTCCAAGCATACTTCGGATATTATTATGAATTAGAAAATTACTCAACAAAACTGATCGTTTCAGATTACAGGGAACCATTTTGTTCTACCATCAGCCAATCGAATATTTACACGTCCGAAAGACGCTGCCAGAAAATTATTATTAAAAAAGATTCTAAGACCAAAATCATCATTCACGCGCAGCCGGACGGCCCAATAAAAACTGAATTAGGAATGAAGGTCCGAGCAGCCGGTCGAATACCACTAATTATCCCGCAAGCTATTAAAACTCGCGAAACCCCAGAAGTCCTCATCGAGGTCCAAAACCCGAAATGATAATTTACCAAAATATAATATAAATTTTCTAAAACAAGTGTCTGAGGATGAATGAAAAAGCATATCATAAGTATATAAAACAACCGTAGTAATTCAAACCTGCGTTATGAGGAATATTAATTGAAATTAAAATTGAAAATTTCCTGCATCTTACTTTTCCTTTTCGTTTCTTCCGGTATCCAAGCTGCCGAGCTTTTATTAAACAACGGAGATGCGTTCATTCTAGAAGTGATTTCGGAAGACGAAAAATATGTAAGAGCTCAATGGAAAAATAGGGTCTATGCAATTCCCAAAAAAGACATTCGAAAATTAGATTATGCTAAAAAGGGAGAACAAGTCTCTTATAGTTATTCCACTTATCAACTAAAGGACGGAAGTAGGATCCAAGGAATTCTCGCCAAAGAGAACGATTCAGTTTATGTAATCCGTACAGAAGTAGGTTTTTTGGAGATCGATAAGTCCAGAGTTTCCAATGTGGAAAGCTCGGGGATTAAGGAACCAGATCTTCCGTCCGAATATCTTCCTGCCAACCAGCCGCAACCAGAAACACTCTTTGGTTTGACTGCTGCGTACATGCCTAATTTTCAACCCCTTGGCCCAACATTCCCTGCTACAGGCGCGTTTGGATTCTTCGTTGAGCCAGCTTTCATGCGAATGAGAGATACTTACCAATGGGGTTTCAGAGTAGAAGGCCTCTCTTCTAAAAGTGAATTGGGAAACTTCAGTGTTTTGCATGCCTGGACGAATTTCGGACGAAATTGGCTTATAGGCGGAAATCAAAATTTGGATTTCTACGCTAAATTGGGATTAGGTGTCGCGTCCGTTCAATACAAATACGAAGAGAGTTCTAGGGCAGGTTTAGATCCTTCCGCATCTTTAGAGTTAGGTTACCAAGGATTTCGTTGGGGAGATTATCAACTTAGGACAGGAATCAGAGGAACTTGTTTTTTCGAAAGAACCACTACTTTCTGCATGGCAGGTTTAGAAATATCCATAGGTAAAAGATTATGAAATTGAAAAATATGTTTGTGATGGTCTTGGGATTTTTGGCAATCTCTTTGATCCAATGTGAAAACTCTCCTTTTTTAGAAGGTACGAATAATACTACAAATAAAGTGGAATGGTTTCAAGTCTCCTTAGGTGCAAAACAAACCACACTTAACTGGGGTTGCTCCTCTCCGACTAAAGCCTGGCTTGCTTATGGCAAGAACTCCCCCGAATCAGTTAAAGCTTCTATGACGAGTGAAAAAATCCACTCAGTCCAAATGGATCACCTAGAGCCTAACACCGATTATACGGCTTATCCATATTGCGGGGAAATGTCCGCCGAAAAGATCTATTCTGTTCCGTTCAAAACTTGGATCAGCGACGACCCGATTAGAACAAGAGGGATTTGGATAGTCGGAGGTATAGGCGCAGATCGTAAGCCTGTGGCAGAAATCGACCTATACGATCCTGTAGAAAATAAATGGTACCCTACAATTAGCAGAATGCCGACACCGAGAGCTTACGCATCGGTAGTAAATCATAAAGGAATTATTTTTGTAATCGGAGGCGTCACGGATGTTGCCGGTTCTTTCGTCATTAGCAATAAGGTAGAAGCATACGATCCTATTTCAAATATTTGGAAGTCTTATGCAGATTTGCCTACAAATATTCAAGGCGCAGTCGCTACTTCTGTAGAAAACAATATCTATGTTCTTTCGGGCACTACCACTATGGATATGACTACCGGCACTCTAACAAACCAAGTGTATAAACTTTTTCCCGAAACTCCCGCAGGAAGTACTGGAACTTGGGTGAACTATACTTCTTCTACGAATATATTCAAAAAAATTGATATGTCCAGTTGCACAATCGGAGGAACATTATTCTTTACGGGAGGACGATTTTTTAATAGTGGAAATCCAGATCCTTCTTCGGATGTATATGTTCCTTCTGCAAACGCGGTTACTTCTTTTAATGAACCGAGCCTAACTGGTGACTCAAGACATGGTGCCGGAATTGCTTGTATTCGCCCTCAGGCAGGAGATCCTTTTCCGGCAGATCGTAGCGGGATTATTGCAGCAGGTGGTTCTACTACCGGAAGCATTACACAACCAGCCGGAATTATCAGCCCTAGTTTTCAATTTGACTATCTAAGCACTGAGCCGACTGCAGCTTCCTTCACTGCCGGACCTTCTATCCCCATAGCTCGATATTTTCCTTCCGTAGAATATTCTTATGAGAATAGAAAGGCGTACGTTATGGGCGGTGCTGTTAGTTTGAATGTTCCGAGCACAAACGTTTATGCAATCGAAGTAAATCTATCAGGAGCTGTAGGAGGTCCTTGGGAAACCGCTGGGTTAGCAGCAATGCCTAGAGCAAGATACGCTCATTCTGCAGTGATCATTAGCAGGTAATTATATGAAAAATAAATATTTAGTTTTTCTAATCTGTTTCCTATTCGTACTAGAAATTCTCGGGGATACTATACCTGAGGATTATCCTGAAATAAAAAGGGTTCTTGAATCAGGAAATGTAAACCAAGCACAAGATATGTTGGACCCTTTACTTCAGTCCAAACCTTCTGATCCAACACTTGCATTGTACCAAGCTGAAATTTGGATACGCAAAGCGGAAACTTATTATCAAGAAGGAAGAAAACTTTCTTCATTCGAATTTTTCAAAAAAGCATACGAAGTTTGGCCTAATCATAATCTAGTTAGAACAAGATATTGGGAATTACAAGGGAAGAAGTTAAAAGACTCCGTACCAAAAGCCAATGGGAACTATGGATCGATCAACAATACTGGAAAAGGAAACAACGCACAAAAAACCGTATTTGTATTTGATCCTGAACTACAAGAGCTTTCCGCAGAATTAAGACAGGAAATGAAAAAGAATATTGCTGAATTGCAAGAACTAAGAGCGGCTTCAGAAGATACAAGATCTTGGTCGAGATGGATTTGGTTATCTGCCGGTGCTATCATCGGATTCGGACTTGGAATCGTTACTTCGGTATTTCGCCGCAAATAGAATTCAGATTTTCATAATCATTCCGAAATTGCTTTCAATTGATTTCCAGGATCGAAGATATTACATTCGATCCCGTTCGTTTTCAGAACAGGTTGCGAAAACGATTCATCCTCCACTTAGAGTCCACAGATTAGATATACCTTTTAAAAACTGGATCGGCTAACAAAATACAGACGATATTAAGCCTAGGTATAAAAATGGGGTCGGTAAATCACCGACCCCGAAGCTAGTTTCGACTCGTATTGGGGAAGAATTAAATCGCTGAGCTTCCTCTTTCTCCTGTGCGAATACGGATTACATCTTCGAGAGGAAGAATTAATATTTTTCCGTCTCCGATCTTTCCGTCGCCAGTTTTGGCAGCTTTCAAGATCGCATCAACAGTAGGTTTTACGAACTCATCGTTTACTGCGATCTCCAATCTTACTTTTCTCAGAAGGTTTACTTGGTATTCATGTCCGCGAAATACTTCAGTCTTACCTTTTTGCTGCCCGTAGCCTTGCACGTCGCTTACGGTAAGTCTATAAATTTCATTCTTAGTAAGCTCCGCTTTAACCTCTTCCAGTTTATGGGGCTGGATAATTGCTACGATTAATTTCATATGCTCTCCTTTACTTAATGTATAAATTCAAAAGGTTATATAATATAACCTTTTTCTCCGTGAATCTCGGAATCGAGTCCAGCAATCTCTTTCTCTTCGGAAATCCTGAATCCGATTGTTTTCTCGATGATAAACACTAAGATCAAGGATACTACGATAGAATAAGCACCGGTTGCTACAACACTGATGATCTGAACGATAATCTGGTC
The DNA here is from genome assembly GCF_002150035.1 of Leptospira venezuelensis. Classification (NCBI taxonomy): domain Bacteria; kingdom Pseudomonadati; phylum Spirochaetota; class Leptospiria; order Leptospirales; family Leptospiraceae; genus Leptospira; species Leptospira venezuelensis. Next base: position 1,303,488 of record NZ_NETS01000010.1, on the reverse strand, counting down.
TCCGCGAGTAACTCCTTCAGGAATGTAATTCGCAAGTGCAAATACACCTGTAAGGATCGCACCGATAGCTCCACCAACGCCGTGAATTCCGAAAGCGTCCAAAGAGTCATCGTATCCGAGCTTACCTTTCAGCAGAATAGCACCGTAACAGATTGGGGATACAATTGCTCCCATAATCAATGCGCCAGTTGCGTCCACAAAACCTGCAGCTGGAGTGATTACAACCAGACCTGCAACGATCCCAGAAGCTGCTCCAAGAGCAGTAGCTTTTTTAGTGTGAAGATATTCGATTAATAACCAAACTGCGCCAGCTGTTGCAGGAGCAACTAAGGTAACAACAAAAGCTCTTGCGGCCTGACCGTTAGTGGCAAGACCAGAACCTGCGTTAAATCCAAACCATCCGAACCAAAGGAATCCCGCACCGATTAAGGTGTAAGTCAAGTTGTTCGGAGCGATAAGTGCAGGGCCTTCTCCCTTACGTTTTCCTAATACGATTGCTGCAGCCAAACCTGCGATACCGGAAATCAAGTGAACTACTGTTCCACCTGCGAAATCCAATGCAGTCTTTTTGAATAACCAACCGTTAGCGGACCATACCCAGTGCGCGACTGGATCGTAAACTAAGGTAGACCATGCTAGAATGAAAACGATGTAACCGGAAAGTTTCACTCTTTCTGCAATCGCACCGGAAATTAAAGCCGGAGTGATTAGCGCGAACATTCCTTGGAAAAGGAAGTGAATGTATTTCGGAATAGTTCCTTCCAAAGTTTCGTCGGTAATTCCATTCAACAGTAGAAGTTGAAAATCGCCGAAAAATGGACTATCGCCGGAGAATGCTAAGCTGTATCCGAATACTGTCCATTGGATAGTTAGGACAAGTATTGCAACAAAGCTGTGCATCATCGTAGAAAGAACGTTCTTAGATCTTACGATACCGCCGTAGAACAGCGCGAGTCCTGGGATCATGAAGAACACGAAAGTGGAAGCCACGATCATCCATGCGGTATCCCCTTTATCCAAAGTAGGGGCAGCAGGTGCGGCTGGTGCTGGTGTAGCGTCTTGACCCCAGATCAGTACTGGAGCGATTAAGATCAAGAGCGCGATAAGTTTTTGGGCAATTTTCATTTTCTCAAATCTCATCTCGAAAATATGTTTAATCCAAATAATGCAAGAAGAGTACCTGAGCTAAAAATTAGTTCAAAAAAAGATTAAAAAAATGGAATAGGAATCCTAGAGGCCTGAAACGAGGTTTTCTCTAGGAAAATAGATCCAAATTTATAGATGAGGCAGATTTTTCCCTAGTTTAGGGGGAACGTTTCCAGATCCAGCCTAGCAGTTTGCGTACATATTAGGCAGATTTTTAGGATCTGCCAGAAAAATAAAATTTTAAAGGGAAAAACTATACTTAGGTATCATTCTTCCGGAGTAAAATTACATCCGGAAGATTGCGTAAGAAGGCTCTATACCCTTAGGAGAAAGGTCAGAGTATAATGCTAAACCTAAAGCTTCTCTTGTACGAGCCGGATCTAAAACCCCATCATCCCAAAGTCTGGCCGTAGAATAGATGCAAGAAGAGCGATTATCATAATCTTCTAATATAGGTCTCTTGAACTCTGCCTGCTCTGCATCAGAGAGTGATTTCCCTTCCTTCTCCAATTGTTCCTGCTTCACTGTGAGTAGAACATTTGCTGCTTGTTCTCCTCCCATTACGGAAATCTTAGCGTTTGGCCACATCCATAGGAATCTAGGTCCGAATGCACGACCGCACATTCCATAATTTCCAGCCCCATAGGAACCACCGATCACCACAGTGTATTTTGGAACTACGGAAGTAGAGACAGCATTTACCATTTTAGCGCCATCTTTTGCGATACCTGAATTTTCATACTTCTTCCCAACCATAAAACCTGTGATGTTTTGCAAGAAGAGTAAAGGAATCTCTCTTTGGTTGCAAAGTTGGATGAAATGAGCGGCCTTCAAGGAACTTTCGGAGAATAAAACTCCATTGTTTGCGATAATACCTACAGTCTTTCCATAGATATTTGCGAAACCTGTTACGATCGTAGTCCCATAATATTTTTTGAATTCTTGGAATCTGGAACCGTCTACCACTCTTGCGATCACTTCTCTTACATCGTAAGGTTTGCGGATATCTTTTTGGATAATGCCGTAAATTTCTTCAGAAGGATAAAGAGGTTCTTCGTAATAGATCTGTTCTTCTAATTTTTTGGCTCTTGCTCCCAAACTAGAAACGATATGTCTAGCAATCTCGAGTGCATGTGGATCATTCTCAGCGTAATGGTCTGTCACTCCTGAGATCCTACAGTGAACATCTGCACCGCCCAATTCTTCAGGCGTAACAATCTCTCCAGTTGCAGCTTTTACAAGAGGAGGTCCGCCTAAGAAGATGGTACCATTTCCTTTTACGATTACAGATTCATCAGACATCGCAGGAATGTAGGCTCCACCTGCAGTGCAGCTTCCCATTACCACTGAGATCTGAGGGATCCCCATTCTAGAAAGATTCGCTTGGTTATAGAAGATCCTACCAAAATGCCATTTATCAGGAAATACATCATCCTGCATCGGAAGAAATGCTCCACCTGAATCCACCAGATAAACACAAGGAAGACGATTCTCTAATGCGATCTCTTGTGCGCGGATATGTTTTTTGACAGTGAGTGGATAATAAGTCCCACCTTTTACAGTGGCGTCGTTAGCGACGATTACACAAGGAGTCCCTGAAATTTTTCCGATCCCAGTTACGATCCCTGCAGAAGGAACATCGTCTGCATAAACCTTCTCTCCAGCCAGAGCGGAGAATTCCAAGAAAGGAGTGTTTGGATCTATTAGTCCTTGTACCCTTTCTCTTGCAGTGAGCTTTCCTCTGCTCTTATGTTTCTGGATAGATTTTTCTCCTCCGCCTTGTCCGGCTTTTTGGAGAAGTTTACGTAAATCAGCGACCTTCTCTGAAAGGTCTTTGAAATTCTCTTTATATTCAGGGGAAGACGTACTAATACGCGATTCCAAAACTTCCATGGGGCCTCCGGTCCTTTTTTATTTCCGGACCTTGGTTTCGTATAAAATTCTAATAAGTTCTGATTCGGAAAGAGAAAGTTCTCTGTTCCTTCTTGCCATGATCTTGCGAGAATCGCGAAGAAATAGATCTAAGATATATGGTTGTCCATCTGCCCATAAGAATGGTGGAAGATATCCACTCGCCCTAGAAGAAACCACATTACATCCGAAGTCTATTACTGTTCCTGTGTTCAACATAACACCGATGCCTATCTTAGAGAAATCTCCTATGATAGAACCGAATTTGATGGAACCTGTTGTGATCTCTGTATTTTCTTCTCTGATCTTGACGACGCCATAATTGTTCTTTAGATCGGAGGTGGTCGATAATGCACCTAGATTGACCCAACTTCCTACTACCGAATGCCCTAAAAACCCTTCATGGTGTTTATTCGTAAAATCTAATATAATACTGTCGCCGACTTCTCCGCCAATCCTACATACATTGCCGATCGAAGTGTTCCCGGTGATACGAGCGTTGTCCACATGTGTGCCTTGGCCAATGTATAAGGGACCTTCTAAAAAGCTGAAAGAAGTTACTTTTGCATCTTTGTCGATGATCACAGGTCCGGAAGTTACGTCTATGACCACGCCGGGATAAATTTTAGCAGAAGGATGTATATGAACGTGTTTGGATTTTCCTACTACTTGGAAATCTCCAGACTTTACCTTGAGTTTGCGGGCCCATTTGCGTAGGTCCTTATAATTTTCCAAATCCTGGTCTATGTTTTTGCCCACAGATTCTAAGGATTTCCAAGGTAAAAATTCCTCAGGACGGATGATTAGGTCTACATCCTTTCCGTCATATTCAGAGATCTTTGGATTTCTTTCGAAGAATGTTTTCTCGAATGCAGAATTAGAGTTAGAGTATAGTATCTTAGAATCAGGATACTGCTCTTTTAAACGTTGGAGAGGTGTTAAAACACCATCTCGAATCTCGGAGAAAGATCGAATCCTGGTTAAGGCTCCCAAACCGGGAGGAGTTTCCCTCTCATCGATCCAAATTCTCTGAATTCTGCCCACGTGCACTACTCCACTGTGACGGACTTCGCTAGGTTTCTAGGTTGGTCCGGAGGACAACCCCTAGCCACGGCAGAATAATAAGCAAGAAGTTGGAGAGGAAGAACATTCAGTATCGGACTTAAAATTTCCGGACAGTCCGGAACTTCAAAACAGTAGTCTGAAAGCTCTTTTGCCTCTCTGTCCCCTTCGGTTACAATGGAGATTATAATTCCGTTTCTGGCTTTGATTTCCTGGATATTGGAAAGCATTTTGCTATAAATTTCGGATTTGGTCGCGATACATACAACTGGAACTTCATTTGTAATAAGTGCGATCGGTCCGTGTTTGAATTCCCCACCTGCATAACCGGAAGCGTGGATATATGAAACCTCTTTTAATTTTAAGGCTCCTTCCAATGCGACTGGATGGTTGTAAGTCCTACCTAAGAATACAAAATCTTTTGTTTTAGTAAAATCAGCCGCCCAGTTTTCCAGAATATGGGCCTGTGCCAAAATTCTTTCCATTTTGCCGGGAAGAAGCCTGATCTCTTCTAACAAAGTTTTGAGTTCTTCGTCGGAGACGATCCATTTCAAACGAGCAACATATAAGGAAAAAAGAAGAAGGTTAATTACCTGAGCAGTAAAGGCTTTTGTGCTCGCAACACCGATCTCGGGACCAGCATCCGTTCTAATGAATGAATCTGATTCTCTTGCGATTGTAGAATTCACATTATTCACCAAAGAAAGAACTTTGATAAACTTTGCTTTTGCTTCTAATAATGATGCAAGTGTATCCGCGGTTTCTCCTGACTGAGAAATTCCTACGATAAGAGTATCACCCTCTACCACAGGATTTCTATAACGAAATTCCGAAGAAGTTTCAGTATCCGTTTGGATCTTTGCGAAATTTTCCAGATAATGTTTTCCAAGCATTCCAGCATAATAACTGGTTCCTGCTGCTTGGATGATGATACGGTTTACCTTGGACATCATCTCTCTGGAAATTGTACTTTCAGGAAATTCGATCTCACCGCTTTCAGAAATACGAGATTGGATGATCCTACGGAAGATCCCAGGTTGTTCGTGGATCTCCTTAATCATATAATGAGGATAACCGCCTTTGTCGACGTCCTCAAATTTAATATCCTGAGTTTTGAATTCGAATTCTTTCTCCAAACCGTCAAAGCCGTAGATCTTACATTCGGTTTTTGTAAAATATCCCCATTCCTTGGAGTTGATATAATAAACTTCTCTGCAGTTTCTAGTTAGAGGAGAAATATCGGAAGCAAGATAATATTCTTCTTTGCCTCTTCCTAAAAGTAAAGGTGCGCCATCTTGTGCAAAATAAACTCTGTCCGGTTCGTTATCGAATACTACCGCAACTGCCCATTTTCCATGAACTCTATCAAATAATTCTAAAAAAGCTTCCTTATTGGATTTGCCTCTTTTTCTACTCTCAGCTAAAAGATTTGGAAGAACTTCCGTATCCGTCATGCTGTGGAATACGAAACCTTTTTGTTTCAGTTCTTGTCTGAGTTCAGAATAATTTTCTATAATTCCGTTATGTACTACTGCAACAGTAGATTTGGAATCTGTATGAGGGTGAGCATTGATTTGGTTTGGTTCTCCGTGAGTTGCCCAACGAGTGTGACCAATTCCAACATTACCTCGGATCGGATGTTCCTTTAGGTAATTCTCCAAATCCTTAATCTTGCCTTTCTGTTTTCGGACTTGGATCTCTCCTCTGTCCAGGACTGCGATCCCGGCAGAATCGTATCCACGATATTCCAAACCGATGAGCCCTACTATGAGTACGGATTCTACGTTTTTATCGCCAGCGTATCCTACGATTCCACACATATATTATGAATTCTCCATGATCTTTCCGGCTTTATTTAAAAGGGATTCCAGATCCTTTTTGGTTCTGGCCTCTCCAATCAACCGGAGGATCGGCTCGGTATTCGAAGGTCGAATATGTATCCAAGAGTCCTGGTTCGCTAAACGTAAACCGTCTCTCGAATCTTCTTTATATTCGGAGAAGGCGCTGCGAAACTTAGAATAAATCTGCTCCGTCTTCTGCCCCGCGATCTTGTAGGCAATCTTGCGCATATGGACCGCAGGAAGACTACCTATCACAGTTTCAGCATCTTCCCCCTTGAGGGCAAGCAGATTCAGTATATGAGCCACCCCGGAAAGAGAGTCTCTTCCGAAAGAAGGAATCGCCGGATCAATGACTCCTCCGTTTCCTTCTCCGCCAAAAACAGACTTACGGTGTATCATTTCTGCCACAACGTTCGCCTCCCCCACCTTAGAACGATAAGTCGGAATTCCAACAGAGTTTGCGACCCAATCATTCACAAAACTTGTGGAGAGGTTCACAGTGATGGATGCCTTCTTAGGAATCGAATTAGAAGCAAGGTAAGACATAAAGCTGAGCGGAAGAGTTAATTCTTCAGAGATAGCGCCTTTTTTAGGAGAAAGTACAACTAATCTATCTGCATCCGGATCCAAAGCAAAGCCTATATCCGCTTTGGATTTTTTGATCAAACGAGAAGATTGTTTGAGCGCGTCCGGAGTAGGCTCAGGTGGACGGGGAAATGTTCCATCAGGAGTACAATGTTGTAGAATGACCTTACAACCCAAGCGACTTAACAATTCAGGTAAAACGAAACTTCCCCCGCCGTTAACCGCATCTAAAAATACCGTAAACTTTTTACGTTTGATCGCAGATACATTCACTCTAGCTAAAACGGAATCTATATGAGCTTGGATCCTGTCGGTTCCATCTTCCACGTTAGTATTAGGTTTGAATTGGAAAGGTTTATAATCTTCTTTTCGGACCAGATCCAAAAGACCTTCTAAGTCTTGTGCGTTTGTAAAAAATCCGCCAGGCCCGATAAACTTAAAAGCATTCCAGATCACTGGATTATGAGAAGCGGAGATCATGATCCCGCCAGCAGCTCCTGACTGAGCTACCACTGCCTTAACGGTAGGAGTAGGAACAATTCCCAAACGGATCACATTTTTGCCCATAGCAAGCATGATCCCGATCGCAATATTTTCGATATAAGCACCGCTCGGACGAGAATCTCGACCGATAACGACTGAATTACCTTTGAGTCTGGACCCAAAGGCCATAAGTGAATGGAAAATTACGTCAGGGCTAAGACCGGTCGGAATGATTCCCCGGATTCCGGACACGGAAACCATCAAATCCGGGTGTTGGAAGACCGGTTTTTGATGATTTAGAGCCATGATTCCGGGGAATGTTTTTTGAATTGGGATGAGAACATGGGCGATGACAGGATCGAACTGCCGACATCCTCCTTGTAAGGGAGGCGCTCTCCCAGCTGAGCTAATCGCCCGTTATGAAAACGGTTATTATGCGGTTGCAGCATGATTGATACGCAATGCCATCCGACTCTTTTTGCGGTCTGCATTTTTAGAGTGGATCAGGTTGGTTTTCGCAGCTTTGTCCAGAAGAGAAGAATATTGTCCGAACAAAGATTTTAAGGAGTCTTTCTCTCCGTCTTGGAGCGCTTTTAGGATCTTTTTAGCTTGGGTCCTAAGGCGATTCCTGTTTTGAGAATTTGCCGCATTTCTGCGTTTCGTTCTACGGATATCTTTTTCTGAAGATTTAATATTCGCCAAGGATCTCTACTTCCTATTCAGGGATTGAGCCCAGATTTTCGTACCCAGGCAGCCTGTCAACGAGCTTTTACATCTTTTGCTCGCGAACTACTCGCAATCGCTGTCGCGCAAAGATCCGCCCAAGTCTCGGCGGATAATGACTAAGACCATATTCCTCTCTGAGTGCGGACTTCGAATTTGAAGATTGCGTTATTTGCACTTAAGTAATTAGTTTCGAAACTGCTTTGCTGAAGTTCCAACAGTTATACTAATTCGAGTATTTACCTTAAACGAGGTATATTTGAAATAAATTTCCTAAACCAAAGTCGAGAAAAAAAATTTGCTATGCTTAGAAAGATTTTTATTCTATTTTCTGTAATTCGAAAGATTGGAAATTAATTATACGTCCTATTAGGAAGATCCAGGGACGCCTCGCATGCTATCAAGACAAGCACAAGACTATATCATCGTGAACTCGATAGACGAAATCGATCCGAATAAACTTTCTTTGGCTCAGTTAGGAACCAAGTATTTGGATAGGAACGGGAACCGTTATGCAGTTCGTTTTAATAAAGAAAGCAGAAAGGCAGAGATCATTCGTATTACTCTTCAAAAAGCTTCCGAAGCAGAAGCGAATAAACCTAAACTAGGAAGAGTAAATCCTAAGTCAGGATCCAATCCTTTAGATCTACAGAAATTATCTAATCTTCTCAAAAATACAAAACATCCAAGTGCAGACTGGGTAGAGAATCTGGCAGAAAAGACAAAACATAGTAAGCCAAGCTCTGCTAATTCTGAAAAACCTGCATATACTCCTAATATCCAAAAAGAATTGGATATATCTCCTTCAGAAGGTCCGGACCTTTCAGCCAGAATGAATTCAGTCCAAAACGATATATTCGATCTTTCCAAAGTGGATCTAAATATTTCCGATGCAGGGATTGTTACTAATACCGGAAAAGAAGATGTTCCTGTTTTTATAGAAAACATAGAAGCAGGTTCCAATAGAGAAACGAAATATATAGAAGATAGCGTTCAACAATTTCAGAAGATCAAGGATAGGATCGAATCAGTATTAAACAATATTCGAAATTCTAAAATTTTCGAAGCCACCGGAGATCCTTCCGAGAACAAAAACATAGTAGGAAACCTTGCAAGGGAATTCGATATAGAGTTCTTCCAAAAGTTGGATAAGATATTAAACTATCATAAAGAACTCACTTCCTATCCTAGATCCATCACTTATTATGTGGCGAAGTACGAGTCTCACCGTAAACAGGCATTGCAGTCCAAAACCTCCGATCCTGAAAAACTGAAATTAGTGATCCGTTGGGAAATGCAGGAACTTCTATTAGATCTGACCAGAAAAGTCAAAAAAATGGTCTTGAACGCCCTAAACGTTCTGAATACTAAGAACGAAAACCATCTAAAACAAGTGGCCTATAATCAACAGCAGATGTATAAGGATGCCAGAAGTGCCTTATTATATTGTTCGGAAGATATAGGAGCACTACTTATCTCCTTGCAAAAATGGGCCGATAGCGAAGGATAGAAACCTTTTGCATGGCACTTAGCGATCAAGAGATAAAAACAATCGTAGAAAAACTCCGAACCGAATACCGGGAAGGGTCCAAACAAAGTCCTAAAGTTTTCGACGCCAAAGGTTTTGAGGATCGTTATATCCAAACCCTAAAACATAGGGGAAATCTGGACAATTTCCTGAAAGACGAAGTGGACTTTCTGGAAAAGATCAAAACTAAACATAAAGAACTTACAGAAAGAAGGAATGCTTCTAAGGGAGAAACGATCAATCGTATCCTGGACGAACAAGAGGAAAAACTTTCCAAGTACCAAAGAGTGGATTTCCATCCATTAGCCCGACCGGAAATGAGATATTTTTACGGTGCTATGACTGCATTCGCAGATACTGATCTCCCCGTTTTAATCCATATATTCAGAGGAACTCCCGAATATTCTGCATTTCAAGATAGTATCTCGATGATCGAAAGGGTGGGAGTCACTAAAAGAGGAATGCCTTCTCTTCGTATCTCAGAACATATTAAGGCATTATTAGATGCAAATGGGAACCAATCCGCAATGGAAAGGGATTCGCAGAACATTCTCAAAGAAGTATGTATTGCGCTCGCAGCACTCAGAAAGACAGCACTGGAATGTGTGGAGAAAAACAGGGTCAGCGACAGAATGACCGTACAAGTCAGCGATAGAGACTATCCGAAAGCTTCGGAAGCATATAAGAATTTACTTTTCGGCATCGCATTAGAAAAAATAATCGTTAAAGCCGAAAATATCATCCGAGATTTCCGGATGAGCGACTTAGTCGGTCTGGACGTTAAATGAAACTTTCCATCGTAATTCCCTGTTATAACGAAAAACAGACCATTAAAAACATTTTAGAAACCGTCAAGAAAGTGCCTGTTAAGGATAAGGAAATCATCCTTGTGGACGATTTTTCCACGGACGGAACAAGAGAACTTCTCAAAACCGCACCTTTTAAAAAGTTGGTAGATCAACTCGTATTTCACGAGAAGAACCAGGGAAAAGGCGCCGCACTCCGCACAGGATTCAAAGCCGCCAAAGGTGATATAGTCATTGTACAAGATGCAGATCTGGAATATGATCCCTTCGAAATTCCGGACGTAATCGATCCAATTTTCAAAGGAAAAGCTGATGTTGTTTTCGGAAGCAGATTCATGGGAGGAAGAGCCCATCGAGTCGTATACTACTGGCATAGACTCGGAAATCTATTCTTGACCACTCTTTCCAATATGTTCACAAACATTAATCTGACAGATATGGAAACTTGCTACAAAGCGTTCCGTAGAGAAGTAATCCAAGGAATCGATATCAAAGAAAATCGTTTTGGATTCGAACCAGAGATCACTGCTAAGATTGCAAAAATCCCGGACATTCGTATTTATGAAGTAGGAATTTCCTATTATGGACGCACTTACGCAGAAGGTAAAAAGATAGGTTGGAAAGACGGTTTTAGAGCAATCTATTGTGTACTGAGATACAATCTGTTTTCCTAATATAAAACGAATTCCTGCCGGTACAAACACCCGCCCTTTTTCGAAATAAATTTTGTATTTTTACTTGTAATTTCAATAATTACACCGGCAGATCAGTCTAAAGTCCAAACATTCTCAAAGGAGAAAATCACTCGTGAAAACGAAACTTTACCTGATCCCTAGCCTTCTGGTGCTATTAACTTTCGGCAGCCTTCAAGCAGGAAATTTCAAATTAGATAACGCTCATACAGGCGTTGGCTTCAAAATCAAACACCTTACCATTTCCAATGTATCCGGAAGTTTTAAAGACTTCAGCGGAAAATTCTCTTACGACGAAGCCACAGGAACTCTTACAGATCTAGATGTTACCATCAAAGCTGCTTCTATTCATACTAACGATGAGAAAAGAGACGGACACTTAAAAGGAAAAGATTTCTTCAACGTAGAAGATCATCCTTCTCTTACTTTCAAAGCAAAGAAAGCTACCGTTAAAAAAGGTGGAGTTTCTAAAATCCAAGGAGAATTAACTATCAAGGGAGTTACTAAACCGATCACTCTTGAAGTTAAATTTGCTGGTTCAGCAAAAGACCCATGGGGAAACACTCACCTAGGTTTCGAAGCAGAAACTAAGATCAAAAGAGCAGACTTCGATATCGCTTGGAACAAACCTTTAGAAAAAGGCGGACTTCTGATCGGAGAAGAAGTTTCTATTCGTATCGAAGGCGAAGCACTTCCAGAATAATTCATTTTATACAATCGGGACTTTCGAAAAGAAGGTCCCGATATTTCAGATCTTTCCCTTCTTTTATTTTTCCTCTGTAACCATCCAATCCATCTAACGAACTAAAAACAGATCGAATGCCAAATCCGATCTTTATCAAATCTCGTCCGGAGAAACTAAAACATGAACGATCTGACTAAAAGTATGATTATTGGCGCAGCTTTAACCGGCTTATTTACCACAGGAGTGATGGCCGAAAAGAAAGAGGCAAAAACGGAAGAACCTAAGGGAGAATGTCACGGAATCAATTCTTGTAAAGGAACTGGCGACTGCGGAGGAAAAGGTCATAGTTGTGCCGGAAAAAATTCCTGCAAAGGTGAAGGCTGGATCTCTCTTACTAAAAAAGAATGTGATTCTAAAAAAGGTACGTTCAAGAGCTAACCTGAACAACCAAACCGTTTCTGGTCATCCCCGAGAGGAATTCGGAAATAGATCCGAGTCCTTTCGGAGGATTTCCAACTATTTCTAAAGATCCCAATATAGTTTTTCCTTCCTGTAAACTTTTACCGAAAGTCCATTCCCATTTTTCTTGCTCTGATACGAATAGATCGGATCCCTTTTTTCCTAAGATCAGATATTGTTTCTTTTCTTCTAAAAATTTTGGAAGATCTTCCTGATCTTCTGTTTTCCAAAGATCATAAACTGGATAAGAATATTCTAAAAATAAAATAGAAGAATGAAAACTGATCCTTAGATCTTCCGTTGTTGCTTGTTCCAAACCATTTTGTAAATTGATTCCCTCATTTTTAGGAAGATGAAATATCTTAAAAACCTGATATTCAAAGTTTGCGATCTCCGCCAGTACCGGATGTTCTGGAAAATTTTCACTTAAGAAGTCCGGAAATTTTTCTCCATAATCGGATAAATTATAAGAATGCGAAGAGTGCTCCCTAATAAAACTTTTCGCAGCTTCGAAGAAGTCCTCATCTCCTAGGATTTTCCAGACTGTTTCATATTTTTCTCCCAGGGCTTCCGTAAACCGGGCACTGTAAGCGTCTTGATAAACAGCTATCGCGGAATTAGAGTCCAACTTACCGCCAGGCAGGACTTGATCAGACAATAGCGGACCTTCTACCTTTCCCAACATGGCACTCGAAAAAATTTTTCTGAATTCGTCAGGTTTCATATTGTTAAAGATCCTAAAATGGATTTCGCTTTCAGAGCCTCTTCTTCCATCTCTGGAAAGTTAGGTATATCCTCATCCCATTCAAGTAGGATTGGAATTCCACGGATCTTATCAGAAAAAGAAGAGAATAGATCCCAAACTTCTTTTGCAACGGGCCTAGAATGAGTATCAAACAAAAATTCGCCAGTGTCCGTATGACCTGCCAAATGGATTTGCCCCACATTCTCCCAAGGAATAGAACTTAGATAATCAGATGCGGAAAATCCATGATTGATCGAGTTCACATATATATTATTAATATCTAATAAAATTCCGCACCCGCTTCTTTTGGAAAGTTCAGAGATAAATTCCCATTCTTGCATTTCACTCTGAGGGAAACTCAAATAAGTAGAAACATTCTCTAATAGAATTTTTCTACCTAATATATTCTGAACCTGTTGAGTTCTTTCGATCGCAAATTTCAGAAATTCTTCCGTAAAAGGAAAAGGTAATAGATCGTGCAGATAATTTCCGGATTGTTCTGTCCAACAAAGGTGATCCGAAACTATAAATGGATCTATTCTTTGTATGAGCTCCTTCCATCTTCGTATATATTTTTTATTCGGAAAAGTTCCACCAAGAATAGATAAGGAAACTCCATGCAAAGCCACGGGAAAATTTTTGCGAATAAATTCTAACATTTCCAAGGGGCGACCTTGTGTATCCATATAATTTTCGGTAATCGCCTCGAACCAAGAAATTCGTACAGGTTCTGCTTTCCTTAAATAAGGATAATGTTCTTTTCTAAGCCCTACTCCTATGGAAGACATATTCTCTCCGATGTAACCTATTTCGATTCGATCCGAAGAAGGATACATGAACAAGTCGTATTTTTTACCGATCTTATTTTTACTCCTGTTGGATTGTGGAAGCAGACAACTCGTGGATCCTGTTTTCAAGCCGGATGGAAAAACCGCTATCAATGGTTACGATCCAGTCTCTTATTTTACCGAATCCAAACCTAAGGAAGGAAATTCTAAATTCAGTTTTCACTGGAAAGGTGCAGACTGGAGATTCTCCTCACAAAAGAATTTGGAATCTTTTAAGAAGTCCCCTGAAAACTTTGCTCCTCAGTATGGAGGTTATTGCGCTTACGCAATGAGAGATGGAGAAACTTATGAAACGGATCCCAAAGCTTGGAAAATTGTATCAGGCAAATTATATTTAAACTATAACGAAAAAGTTCACGGTTTTTGGGAAAGAGATGTGCCTGGAAATATTAACAAGGCTGATAATCAATGGAAGGTCTTGCCTAGAAAGGAAACAAATCCTTAATTAACGATCTTTCATTACTAAAAAATTATACGAGGCGATGATCTTTTGGGTCATTTCCAAACCATTTTTATTCACATCAGGATGGTATTTTTTGATCATCTCTTTGTATTTATTTTTTAGTTCTGCTTTTGTATATTCTTCGGAGAGTCCTAAAAATTCTCGATGCTCTCTTGTTTCTGCATCTTCATCCTCATAAAACGATCTAGAAGAAAACTTTTTGCGGAAATTGGATTTTTTCTTTTTAGTCTTTTCTCTTTCTTCTTCTCTGAATCTTCCGAATATTTCGTAATAAGCTCTATCTCTGTATTCAGAAGTAATCGTTCGGATAGGAAATAACTTTGTATTTAAGATCTGGAAGAAATAATTTCTTAAAAATACGTCCGCTCCGTAGTCTCCTGAAAAACCTTTCCTGTCTAAAAATTCAGTGATCCCATTGTCCACTAATCTCTGCAGATCGAATTTATCATCAAAGTAAGAGTCAAATGCATCTTCGAATTTTTTGGTAGAAGATATAAGTAAGAGTAGAAGTTCCTTGTCCAGATCATGTCTTTCTAATTTGGAAAGTACGATCTCTTTCAAATAGGCACGAAACTCATCCAAATAGGTATCATCGAAATATACTCCGCCCTTTGCGAACTCGTAAGAGAGGCCTTCGATCTTTAAAACCTTCTCCAATAATAAAATGAGAAGATCTGCATTGTCTTGAGTAAAACCTTGGGAACCTTTGGAAGAATATTCCCTTTCCCCTCTGAGAGTGTAGAGAAGTTTAAAATAATCCTCTCGCCGGATCTCTAAAATTTCGATCAGTTTTTCGGAGGAAATAAACCACTCACAATCATTGCTCCCAGACTGTAATTCGAAGATTACGTCCTCTAAGGATGATTTGACCTGATCGAAACTACGGGCGTTCAAAGCGAGAACCTATACTTAGACCCTCTTCCCGTAACCAAGTTTGTCTATTCATTTTCCCAAGAAAAAAGATTTGATCCGGGCCGCATAAAACGAGATTTTTCCCACATGTTACCCCTTCTCGCGGTTTTTGGTTGTTTCACTCTTTATTTTTTAGGTTATAAGTTTTACTCCGGATTTTTATCCAAGTCCATCTTCCAACTCAAAGACACTGTGGGTGATACCCCAGCTCATAAGTTCAACGATGGTGTGGATTATCTTCCCACAAAGCCTGCGGTTTTGTTCGGACACCATTATGCTTCCATCGCCGGGCTTGCTCCAATCCTAGGACCTGCGGTCGCAGTGATCTGGGGATGGTTACCTGCAATGCTTTGGGTGGTATTCGGAGGAATTTTTATCGGTTGTGTCCATGATTTCGGGGCAATCGTAGTTTCAGTCCGCAACCAGGGAAAATCGATCGGACAAGTTGCTCAGGATCTTTTAGGACCAAGAGCTAGAAGTCTATTTCATGCGATCATTTTTTTCTTAGTCGCATTAGCTATGGGTGTATTCGTGATCGTTCTTGCAGAAATGTTCTCTGCAGATCCGAAGTTAAAGCAAACACCAGTAACTCCTCCTCCACAAATTGAACAAACACAATCTACTCCTAGCATCAAAGATCACGTACATCCTTCAGAAGTTAGGGTAGAAACTCCTTCTTCTCCTATTAAACTCAGAAGTCATTTTCCTGAGGCTGTAATTCCTACTGCAGGGATCATGGTTTTTGCGATCTTAGTCGGTTGGCTCCATTATAAAAAAGGAATGAAGCTTGGACCACTTACATTTGCTTCCGTGGCGCTTACCTTGGTAGTAATGGTGCTTGGTATGAATGATTCCATTTTGACTTGGACAGGTCTAAACGATATAGACAAATCTCCAGGAGTTCCAATTTGGAAAATTATACTTCTTGCATATGCTTTCTTGGCGTCTGTTACTCCAGTCTGGCTACTTCTCCAAAGTAGAGATTATATCAATTCCTTCTTATTGTATTTGGGGATCATCGCAATCTATTTTGGTTTCGTTAAAGGCAGCATCTTCGGAGAATTTTCCTCCTTTAATGCGGAAGCAATCCGCACTGAAAAAGTAGATATGGATATTATTCCGTTCGTGTTTATTACAATCGCATGCGGTGCGGTCTCAGGTTTTCATGCTTTAGTAAGTTCTGGAACCACTGCAAAACAATTGGATAGAGAAATTGACGCAAGAGTGATCGGATACGGCGGAATGATCGGTGAATCTCTTTTGGGTCTTACTTCCGTTGTTGCCTGTACAATCGGTTTTGCATCTGCAGGGGAATGGTCCTCTTTCTACAAGTCTTGGTCCGGCATCCAAGGCTTGGCACCTTCTGTTGGAGCCTATATATATGGGACCGGGAGGTTCATCTCTCAATTAGGCTTCGACGAAGGATTTGCACAAGGATTCATTGCTCTTGTCGTGGTAAGTTTTGCCTTAACTTCCCTAGATTCGGCTACCAGATTATTAAGATATAATATAGAAGAGATCGCAGAAAGTTTCGGATCTGAAATGATCAGAAAAACTTTAGGAAATCGTTACGTTTCCAGTATTATCGCATGTGTTGCCATCGGTTTTTTTGCATTCTTACAAATAGACCAAGGAGGCAAAAAAACTACAGCAGGATTAGCACTTTGGAAACTATTCGGAACTACAAACCAGTTATTAGCAGGACTTGCTTTGCTTGTAATTACAATTTATTTATTGTATTCTAAAAAGAAGACCTGGATCAGTTTTATACCGATGATATTCGTATTGGGTGCAACACTTTGGGCAATGGTCATTAACTTCTACGACTTCTTATTCTCTAAATCGCCTAGCTATTTGCTTGCGACAGTCGGAGGAGTTTTGATCTTTCTAACTCTTTGGTTATTAGTAGAAGCGATCCTGGCATGGAGAAGGTTTTCTAAAGCATGAAATTTTGCAGCGTTTGCGGCTTTGAAGTAGTCCAAAAAATCCCGGAAGGAGATAGTCTCACAAGATATGTTTGTGAGAACTGCGGGACCATACATTACCAAAATCCAAAGGTAATCGTTGGGACCATTCCTATCTGGGAAGGAAAAATACTTCTCTGCAAACGTGCAATCGAACCCAGAAAAGGATATTGGACCCTACCCGCGGGATTTTTAGAGAACAGGGAAACCGTTGAAGAAGGTGCCGCCAGAGAGACTTCGGAAGAAGCAAATGCAAAGATAGATATAGTGCGACTACATTCCGTCTACAGCATCCCTCATATCAGCCAAGTTTATATGTTCTTTCTCGCGAATTTAATCGATGGATTGTTTTCAGAAAGTCCAGAATCGGAAGAAGTAAAACTATTCTCTCCTGAAGAGATCCCTTGGGAAGAGATCGCTTTTGCTTCGGTCACATTTGCATTAAAACGTTATACTGAAAAATCTGAGTGTTCTAATTCAGGAACTCATATGGGTTCGATCCGGAACAGAAAACTAGAGGATAAAACATAAGTGCATTTTTTCTCGGAAGGAATTTCCTAGTAGCATGTTCGGAAAATTTTTTCCTTTTTTAGGTCTTCTGGGAATTTTATTCTCCTCTTCTGTTTCTGCAAATTCGCTTATCAGCACTGAATCCGGCTCCTTCTCTCCGAACTGGGACGGGGTCTCCGATATTCTAAGATTCAAGATACAGACTTCTTCTTTACCCAAGTTACAAGACTGGGAATTAACAATCAGAAGTGCCTCCGGAGAAACTGTTAGAAAATTCGAAGCAGGCAAGATCCGCAGAAAAGGATTCACACTATTTTCAGATGAGAATGAATTTGCACCTGAAGATATTTATCTACCTTCTATCCTGGAATGGGATGGAGAAAATGAAAACGGAACTCCAGTAGGTGACGGATACTATACCTATCAGTTATTTTTACTGACTGCTAACAAAGAAAGGATCCTCTCAGAAGAGTCTACATTCTACTTAGATGCGAGACCTCCGAAAGCAGAGGCAAATTGTAAGACTAAGCTATTATTAAGCGAAGATAGGAACTTATCCAAAATTATCATACAACAAAAGGCATCCGGAGAATCTGCCGATATTTTTACCGGAGAATTTTTAGACTTCGAAGGTAGATCCTTAAAAGCTTATACTTGGAGAAATAGAGAAGTTCCCTATCAACTTGTATGGGATGGAACCGATTCCAACGGACGTCCTGTTCCTCCAGGTTTGTATACTTATAAACTCACAGGCAGAGATCCTGCAGGGAACGAATCGATAGATAAGATCGAAAATCTTACAATTAAAAATGATTCCTCCGGAGTGGATTTAAATGTAGAAGGAGATTTATTTCCTTCTGATCCAAACAATCCATTGAATCGTATTAAATTTAACTCATTTGTTTCTTCTAAATTAAAATCGGATTCTTATGAATTGGAAATTTTTAAGAATGAGGCAAAAGATGATAATCTAGTTTTCTCTCAAAAATCCTTAGGAGAACCTCCGGCTGAACTGATCTGGGAACCTAAAAACAAGGAAAACAAAGTATTAGGTCCGGGAACTTATATGTATCGTCTAATAGTGTATAATAGATATGATAAGTATACAAGCATCCCTAAAAAATTTCAACTTTCAGATCAGAAACCAAAATTCTCCTACGATGTTTCTCCAGGTGGATTTACACCTGATGGGGATTGGCAAAAAGATTTAGTTGAGATCCGTCTAAAGTCCAAAGGACTTCCAATCGTATCCTGGAAGATTAATATTATGGAATCCTATTATGATGGAGACAAGCAGGAAGAAAGGATAGTTCGCAGCTGGAACGGAACAGGAAACGGCCCAGACAAATTGATCTGGTATGGATTAGATGACCAAGGAAGAAGGATAGGATCTTTAGCAGAACTTAGATTTATTCTCTCCTACAAAGACATATTTGGCGGAGAAGAGGAGTTAGAGCTAGGAGATATAAAAACAGATATCCTAGTAGTAAAAGAAAAAGAAGGATTTAGATTTTCCGTCCCAAATCGTATTTATGAAGACAAATGGTGGACGTTACCTTCTAAACTAAAATCGGTGTTAAGCAAGTTTCCTGGGTACAAAGCGGAGTTACAAATCCATACTTCTCATAGAGGAGACGATGAATATAATCTAAGAGCTTCCGAAGAGAAAGCTAAGAAAGTATTTCAATCTTTATTCGGAAAAGATTATGAATTTGGAAGATATAGATACAGAGGTTATGGAGAAACATTACCTTTGATCCCTGGTAACGGAGCTTACGAGGCAGAACGTAACGAAAGAGTAGATTTCTTTCTAAGTGTAGGGAAATAAAATGTGCACTTCTATAATTTATAGAGACCCAACTAAAGGAATACTTGGAGTAGGATTTAATAGAGACGAATCCTTCAAAAGAAAACCCTCTCTTTCGCCTCAACTGCTCGAATCCAATTCAGGAAAGGCAATCGCTCCAATCGATGGAGAAGCAGGAGGTACTTGGATAGGAGTCACTCAAACTGGAGAAATCATCTGTCTAGTAAATTATTACGAAGCTACTTTAAAATTACTTCGTAATCCTGTGAGTAGAGGATTGTTAGTCCGCTCCATTCTGCTCGGAGAAAGAACTCCTGAGTCTTATACAGATTCAGAGTTGGAAAAATATTATCCATTCAAACTATTCAAAGTCGGTAAAGAGAAGACCGAAATTTTTGTCTGGGATGGTAAAACTTACCAAACAGAAACAGGCTCCGAAACATTTGCAGTATTCGGAAGTTCATTCACGCAGGGACCCAAGGCCCAAGTGGCCAGAAGAGAAACCTTTGAAACAAGTTTTCGTCCTTCTTCCCTTCCTGATGCCACAAATTTTGCAAAGATTGCTAAGTCTTTCTTATCTTCTCATTTGCCTGAACAAGGCGCTTTATCGCCTTGTATGCATAGAAGAGATGCACATTCAGTTTCCAGAACAGTAATTGTTTTAGATGGAGCCTCTGTTTATTTCTCTTACAAGAATTCTCAACCTTGCGAAGAAGGACCTGAAGAAGATTACAATTTCACTTTGACTGATTTTCGAACTTCTGCATGATTGTCGTATGGCGGGCACTAACTCCCTTTTCGACGATAAATACGAATACCGGGACCCTTCTCAACAGAAGAGAAAGAACGCTCGCGTCAAAATCACCATCGATGGCGATTTTATAGTTAAGGGTCGGACCCAAAGATTTCCAGTATTCATCGTTGATATAGGAACTGGGGGAGCGGGTATTGAGACTCGCACTTCCGTTTTCGAAGGTGACCGGATCATTCTATTCGGAAATATCAACGGTAAAAATATGGAACTTGAATCAGAAGTGATCCGAGTCTCCGGAAAAAAAGCAAACGTAATCTTCATCAGCCTTTCGGAAGAAGACAAAGATCTTATCCAAGACCTGATCCATAAAAAGTTTTTCGACAAAGACAAAAAGCCTCTATCCTGAAAAAAATCACCAAGGCAGTCTGGGTACTTTCCTTCATCAGTTTTTTCACTGATGTATCCAGCGAAATGTTATATCCTATCATGCCTCTTTATTTAAAGAGCATAGGCTTCTCTGTGATTTTGATCGGTGTCCTAGAAGGGTTTGCAGAAGCAATCGCAGGGCTTAGCAAAGGTTATTTCGGGCGACTTTCTGACCAAAACGGCAAGAGAGTTCCATTCGTTCAATTCGGTTATTTATTAAGCGCAATCTCCAAACCAATCATGGGATTTTTTACCTTCCCTCTTTGGATCTTTTTATCTAGGACGATGGATCGATTTGGTAAAGGGATCAGAACAGGTGCAAGAGACGCATTACTTTCCGACGAGGCAACACCAGAAAGTAAAGGTACTGTTTTTGGATTTCATCGTTCTATGGACACTTTAGGCGCGGTGATCGGACCTACATTTGCTTTAGTATTTTTACATTTTTATCCTGAAAACTATTCCATCCTATTTTTTATCGCTGCAGTCCCAGGACTCTCAGCATTTCTGATCTCAGGTCTTCTGAAAGATAAGAATAAAGAAAAATTAGTAACACAAGAGAATTCAAACTTTCTTTCTTCTTTTCTCTATTGGAAGAATTCGCCGATCTCTTATCAAAAGTTAGTGATCGGACTTTTGATTTTTGGACTGATCAACAGCTCTGATCTTTTTCTTCTTTTAATGGCAAAAGCAAAAGGTTTAGAAGATTCTCAGGTAATTGGAATATACATTTTTTATAATCTAGTTTATGCTGCATTCTCTCTTCCTGCGGGCATCTTAGCCGACAAGATTGGGCTTAAACCTACTTTGATTTTCGGATTATTCGCTTTTACTCTTGTGTATGGAGGTATGATATTCGCAGAAGATAAAATCCATTTCTATTCCTTATTCTTTTTATATGGAATTTATGCTGCCAACACGGAAGGAATTTCCAAGGCATTGATCACCAATATCACTCCTAAAACAGATTCCGCTTCCGCTATTGGAACATTTGCAGGTTTGAATAGTATTGCTGCATTGATTGCGAGTAATCTTGGTGGATTGATTTGGTTTTATTTTGGGCCTAAATGTATGTTCCTTTTAGCTGCTATTGTTTCCACATTTGTTTCTTTCTATTTCATTCGTCTTTCGGCAGAAAACAAAGATCTTATTCAAGACCTGGATTCATAAAAAGTTTTTCTATAAAGACGAAAAGCCTCTATATTAACCTTTTCTCAGGATACTATTCCGAATAGTCATGTGGAAACGCATCCGCAAATTCCTTTTTCATTTTTTCAAGTATCATTAAAAGTTCCGTTCCAATTTCCGGATCTCCTATTTGAATCGCACAAGTTCCCGCCTTCTCCAATAAATTCCAAGACACATCTTTTAAGTTCGTGTATTTCATTTGTTCGATTGCCCATTCATAAGCCTCTTTCCCGAGAGAATTCTTTGGATCCTTAAAATGGAGGAAAATATCGAAGGAGTTTTCTACAAGAAATCTCCCCAAATTTACATTTCTCCAATCTTCAATATTTTCCAAACATACGATTGCATCACAAATTTTTTTCCAAGAAATTTCGGGTCGACCCGACTGTAAATACAGTTTACTTAAAGTTTGAAGACAACTCGCTTTATTCCAATCATTCAATGCGAGGATGAAAAGTTGTTCGTTTGCAAATATCTCCCATTCAAGATTCTGAAGAGTTTGAGCATAACTTGATAAAAACCAACAATTATCTGAATCCCAATCTTTAACCAAATTTTTCCATTCAATAATCTTCTCTCTTAGAATCTCCTCTTCCCCAATGAGTTCTGCCATCCATATCTGATCGTCTAAACTAGCAAAATCCTTCTTTATATCATATTGTGAAGTCATGGATGAAAACCAATGATCTAAATCTTTCTCTTTGATATCGCAGAGTTCCGGCGATGCCTCCATATACTCATAAAATAATTCTTTTAATTCATTTTGGGAACTGTTCACATATGCAAAGGTTTCCTCAATCCCCGCAGAGATTATATATTGCCGATCATAACCACAATGCGCGTCAAAGTTTGCTCTTTTAGCCTCCAAAAAAAGCCAAACATTTTCAAGATTTCGAAAACGAGAAAGCAGAAAAGAATTTAACTCAAGAGATGCCAGCCCGCTTCGGGAAACCGAGTTACTGTTCATCTCAATTTCTTGCTTTATTAATATCTTTAATAAAGACTCGTCTTGCTCGGAAGGATCGAATCTCATTCCGAGCAGAATTTTAAATCTTCGTCTTTCGTTTAAATCGTAAGATTCGTCCTCTTTCTCATCAATCTGCTCGAGATATTGAAATTCGGAGATATCGATTTCTCCTTTCCTAAGTTTTCTAGCTAAATTTATACATTCTTGTATCATAATTATGGTGTGGCAAATTTTTTCGTTCTAATATTCTCTATCTGTATTGGCGATTTGTCGGACAAAATTCTTTATTATGGATTGGCAATTTTGGGCTATGCAAATAAGGAAAGCCCCACCCTCATTGGGTGGGGGCCGGCCGGTGGTACCCGTTCGAGTAGCATAAAAGTCTTTCTTTAGCAAGCCGATTTTCAACAGAGATTTCTGTTGGAATTCCTACAGGATTTCTTCAAATTATTTTATAGACAAAAATACAAAGATAAATTCCCGATTAGAATTTTTTCTACTCCCCTTCTAACTCCTCCAAAATAGGACAATCTGGTCTATGGTCTCCGTGGCAATGTTTTGCCAAATGAGTAAGTGTATCGCACATAGATTGTAATTCTAAAATTTTTGCCTGCATTTCTTTTACATGAGTCATGGCAAGAGTTTTGACCTGGGCACTTGCCCTGGATTTATTTTTCCAAAGTCCCAATAACTGTTTGATCTCCGACAAAGAAAATCCAAGACCTCTAGCTCTTTTGATAAATCTCAATGTATGAATATCTTTTTCTGAATACAGTCGATATCCAGAATCTGCGCGAATGGGCTTAGACACTAATCCAATAGATTCATAATGCCGGACTAATTTTGGGTTTACACCTGATAATTTGGCTACTTCTCCGATATTCATAAAACATAACCTTCCAACTATTAGAAGGTTAGAAAATCCTATTTTTTTTGAAAATGCGATTTTTTTTTTGGATTTGGGTCTTGACCTTCCCACTATTGGAAGGTTGAGAATAGAAGTATAGATCAAGGAGAAACAAAATGTACGAGATCAAATTATCAGGAATGACCTGCGACCATTGTGTAAAGACAGTATCGAAAACAATCCAATCCTTCGATTCAGATTCTAAACCCACGGTGGACCTAAACTCCCAAACTGCACGTTTCGAAACAAAAAAAGATATCTCTTCACTTTCTAAACTTTTAGAAGAAGAAGGTTATCCAGTAGTTTCTATCAACCAGGAGTAATAGTTATGAATCAAAGATTGATTTTTATTGCTGCCCTGGCATTTCTCTTCAATTTCCCTATCTTTTCACACGGAGAGAATAAGCCAGGACCTCACGGAGGATTGATTAGAATGCCAGGAGACTTTCATGTCGAAATTTTGGACTTGGGAAATTCAAAGTTTCGGATCTATCTTTTAGATATAAACTTCCAAAACCCGAGTTTAAAAAGTTCATCCGTCAATGCGAAGATAAGAACATCGGAAGGTTACAAAAATCTATCCTGTGAAACTTTGGATAATTCTTTTATTTGTGAAGGAGATCCTAAAGTAAAGAAAACGAAGGGAGAATTAATTCTTATTTCGATCCGCGAGAACTCTAAAGGATCGGAAATTAAATTAGAATTACCTCTTAAGAAGGATAACGGAGGAAATCATGAACACAAACATTAAAGAGAACCAAACCTCTTCCATTTCCCCAGAAGAAAAAACATCCGAGATCACATTGGATCTTTTCGGAATGACATGTGCTAACTGTGCAAGAAGGATTGAAACAGGTTTAAACAAAGTCCCGGGAGTAGAAGAAGCTCGAGTAAATTTCGGAAGAGAAACTGCATTCGTAAGATTCAACGAGTCAGTAAATTCTTCACAATTATTCTCTAAAGTTGAGTCCTTGGGTTATTCAGCAAAGGAACATTCAGAGAATAATTACAAAGAAACAGAAGAGCTCCATCGAAAAGAAAGGTCCAAATTAAAATCCAGATTTTTGATCTCTCTTTTATTTACGGCTCCTTTATTCTATTCCATGGTTTCTCACTTTTCTTTTTTGGAATTCCTGCCGAACCCAAAAGCTCTTATGCACCCCTGGATACAATTCGTTTTGGCATTTCCAGTTCAATTCTGGATTGGATTTCCATTTTATAAGAGTGCATTCAGAGCGATCAAAAACGGAAGCGCGAACATGGATGTATTGGTCGCCTTAGGCACGACCGCTGCATTCGGATACAGTCTTATACTTTCACTCTTACAAGGGATCCAACATGCGGATCTATTCTTCTTGTCTTTCTGGGAAGAAGGTACACATGTACATTCACTTCCGCCTTTATACTACGAAACATCCGCAGTATTACTTTCTTTTATACTCGCAGGGAAATGGATGGAAGCGGAAGCAAAAGGGAGAAGTTCATCTGCGATCCAGACCTTATTGGAATTAAAACCAGAAACAGCTCGTATTAAAAAAGATGAATCTTGGTCGGAAATCCCAACAGAATACGTAAAAAAAGGAGATGTCCTACAAGTCAGACCAGGAGAAAAATTCCCAGTAGATGGAATCGTTATTGAAGGCTTTAGCTCTGTAAATGAATCCATGTTAACAGGGGAAAGCCTTCCCTTAGACAAAAAGAAAGACAGCCCGGTATTCGGAGGAACAGTAAACGGAAATGGAAATCTGATCGTACAAGCTACTTCAGTAGGTTCAGAAACAGTACTTGCATCTATCATCAAAACTGTTGAAGAAGCGCAGAGTTCCAAAGCGCCGATCCAAAAAATTGCGGATAAAATTTCTGCGGTATTTGTTCCCGCAGTCATCCTGATCTCTTTGTTTAACTTTTTATTATGGTTCTTCTTTTTAGAAGTTGGAGAGCTAGGCTCCGCTTTAGAAAAATCAATCGCTATCTTAGTAATCGCATGTCCTTGCGCCTTAGGTCTCGCAACTCCAATCTCAATTTTAGTAGGAACGGGAAAGGCTGCAAGTATCGGGATCTTATTCAGAAATTCTGAAGTTTTAGAAACCACAGCTTCTCTCAATCTGATAGCATTTGATAAAACTGGAACGATCACCGAAGGAAATCCTTCCGTGACAGATTATAAGTTTGTGGGAGAAGAGTCGGATCTACTTTCTTCTTCTGCCTCTGCGGAATCAGCATCTTCTCACCCATTAGGAAAAGCAATCGTTTCCTTTGTAAAATCAAAAGGTTATTCTGTCCTTTCTCCTGAAAATTTACAGACTGTTCCTGGACTTGGGATTACTGCCAAAGTGAATCAAAATGAGATCAAGATTGGAAAACTGGAATTTTTCGAAGAGAAAGAAAGTTTGCCTAAGGATTTATTAGAAATTTCGAATTCTTGGGAGAAGGCTGGCAAAACAGTAGTTTGGGCAAAATCGGAGAATAAGAAAAGTAACAACTCCGATAGCACCGCCGGTTCCGCTATAGATCCGGCTCACAAAGCCGTTGTTGGATCTCCTACATGGATCATCTTTGCGATAGAAGATACAATCCGTCAAAATGCGAAATCGGCATTAGAAAAATTGAATTCTCTAGGAATTGAAACTCTATTATTAACCGGAGATCATCTATCCGTGGCAGAGAGTATCTCGTCAAAAGTTGGGATCAAAAATGTGCATGCTTCTCTTCTTCCAAAAGAGAAAGCAGAGATACTTTCTGATCTACAATCCAAAGGAAAAACGGTGGGGATGACAGGCGATGGTATCAATGACTCGCCTGCATTGGCAAAAGCAGATGTAGGATTTGCTATGGGCACAGGAACAGGAGTCGCAATCGAAACTGCCGGAGTAGTTTTAGTCAAAGGAGATCTGGAAAAGATTGCTGAAGCAATCCTTATCGCTAAGGCAACGACTGGAAATATCAGACAAAATTTTTTCTGGGCACTTGCTTATAACACTCTTGGAATCCCAATTGCGGCAGCAGGGCTTTTAGCTCCATGGATTGCAGGTGCAATGATGGCTTTCAGTTCTGTTTCCGTAGTCCTAAATGCACTCCGACTTAGGAAAAGGACATAAGACAAAAAATCGTTCAGTAAAATTTATCCTGTAACGGGGTTCAATTTGGACCCCTCCTATTTCCGAAAATCCTAATATGGGATCGAAAAGAAATCTTACATACATCATTCTTCTTTTTGCATTTCTAGTTCTTCCTTTCGGACAAACAAAAGCGGACTTGGACAGCAACAGAGCTACAGCTTTAGTTCGAGTAGAAAGAGGATTAAAACAAAACGAATTTCATCTAAAGGCAATCAACAGCACAATCTCTAACTACGGAACAGAAGAAGATAAAGCATTATTCCGAAGATGTTTACAACATCATATTGAGACATTCACTCTGTATTTACAATTCGATCTCGCGCACTCTTACGACGAGATGCGCCAAACCCAAAGATTATTGGTAATATTATACCATAATATTGTAGAAGCATCTGCTTCTAGTGTAAGAAGAGAATTGGATTTTTTATCCAAATACGCTCTTAGGACAAAAGACGCAGAAGCGAGACATCATTTGGAAATGGGCTACCGAGAATTTGGCGCCTCCAACCAAAAGAAAACAATCGCAGACAATACAAGACCTTATTTGCCAGGGATCAAAACACAGTATCTGTATGAAGCTCTGAAATTATTAAAACAATCCAGAGAATACGTCATTCTTCTCTCCTTAAAATTTCTTTCCGACTTCGAACCAGATCTGCAAACTACGGAATTCGAAGAAATTTATAATGAGATCAACCGTGCAATGTTCAGCAAAGCCGACTATTATAATCGTATCCATTTCGATAACCATTTTCATATCTTCAATTCTCCAAACTTATATGAAGCTACTTGGGAAAATCCAGGCCTCCAAGAATTGGAAAAAGCTTTGGGAGACATTGATCCCGCCAGTGATCGGGCAAGAAGAATGGCGAAACGCTCTGTTATCCCCTAAAAATTCAGGAAATTTCTTTCGACATCTGAAAACCAGGATTGACAGAGTATCCTCCCGAAGTTATCACCTTTCTTTGTGTCCGAACTAAGTTGTCCTAATTGCGGAGCCCCGGTCCCTATCATTAATAAGGCCTCCGTTTACGCGGTTTGCTCCAGTTGTAAAACTCTCTCCCTCAAAAAAGATGTAAATCTTGAAAAGATAGGCACAGCGGGAGAACTCGCTGACGATCATTCCATCATTCAACTTGGGACGCAAGGAAACTATAAAGGTATTCCCTTTCGAGTCATAGGAAGGATCCAACTTAAATTCGAATTAGGTTTCTGGAACGAATGGCATCTCATGGAAGGAGACGGCAGTTCTGCTTGGTTAGGAGAAGCCCAAGGTTCATATTATTATACAAAACTAAATGTTGGAATTCCAGCGGACAAGATCCCTACCTTAGAAGGCGATGAAGATCCAATCGTAATCGCTTCAGGCCGAAGAGAAAGGATCACTCCAGGAGACAGTTTCTACTTAGGAGAAAACTGGACCCTAAAAGAGATCATGAAAGCTACCTGTATCGGTGGAGAAGGTGAACTCCCCATTGGATTCCAAACCGGATACGAAGCAGTCTTATTGGATCTTGCAAACGAAGACGGATTATTCGGAACCTTAGATTATTCAGAATCTCCTGCATTATTATTCTCCGGAAGTTTTGCTCCATTAGAAGAATTGAATTTAACCGGTCTTAGGCAAGAAGAAGTCGCTTACAACCAGACACAAATCCCCGCAAAGTCGATTGAATGTAAAGGTTGTGGAGCTTCTCTCAATCAATTCAGCCCTGATTTTTCGAAATCCTTAGCCTGCGAATATTGTGGATCCGTAATGGATACTGAAAGTGCTGATCTAAAGATTATCGCTAAATTTGATGAGATCTCCAAAGATAATGTTCTACTTCCTTTGGGAACTCCTATCAAACTGCCGAACTTTCCTGAATCCAAGGTAATTGGTGTTTTACGGAAATCTACTGAGGTGGACGACGAAATCTACACTTGGACTGATTATCTTCTTAGATACAAAGGCGGGTACGCGTGGCTGAACGAGAATGGAGATAATTGGACCTATTTCGAACCACTTACAGGAATTCCAAAATGGGCGCCTGGGCTAAAACGTATCTTCCAGAAAAGATCCTATAAATGGTTCGCTAATTCTGATTCTCACACTGACTTCGCATTAGGAGAATTTTACTGGAAAGTCTCGGCTGGTGAAAGGGCAGATATCGAAGATTTTATTTCTCCTCCATATATGATCTCTTCCGAACGAACTGATAAGGAAATTTTCTGGTCCAAAGGAATATTCATACCATTCGATACAATGAAGAATGCAGTTCCTTTGGATACGGCTTCTAAATTAAGAAAACCTGAAATAGTTGGAGTATGTGAACCTAATCCATTCAAGATTAGATTAAAACGAAATCTATGGATGGCCGCAGCGCTTACTGTCGTATTTTTAGTATTCCAAGTATATGGATGTATCAAGGCTAAAAACCAAGTAGTCTATGAAGGAAAATTCAAATATGTCCAGACCTCGACTCCTAACTCAGAAATAGGAAGTTCAAATTTTAGGGACAATTCTTTTGTAACGGATGTATTCGAACTAAAAGGTTCTGCAAACGAGAACGTAGAAATCCAGATTGAAGCTCCTAACTTGGACAATAAGTATCTATTCTTCTCCGCTGCTTTAATAAACGAAGATACTGACACAGCCTACGATACTTCCATTGAGACGAGCTATTATCATGGAGTTGACGACGGAGAATCCTGGTCAGAAGGATCTAAATCCGATTCCAAATCTTTAGCGGAGATCCCTCCAGGAAGATATTATCTTAGATTAGAAAGCCAATCAGACTTCCCGGAAGGTTGGGGTTCCGTTTACAATGTGAAGATCATAAGAGATGTGATGAGTCCTGCTCCGTTCTTCTTATTTTCTATCTTCTTATGGCTACCTTTGATCTATACTTTTTTCAGAAGTTACTCTTTCGAATCAAAAAGAGTTTAAGGATTTATTATGTGGAATTTTTTAAAAGGTCTTGTTTATCCTTTCTTTGCAGTCTCAATGGGCCTTGGGTTTTTCTCAGAATATAGTAAAGGTGGCGCTACTACTGATTTTGAAGAAGTGAACCAAGTCCCAAAAACTGTCAGACAGAATCCAGGGATATATCGTTCTCATTACGCTTGGTTCACCAGAAATTTCCCAGGGGGAAAATAAACTGCAGAGGGCCCTATTAATCTCCGTCTTAATCCTTTCTTCCTGCGGGTTAGTATACGAACTATTAGCAGGCACTGTAGCGAGTTATCTACTAGGAGAAACAGTTACTCAATTCTCTTTAGTCATTGGGGTTTATTTATTCTCCATGGGTATCGGAAGCTGGCTTTCCAGATACCTGATAAAAGATCTGATCCCTAAGTTCTTAGATGTAGAACTTGCATTAGGTCTTTTAGGTGGATTCAGTGCTGCAATTTTGTTTTTAAGTTTTGGACAAACTCGGATCTTTCAGGTCCCACTCTTCAGCATTGTAGTAGGAGTTGGGACTCTTGTCGGAATGGAGATACCTTTACTTCTCCGTATCCTAAAAAATAAATTAGGATTTCGTGATATGGTCTCCAAGGTGCTTAGCTTGGATTATGCAGGGGCGCTTTTGGCTTCATTGGCATTTCCTATCTTCTTTGCACCTAAATTAGGAATGGTAAGAACTTCCTTCTTTTTCGGATTATTAAATGCAGGAACGGCATTATGGGGCACATTCGTTCTCCCTCTATCTGAAAAACATAAAAATCTTTTAAGAGCTAAATCCGTTATTGTGCTGACCTTACTGGGATTAGGGTTCGCATTTTCTGAGATGATCACTTATTACAGTGAAGAAAATCTATTTTCGGATGAGATTATATACTCCAAACAAACCAATTTCCAAAAGATCATAGTCACTCGATATAAAAGTGAACTTAGACTCTTTTTAAACGGGCATCTACAATTCAGCTCTAGAGATGAGTATCGATACCACGAGACATTGGCGCATCCGGCCCTTCTTTCTCATCCAAACCCAAAAAGAGTATTGGTGCTTGGAGGAGGAGACGGTTTAGCAGTCAGAGAGATCTTAAAATATCCAAGTATAGAATCTATCACGCTAGTTGATTTAGATCCTGAGATGACCCGGATATTTTCAGAACAGCCAATCCTCACAGAGATTAACGGATCTAGTTTAAAAAATCCTAAAGTAAAAGTCCAGAATGCAGATGCTTTTTTATGGTTAGAAGAATCTAACTCAGTATTCGATGTTGTGCTGATAGATTTTCCGGATCCAAGCAACTTCTCCATTGGAAAATTATATAGCACTGCGTTTTACAGAAGTTTAAAGAGAAGATTAAACGAATTTTCAATTGTAGAGATACAATCCACTTCGCCTTTATTTGCGAGAATGTCCTTCTGGTGTGTAGAAGCCACTCTTAAAGAATCCGGTTTTAATACTAGGGCATTGCACGTTTACGTTCCTTCCTTCGGAGAATGGGGATTTATTTTAGGGTCTGTTGGAAAATTGGGAGGATACAGAAAAGATCTTCCTGCAGGATTAAAATTCCTGAATGAAACAGAACTCAAATCTATTTCGGAATTTCCCCAAGACATGTCCAAAGTACCGACTGAACCGAATCGATTAGATAACCAAAGTCTTGTACGCTATTACGACCAAGAATGGAATCGTATCTTAGATTAATAAGATCCCGAACTTCTCTCTTCTCTTAGGTTCCCAAAATTTCATAAGTGTACAATTTTTCGAAACCATGATTCTTTCTTAAAATGCGGAAAGAACTTCCCTAAACTTACAAAGACTTAAAAATAGAGGAAAAAGAGGACTTCTTAGATGAACCGTAAACTTAAAAATGTCTGCATTGTTCTATTATTCTTACTAGGCGTTTCCACGTCCTACGCGCAAACCGGGACTACGGAAACCACCTTGCATGACTTTATGGAAGATTATACTAAACCTGCTTCCAAAAAAGCAAAAAAAGGCGATAAGGCAGCTCTTGAAAGGATCTTAAAAGAAGTTCCAAACTGGGCCTTAGATGAACAAAAAGCAAAATGGAAAGAGATCACTGATAAGGCTCTTGCTTCAGGAGATTTGGAATCTTCCTGCAAAAACTGTCATAAAGAATATAAAAAAGAATATAAGAAGAGTTACAGAAAGCGCCCGATCCAAGTTTCCAATGAGCTGATCAGCTTTTTGAAAAACTCGAAGTAGTTTCCTTAATCTCGCTCTCATCAGGGATCGGCAAATAATCTAAGACGAGAAAAGTCAAATCGTCTTCGAAATGTTTTCTGTTCCCTGTAAAACTTCTGACTATAGTAAATAGATCCTCTCCGAGTTTTTCTCCAGAAGATTGCATATGTTCGCTTAACAATTTATAAAATCTCTGGAATCCGTAAATTTCTCCACTTTTACTTCTGGCTTCGGTAATTCCATCTGTATAAATGATCAAACGATCTCCAGGTTTCATCTGAAATTCGATTACAGAGTTTTTTAAGTTAGGATCCATTCCCATGATCCAACCAGGTAAGAAAATTTCTTTAGTCTCTCCTGATTCTTTATCTATAGCAACAATCGGAGGATGCCCTGCATTAGAATAAGTCACCTTCCCATTTGCGGGATCAATTATCAGGTAGGCCGCGGTGATGAAATGTTTTCCATACTTACCACTTAAAGACCTGTTAATACTTCTTAAAACTTCTGCTGGATCTTCATTCTTTCTGGATTCAATGGAGAATGCCAACTTCACCATAGAAGAAATAATCGCAGCAGGTACACCGTGACCGGAAACGTCGGATAGAAAGATACCCAACTTACCGGATTCCAATTGGTGAAAATCATAGAAATCCCCACCCACGGAACTTGCAAACTCCCCTCTTACAGAAAGTTTCAAATTTTTTACCTCAGGCAGGCGATCCGGAAGAATGGACTCCTGCAATTCTCTCGCTATCTTAAGCTCTTGTTCAATTTCGGTTAACTTTAACTGGCTTTCATAATTTTCCAATCGAGCCTGCAATGAATCTTTCTCTAATGTTTTGATCCTATCTGCCAAAGCAAAAGAAAGAAGTGTCATCTCGACCAAAGAACCGAATTGAGCGGACCAATGAGTAAGTTCTGTATCCTGGATAATGGATAAGTTCCTTAGAGCAGTGATCAAAACAAAAAGGATTAAAACGGACCATGCCAATAGGAAATAACGTGCAGGACGATATCCTCTTCTCAAACGGACCGCGGCGGAATAGATCACTAAAACAGCGGCCAAGAAAGGGTACCAAGACACAGACCAGATCATTGGCCCATAAATGCTAGAGAACAAAGATGCAATAAATCCAAAAATCGCAATCGCAGACAATATTAAGAAAGCATAATTCTTCCAACCGGTTTCTCTTTCCATATGTAAGAAGGAACGAGTAAACAAAAGGGAAAATGCGACAGACAAGAATGCAAAACCTGTCAGATAATCATTCCATGAAGTTGCCGGCGCTGGGATCAGATACTGAGCACCAACTCCAGTGACAGCCATCTGCCAAAGTCCATAAAACAGCAAATAGAAAACGTAGAAGAAATAACTGGAATCCTTTACCACAAAGGCAAGAAATCCGTTATACACTAACATGATCCCTATCGCCCCAAAGAAAATCCCTAAAAACAAATTCTCCATTTGGATATGAGCAGCAAATTCCTTAGGAGCCCAAGCCTGGAAATTCAGAACCAAGGATCTTCTTGTAGAAGCATGTATTAAAAATTCTTCCTGTTTGCTTGGAGGAGTTTCTATTAAGAATGCGGGTTGGATATAGGACATCCTCATATCCCTAGAAAGTTCGGACCAAGCCCATCCTTGAGGGCTCCAAACTCTTTTATAAACAGTAAGATTTTCCATTCCTGGATTATTCAAAACTAAATACCAGGAAATCGTTCCTTCTTTAGGAGGAGCTTGTATCTTGAACTTAATTAAGAACTGATCGTCGGTGAAACTATAAGAGAGACTATCCTTATCCATTCTAGTCCAGTCGCCAGTCTCCAAGTCAGTAAGAGTCTTCAGATCTCCAGGTCGGATCTTTCTGATAAAAGTGAATTTATTTATAGGAGTTCCAGACATGGAACCGGAGATCGGAAAAACTGGAATATCTTCCTGAGAATATAGAGAGTCTATACTTAGGATAAGGATCAGCAGAATAAGGCTGAAGTTCCGAATTTTTCGGAAAATATTCACTAAAAATCTCCCTAACCGGGGAGACTTTTTGCCCCGGCCAATTTACAAATATAATGAAAATGTTCTTCGCTGACTGGCTGGATAGAAAGTCTACCACCCGGCTGCAAAAGCACCATTCCTTTTAGTTGCCCGTGGGATCTTAATTCTTCTAGCGAAATTGGGCGAGAAAATTTTTCCTTAAATTTCACATCTACCATGAACCAGGTCGGTTTCCCTGGATCACTTTTAGGATCATAATACTTATGTTTCTTATCAAACGCGAAATGATCTGGATATCCTTCTTTGACTACTTCTGCAAGCCCTGCTACATGAGGGGGTTTAGTGCTGCTATGGTAGAATAGGATGAGATCTTTTTTTTTGATCTCATCCCTTAGGTAATTTCTTGCTCCATAACCTCTGACACCTTCCCAAGGAGCTGTTTTACCAGGAGAAGAAGCCAGGGTATCAATGGAAAAAACGTCAGGCTCGGTCTTAAAAAGCCAGAATTTCATTCAATGCCAGTAGAATAAGCGGGTTTGTTAGAAATTTCTCCCGACTTCTCCTTTTTATTAGAACGTTCTGTTTTCTTTTTAGTTTCTTCATGAGCCGGGTGAACGATTGCCATCAACTCTTCGTGAGCGACTGTTTCTTTTGCAAGAAGAGCTTTTGCCAAATTCTCGAACTTAGTAGAGTTCTTACGGACCAGCTCTCTTCCCTTATCTAGGCATGTCTGAACGATCCCTCTGATCTCTTTGTCGATCATTGCAGCAAACTCTTCGCTATAAGCCTTATTACTTTGGCCCATATCCCTTCCGAGAAAAGGACTCTCATGACCGCTTCCGTAATTGATCGTACCCAGTTTTTCGGACATTCCCCAATCACAGACCATTCTTCTTGCGATATTGGTAGCTTGTTGGATATCATTGCTGGAACCAGTAGAAGTCATTTTAAACTTATACTCTTCCGCGATGAATCCGCCCATACAAACTACGATCTGATCCAGCCAATACGCTTTCGTATGAATATGTTTGTCTTCTGTAGGAAGAGACTGAGTAAGTCCTAATGCTCTTCCTCTCGGAATGATTGTAACCTTATGAACCGGTTCTGTATATGCCAGAAGTGTTCCTAAAATCGCATGGCCTGCTTCATGATACGCAATCACTTCTTTTTCCTTTTCGGAAATGAAGAAGGATCTACGCTCAGGACCCATCATCACTTTATCACGGGCTTCTTCTAATTCTTCTTGAGTTACACGTTTTTTATTCTTACGTGCAGCAAGTAACGCAGCCTCGTTGATCAAATTAGCAAGATCCGCACCTGTAAATCCAGGGGTTCCTCTTGCGATCGAGTTCAAAGAGATATCGCTGGTTAACGGAACTTTTCTAGAATGCACTTTTAGGATCTGCTCTCTTCCGACTAAGTCAGGAAGATCTACAATCACTTGGCGGTCGAAACGTCCCGGTCTGAGTAACGCAGGATCCAAAACGTCAGCACGGTTTGTAGCTGCCATTACGATCACACCTTCGTTCTTCTCGAAACCATCCATCTCAACTAACATTTGGTTTAGGGTCTGCTCTCTTTCGTCATGACCACCGCCCCATCCGGCTCCACGCAATCTTCCCACTGCATCGATCTCATCAATAAAGATGATACATGGAGAATTTTTCTTACCTTGTTCGAAAAGGTCTCTAACGCGAGAAGCTCCCACACCAACAAACATTTCTACGAAGTCAGAACCAGAGATACTGAAGAATGGAACTCCAGCTTCTCCTGCAACTGCTCTAGCAAGTAGAGTTTTACCTGTTCCTGGAGGGCCAACTAAAAGAACTCCAGTTGGGATTCTTGCGCCCATAGCTTGGAATTTTTTAGGATCTTTTAAGAATTCTATAATTTCTACTAACTCGGTTTTAGCTTCTTCACATCCCGCAACGTCTGCAAAACTTACTTTAACTTTTGGATCTACAGTCATCTTAGCTTTAGATTTTCCAAAAGAGAACGCCTTATTACCGGTCGACTGAACCTGACGCATAATAAAAAAATAAAATACGAAAATACCGATCAATCCGATCAGAAGGAAGGAACTCAACATTCCGAATCCTTGACTACTTTCCGCAGGAACTACTTCGAAATCTATATTCGTTTTTCTTAAAGCAGTAAGGAAATCTTTGTCCAAAGGTGCCGGAATGATAGTTTCAAACTGAACGATCGGTTTTGTAGTTCCTTCGTCAGCTGGTTCGTAGCAACCTTTGATCATTTCTCCTTTTAGGATTAGCTTATCGCAACCAGGGAAATTAGAATCTTTGGTTTTGACTAATTTTCCCTTAGGCTTTGAATTAGCATCCGGTTCTACCATGTTCATAAATTGGGAGAACGGTAATACTCTCGGCTTCTCCAGAACATTGTGGATATGTGGTACAAGAACTGCCAATCCTAGGATTACTAAGATAAAAAGTATAAGTAATCTAAGACCTTTATTATTGTTATTCATGTGTAACTCCCAAGCTCCGCCATCTCTTCGGAGCCACATTCTTCCCGTAGGTTAGACTAAAGGAAGCAGGCATTGGACCTGCCGGAATCGTAAACCGGATACTATTTGGAAACCGTTTCGAGTGAAAAGGTTCCCCATAATCAGAGTCCCTTTTTTTCCGGAAAAGTAAAGGATTTTTACAATCTGTATTTTTCGATCACGTCTTCTATATCGCCCAAACTGATAGAGCGAATTGCGGCTTCCGCGTCGTTGATGATCTGGATCAAACTTAAGTTTTCTAAAGGTTGGAAATCTTCCTTCAAAAATCCGTCCAAATTTGTGCCATCAAATTGGTCGTTTCCGATCCCGATACGGATGCGGATAAAATTTGGAGAACGTAAGGATTGGATCACTGATTTGATCCCAGGATTTTCGTTTCCGTTAGCTCCCTTATCCACTACAATTTTACCCAAGGGTAAGGTTAAATCTTCGTGGATTACTAGAATATCCTGTACCTGAATTTTCAGGAAGGAAGCTATGTACAGTACGGACTCTCCCGAAAGATCGCTGAAGGTTTGAGGTTTTAATAATACGACCTCTTCTCCTTCAAAATCGCCTCGCCCGATCAAAGACTTTTTCTTTTTAGTCTTGATCTCAACGTTGATATTATTGGCGATCACGTCCAAAATTTTGAAGCCGATATTTGCTCGGTTATTATTGTATTTGTCTCCGGGGTTACCCAGTCCGACGATTAGCTTCATACAATAACGTACTCCAATTTTTTAGATCTCGGGAAGGGAAAATTATTTCCCTTTTTTAGCTCCGGCTTTTGCTCCCGGCTTCGCTCCGGCAGCTTCCTTAGCTTCTGCTCTTTCTTGAGCAAGTAAAGCTTTGGTTTTCAGAACTGCAGCTACGATTGGATCACCATTAACTAAAATTTCCCAGCTTGCAGGAACTTTCAGGTTACTAACTTTGATAAAATCGCCTACATCTAGATCAGTTACATCTAGAACCAGAGTCTCAAGTAGATCCTCAGGAACAGTTTTCACACGAATCTCATGGATCAAATGGTCGAACTGACCACCCATCTTAGAACCTTTTGCAGTTCCCTCAGTGCGAATTCCGATCTTAGTAACGATCTTCTTACCAGGCTCAACTTTGTAGAAGTCTACGTGGCGAATTCTGTCGATTTCAGGAAAACGTTGTACTTCTTTAACGAAAACCTTTTGGATTCCTTCTCCCTCTACTTCCAACTCGATTAGAGTGGATTGACGGATTCCGGAATGAACTAGCTTTTCAAGTTCTTTCTCGTTTACAGAACCAGATGCGGCATTTCCGCCTCCGATAATATTAATAGGGACTTGTCCATCAGCGCGAAGACGATTGTTTATGTTCTTGCCTGTTTCAGTCCTTTTTTTAACAGCTAATTTGTGGCTCATTGTTTTTTACCCTTGTTCTTATATAAATAGGTCACTGACCGATTGATTGGTCGATATTCTCTGAATCGCCGCCGCGAATAACGGAGCTACTGAGAGAGTTTTTAACTTAGTGATTTTTTTGGACTCTGGTATCTCGATCGTATTAGACAATACGACCTCCGTGAAAGGAGTAGAGTTCAAACGATCAATAGCTTCTCCGGAAAGAACTCCATGAGTAGCAGCACAATATACAGATTTAGCTCCATTTTTTAATAGAGCGTCAGCCGCTTTACAGATCGTGCCTGCAGTATCGATCATATCGTCCAGAAGGATACAATTCTTACCTTCTATCTCTCCGATCACGTTCATCACTTCGGAAACGTTTGCCTTTGGTCTTCTCTTGTCTATGATCGCTAAAGTTGCGTTCACTTTTTTACCAAAGGATCTAGCTCTTTCCGCGCCGCCAGAATCAGGAGAAACGATAACTAGATCATCGAATTTCTTGCTTAAGATATATTCTACCAGTACTGGATTAAAGTGTAAATTATCCACAGGCACTTTGAAAAAACCTTGGATTTGGTCCGCATGAAGATCCATCACGATCACTCTTGTCGGCCCTAAGGTCTCGATCAGATCTGCGACAACTCTTGCAGAGATTGGAACTCTTGGTTCCGCTTTTCTATCTTGGCGTCCATAGCCGTAATAAGGGACAACTACAGAAATACTTTCTGCAGAAGCACGTCTTAACGCGTCCATGATCAAAAGTAATTCCATTAGATTGTCGTTTGCAGGAGCAGAAGTAGATTGGATAACGAATACGTCTCTTCCTCTTACGTTCTCTTCTATCTTAACCGCAATCTCTCCGTCGGAAAATTTACGAAGATTGATCTTACCCGGAGCTATTCCTAACTCTTGGCAAATTTCATTTGCGATAGTACGATTAGAAGATCCTGAAAAAACTGCGATATTAGAGCCGCTCATTTTGCACCCGCTCCATTTAAAACTGCTGCTAAGTTTTCCAAGTCTGTAGGAGAATTCACACCTTGGCTTTCTCCGCTGTTTTTAAGAATCACTGCGCCCAACTTTTTTCCTTCTTTTTTGTACAACCCTACTAGATCAGGGAGATAATATTCTCCCTGAGCATTGCTGTTTCCTATTTTTCTAAGAGATTCGAAAAGAATTTCGGAACTAAAAACATAAGTTCCAGTGTTGATCTCGTTTATTTTTTTCTGTTCCACATCTGCGTCTTTTTCTTCAACGATTGCGGTTACTTCTCCGGAAGAATTACGAACGATCCTTCCGTAACCAGTAGGAATATCTACCTTTGCGGAAAGAAGAGTAGCGGAGAATTCATTTTCAACATGAGTGGAAACGAGAGAACTAAATGTATCCCCTGTGATCATTGGGACATCCCCACAAGCTACAAGGATAGGACCTTTATGAGATTTAACAAATTCTTCGGCACTTAATACTGCGTGAGCTGTGCCTAATTGCTCTTTTTGTTCAGCGAAACGAATGCCAGGAATTCCTGTGCAAAGTGCTTGGACTTCTTCTTTTTTATAGCCTACAACTATGACTATGTCATTGATACCCGCTTCTTTGAGGTGATCAATAACATGGTTTAAAAGGGGCTTTCCATTTAAAGGAACAGCCACCTTTGGGAGCTCCGTCTTCATGCGGGTTCCCTTTCCCGCAGCTAATACTACGGCGACTGCTTCCTTTTTGGCGTCCATTCAGTAATCCGGTGAAATCAAACAGTGGCTGGGCCGATAGGATTCGAACCTATGAAATGGCGGTACCAAAAACCGCTGCCTTACCACTTGGCGACGGCCCAGTTTCATTCTTTAATAATTAAAGCTTACAAACGTAAGGTCGGGAAATTCCGTTTGCATTTTGGCTAACAGCTCTTCCCGTATTTCCAATCCCTGCACCAAACCATAGATACAAGATCCTGATCCAGTTAAGGAGGAGTAACTAGCTCCATTCGCCAAAAAACTTTCCTTTAATTTCCCTAGTTGGGGAAACTTTTGGAAGGCAAGAGGCTCGAAGTCGTTTACGAGCTTTTCTCTCAAAGCCGCCCAATTTCCTTCTTTTAAAGAAAACTCGACGTCATTGTCTAGAGAAATCCATCTTTTCGAGGGAGGGTCGGCTTGTAAAGGCTTTTTGAGACCTGCGTACATTTCAGCGGTCGAGAGTATCTGAGGAGTTAAGGCCAGAATCCCCTGTCCAGGATGAACTTGTATGTCCTTCAAGATCTCACCTTTTCCCGACACCAAACAATGACTTTCGGATAAGAAGAATGGAACATCTGCTCCAATCTCAGCTGCCAGTTGGAATATATGGTCCGAATTAAACTCAGGACTTAGACCAAAATAAAAAGAGAAAAGTGATGCTGCGTTGGTAGATCCACCACCCAGGCCTGCTGCAGGCGGAATTTTTTTAGTAAGATGGATTCTGACACCTGGAAGTTCTCTGTAATGAGCTCTGATCTTGGAAAATGTTTTGAAAAGAATATTCTTACTTAGGTCTCCTTTCTCGGAAACCTCGTCGTACAGTACTCTTTTTTCTAAAATGATCTGGTTATCAGAAACCAACTCGAAAGACCCAGGAGTGATTGGTTCTATCTGAATATCATCTCCCCAATTCAAGCGTAAGAATACACTCCGAATCTCATGAAATCCATCAGGTCTTTTGTAAGGGATCTCTAATCCTAGGTTGATCTTTGCGGGAGAAAGCAAGGTATATCCTGAATCAATGTTAAAGAGAGAGGAGTCAATCGATTCCTAGTTGGACTGATCCGAAGAAATTGTCTCCCAATAAGCCGCCATTCTTTCCTTTAAAGTAACAGGACTAACAAGAATTACATTCGGTCCAAAACCTTTTAGGACTGACAAAAACCAATCTTGGTTCCTAATCCTTGCTTTAGAAAGATAGTATGTAATATCTCCAATCTGCTTTTTGGTAGAAGTTCTTTCTAAATGTAAACGAGAATGCAGATTAAAATACACTTCTGCGGTATGATAGACCTCAGCAAAATCCGAATCTCCTTCTCCACCTTTTAGAAAATCTTTCAATTTGGAGATAGCATTCTTTCTTTCTTCGTCTGGGATCTCTGCAACATTCTCTTGAGTCCTGTTCAATTGAAGAATGGAATCCAATCTAAATGTCCTAGGGGCTTTTCTGGAATGGCAGTAGCCAATCAAATAGTCTTCTCTAAAACTTAAAAGTGCCCAAGGATCTACTATTCTAGATTCCGCTTCTGATTCACCCTGTGCACGATACTTGATTTGTAAGGATTTACCCTCAGAGATAGAATCCTCTATATTCTTTTTTAATTCGTTTTCGCTAGGAGTTCCTGCTGAAGGTAAAATTGTATGAATTTTATCTAATATAGATTTTAATACTTTTTTCCTGGAAGGACTTGTTTCTTTTTCATCCTCTTCCAAAAATAATTTTCGGATCGTTGCCCATTCTTTTACGCTCAGTACCAAACCTTGCTCAAGACTCAAAGGCAAACGGATGCCAATAGTTTCTCCATCATAATCCAGTTCCACAAATTGATCCGGAGTATATGGA
The DNA here is from genome assembly GCF_002150035.1 of Leptospira venezuelensis. Lineage (NCBI taxonomy): Bacteria > Pseudomonadati > Spirochaetota > Leptospiria > Leptospirales > Leptospiraceae > Leptospira > Leptospira venezuelensis. Next base: position 1,262,353 of record NZ_NETS01000010.1, on the reverse strand, counting down.
TAAGAACCTACCATGTACAATTTTCCCAGTTCTTTTTTCAGATCTTTTATATCATCTATGCCGGAATACTTGGAAAGATCCTCCAGACTCATTCTTTTGTTTTCTTGCAAAAGATGAATCACCGCTAGTTTGGTTTGGAGTTTTTTCGTACTTGGATTCATGCCGGACATTCTTTCTTTCGGGAAATTCAGAGACAATCAAAAATACGTATCATTTGAGAAGGATTTTCTCGAGTCCTTCTTTTTACCAAATCGTAACCGGAAACAACGGATTTTAAGACGGATGATACCAATTTGTCCGGTCTTTCTAATAGAATGCGCACTATGACCCAAACGTCTTTTTTAAAAAATACATTCAGACTTCTTCCTAAATTTTATCTGGAGTTATTTGATTCTGACCTAGTGTTCTTGGCCGCAGCACAGATAATCGGTAAGAGGATCTTAAAATTTCGAATAGATTCTAGAGTTTCCTATAAGAAAGGAGATGGAGTTTATGGAAGATTGTACGGATTGAAATCTAGTTTTTATATCCAGATCTCAGGAATTGTAAAAGAAAGAAAAGAGATCCAATCCAAATTCTATTCTAAGGTTTGCGAAATAGAATTAGAATCTGATGAGGAAATAGAATAGAAACTAACGTTACAATTTTGCTTTAACAATCGGAATGAACGATACATTTATAAGAAAATATCCCGCAAAAAGTATTTCCATACTTGTTACCCTATGCATACGAATGAGTAAGAATACGGAGATACATGAATGAAACCAATTTTGAAACTCGTAACTGCAATCCTCTTTTTAAGCGCTAGCTTGGGTTCTTTGCAGGCAGGTGATCTGAGAAAGAACGGATCTCTTATCGGAAGTATAGACTCCAGTGGTGACGTAAGGCTGAATGGATCTCTCGTTGGAAGATTTGAATCCGGCGGGGATGTTCGGAAAAACGGAAGCCTCATAGGTCGAATCGACTCTAACGGAGACATTCGAATGAACGGATCGCTAGTGGGTTCGATTGATTCCAGCGGAGATGTACGCAAGAACGGAAGCCTGATCGGACGCATTGATAGTAATGGTGACGTACGAAAAAATGGATCCTTGATCGGAAGTGCAGTGGGAATTCCTAGAGCGCAAGCCGCAGGATTCTTTTTCTTCTTCTTTTTAAACGAGTAAGATTGTAACAAGGTCCGCTTCGTTTTGCCTGCTTTCAACCGAGGAAGCAGCGCAAAACATTTCACTTCTCGCGCACTGCCCCGCTTTACTTTTTTTTCTCCATAGAAAAGATCAAAACATCTTCCTTATTTTCAGACCAAACCTTTTTGAAATCAGGACCCAAGCTTTGAGTAATACTCTCATAATATTTATTATTCAAAAAAGGATCAGACGCATCTAAACTTTGCGCGATAGGGTTTTTTGTTTGTACAAATAATATTTTCTTAAACTGCTCAGGATCATTCTTAGAGAAGAAATTCTTAATATGACCTTCCCTCATAAGCCAAACAGAAGGTGTTTGAAAAAAGTATTTTCCTAGAATCTGAGAATAAGTTCTGATCTGCACCACAACCAAGTCAGGTCTTTGTTCCAAATAGATCGCATTCAGTTTTGTAGTCTTCCTTCCAAACTTTCCTAAGATCTGTGTATAAGAAAAACTGACGTAAACCGAATAAAGAAGACTCACAAACAGAACAATTTTACCGATCTTACGATACTTCCCTACTATATTTTCGAGTAAGATCAAAAACATTCCTGCGAACGCAGGCAAACTCAAATGAAGATATCTGGAACCAAAATCAATAAGCCCATCATTCGGAGCAGAAATCACTAATGCGAAAAATGCGGCAAGACCCGAAAGAACAAATAGATCCCGATTCGAGATCTCAAATGTAAGACCTCTTTTTAAAGGATTCTTATTAAAGAAAATATAATATACAAAGAAGAGGAGAGCGATCAAGAATCCAGGAGTATATCCGAAAAAACCGATCCGATTTTGATTAGCGATCAAAAGCCCTGTATAAATTTTCCATTTCTTCCAAGGAAGTAGGAACATTGTAGGTTGGTTAAAGGAAAACCTCGGGCCTAATGGATGTCCATATAGAACATACTGTATGCCAAGTAAAAGCCCTATCCCAAGCAAAAATCCAAGAGAATAACTTAAAATTTTCTTTCGTTCTTCTATATTAGAAATATTATATATACTTAAGAAAAAAATAAAAGATAATGGGAATACGATACTCTCTATCCTAAACCAAGCAGCAGAAGCACAGATAAAGCCTGAACTTACAAACCGCATCCAGGAAGAAGAAGTGTCGGATCTCAAAAATAAAAAGCTTCCCCCTATAAACAAAAAGGAGGCAATTCCAACATCCGGGAAGAAATATCCATTTACTAAAAAAGGAGAGGCTAAAACCAAAACTCCCAAATAGATCGGATCCCAATCCCATAAGATCGAAAGGAATAATAAGGATAGAAGGATCAAAACCGAAACTGCAATGTATACGCCAGTGATCCCACTCCAAGGTAGAAATATTGCATATACATAACCTAATGCAACAGGGAATGGACTGATTAGTTCATCACCGATGCGAATACATTCATTTGAGCAATAATTTCCTTCCGGATCTAAACTTCGAGATGGCAATGCCAAATTGCCTGAAAGAAATCCATTCCGTCCTACGGACTCTCCCAATATAAATTTGCCCAAATGGTCGGAGTATAACTGTTCGCTGGGCTTCAATAAGAATGGATACAATAAAGGAAGAAGGAACAAAAAACAATAAGTGTACTTTGTCCATTTAGAATGTAACTTTCCACCCGGAAAACTCATCAGGGCAAATTAGAAGGTTCAAACCGTCTCACAATCCTTTTTCGGGACCTTCTATCTATCCAAATCGATTGACTCAAGGGAGGAAACCTGAAAGGGTCATAGAATCAAAGAATTTTCCGGAGAGTATTATGAAAAAATCGGTATTATTCGCAATTTGTTTCTTAGTCGCCGGAAGTTTACTCGGCCAAGACACAAGCACCCAAACATCAACCAGAGAAAAAATGGTCTGTGAACGTATGGATCTGGAAATCCAAAGCACTACTTACAACGACGCCTTAAGATGCGAAACCAAAGATGCTATTTGTTATATGATAGAAGGTTTCAGCATGAGTTGTTTCCCTAAAGATAAGAAAATCTCCAAGTAACAAAAAAAGGCGCCTTACGGCGCCTTGCAGTCGATGGATTTTTAGGATTTGTGACTACGAATTAAAGATTGTTTAGAAATTCTTGTGTTTTTGCAGCTTCTGCTTCAAGAGCTTTTGCTTGTTTCAAGAATTTTTCAGACTGAGCGTTGCTAGCGAGGAATTTTCCACCAGTAGAACGTTTAGCCAATGCTCTTAACTCTTCTGCTCTTTCGCTCTTTTGTTGAGCGATTGCTTTCAAGTAAGTAGCGACTGCAACTTTTTGCTCTTTAGTAACCGCAGCGGATACCAAAGCTTGCTCTAAAAGACGATCTTCAGTATCTTGAGAAACTGCAAAAACGGAAGATCCTGCTAAGAAGCCTACTACCAATATAAGAGAAGTGAGTTTGTTGATTTTCATAAAATTGAAACCTCAAGTTATTTATTTATATTTTCTGTTCTTGTTTTCGCTTATATCCATATGACCTACTTGCATCGACCAATGGAACAAAAAAATTTTCATACAAAGAAAAAATTAAAAATTTTTGTTAAACGAACTCAAAGAACCCTTTATCACATTTACATTTATTAGAATTATCTAATTTTCTAAGCACCTTGTTTCATATAGCTTCTATCCATTCATATTGAATAAAAAAGAAGCGAAATCGGATGATATCTCATTCCGCTGCTTGAATATAGTACAAGTATCGACCCGAAGGCTGTTTTTTTCAAGTCGAATCTCTATTACAAATTCGAAAAATGCTTATTTTTTGAGCACACAAATTAAGCATTTCGCTCCCAGGGTAAGCAAAAATGGGGTCAAAAAGGGTGTTTTTAGGGGGAAATCGAAAAAATCCAATATGGTGGAAATTTCAATTCTGCTCGATTTTTCATCTTAGCTTTGAGCTTGTCATAGGGAAAATCAGCAGGTTTCTTTCCTATAAAGAAGGCAGAAACCTTCTTTTTCAGGAGAAAATTCTCCTAAGGGACACAAAATGAAATACTTACACGCTATGATCCGAGTAAAAGATTTGGATCTCGCACTTGATTTTTTCTGCAATAAGTTAGGATTAAAAGAAACAAGAAGACATGATCATCCTGAAGGAAGATATACTCTTGTTTTCTTATCAGAATTGGATGAAAACTCTCCAGAGATCGAATTAACTTATAACTGGGACCAAGAAGGAGCTTATACAGGTGGAAGAAACTTCGGTCATCTTGCTTTTGAAGTGGATAATATCTATGAGACCTGCGCGAATCTTCAAGCTAAAGGTGTGATCATCAATCGCCCGCCTAGAGATGGAAGAATGGCATTTATTCGTTCTCCTGATTTAATTTCTATTGAGTTACTACAAAAAGGAAAATCTTTAGAGATCGCAGAACCTTGGAAAAGTATGAGTAATACCGGAGAATGGTAATCTTAACTTAGGGTTTTTTAGAAAAAGAAGAACGATATTCTCCAGGAGAACATCCATATTTCTCCTGGAATAGTTTATGAAATGCAGATTTGGATTTGAATCCTGCCGCGTAAATTACAGCAAGCACGGATCTTTGAGGCTCTTCTCTTAACAATTTGGAAGCTTCTACCAAACGAAATCCAGTGATATACTCTCTGAAACCAATTTTCATCTTATCATTCAATATCTCTGATAACTGGTGAGTCTTGATTTTTAATTCTTCGGAAAGAATTGAAAGTGTAAGCTCTTCATCCAGATAGAGTTTTTTATCTCTCATCAGCTCTTGCATCTTTTGAACGACTGAATCCACGTCTATACCTTGGAGTCTGGTCTCGTTATACCCTGCTTCCCTTGCTATCTTTTCGAAAGAAATGATTAGATGTGGAGAAGTAGAAGCGCTTAGAAAGACGGAACATACAATCAAGGTGAGGCCTGCGCCTGCAACAGTAAACAATGGCATATAGAAGATCTGAGCGAATACAAACAGTGAGATCACAAATATACTCGTATAGAAAAGCGCAAGAAACGGGGAGAATGCTCGACCTTCTTCCTTCTGGATGAATGTTTTCCATTTACGGATCTTTCCGATCAGTAGCAGTGGATACACTAAGTTAGAAATTGTTCCTAAAACCAAAAGTCCAAACAAGAACTGGAAA